>CAZELM010000036.1:12061-48218 GCA_964512995.1 uncultured bacterium
TCCATTGTCAGATCGCTGAAGTCCATTGTCAGATCGCTGAAGTCCATTGTCAGATTCCTGAAGCCCATTGTCAGATCGCTGAAGTCCATTGTCAGATCGCTGAAGCCCATTGTCAGATTCCTGAAGCCCATTGTCAGATTCCTGAAGCCCATTGTCAGATTCCTGAAGTCCATTGTCAGATCGCTGAAGTCCGCTGTCAGATTCCTGAAGCCCACAGTCAGATCGCTGAAGTCCGTTGTCAGCTCACTGAAGTCCATTGTCAGATCTGATTTGTACAATACCGCTGGAATTATTGATGGATAAAGAATCCCCCCTGTTTTCACAAGGGGGGATTCACTCAAAACCATTTCAGATTAATTGGCTACTGGTCCGACTGTTTCAATCCGGATGGTGAATCCGGAAATATCGTCCAGCAGGTTGGATAGCGTGATCACCGGCTTCTGAGTCAGGAAATATGCCGGATTCTTCACCTTGAATGTCAATTCCATCAGACTTCCGGAACTGCTGGTGTCAATACCGGTTTCAGCAGTAAAACCTCCCGCTTTGATGATGGCATTCGGTCCCTGATCCAGAGGAGTGTCATGACAATCAAACATCACCCAATCCGGTTCCAGGGTTCCTTCCTGACAACTGGTGAACTCAAGCAGCGCTTCATCATACGCCAGGTCAAACGTGAATGCGGTCACAGGCGTTACCGGATTGGCAAGCATCACGGCAATCTCCACCAGATCCATTTCATCTGTCTGAATCATCTCTGTCCAGATATAATCTTTGGATGAATCGGTGTTTTCGTCATTGCGATCCAGATCTTTGGGAGTTGTCCGGAGAATTGGTGCGAGTATTCCTTTGGAGAGGAAATGCACACAACCGGGACCCGCTCCCAGTGCCGCCATGAAGATCGACTGAGCGTCTCCCATGGTAATATCATCATCTCCGTTACAGTCTGCGGCGCAGCGTTCCTGATAGGTCGGAACGATCATCCCCAGCGAGATGTAGAAGGCGAGTTGAGCATCTCCTGCTGACAGAATGCCATTTTTGTCAATATCGCCGGTGTGTAAACAATCCGGAGTCGGCGTTGGAGTCGGAGCTTCGTCCACTACAACAGGCAGCGTGCCGATGCTGCTGGATCCGTCGTCATCGGTGACTCTGACCGCCACCTGTTTCATTCCGGCCGTCTCCCAAACATGCGTTTGAGATGTCCCGGTATCTCCGGATGGGTTAAACACGGATCCATTGTAATCCCAATCCCATTCGATGGATACGATGGTATCCGGATAGGAGGTCGATCCGGCAGCGCTGTAGTTCCCGGTCTCTCCGGCAAAAATCGGAGAATCTCCTGTAACGGCTGCCAGTGGAGCGAGATCATGGACCGTCACCTGTGTGATGTCCGTGTTCTCCAGCAAGGAATCCGTTACCTGGAGCGCAACCGAGTAGGTGCCGTCATCCATCCAGGTATACTGTGGCTGAACATCGGTGGAATCGTCATAGGATCCATCGAAATCGAGATCCCACGCGTATTGGATCGGATCATCATTCGGGTCGGATGAATTGGAGCCGTTCAACTGGAGCGGTGCGCCTTCATCGATGACATAGGGTCCGCCGGCATCCGCTATTGGAGCGAGATTGGCTTCCACGAATACGGTGGTATAGCTGCTGTCTTCCATTTTGACATCTTCGTTGAATACGCCGTTGTCCCAGACCTTCAGTCCGATCTGGATGGATCCGGGGGTTGTGAAAGTGTAGGAGATGGTCGCAGATTCCGGGCCTCCCCGAATGGTCGTGAAATCCCATGGCTGGCCATCGAGATCCCACCAGTATTCCGTGACGGTGTCTCCGGGATCGATATCAAAGGAGTCGCTCCCGTCGAGTGTTATCGGTAAACCAGCCGTACAGGTATATGGTCCGCCGATCACCGAGAATGGAGCATGCGGGGGTTCCACGATGTGTATAGTACACAAGGCGGTATCCTGCTGGGCGGGAGAGCTGTCATCCGTTATCCGCAACCCAATGACATAGTCTCCCAGGGATTCCCAGGTATAACAGCAGGAGGCATCCGTGCAGTCATCGAACTGACCGTCATTATCCATATCCCATTCAAATCCGACGACCTGCCGGGACGGATCCAGATGATACGATGCTGATCCATCGAGACACAGTTCCATGCCCTGACCCCAATACATCTCTGTCACGACCGATCCATCCGCTTCGATAACAGCAACGGGGGGCAATGTGAACAGCGATGAAGACAACATGATGATCGACCAGGGAATGGCTAATGATGTATTCCCCCCGGTCCAGTTGCCGGCATTCCAGGAGCCGTCACTGTTCTGATCGTATACCAGGAATCGTTTGACTCCCTGCGTCGGATCATTGAACCAGTCGACGCCATTGGGGAGAATGGTGATGGGTTCCGGGTTGGCCAGACGCATCGCTTTGACGAAAGCATACAGACCATAGGTGTTATCGGATGTGATGAATGAGGACCACTGATTGGAAATATAGGTTTCCGCTGCAATCCAGTGTGCGTGGTCGGTGGTGACGCCGTCAAAAGCCAGTTGCACCATGGCCGAAGCGGTCAGCGCAGGGGTTTCTCCACCGCCGTACGTATATCCATAACCACCATTGTATGCATTCCGGCTGTAGTTGAGCCATACCTGGTTTTCCGTCTTTACCCAGGCAGGGATATTCAGTGCGAAATAATCTTCGGCTCCCAAAAGACCAATGGCTGCCCACTGGCAGGCGGAGTTATCACAATCCGTGTTCCAGGAATAGCGCCAACCACCGCGGTTGACTCCGGAGTCCAGTTGCCCAAACGCATACATATCCATCATATCCGTGAGGACTTCCTGGTAGGATCGCCCGGCCAGGGAACCGCTCGTTTCAACCAATCGATACGGTGTGTTGGTGGCGGCGATCGCATCCATGACCATGCCGCCTTCATAGATGGGACGATCACTCATGACCTGAACTCCCATGCCGTTCCCATTGGTGTCCGGATCTCCGGCTGTCTGAACGCTGATGGGTGTTTTTGCGATCAGTCCGAACAGGGAACGCATGCCGTACAGGACTGTTTCGACATAGGGATCTTCGGTCAGGTCTCCGATCTCCCGATGTCCGTTGATTTCAAATGCCTGAATGGATGATGCTGTCGAGGATGCGCGGTATGGGGAGCTGTAATTGTTTTCCCATGATCCATACGTCGTTCCCGGGGTTCTGACTTGCAGTTTATGGAGATACCATAATCCGTTGTCGATGGCGATATCGGCCTGGATATCGAGAGTCCGGGGCTGAACGCGCATGTGATAACTGTCTGAGGATGTATGTCCCATCGCATCGGTAATGGTCAGGGTTGCTGTAATGGGTTGTCCCTGGGATACGCCGGTGTACTGATGGGTAGCTTCGATTTCCCATTTGTCTGTAACCGTGAATGGACCTGCTGAGGTGCCGTCTCCGAAATCCCACGAATAGGTCAGGGGCGTGAACACGCCTTTGGCGATGCCTTTCAGGATTACCGTATTGGTCTGTGTTACCTTGTCTTTGGTTTCCTGGAACCAGACGGGATGCGGTACTTCCTGGCCGCCTTCGAACTGCCAGGGTACACAGATGGCAAGCGGATCGAGGTCGAGATACACCATTGTCGTATCGGTATTCTGCCGTCCGCCCGAATCGAACACGGTGAGTGTCACTGGATAACTGAGCTGTTCTGTCGGCGAACCAGAAATACGGACCGCATCGATCTCATTCCATCCCGGAACATTGGTATTGCAGTAGATCCGGATTTTATTCGTTGTAAACACCGGATCGATCGTTGCGTTCAGATAGCCCGGACATGCGGCATTGTCGGTTCCCGTCCAGATTGTTACCGCCTGATTCTGATCATCGTATCCATCGATCCGGGTCACGAATCCAGGATTAAAGGTTTCATGGATGGAAACAAGTCCGATGTCGATGATATTGGTATATGTCAGTTCCAGCCACTGCTCGCCCATGTCCGAGGAGGCTGTTGTCCAGGCTTGGGAGATATCACCGCATGCTGTGGCATTGGGTTCTCCGGTCGCCTGCATGGCGCTCCAGCCAGATGAACTATATTGGCTGCTGGCTGTTGCGGATACGGCCCATTGGGCGTTCGGAAATGCTGCAGTGTAAATATGGATAGGTCTCTGGCCTTCTCCGTCGGATCCGTCACCGAAATCCCATTGATACCGAACGATACCATGATCGTCGGAGGAATCGGAGCCATCAAACACGATGGGCATATCCAGGTGGCTGAAATAAGGTCCCCCCGCATTGGCTTCCGGAGCGCCGCCGCTGACAATGACCTCCGTGGTATCCGAATCCACCTGATGCGCATTGTCTTCCACCGTCAGTGTCACGGATGTCGGTTGGTAGATTTTATACTCGACGAGTTGTCCGGCAGCCGTCTCCTGGAAGTCATCCAGGCGCATGGTGCCCTGATACAGTGTGGCTCCTTTGCTCAATGGTGTTTCGGAAGAGTAATTTGAGTCATAGATCAGTGTCCAGTTGGTTTCTCCCGATGGCCGGAAATAATACCGTGCGCCGGCAGGTTCCTTCAGTTCGATCCTGACATCATACCAGGTGTCGTAGGAGATGCTGTTGAATTGCCCGCGATAATTGCCGTCTTCATAGATCTGGATGGCATTGTAGCAGAAATAGATGGCATAAGGCATATCCGAGTAGGAATAGGATGTGGTGGTATCTTTGAAGCCCCACATGAACAGCGAACTTGAATAGGAATAGACTTTTGCCTGGATGTACATGCCTTCATCGCGATCATATGCGTCTCTGCTGAATAGATACCGGGAACCCCAGGAAGAAACACCGGGAATGGAGATCTCATCGTTCTGAGTCACCTGATACGACATGATCCATTTATCTCCATTCGGATAACTACCGTCAAAGGTATCCGTTCCCAGTTGCCAGACATACTTGTAAACACCCACGTCATCGGATGTTCCGGAGCCGTCGAAATTGATCAGCCAGCCCCCATCGAGGGCATCTTCTTCATTGACCGAATAAGGGCCTCCGGCATCGGCGACCGGTGGGTCATTGGCCAGGATGGTGACCGTCATGGTATCGGTATCCGTTTGAAGCCCATGATCGCGAACTGTCAGGGTGACTGTATAGACACCGACGACATTGTAGACGTGTGTGGGCGTGGGGCCGGTTCCGGTTGTTCCATCTCCAAAATTCCAACTGTATGTATAGATGCCAACATCATCCGTGGAGCCGGTTCCGTCGAACGATACGGTCCATCTGCCATTGACCGCATGCGATTCGTCGAAATTCTGGTCCGGACCGGCATCGGCGACCGGCGGGTCATTGAGCAGAATCGCCACGGGAGCGGTGTCTGTGTCTGTCTGGAGTCCATGATCGGATACGGTGACCGTCGCGGTATACGAACCGGCGGCCGTATATTGATGCGTGACATTCTGTCCGGTTCCCGTGGTGCCATCGCCGAAATTCCAGTCGTACCGGCAGATGCCGACATCGTCACTCGATCCGGATGCCGTGAGATTCACGGTCCATGATCCGCCCACCGCATCGGATTCATCTGCGGAATACGGGCCATTGGCTTCCGCGTTGGGTATTTCATTGCGTCCCACCACGAGTGAGGTTTGAACAGTATGGGTTTGAAGGGCATGATCTGTCACGGTCAGGGAAATCGTATACGTATTGGGAGTGGTGTATTGGTGTGTGGGAGTGGCTCCGGTTCCTGTTGTTCCATCGCCAAAATTCCACAAATAACGGTAAATACCAAAATCGTCAGAGGAGCCGCTTCCATCGAACAGAACGGTCCAGACGCCGCAATTGGCCTGATTTTCATCGACTTCATACGGTCCTCCGGGATCTGCCACCGGTGGATCATTGGGTTCACAGACGATGGTTGTCGTATCGGTATCGGTCTGCCCCGCGGCATCCTCGACCGTCAGAGAGAGGTCATATGTTCCGGCATAATAACGGTGTGTGACAGTGGATCCGTGGGCAGTGAGCGGTGTGACCTCCAGGTTGTCCCATGTCACATTGGTCATGTACGAACACAACCCGACCCATCCGGTGGCAAAGGTGGTGTCTCCTTCGTAAACCAGTTTGAGATCCCCATTCACCCATGCCTGGAAGAGTGTTCCGTTCGCTTCGAGTGTCAGGTGGTAGGTCTGGCCGACGATGATATTGGTGAGCATGTCGGCTTCGGCGAGCCATGTGCCGCTTCCATTGATCTGGCGGATGATTCCCATGTCGTCATCGCCCCGACCCCGGAACAGAAGCTCGTAATTGTTTCCGGCATCCTGACCTCTGAACAGGATGATCGCTTCCTCACCGCCACCGGAATTGATCGTCACATCGACATCGATCCGGTAGTCACCCAGCAGATTGGCCTGATTGGAGAAATAGGCGCGAGCCCGTGATTCCGATGCATTGCTTTGATTGTATGCGTTATTGATGACCGTCCAGGTGCCGGACAGGGGAGTCCAGTTGGTAGCAGTGCCACTACTCCAGTCATCCCCGAATGCATCTCCTGGTTCCCAGCGGTAATCAACCAGACCTTCGGTATCGGACGAACCGGTTCCATCGAGGGGAGCGGTATAGATGCCTCCCACGGCATATGATTCGTTCAGAACGTAGGGTCCACCGGCGTCGGCGATCGGGAGTTCTCCCTGCACGACAACCCGGGATGCCCGATATCCGATATTGTTGCTGGTATCGGTAATTTTCAGTTTGGTGGTATAGATGCCTTCTGCTGAATAGGCATGGGAAGCGGTTGCGCTGCCGCTGGTGGATGTTCCGTCTCCGAAGAACCATTCATATTGAGAGATACCGCCGCCGGGATCGGTTGATCCGGAGCCATCATACAAAGCGGTATCACCCAACGCGATGGATTGTTGGATGGGGGAGATTTCGGGTCGTGGTTTTCCGGATGGCAGCGGATTGGGCCATTGACCGTAGAAAGGTGCGGAAACGCCCAGTGGATAATAGATTCCGGAGGTATTGATCTGTTGGGGTGTTCCGAAAGTCGCGTTGCCAAGACCGGGGATATAATAGACATGCTGGCCGCTGTAATCGACAGCGACGACATCCAGAATACCGTCGCTGTTGAAATCAAAGCTGTCATAATTGGCGTAGTTGTTCAAATCAAGTGATGGGATCGTGCCCTGACTGGTGAATGTGCCGGTTCCATCATTTCTCAGAAATGTGGAATCACCCCAGCTTCCGGCATCGGTGATGATATCGATATCACCGTCGCGATCGAAATCGCCGCAGATGACGCCGTATGGATCATCGCCGCTGTCCACCAGAAAGACGCCCGGTTGAAATGTGCCATCGCCATTACCCAGGTAGATGTAATTCATGCCGTCGCAACAACGGGCGCGCACCAGATCCAGAATGCCGTCGTTATTGAAATCCGCGGTATCGATGCCTCGACCGGCTCCCCCCAGATTGCTGGTGGTCATAGAAAAAGTGGCGTCCCCTTGATTGAGGAAAATGCCGACAAGGGAGTCATCACTCGAGGAGCCGATAAAATCAGCCAGCCCGTCATTGTTGAAATCCCCAGAGCACATGTCGCTGAACCAGCTCCAGGAGTTGAATTTGCCGGCTAACTTTGTGCATGTGAAGAGATCGTTGCCATCGTTCTCAAAGAAGTAAAAATAAAGCTTGGAGTTGAAATGCCGGCCGGTGATGAAATCCAGATCGCCGTCGCTGTCAAAATCATCGATTGTGACACCCCGGGTGACACTTGAACCTTGTATCCGGCGAATCCAGTGATAGTTTGAAAACTGACCATATCCGTTGCACGATACGTAATATATATCTCCCGCATCGTCTGTCGCAATTGCAAAGGAATCGCTCCATGGGTTGATTGTTGGTGTTGGAGTGGGTGTTGGTGGGGCGGTTGGTTCTGCTGTGGGTGTCTCACGAGATGGTTCCCCCATTCCGCCGGATGCCAGAATCGAGACAGGGTTCATGGTGAGGAGTATCGGCAGAATCAGCAGGAGAACTATTCCCGATATCGCTCCCCGGAAGGATGATTCGAGCGGTATTTTATTCATTTTTCCAGTTCCTTTCTGAACGCTGTGCGGTTTGTGATTATGTGATAACGGGTCTGTTTCGATCAAAATGTGTTGTGACGTATCATCTTGTACGTCCGATATTTCATATATTATACCATATGTCCGATTCGGCGGAAAGGTGATAACGAGGAAATGCGAATTGATTTCCCATGTCCTTTGCGGTTGAATTCCTTTTTAACAAATCATTGTAATAGTAAAAAAAAAATTCTCATCATTCGTTTAGTATGATATAATAAGCTAAATTTGAGTTATCGCTTATGAGCAGGATCGATAACGGATGGAATGACGATGCCTTTGTAATCAAGGAGTGATTTCGATGGTTGACAGTCGTGAAGATTTACTGGCCACTGGAAATTATGACGCACATCGTCGAAACAGTCAGAATAACGATGGTTCGATGAAGCTGAATCCGAGTGGGAGAGCCTAGAATATGAATTATCAGGTTATCCTGAAAGAGAACGAATTGTTAAAGGCGCAGATTGCAGAGTTACAAATAAAGAATCAGTATTTTCTGCAGCAGCAGGAGGAGATCACCAGTGAGCGGGAACGTCTGTCGGTTACGTTGCGTTCAATTGGCGATGGCGTTTGCACACTGGATATGATGGGGAAGATTACGATGATGAATGGCATTGCCGAGATCATGGCTGGCTGGCAGCAGCATGAAGCGATTGGCAAGTTTTTTGATGAAGTGTTTGTCATCCAGGATGAGCAAAGTGGCAGAAAGAGAAGTCAGCCGGTCATGGAGGTCATGGATAGTGAATACTCGACCCGAACTCTGAACCGCTGGATTCTGACATCCCGGAATGGCCGTCAGCGCTATGTCGAGGATTATGCATCTCCAATCAAAAATAAACAAGGTTGGGTTATTGGCCTCATTGTTGTGCTCCATGATGTCACACGAAGTTGCCAGGCGGAAAAGCAGATCGAGTCGGAGCGAAGCCGGTTGAATTCCATTCTGGATGGCATCAACGAATCGTTTTATGTGAGCGATCCGGTCACTTATGATATGTTATATGCCAACCGGGTGTTACGTGAACAATATGGGAATGTGGATGGGCAGAAATGTTATATCACGCTGAAAGGCCGAGTTACGCCGTGCACGACGTGTTCGAATCATGAAATTTTCGGTGAAAACGAAGGAAAAACCCATGAATGGGAGTGTTACAATGAATTGTTGCACAGATGGTACCGTTGCATTATCCGGGCGATCCGATGGCCTGACAATCGAATGGTGAGATGTCAGTTGTCGATTGATATCACGGATCGAAAGCTGTCAGAGCAAGCGCTTCGGGAGAGCGAAGATAAGTTCACTCAGTTTATGAATTCGCTTCCATTGATGGCGTTCATAAAAGATCAGGATGGGCGCTATCTTTATTTGAACCGTGCATCTGAGGAAATAATCGGGGATACCAAGTGGCAAGGCAAGACTTCAGCGGAATATTTCGGGCAGGAGATTGGAAGTGCCCTGGCAAGGGGAGATCGGGAGGTGCAATCCAAAGGATTATTTACGGATGTCGTAACAATACCTTCGCCGGATGGTATTCTCCATACTCTGGAGATCCATAAATTCAATATCCCTAAAACGGGGAAGAAATCCGTTATTGGTGGATTTGCGATCGATATCACGGTCAAGAAGCGCATGGAGGAAATCCAGCAGTTGATCGCCACTCGCCTGGAAACCCTTGTCCGTCTCAGCAGCATGACGGATTCCAGTGTCACTGATATTGCTGATTTTGCTTTGGAGGAGGGTGTACGGCTGACCCGGAGCGCGATCGGGTATCTTGGTTTTATCGATACAAAACAGAAGATTCTCAAGGTATATGCCTGGTCGAAAAGTGTGATGAAAGATTGCATGATGCGTGAAAAGAGCGTTGACTTTTATATCCCTGACACCAAACTGCTCCTGGAGGCGGCTCGAAACCGGACTGCTTTTATTACAAATGATTATCAAAATGCTCCAGAGGCGAAAAGCGGGTATCCGGAAGGTCATTTTCCGATTTCACGATACATGAGTGTGCCGATCATGGACGGTAATCATGATATTGTTCTTCTGGCTGGTGTTGCCAATAAAGCGGAACCATATGATGAAATCGATGCCCAACAGCTCACGCTTCTGATGCAGGGTGTCTGGCAACATATCTGCCAACGGAATGCAAAAGAGAATCAGGAAAAGCTGATTGAAGAGCTTCAGCATTACATCCGTGAAATTGAGTTGTTCAAAGATATCGTCACCCATGATCTCATGGCGCCGCTTCGATCGATCAAACTGAATATCGAGCTGTTCGAATATACTTATAAGAGAAGGTTGGATCAAAAGGCAGATGTTCTAATCGGACAGATCTCTGAATCGAGCGTTCTGTTAAGTGGTCTGATCGAAGCCATCAAGCATTATTCGGATATCGGAACGCAGTCTATGAGCATTGAACCGTTGGATTTCAACAATCTGATTGAGCAGGTCAAGGGAGTTCTGAGCATCGCGATCGAACATTCCGGAGCCGTCATTGAGCATCATGATTTGCCAGTGTTGATGGCTGACCGGTATCAGATGATCCAGTTGTTTCAGAATCTGATCAACAATGCGATCAAATTCCGGCGTGAATCTCCGCCACGGATCAACATTTCGGCGGAGCAACGAGATGGATGCTGTGTATTTTCTGTCCGGGACAATGGGATCGGTATCGCTCCCGAACACAGTGAAAGAATTTTCAGGATATTTCAACAACTCAAAACGAAAATGGATTGCGAGGGAAAAGGGATTGGGCTGGCCGTGTGTAAAAAGATTGTTGAACGGCATGGCGGCCGGATCTGGCTGGAATCCACGAATAGCATCGGAGCTGAATTTCGATTTTCGCTACCGGTTCTGGGAGATGAAACGGATTGAAACTGGTTTATAAAATAGGCTTCAGTTTCTGGGGTGCGATATGCATGATTATCTTTTCAGGTTTTCTTCTTCGCGGTTTCGTCATACGGGACATGCATGATACCGTTCTGGAAAAATCCGTTACCATCTCTCAGGAAATCATGACCGAAATTTCCCGGCATATCGGGAATCGTCTGGATGAATTCACAACGCTGTCATTTACCAGCAAAATAAAATCCGCTGTTCTGGCATCGGATGAGGCTTATTCTCAGAAAGTAAACATCCAGGAGGAAATCGACCGGATCGATCAGTCCTGGCGCAATTACGACCCGCAAATCGATTCGGTAGTAAATGATATTTTGCAGCAACCATTATCAAAGGAGTTTGCGCAGATCATCCAGTTTTATGCTCAGAAATATGATTATCTGCTGATCAGTGAAATTTTCTTAACGAACAAATATGGGGCAGTGATCGCCATGTCCGGCAGAACGTCCGATTTTCGGCAGAACGATGAATCCTGGTGGCAGGCCTCTATTAAGAATGGCTGGTATATCAGCGATTTCGATAAGGATCAAAGTTCAGATACGTTTGCCTGTACAATCGGTATAGCCATCCGGTCAGACGATATGATCAACAATATTGATGAGGATCCTGCTGACTCCCAATCATCTCCGGAGGAGGATTCGGTCATTGGCGTGCTTAAACTGGTTTTGAATCTGGATGATATCTGCAATGCGATGGATCGGCTGGCGGTATCGCGTTTTTCGAGTGGCGTCCGTCCCAAGATGTATCATCTTCTTACGCAGGATGGTCTGATCATCTGCTCCTCAGAAGAGTATCTGTTCCATGATCCACTTCCTTATTTCCAACCGGATGTAAAACCGGAAAACGCATTCATCCAATTCAATCGAACGGATCCCAAGGTGGGGAATCTGTTTTGCATCCAATTGAAACCCCCTGATGATCAAACGATGGCACTGAGGAGTTATCGTCTGATGATGGAATATGATGAAGAGGAGGTTTTAGCGTCCATCCGTGAAGTGGAGCAGCTCATTCTCTGGATGTCCACAATTTCAGCAGTCATTCTCTCGGCATTGGGTCTCTGGATCATTTTCCCGATGTCCAAGCGACTGAAACATCTAAGTGAAGTGGCTCGAAAAGTCGGAAAGGGCGACCTGGATTGTAAGATAAGGTCTGTGAAACGGGATGAAATCGGCGAGTTTTCAGAAGTATTCGATACAATGACCGCTCACTTGAAATCGATTACTATTTCCAATCATGATTGCGAATTGCTCGTTCTCCGTCGAACTGAAGAGCTTCAGAATCTGAATGCGAAGCTTCAGGAGGAAATCGTTGAACGGTGTCGGGCGGAGCAGTCGTTGATTATGACCCAGAATCGAATCAATGCTCTTCTTGAGCTGAGTCAGATGGCTGATCAGCCGATGAATGAAATCATCAGACAAACACTTGACAGAGCGGTTGGTCTGACTGCAAGTTCAATGGCGTATCTGATTATCCTGAACGAACGAGAACAGATTCACTTACTCGAAACCTTGCCCTCCATCAGTGCTCTGGACAATGTACATGAGATGGAACCATTTTATCTTTTTTTCAAGCAGTTTTTGGATCATATCATCCAGCATCGCACCATTGTAATTATTAACTCTTCCGAGACGGATGATCATTCTGACGCCATTCTTGCCGGACAACCGGCCATTATCGAACGGATCACACATCACATGCATGTTCCGGTGTTCAATGGTTCAAGGCTGGTTGCAGTAGCGGGTGTTTTCAATAAAGAAGAGCCATACAATGCATCGGATTCCCAGCAATTGCTCCTCCTCATCGATGGCGCCTGGCAGATTTTCAACAGCCGGCAGATTCGGGAGGAACAAACGATGCTTCGATCGAAACTTATGTCTTCTCATCTGGATATGGAACGATTTGCGTATGCAGCATCTCACGATCTACAGGAACCGTTGCGCCGGATATCCAACTTTACCCAACTGCTATACCGACGCTATCTGGGAAAGCTGAACACGGAAGCAGATGAATTCATCGACTTTATCGTCTCCGATGTGAAACGAATGCAGGATTTATTGAATGATTTAATGATATTTATCAGTATCGATCGGCAATCACAGCAATTTGAACCTGTGAATTTGAATAAGATAATCGAAAAATCTTCTGCCACGTTAAAATTGAAACTCAATTCTCAGCATCTCCGGATAATCACCGATCCATTACCGGAGATTATGGGTGATCGGGTTCAGATGATACAACTTTTCAATAACCTGATCGATAATGCTGCAAAATTCAACAGAAGTGCTGTCCCGGAGCTGGTTATCCGAGCGGTAAGAAAAGAAAAAGAGTGGATATTCTCTTTTACCGACAATGGGATCGGGATCGAACTGGAGTATCAGCAGAGTATCTTTAACTTATTTCAACGGCTTCATCCCGCTCGCGATTACAGCGGTACGGGTGTCGGATTGTCGATATGCAAAAAGATTGTGGAACGGCATGGCGGTCGAATTTGGATGGAATCGCAGCCTCAACAGGGCTCCACATTCTATTTTTCAATCCCGATCATGGATTTCCGTCCATTACAGCGGGAAAGAATGAGCATCTGATACTGATTTTCAGTCTGAAAGGATGTGAATCATGAGAATTTTATTAGTTGATGATAATCCGTTGGATATCAGTGCCATCATGAATATGGTCAAACACGTCGATGAAACGGGAGAATACCGGTTGGAATCGGCAACGCGTCTGTCTGCCGCCAAGCAGTTACTGAATTCTGAATCATTCGATCTGGTTCTCTTGGATCTGAGCCTGCCGGATTCGTATGGTATTGAGACATTTGAGTCATTGAACCAGTGTTTTCCGGAGCTGCCCATTGTTATCATGTCGGGTCACGAAGATTATGATACGATGCTGACGTCGATGCAGAAGGGAGCATTTCATTATCTGTCGAAAAGTACGATTTCATTGTATACACTGAAGGAAACATTGGACAATTTTCGGGCTTGTGTCAACTTGCGGCGGCACCTGGCAGATTGTCTGAAGCAATACAATGATGACCCGGAATTCACCGACCATTTCAATGCAATCATCGGGGCTCACGATCCACAAATCGCACAACATCAGATTCGGGTCGCTCAGTTAGCTACATGTATTGCTGAAGAAATGGGCGACCTGAGCGAACAAATAAAAGATATTTACCTGGCAGCGCTGATTCATGATTTTGGGAAACTTCTGATCATCCCAATGCCAGTGAATCAGAACCGGAATTTACGGGAGTTGGTGGATGCAATCAACCAGGAGCATCCCCGGATTGCCTATGCGCTTCTGAAACAGAATCATTTCCCATCCACAATCGCTGATGCCGTTCTCCAACACCATGAGTTGATCGACGGTTCCGGATATCCGTGCGGACTTCAACAGGAGATCATCGGACTGGGAACCCGTATTTTGTCGGTAGCCAATATCGTTGAATCGATTGCCTCCAGTAAAACGTCCCATCCCATTGGACCGATCGATCGAGCGCTGATCGAAATTGTCAACTTTCAGGGGACTCGGTATGATGAACGAATCGTTCACGCATGTGTCAGGCTGTTCTGGGAAAAAAATTTCCAATGGACTTAACGTGATATCGCAGGCAGTGTATACTGAGGAGCCACCTGTGGATCTGGGAAAGGAAAAATCATGAAGCAGATGATACTCGCTGTTGACTGTGGAACGACTGCTGTCAAAGTGGGGCTGTTTGATCTGGAGGGCAATGAGATCGGTCTGGAGACATGTTCATCGAATCCGGTCTATACAATGGACAATCGCGTCGAGATTCATCCCGATATACTCATTGCAACGATTTACCGGTGTGCCCGTTCGGCGATGGAGCGATCACAGGTGAAACCGGAGCAAGTGATGGCAATTGGCATCACGAACCAACGGGCTTCCGTGGTCTGCGTGGACCGGGATGAACATCCGATGGGTAATGTCATTATCTGGCAGGATTTGCGGGGGATGTCCCAGATCGATGCTCTGCGGAAGAAAATACCGGATTCGCGATACTACGCCATCACAGGTCTTCCGAATAATCCGATTTTCACGCTATCCAAGCTGTTATGGCTGAAGGAAAATGCGCCTGACATCTATAACCGGGTAGCCTGTTTTGCTCTGATTCAGGACTTTATTCTTCAGAGAATGG
Source organism: uncultured bacterium (assembly GCA_964512995.1). GTDB lineage: Bacteria > CSSED10-310 > CSSED10-310 > CSSED10-310 > CSSED10-310 > CAZELM01. The sequence continues at coordinate 27,216 of CAZELM010000036.1, forward strand.
GATGTCAGGGGTATTTTTGCGATTTGTCCAATGCATCAGCGACTGGGCTGTTGGATATTTCGGATCGTCGCTGGAGCAGGGAACTTCTGGATCTCACAGGCATTGATGAATCGAAACTCCCCAAACTCGTTCCATCGGCTTACCCGGTCGGATATCTGTCTGCATCCGCTGCCGGACAAATGGGGCTGATATCCGGAATTCCATTGATATCCGGGGGTGGCGATCAGCAATGTGCCGGTGTTGGAGCGGGAGTTGTACGGGAAGGAATTCTCGAAATAACCTTGGGAACTGCCGCAGTACCCTTGATTTTCAGTGCGAAAAAGATCATCGACCCGCATCAGCGGGTTACCTGTTGTCTCCATGCCGTTCCGGAAACATGGGAGATGGAAGGATTGCAGAGTTGCGCTGGGGCAGCATTGGATTGGATGAATGGGATCATTGCGAGTGGCAGATATACATCTCCTGAGAATTTGTCCAGAGTCGCTATAGATCCCCCCCATGGGAATCTTTTCTTTTATCCCTATCTGACAGGAGCATCTGCGCCGCATTGGATTCCGGAAGCAACCGGGATGCTGCTGGGACTGACCCTGGCTCATCAACCCCATGATCTCCTGAGAGCGGTCATGGAAGGGATCGCCATGGAAAATCGGGAGATTATCGACGTGTTTCATGAATTGCATCTCCCGATATCAGAAATCCGATTGACCGGCGGATGTACGACCATGGATGTATTCAATCAAATGCAGGCTGATATTTATTTAAGACCGGTGTCTATTTTGCAAAATTCGCATGCAACGGTATTGGGGGCTGCAATCCTGGCATCTGTCGGTGTCGGAATATATCCATCCATTCAGGGGGCTGCCGATCATATGGTTCATATACGGAAAACATTCACTCCATCCCCTGGGCAATCAGAGATATACACGGATCGATATCATCGTTATCAATCCATCCGGCAATCCATCCAATCGTCACCGATATACCGGATCATCACTGAAAGGGATCCGCTCCCATGAAACGAACGGTTCCGGATTGCTATCGGATCATCGATCCAACTGGGGGCGGGAGATTGTCGGAAGCTTTATTATCGAGAGGGCCAGCGATCGTTGTGCGAGCCGGGTTCCGGTGCAAAGGAATGTCGGAGTGATGATATGACATATATTTCAGCAGCCATCGTCGTGATGATTCTTTCCATCTGGATCTCGTCCATCCGTGTCAGATCGATCCGGAAACAGTTGGATGAAAAAGTGGCGGAACTCAATCGGGAACGGGATCATCAGGAATCAACGGAACATGAACAGCAGGATCATGATGATGTCTATCGAATCTATCGCCGGATGGTGGATTTCTCAAGAGAAGGGATTTATCGATATCGATGGAGCGATGGTGTCATGCTTTTTGCGAACCAGGCTATCGTAGAGATATTAGATCTGGAATGCACGCCTGATGAACTCATCGGAAAACGGATGGACCATATCATCCAGTATACTGAAAAGGTCGGAACGATCCGCAAACAACTGGAAGAATGTGGTGAGATCCATGGATATGAATATCATTTCAAGACACTCAAAGGAGATGACCGGTGGGTTATCCACAACAGTTTTACGGCCGTTGATGCTCATACCGGTGAACAGGTCGTTGAAGCAATCGTGAAGGATGTTACTGATTGGAAGCGGATGGAACAGGTCGTTCGACAGGACAGAGAACGATTACGGGTGACGCTGCATTCGATTGGTGATGGTGTGATTGCCATTGATACTGCGGATCTGATCCAGGAAATGAATGAGCGAGCGGAAACCATGACCGGCTGGCGCCGGAGTGATGCCATTGGAAAATCCCTGTTGGATGTTTATCGGACGATCGACGAAAAAACCGGCCGGGATGCGGCTTATCCTCTGGAAGCGATCCTGGAATCTGACAATAATTTTATACATACAAATAAAAAGCTGGTGACCACTGAAGGGATCGTACGAAATATCGCGGAGAATGCAGCACTGCTCAGAGAACAGAATGGGCTGATATTGGGTGTTGTGATTGTTTTCCGGGATATCACTCAGGAAAAACATGATCAGGAGATGCTTCGCCTGAATGAATTGCGGGTGCAGTCGATGTTGGAACTTCATCAGATGTCCCGGAGTTCCCGGCATGATATCGTCATGGCAGCGCTTGAAAAAGCGGAGAAATTGACGAGAAGCCAATGTGGGTATGTTGCATTTATGGATGATTCCAGTCAGCAGCTCTGCCAGATTTATTTCTCAGAAAGTGCTAAAAAGATCTGCCGCATGGAATTATCAGTGGAGAGCTGTAACAAGGCGTCGTTTATCAACGAGATCGTTCGAACCCAGCAGCCGTTGGTGGTGAATCAGTGTATTGAGCGATCAGATCGGGACTATCTATCGGCGCATATCCCATTATCCCGACATATCAATGTACCCGTGACAGAAGACGGCCAGGTCCTGGTGATTGTTGGTGTTGCGAATAAGGTGGAAGAATATTCGGAGTCGGATATCCGGCAACTGACCTTGTTAAGCCAGGGGATGTGGACGATTTTGGTCCAGAAGAAGGCGAAAGATGAACGGGATCACTTGTTGAAGGAGTATCAGCGATCGAACCGGGATTTGGAGGACTTTGCGTATTCCGTTTCACATGACCTTCAGGCACCTCTGAGGAATGTCGCCAGTTTCAGTCAGCTTCTGGTCCGCAGATATGAAAAAACATTGGAACCAGAAGCCATTGAATTCATTACATTTATTACAACCGGGGTCACGCGGATGCAGCAGTTGATTCTGGCCTTGCTGGAATACTCCCGGGTCGGTACTCGCGGGAAAGCGTTCACTCTGGTGGACTCCCAGGAAGTATTGCGAGATGTTGTATCGAGTTTACGGTTTACAATTGAAGAAACAGAAACGAAAATTACATGGGATCCGTTGCCGATGATCTGGGCGGATGAAAATCAGTTTTCTCGCGTTTTAATGAATTTAATCCAGAATGCGATTAAATTTCGAAGCCAGGAACCACCGTGCATTCATATCTCTGCCGTTCAATCCGGGAATGAGTGGGTTTTTTCCGTCAAAGATAATGGGATTGGCATTTCGGAGAAACACAAAGAGATTATTTTTATTGTGTTCAAGAGGTTGCATACGGAAATGGAATATCCTGGTACGGGAATCGGGCTGGCTCTTGTGAAAAAAATCATTGGAAGGCATCAGGGCAAGGTCTGGGTCGTATCACAGGAAGGGCATGGTGCAACTTTTTATTTTACTATTCGGATAAGAGAGGGGAATCATGGATGATTTTATGATCAGCAGGCCGGTCGACATCTTGCTGGTGGAAGATAATGAAGCGGATGTCCGTCTGACCCGAGAAGCACTGAAAGAAGACAAACTCGTGGTGAATCTGCATGTTGTTGCGGATGGTGTTGAGGCCATGGCTTTCCTCCGCCGGGAAGGGAAATACACTGAAAAACCCAGGCCTGATCTGATTTTGCTCGATCTGAACCTGCCGCGGAAGGATGGCAGGGAGGTGTTGAGAGAAGTAAAATCCGATAGCAATTTACGGCGTATTCCGGTTGTTGTTCTCACGGTTTCTCAGGCAGACGAGGATATCCTCCAGTCATATAATCTGAATGCCAATTGTTTTATTACGAAGCCGGTCGATTTCGAGCAGTTCATTCGAGTTGTGAAAATCATCGAGGAATTTTGGTTCACCATCGTCAAATTACCTACGGAATGAGGATGAGTGGCAGGCATGAACTGACATTATTGGTTGTTGAAGATGATCCGGTCTTCATCCGATTTCTGGAGAAGATATTATCGTATCAGAATATTGCCTTCTTCAGTGTACGATTTGTATCGAGACTGGAAACCGCATTGGAGCTTCTCAAAACCTCCTTGTTTGATGCTGTTCTGCTGGATTTGGGTTTGCCGGACAGTAATGGGATCGAAACTTTTCAGCGATTCCATCGGCAATGGCCGGAAGTGCCGGTCATTGTGTTGTCGAATCTCGATGATCAGGACATAGCATGTGGAGCTGTGAGCCAAGGTGCCCAGGATTATCTGGTGAAGGGGGAGGTGGATGGACGGTTATTATCGCGGTCGATCCTGTACGCTGTTCAGCGGCGCCGGTTACAGAAAGCTCTGGAGGTCTCACTCGAGAATCTTCGCAGAGCTCGAGCCAACACGATTCAATTGGTGGCCATGGCGGTGGAGATGCGGGATCCATTTACAGCCGGACATCAGCAGCGGGTGACAAAGCTGGCTGCCGAAATCGCCAAAATAATGCAATTGCATCCGGATATCATTGAAGGTCTGATTATGGCTGGTCTGATCCATGATATGGGCAAGATATTCGTGCCCGCCGAAATACTGAGCAAACCCGGCAAGCTCAACGACATCATGATCAGTCTGATCCGGACACATCCTCAAATCGCATATGATCTTCTCCAGACGCTTGAATTTGAGTTTCCATGGCCGGTCGCAGAAATCATTCTTCAGCATCATGAACACATCGATGGATCCGGCTATCCACGCGGACTCACCGGTAAAGATATTCGACTGGAATCAAAAATCATCACCGTAGCGGATGTGGTGGAGGCCATTTCATCTCATCGTCCATACCGGCCATCACTGGGGATCGATTATGCGTTGAATGAAATCAAGAATTATCAAGGTATCCACTATGATTCGGAGATTGTTGAAATCTGTCTCACGTTGTTCAGAGAAAAGGGATTTGTGTTTTGAGCGGTTCTCTGCTCGGAACCGGCAGAGATGTGATACCCTCCCCCTGGGGTTATGGTGGCAAAACCAGGTGCGATCCAGACCGAACGTAATACCCGCACCCTGCCGGTCAGGTTTGTGGAGTGATCCATGCTGGACCAACCGGCGACCTTCTCCCGGTCGCTGGGCTGGGAGAGGGTAAAGAAGGAACCTGCCCAAATCGATCACTTTTGACCTCCTTCTCCCGCCGGGAGAAAGACTGCGAATGATCTTTATTTTTTGATGGATATCATCTATCATGCCGGCTTTACGGGAATGGGCATTCCCGCAGGTGTAGATGGAGAAGCATGATGAGAGTGAACGAAAAAATCAGGTTGCATCATCAGAAAACAGGAAGAGGAACTCCGATTATCATGATCCATGGATTTGGTGGCCACTCGTATTCATGGCGTCATCTGGTCGGACCATTATCCCAGGACTTTTCTGTATTTACGGTTGATCTCAAGGGATTTGGTAACTCCCCAAAACCATCCGACTCCGCATATTCCATCTTCGATCAAGTTGAACTGCTTCTGGATCTCATCCTGGATCATTCGTTGTCCGATGTGATTCTGATGGGACATTCGTATGGCGGTGCGGTGGTATTGGGCACTGCGGGGGTCATGGTAAAACAAAATCCATCCTGGCTTCGTGGTCTGGTAATTATTGGCGGAGCAGCCTATCCGCAGAAATTACCCCATCACATGTCATTATTGAAGGTTCCGTCCCTGGGACGGATCGGAATCAACCTGATCTCTCCCAAAGCCCAGGTGCGGATGGTTCTGAAGGAGTGTTTCCATGATCCATCCCGTATTACCGAGGATATGATTCTGGAGTATTCGCGAGTCATGAAGATGCCCGGCAATCAGCATGCGATGATCCAGACAGTCAAACAGATTATACCGGACGATGTGGATAACTATATCGCGAGTTATTCGCAAATACATGTGCCGACACTTTTAATCTGGGGAAAAGAAGATCGGATGGTTCCGGTGGTGATCGCAGAACGGCTGAAAGGGGAACTACCTGCTGCCGAATTGGAAATCATTACGGAATGCGGTCATATTCCCCAGGAAGAATGCCCGGAGGAAACCCTTCGGTTGATTCAGACTTATCTGTCCACGTTGAAAAATTAACGTCTTATCACCATGACAACCAGGCTTGAGAAACAAAGCAGACCTGTGCATCTGACGCTTATCGGAACGATTCACAATGCTCCGAGAGGGATATTTTCTCTATGGAAACTTCTGAAACACCTCGCCCCAGTGGTTATCTCAGTGGAGATCGCTCCATGGTCTCTGGCATGGCGGGATCGACTGGCTGATCGGTTGCGGGAACGATTCTGGAGTAATATCTCTCGTCTGCACCCGGAACTCATCAATACCTCCAAACGGCGAAAACTGATCCAGTTCAATGGTTCTTTGCGAGCGGTTTTGCTCCAAATGGCAGTGCCATACGAATGGCGTGCAGCTGAACGATACGGGCGGCTGTTTGATATACCGATTATTCCCGTGGAGAGCAATACCTTTATTCGACCCTTGTTTCCCCATGTTCGGCGGCTGGTGACGATGGAAAATCTCGATTATCTGATCGGTCAGCCGGTTCAGAATTACCAGGAGATGGTTGAACTGGAACTGGAAACGGCTCGCGAAGCGATTCGCCAGAGACATGTCGGTCCCACAATGGACCCGGATCGTGAACAGTATCTGGCACAACGGATCCGGGAGTGTGCAATGAAACTGGCTTCGGGTCAAATGGTTCATATCGGGGGATGGGAACATCTGGTGCCAACCGTGGGGCATCTCCCGGATCTGCTGCACGATCTGAATCCGGACATAAAACTGATCGGAGTGTCCGGTAACACCCGGGAGTGCGAGCAAACCGAATGATCGTTATCCTCCCAGGGAAGTGAATTCGGGTCTTATTTGACCGGGTGCCTTGTTTTTGTTAGATTGAGATTTGCATTCAGCCGGAAAATGACAGGAGATCAACCGATGAAGTTCACAAAGCCAAGAGTGATTGCCGTAACGAACCAAAAAGGGGGCAGTGCAAAAACCACGACTGCCGTGAACTTATCTGCGGCTTTGTCGCTCAAGAATCGGAAGGTTCTGTTAGTGGATCTGGATCCCCAGTCCAACGCCACCATCGGTTTTGGTCTCAGTTCAGCAACTCCCGAAAAATCGATTTACCATGTCCTGATCGACCCGGATATCCCTCTGGACGGAGTGATCCGGGAGACGGATCTGAAAAACCTGTTTCTGGCTCCATCCACCATCCATCTGTCCGGAGCTGAGGTGGAACTGGTCAATACGATCGGTCGTGAAATCATGCTCCGTGAGAAGCTGGCTCCCATTCAGGATCAGTATGATTATATTTTTCTGGATTGTCCGCCATCATTGGGATTGTTGACGTTGAATGCGCTGACAACCGCGAAAGAAGTGATCATTCCGGTGCAGACGCATTTTTATGCCTTGGAAGGCATGAGTTTATTGATGAACACGATTGAACTGGTCCGGCGGCGGTTGAATCACAAACTGAATGTTACCGGCATCCTGCCGACGATTTATCAGTCGGGAACGAAGTTATCCGAGCGGGTTCTTGAGGAACTGCGGAAATTCTTCGGAGACAAAGTATTCAAAACAGTGATTCGGATGAATGTCCGTCTTGCGGAAGCCCCGAGCCATGGCAAACCGATATTTTTGTACGACCCGGTTTCCAACGGAGCTGAAGATTATGAGAGTTTGGCTCTGGAGGTGTTGGACGATGAAAAATGACTATATCAAACCAGATGATGAGAATGTCCTGGGCAAAGGAATCGAAGCGATTTTCGCCCGAACCGCCCGGTTCATTCAGAATGAAAAAACACTGGATCTCCCGAATGGAATCGTTCAATATGACGGCGATGAACTGATCATCCGGCTGCAAGTCACCAAAGATACCGATATTCGGAAAAGTCTGGAAGAACTGGCTGAAATGGCCCGGAATGGCCTGTTGGACCAGCTCGTCAATGTCGACAAGTTCAAGGGGATGATCCGGGAACATCTGGAGATGTATGAATTGGCTCTGGAAGAAGATGACACACTGGCTGCGATCGATGAGCTGAAATCCATTCTCAAAACGACCGAGTTACCGGATGTTCGTTACAATCTTGCGGTGTTGTTTGAAAAGATGAATAAACCGGATATCGCCATCCGACAATATATAAAAGCGTTGAAAACACAGCCGAAAGACATCGCCACGATGAACAATCTGGGACGATTGCTGTATGATCGGGGCAATTTTTCCGAAGCGATGGACTATTACCAGAAAATGCTCCAGTTGGATCCGGCCCTGAGTGATAAAGGGAAAGATGGCGGATTGTTCGCTCCCCGGTTCGGTCTGAAAAAATTGACCATTTAGGAATGGAGAGCTGTTTGCTTTCCCTTCTGTAATCATGGAATATCGTTTCATCTGGAACGTCCAATCCGGAAATACGGGACGTCAGCATTTTTTCTGTCCCTTTGATTCTGGATAGCAGAAACTTTTTTAGAATATATGTGCTTCCGGCATCAACCGGAAAAATTTGTGTTTGAACCGGAATCGGGCGATGGGACGATACAGATTGGAGATCATCGCGAGCAATCGGGAATCCCCGAGCATTTCAATTTTTCGATCCACACAATAGGACGCTGCTGAAACGGCGCGACAGAGGTGACTCAGTTCTTTATCCTGGGAGCGCAGCACGACGCTTTGCCAGTCGTAATCCGCCCATTCTTCGAGCGTCCGGGGAGGTGTATAGCCCGCAACGAGTGCATGATGAAACAGGGGAGTGCCAGGGTATTCCTTATACAGATGGATTGTCCCCAGATAGGCTCGGGGATTGGTATCGAGGAGCCGCCAAGCGAGGTCGACCGTGGCCAGGACGTCATCCGTTGTTTCGGTGGGGAGTCCGACCATGAAATTGTAGAACACGCTGACGTCCGGGAATTGCTTCATGCGGGAATTGATGCTCAGTACTTCGTCGATGGTGAGTTTCTTGTTGATCAGTTCGAGGATTCGGGGTGAGCCGGATTCGACGCCGAACTGAAAGAATACCGCTCCGGCTCTGATCAGCCGCTGGAGTTCGGTATCGGAAAAGCGTGCCAGGGAATTGATACGGCCCTGAAATCCCATCTTGATCCGGAAGGGTTCTTTTTCCAGCCGTTCCACCATCTCCATTACGCGAGCGGCATCGATAAAAAAACTGTCGTCGATGAAGAGGATGTTGGTAATGCCGTAGCGAAGAACGAGTTTCCGGATGGTGGCAATGATGCGCTCCGGACTGCGGCCTCGCCATTGCCGGTCATTATAGGCATCGTTGTAGCAGAATCCGCAGTTATAGGGGCATCCTCTGGAGCTTTCGATCTCGATCACTTTTTTCTCCCAAAAATACGTATGGAGGTATGGTTCCACGGACGTCAGGTGATAGGGAATATCCGGCAGATCGTCCAGATGATGAAACGCTCCGCGGGGATTGATCTGAAGGGAGCCGTTGGATTTATAGCCCAGTCCGGCAATATCGGATTGGTTTCTGTGACCCTGGAGGGATTGAACGAGCTGGAGGAGAGCGGTCTCGCCTTCTCCCACGACAACATAATCGACGCCGGGATGAGACAGGGTTCCTTGAGGGAAAAGGGATGCGTGTACGCCACCCATCACGATCGGAGTATCACTGTGGGATTTGATGATCTCGCAGGCGCGGAGCGCACCGCGGAGCTGAGCGCCGGTCATGGATGTGATTCCGGCCAGGAGGGGTTTGTGTTTCCGGAGCCTATCCGCCAGCAGGTTTTCCCAGTTTTTGTGGATATGCTGATCGAGGATCTCGATGGAATAACCCGCCTGATCCGCCAGAGATGCGGTTGCCAGCAGGGAGAGGGGGATGAAGGGTTTGAACACTTTTGTGTAGATGCCGATCTTGGGATTGATGAGCAGGATATCCAGCACGAGCGATTCCTTTCTGGGGGAGGCCTACCCCGAAAATGGGTTGGAACATCTATAGGTGATATCGGATTGATCTGTCAAACGGATTCAGACGCATAACAAAATTGGATAAGCAACCGGACATCGATCAATTTTGTTCGTAACCGTTCACAGTGAAAATCTCCTCTACAAAGAGGGGTGGCACGCAGAATCAAGATAGTGAAAATGGATACACCCGTTGAACGCGTTGATTCTGCGTGACGGGGTGTGTATCCGGAATGTCAGAACACACCCCGTCTCTGCTTCGCTCACCGAGAAGCCATGGTGAATCCAATCAAACCGTGGCTTCGCAGAGCCACCCCTCTTGATTGAGGGGATTCTGGCAGGTTCTCACTTGCTGAACAATTTTTTTGTTCATTCCGAATCATTTTCCCGGAAAGTGATTGTGAATTGTGGCTGATTGTTTTTCATATTTGGCAGTTCGGATAAATTTTGATATGAATTTTGTTGCCCGCAGATTGGTATCTGTGGTGATTGGTTATGAGAATATGAACGGGATATGTCATGGGCTGTATAACGACAGGAGGTTGACAATGATCGATATCGTATATTTGGGTCATTCTGGAATCATGATTAAAACAGATGCTGTTCGATTGATGATAGATCCGTTTCTGGACGGGAACCCTCAGGCCGCCATGAGCCCTGCGACTTTGGATGTGGATGTGATCTGTGTGACGCATGGTCATTCGGATCATATAGGCGACACGATTCCGATTGCGAAGCGTACTGGCGCTCTGGTGATCGCTCCGTTTGAACTGGCGTTATATCTGGAAAAGAAGGGGTGCCGGGTGCATCCGATGCATATCGGTGGCCGGAAGGAGTTTGGATGGGGGAAGGTCAAACTCACGTCGGCGCTTCATGGTTCGGCGGTGATCGAAGAGAGTGGACAGGTGATTTATACGGGAAATCCGTGTGGGTATATCGTGACGGTGGAAGGGAAGAACCTGTATCATGCCGGGGACACTGGGTTGAGTTATGAAATGGAGTTATTGGGGCGGATCCATCGGTTGGATGTGGCATTTCTGCCGATCGGTGACAATTTTACGATGGGTCCGGCGGATGCGGCGGAAGCGGTGCGGATGTTGAACCCGCGGATTGTGGTACCGATTCATTATAATACCTGGGAGGTGATTGAGCAGAACCCTCAGAGTTTTGTGAACCAGGTCATGGGAAACACGCGTGTGGAGATATTGGCGCCAGGTGGAAAAATGACGCTATAGGTATTGATGGCAGAGGCTGTCTCCGGGATTCTGATCGAGGGGGAGCCGATGGGCAGCTTCTGTTGAATAACTGCTTGACATGGTTTTGTTATCGCAGTAGAGTCGGACAGTCTTTGCGCCCGTAGCTCAGATGGATAGAGCGCTTGCCTCCGGAGCAAGAGGTCACAGGTTCGAATCCTGTCGGGCGTATTAAAAATAAATCTCTAAAAATAATAAATTACAGAATGATGATTGTGGGCCGACTTTAGGTCAAAATCTTTCTGGCTAACCTCTGGTAAACTTTTGCAGGAAAATTCTTCTGCTGATATAAGCTGTTTCATCCCCCATATGAAATAAGACCGGTTTTAGCTGTTCCTTGAGTTTAACAGACTTGTTCAGATACATTCCAGATCCATCGGCAACCTGCTAGATGTACTATTAAAAGGAATTAGACGTTGTTTTTGTATGGAGGCACGATAGAATGTGTTGAGGATTCCGATCCGAAAATTACATACTGTACTATTGTGGGGAACTTGGTATGAGATGAAGGTGGGATATACTGCAATGATAATTCCAGACCGACCATGATAAAATGCATTGTGTTGAATTTTGTGATATCGTACGTTGAATTTACGTATCAGGTTTTAGTCTTTTTGCGTTGCGCTTCAATCCAAAGAAAATGTTCTTTTTCTTCTTGTGCCAACTTGAGAAGAATCTTGCGGGAGTCAGGGGATTTCATTTTATGGGAGGCTTCCACAAGATACTTACAATTATCGAACTCAATTCGCATCGCCAGTCTATAAATTCCATCCATGCTTAATTTTTCAAAAAGAGTCTTAAATTCATCGACTTTGAATAAAGTCACAGCGTCGACTGCGATATCGGACTTATCATCAGGATCTATTATAATAAGGGGTATTTCCTTGTCAGCGTATTCGATTGTTCGTGTCCTCAGTAAATGATCCTCTTTTAGGGAATCCCTCATGTTCTGCAATCTATTCATTTCAGCCTGCAAGAGATCAATATGTTCGACTTCCGCCGAAGCGAGTTTCTCGAAAAGCGATTTCATGTGTAAGTCATCACAATACTTAGCAGCATCTGAGAAAAACCGAAAGCCTCGTTGCTCCTCTTTTAACAGATTTTTGAAGATTGCTGATATCGCATTGTATTCTCTTGTTTTCATCTATCCTTCCTCATAAGACCGATTCTGCGATCATTATAAAGGTATCTAGGAAAACAAGCAAATTCCTCTTCACTTGAGATGAGTAACAAGTATCAGAACCTTTACTGGAGAAAGTGGGGATACTGTTTCCACAATTGGGTGTTCCGGCAGATCAGTTGATTAATTCGCCTGTCATAGAGCCACATGGAACTGTTTATCGATCTCGATGACCACTTCAAACGGGCATTTTACGAGGTGGAGTGCATTCGATGTAATTGGTCGGTAAGTGAATTGAGGCGACAGATTGCTTACTTGTGTTTTGAGCGGTCTGGATTGTCGATTGACAAGGGAAAGTTGGCTTTTCTGTTAAAATCTTGCGTTCAGACAAACACAATAGTTTGAGAACGGGTGAGCCGTCTAAAATCACAACTCTGACATCACTTGCCTGATTTACCTTGGTTCTGGTACATTCGTATCGGTCGAACACCCCATCACTAAGCATCGGCCGGAGGGTTTTTCCGATGATCGGCTTCTTTGTCATTGCTGGAATACTGTTCCTGTTTCCCATCGTTTTCATGATCAAAATCTTCAGCATCTCCCGCAAACAGGAAGACATCATCCGGACCCTCGCTCGGATCCAGAGAATCCTCGAATCGGATCGCTCCACCCGACCAAAACCCGCCCCTGCACCACTGGAGCGGTCTGCATTTCCGGAACCGATGACTGCCGATGCGCCGAAACCGGTGAACTCTCCGCAAGTCATCCCTGCCGGAGAACCGCTTTTAATCCCCAGAACTTCAGATACTGAGCCAGCACCTGCTCCCGAAGCATATAAACCCCTCGATCCAGCACCGGATTCACTGTGCCAGGAAGAACAACCAGCTCCGGCGCAACCCGAAACTCCCGGACAGGTGCCGGAGTGTGTCGGTTCACCGGTGATTCCCGAGCCAGCACACCGGGATGAGAAACTACCCGCTCCGCCTGCCGGCCCATTCAGACCATCCATCCCAGCGCAACCCGGCAGCTTCGAACTTGCCCTGCAGCGTCTGATGTCACGCATCTGGAACTGGATACTCGTGGGCGCTGACAAACGGCCGGATGGAGTCTCCATGGAATATGCGCTGGCAACGAACTGGCTCCTGAGGGTCGGTATCGTGATCCTGGTCGCTGCGATCGGATTTTTCCTGAAATACTCCGTCCAGCGCGAACTGATCGGTCCCATGGGCCGGGTCACGTTGAGCCTCCTGGCCGGCGCGGGGATGATCGCGGCCGGCGTCCGTGTTCTCGGAAAGCAATACCATCTCCTGGGTCAGGGATTCCTGGGCGGCGGCATCGCAGCCCTCTATTTCAGCGTGTTCGCTGCCTCCCAATACTATCATCTCATTTCCGCCGGACACGCCTTTGCATTGATGTTCCTGGTGACCGTGTTCTCAGGTGGCTTGTCGGTCCGGTATGATTCGATGCTCATCGCCATCCTGGGAATTCTGGGCGGTTACGGGACGCCCGTGATGTTGTCAACCGGGCAAGTTCAATTTATCGGCCTCTTCAGCTACATGGTTCTTCTGGTCTGCGGCGTGTTCGGCATCTCCCACTGGAAACAATGGCATATTCTGAACATCCTCTGCTTTTTCTGCACATATGTTTTATTTTTTGCCGCGATGGAACGCCATTACACCCGTGAGCATTTCTGGCAGGTCATGCCATTCCTGACCGTGTTCTTCATCCTCTTTTCAACCATGATTTTTATCTACAATGTCGTTCATCGCCGGCCGTCCACCGGTATCGAGCTGTTCGGTCTGATCGCCAATGCCGGCATATGTTTCGGCTCGGCTTACGCGATGATCGCAGACCGGTTCGGCAGGGAATGGATCGCTGTCCTCACCCTCGGTCTGGCAACCTTTTATATTTTTCACGTTCATTTTTTCCTGACCCGTAAAATCCACGATCGGAACCTGCTGACGATCTTCATCGGCCTGTCCGCTTTTTTCACTGTCATCACATTTCCGCTCATTTTATCGGGGAGCTGGATCACAGTTTCCTGGGCAGTTCTGGCATGCATCATGCTCTGGATGTCCGGGAAGCTCAACAGTGAGTGGCTCCGACAGATTTCCTACCTGGTTTATCTGATCATGTTCGGACGATTCTTTCTCCTCGATCTGGCAACCCATTACGGCATTCATGGGGATTCCGGAATGCGGATCGGGAGCTACCTTTCACGCTTGCTCGAACGGATCATGACCGCCGGTATCCCCATCGCCTCCCTGTGGGTCGGATTCCGGATATCGCGGCGTGAACCCGCGCCTGCATCGATATCTGTCAGACAGGAGGACAACACGAGGGCTGTTGTCTCGAAAAACACGTCTGCCATGGCAATGATCGTTCTGGCAATCCTCATGCTGTTCGTTTTCCTCAACATGGAAACCAGCCGGACTCTCCGGTATTTCTATGATCCGCTGCGGCTGCCGGCTCTGTCTGTCATCTGGGTCACCATGTGTCTGTTTCTCAGTCTGCTCCATATACGGAATCCGAACCCGATATTGTTCTTTCTGGTGACGGTGTTCACCGTGGGAACGGTTGGCAAACTGATGTTTATCGATCTGTTCTCATGGAATGTCGGTTTTGGCAACGGGATCGCGTACCGTGAATATCTCTTTTCGGGAGCCTTGATGCGGCTTTTGGACTTTGGAGCCATCATCGCATTCCTGTACTGGGCGCATTCGCAGTTCCGGAATCGGATGGACATGCGGCGGTTCGGGCTTGCTCTGGGTTACGCCGGCCTGGCTCTGCTGTTTCTGTTTCTGTCCCTCGAACTCAACTCCTTCCTGCGCATTTTTATCCCGGGATTGCGGGCAGGAGGCATTTCCATTTTGTGGTCCCTGTTCGCTCTCCAACTGATC
This sequence comes from uncultured bacterium, assembly GCA_964512995.1. Classification (GTDB taxonomy): domain Bacteria; phylum CSSED10-310; class CSSED10-310; order CSSED10-310; family CSSED10-310; genus CAZELM01. The sequence continues at coordinate 42,226 of CAZELM010000036.1, forward strand.
CTTTCCGGAATCCGCAATTCAGCGAAGCCGCTCCGGTATATCGGCCTTTTCCTGTTCGTTATCGTCGCGATCAAGGTATTTTTCTTCGATCTCGCCCATCTCGACCAGATTTACCGCATCATCGCCTTTGCCATTCTGGGAGCGCTTTTATTAAGCGGATCGTTTTTATACCTCAAATACCGGCACGCATTTGTCGTTCAGAAGGAGGAATCTCCTTGAAATATGCTCCCATGTTCGGACTGCTCATGATGTGTCTGGTTTCGGGCGCATCCGGCCCGGAAACAGCCACGTCCCCTTATCAATATTTCAGACGGCTCACATTCGAGAATACCGGCCGTGAGGAAATACTGTCCGTGATATTGGATGATGGTATGTTTCGTATCATCCAGCCGGATCTGTCTGACCTTCGGATTTTTGATTCATCTTTCCGGGAGCTGCCGTATACGATCGAACAGGCTTTCGTAAGCCAGACGAAGGAGATCAGACTGGAGAGCCGGGGCAGGACAACGAATTTGCAGGAGTTGGAAGGCAACCGGATCGAACTGCTCTGGGTGTTGGACGAAACCGTTCCGCCGGTAACCGAGCTGGTTCTTGAGACCACCCTTCGGGATTTTGAGAAGCGGGTCGAGATCGATGGGAGTCCGGACGGACAGTCATGGACTCCCGTGGCCGGTCCGGTACTCATCTTTGATTATTCACGGTATATGGATATCCAGAACATCACGGTCCCTCTCCCGGAAAATACATTCCGGATGTTCCGGATCCGGATCAGCGACATGGACGACACAATGGAATCGGAATGGCGGGAGATTGAGACGATTTTCCAGGATGGGCAACTCCATTCCGAACGAAACCGATCCATGTTTGCAATGCGTCCGTTCCGGATCGAGCGTATCCGGGGATGGTATAAAAAAATGGAGGAGATCCAGCAAAATACTGTTCATGTATCGCGACCGCCGGTGTCTTTCAAAGCAGACGTGGACGGGAAGAAAAAACAGACCGTGATCGGAGTGACAGCGCGGAATGAACCGCTCACAGGTATTGTCATCGAAACACCGGAGAAGAATTTCAGCAGGCATTACACCGTGGAAGCACTCCGGAAGGATGCCGGAAAAACGGATTGGCAGAAACTGGGGGAGGGAACTCTGTTTTCCCTGAATTTCCGGTCGTTTCTCGATGAACAGGTACGGATGGAGATTCCTGAAACCCGCGCTGCGGAGTATCGAATCGTCATTGACAACCGGGACAATCCACCGCTCCAGATAACGGGATTGAGGCTGGAAGGACCGGTTTACCGGGCGGTCTGGCTGGGGAATCCAGCAGAAGATTACCTGGTTTATTTCGGATCGGAATCGGTTGAGCGGCCGGTGTATGAGGTTCAGTCTATCATGGGCACGGTCAGGCAGGACTATGTTCCCGTGGAAGCCGTTGCTGGAGATCATGAGGAGAACCCGTATTACAAACAGGCACATGGAACGGTCTGGAGATGGCTCGAAAGCCGAGCGCTGTTCTGGACTGCGACCATTCTGGTGGCTCTGCTGCTGGGCTGGGCGTTGTTTCGAGCCGGTATCCGGGTGGAGTCTCTTGACGATCAGAAGTGACCGCTGGGATTCCGGATCGAAGAACAGAGATTCAGAATATGCCCTGGTAACCGTTCTCCATCCAAAATCCTTTATCAAGAGGGGAGGCACGCAGAATCAGACTACTGGAAAGGATTGGGTTTGATTGAAATGGTGATTCTGCGTGACAGGGTGAGTATTTTGAGTTTTAGAACACACCCCGTCTCTGCTTTGCTCGCCGAGAAACCATGCTGAATCCAATCAAACCGTGGCTTTGCAGAACCATCCATCTTAATAGAGGGGATTCTGGAAGGTTCTTGCATGCTGAACGGTTATAAAAAACATGGAGTTCCGAATTAGACAATGTCCGGGCAGGACCGGATCTTATCGCCACTGCTGAGTGGATGGGGTTTTGATGCTCATCAGCTCGTCCCGGATGGTCAATGCAAGCGGAATGGCCAGTATCATCCCCAATACACCCATTGTCGCCTCTCCAACTAACAGGACCAGTAAAATGACCACCATTGGGAGCCTTACTATGCCGCCAATGATCCGGCTGTTCAGAAAATATTCCAGTTTATGGATCGTGATGAGCAGAATCAGGCATACGATCAATGCGATGACTCCATTTGAAATCAATGCAATGATCGACAGGATCGAGTTGGAGATGATATTGCCGATCACCGGCAGCAATCCGCATATAAAAACAATGCAGATCAGATTGATTTTATGAGGCAATCCCAGAGACAGCACGACAATGGCCGTGATCCCCGTGTTGATCATGGAAATGATCAACTGACCACCCATGACTTCTTTGAAGTGTTTGTAGAAACACCGTAACCGGGAAACGATGAAGTGATAAAGGTGCATGAAGAGGTTTTCATCAGGGATATCAAACAAAACGTGTATCTTTTTTCGTTCAATATAGAGCAGGATATTGCATGCGACGGCGAAAATGAAATAGATGATATTTTTCGATACGTCATTGACTATTTTGACCAGATATCCGATTTCCGCATAGAGCATATCCTTGATTGCGGACCAGTCGACGGTAAACCCATAATGCAGGGTCAGTTTGGATAACAGAGCTGTTGCTTCCTCGACAATCTGCTCATAATAACGCGGGAAACCGGCCACAAAATTGGGTACAATGACCGAACCCAGGAATATGACGAATGCGATCACCAACCCATTGAATCCCCAGAAGAGGAGGGGTTCCGGTATGACACGGAGACGCTGGTGAACATAATTCGTAAAGAAATCGGTAAACAGGTATAGAAAGAGAAGAAAAATGCAGAATAAAAGCAGGTGGGTTGACAGTATAAAGATACTGAACAGAATGATCGTACCGTATCCAAGGATGTCAGTTTTGAGTTTTACTTCGCTGGTATTCATCATGACGCTCTCCAGATTCCGGATTATAGCCTGTTCAGATTGTCTTCACAATCACCGGATCGGGAACCGGATCGTCGTGATTTTTTTACTTCAGTATCAGATTGGAATGAAAGCGGCAGGATGGCACTTCTACATTGATGAGGGTACTCTCACTTTTTCCCGCCTGATCTGATACAATCAATCAAGGTGATCCGGGTATGCCGACATGAATTGATCAATGGCCGATCGTTCGTTGAGTTACTATTCGGAGTATAAACGAAACACTCTAATGAAAGGGGAACATATGGCGTTTTTGAAGAATATGAGCTTTCTGATGATTGTGGTTTTCTGCTTCTCATCCGCACAAGCAGGAATCCCCCATCAGATCAGCTATCAGGGGAATCTGTATGACAGTGGCGGAAACCCGTTGAATGGGATTTATACCGGAACCTTCGCGATCTATGATAGTGAGGAGGGTGGTTCATCGCTCTGGACCGAAACCCAGACGATCGCTGTCGAACAGGGATTGTTCCAGATACTTCTCGGAGAGACAACGGACATCCCGTTGAATTTTGATGGAGTAAAATGGCTGGAGATCTCCATTGATGGAGAGACACTCGCGCCCCGCCAGCAATTGACCAGTGTGGGTCAGGCTTTCAATGCTCAGGATGTCTATAATCAGGCGATTCATCCACAAAGTCTCACGATTCAGGGATATGGCATGGTGATCAATGCCTCGGGAGAGTGGATGGGTGAGCCGACAGGATTGATCGGTCCGACCGGTCCTCAGGGACCGCAAGGTGACCAGGGTGTTCCCGGCCCGACCGGTCCGCAGGGAGTTCAAGGCGAGCAAGGGATTCAAGGTGTGGCTGGTCCGCAGGGTCCGACCGGTCCGCAGGGACCGCAAGGTGATCAGGGTGTTCCCGGCCTGATTGGTCCGCAGGGTCCGACAGGCGCTGTGGGTCCACAGGGACCACAGGGTGAGCAGGGCATCCCCGGTCCTCAGGGATCCCAGGGCGAACAAGGTATTCAGGGTCCGATTGGTCCCCAAGGTCCGACGGGAGCTGTGGGTCCACAGGGACCTCAAGGTGAGCAGGGCATCCAGGGTGTTTCCGGCCCGACCGGTCCCCAGGGACTCCAAGGAGAACAAGGTGATCCGGGTCCTGCCGGCCCACAAGGTCTCCAGGGCGTTCAAGGTCCCACCGGTCCAGCGGGACTGCCCGGTCCATCCGGTCCCATCGGTGGGTTGGATAAGCAACTCATCTACAATGATAACGGTTCGGCTGGCGGTTCGTCGGTATATTTCGACAAAACAACGGAGTATGTCGGTGTTGCCACATCCGATCCTCAGGCAACATTGGATGTGAATGGCGATCTCTATGTCAGTGGGGGACTTCGCCTTGGAACAGCCACGGTGTGTGATGCCCAGAATGCCGGGATGTTACGATGGCATGAAGATCATGTGGAAGTGTGTGATGGAGAAAACTGGCGGAATCTGAGCCTGCTCCCGCCGTCTGTGGTCAGTGTGGATCCCACCACGGGTCCCACATCCGGCGGCACGTCGATCACCATAACCGGAAACTATTTTGGAAATCCACCTTCCGTATGGATCGGTGGCAATATAGCGACCGATATTGTTTATATTGATTCGACGACCATAACAGCCACTGTACCGGCCAGTGCTTCGGCAGGTCCCAAAGATGTCCGGGTGATCAATCCGGATGGTCTGGAGAGCATTTTGTCGGAGGGATTCACCTACTGGCCAACGTATTCAGGCACGGTCCGATCGATTTCGACCGCTTCCAGAACCGGTCCCACATCCCTCGGGACAACGTACACCGGGACCGATCTCGATGGCGATATTACACTCGTAAGTGGCATTCAATACTGGACCGTTCCATATACCGGAACCTATTCCATCGATGCCTTCGGTGCTCAAGGTGGAAGAAATTCTGTTTATGTTGGAGGTGGCGGCGCCCGGGTCAAAGGGACGTTTTCGTTGACTGCCGGTGAAGTCATTCGGATACTCGTTGGAAACAGTGGTGGAACACATAGCACAGAATGCGATGCCGGTGGAGGCGGAGGAACGTATGTGATTCGGTCTCCATATAATTCCAATGCATCGATTGCCGTTATCGCTGCAGGCGGTGGCGGAGCCAGTGAGGGAACCTATAACTCACAAGGAGGCGGAGACAGAACAAATCCAACGGGAAACGGCGCAGCAGGTAAAGATGGCCTGGCAACGGTTGCTGGAGTCAGTGGGTCGGGTGGTAATGCCGGTACAGGCGGAACGGCCGGAGACCGTGCGCTTTCCACATCACCTCGAGGCAATCCCGGCGGTGGATTTTTCTCCGGTGGATATTCCGGATCCAGTAATCCAAACTGGTCCGAAACGACAGCAGGCTACTCGTTCCTGCATGGCGGCGCGGGTGGAACAGGCAATCACAGCAGCTCGTATGGCGGATTCGGTGGCGGTGGCGGAGGCCATGGAAACTGCTATATCTCTGGCGGTGGTGGTGGCGGATACAATGGCGGAGGATGTCAGGTTCAGTATACCAGCCGTCACGCGGGTTGCGGCGGCGGATCATACAACAACGGCACCGATCAGACCAATGTCAGCGGGCAGAACTACAGCACGGGATCACCGGCTCAAGGGTATGTCGTCATCACACGATTGAATTGATTACCGGATCGCAATCCATGACGGATGCTCCTGTATCCGTCGTGACTGCTATGATCGCGCTTAATGGTTGATTTTTACTGATGAATGGCCGGGGGTTCCACTTTGGGTTCCCCCGGTCTGATAATGGAATCCGTTCGCTCATGACCAGATTATGATTATCCACGTCATCGACACCCAATAAATCAAATCTGACATCGCTTACAGTCGCAAGATGACCGCTCACAGTTGCAGGATGACTGCTTACAGTCGCAGGATGACTGCTTACAGTTGCAGGATGACTGCTTACAGTCGCAAGATGACCGCTTACAGTCGCAGGATGACCGCTTACAGTTGCAGGATGACTGCTTACAGTCGCAGGATGACCGCTCACAGTTGCA
>CAZELM010000037.1:0-47921 GCA_964512995.1 uncultured bacterium
CCCTCACCCCGCCGGCCATGATAGCATAACCGGGTGCGAAACAGGCATATGACGCGATACCCTCACCCCGCCGGCCCGTGTTCTGGGATTGAACCAAGAGATATGGCCGGCGACCCTCTCCCGGGGGGAGAGGGTAGAGAAGGAATCGGCACATATGCCCTTCGCCCTCCGGGAGAAGGGTTGGGGATGAGGGAACATGCATGTGGGGAAAGGTGTTGTGGCATTAGGGATCATGCATTTTTACCGATGACTGATAGGGAAATATCATCGGGTGCGAAACCGGCATATGACGCGATACCCTCACCCCGCCGGCCCGTGTTCTGGGATTGAACCAAGAGATATGGCCGGCGACCCTCTCCCGGGGGGAGAGGGTAGAGAAGGAATCGGCACATATGCCCTTCCACTCATCCGGCAGGGAAGCCGTATCTTGACCTGCGTCCTGAAAAGAGTAAACTAGCCACGCGAGATTCTCCTTAACAACAGTTCAGTGATTGAAGGAGGTACTAGTGAAAATTGTAATCAAACCCTGGGGCCGGGAGATATGGATTGCGTATAATAATGGCCGATATGCCGGTAAAATTCTGGAAATCAAAGCAGGGCACCGGTTAAGTCTTCAGTATCATGAAAAAAAACACGAAACACTGTATCTGTTGGATGGCAAGATTCGATTTTTACTCGAGGATGAGAATGGCCATTACAATGATGAAGTGATTGTTCATGGTGGACTGAAAGTGATACCCCCCGGGCGAAAACACCGGATGGAAGCCATCCAGGACTCCCGGTTTGTCGAATTTTCCTCGCCTGAACTGGATGATGTCATCCGGATTGAAGACGATTATCATCGCGAATGAAACCGGGTGCATTGAAAAAAATCACACAGCAGCGCAGGACGTTCCCAATCCAGCTCCACCCCGACAAGAGGTCTGAATGTCGTTGAATGAAACACCGCTATCACCGCTATCAGTAAAAAATGATTGGTATGCTGTCATTCTGGCCGGCGGAAACGGGACTCGGTTCTGGCCCAGAAGCCGCACAACGAAACCGAAGCAGTTTCTGCCGATTGTCGGGGATACCCCGATGATCCATCAAACCTACCAGCGGATTGCTCCCATTATTCCCCGGTCGAACATCTATGTTGTCGCCAACAGGTCCCACAAATCATTGGTTCTGGATAGTTTGCCGGATCTCCCGGAAGAAAACCTTCTGTTGGAGCCCTGCGGCAGGAACACGGCACCCGGTATCACATGGGTTTCGATGGTGATATCCGATAAATCACCCGATGCCACCATTGCGATCCTCCCGTCCGATCATTATATCCCGAATACCACAGCCTATCGTGAAACGCTTCAGAATGCGTTTGAGATATCGCACGCAACCGGTGAAATTGTGACATTGGGCATCAGACCGGACCGACCCGAAACAGGATATGGGTATATTCAGACCGGTTCCATTGCCGGATCCATTCATGACTGCACGTATTATCATGTCAGGCGGTTTGTCGAAAAACCCGATCTGCCAACCGCTCAATCGTATCTATCCAGTGGCGATTTTCTCTGGAACAGCGGGATGTTTGTTTCGGGAGTCCGAAGAATGCTCATGGATATTGAACGGTTTCAGCCGGATATCTATTCCGGTATCCGGGAGATCATCATGAACGCCGGGACGCCGGGGATCCTGGAAACCCGGTTTGATCAGCTCCCGAAAATATCCATCGATTATGCCGTGATGGAAAAAACAACGGGAATCATCACGGTTCCGATTGCGTTCATCTGGTCGGATGTCGGAAGCTGGGAAGCATTGTATCAGCATCTCCCACAGGATAGTTCCGGGAATTGCAGCCGGGGAGCCCCGATCATGCTATGTTGTGAAAACACACTGACAATCGGAGGTGAACGGCTGATTGTAGCGATGGGTCTGAAAGATATTATGATCATTGATACTTCGGACGCTGTCTTGGTCTGCCATCGCGACGTATCACAACAAGTCGGAGCGATTGTCAATGTTCTGTCTGCCGATCCGGATCGGAAAAAATATCTGTGAAAACGGAAATTATATTTATTTTGGAGGATACTATGAAATTCTTAGGTTTACTGATCATCGGTTGTTTTCTGTTGATTTATGGAGTGGATGCCCAAGAACCAACGATTACTCAACCTGCCAATCCAACATCGACGATCAATGGAAACATCCCGCCGTTGCCGCCGGTCCCCGAAAGTTCTGTTCCGCTGACAACGACCACTCCAGACAAACCCATTGCCACGGAACCTCCAAAACCATTTGAAGATCGCGTGATCGCTCGGATCGATGGTGAATCGATCATGTTATCTGAAGTTGAGAAGAGTGTGGACCGGTTCGAGGCGAAGTTTCAGGAAATCAATCCACAGATGAAACTGGGAGAGGACAAGCGGGTCAAGATGCGGAAGGAACAACTGGATCGGTTGATCAAGGATAAGATCCTCGAAAAAGCGGCTGCACAAAAAAAATATGCAGTCACCGACGCCGAGATCGATGAGCGTATCAATCAGCTTCAGAAACTGTTTGGTCCCGGAGATGATGCTCGTCAGAAATTTCTCGGAGGGATCAAAGACATGAACGAATTCCGCAGTAATATTGCCAGACAGATCAAGATCGATCGGTACATGGATGAAGCGGCGAAGGAGGATGCCATCACGGTGAGTGATGCGGAAATTGAATCCTATTACAAAGCCAATCCCGATAAATTCAAAGAAGAGGAAAGTGTTCACGTTCGTCAGATTCTCTGGCGGTTACCTCCCGTCGAATCACCGGATTATCAAGGAAAACGCAAATCTGCATTTGAAAAAGCGGATGAGGTTATCAAATCAGTCAGTTCGGGTGGTGATTTTGGAGAACTCGCAAAAAAGATGAATGAAGATAAGACATCAGCCGAAAATGGAGGCGATCTGGGATGGATTTCTCGAAAAAAGATGGTCAAAGCCTTTGAAGATGCCGCATTCAGTTTGAAGCCGGGTGAAATATCAAAACCGGTGGAAACAAATTTTGGCATCCATCTGATTCAACTTATCGAACGAAAAGATGCTCGATCGAAAAGTCTGGAGGAATCCAAAGCCGGTATCCGTGAATTTCTGGAACGTCAGAAAAAGGGCAATCTCAAAGAACAGCTTTACAACAATCTGAAATCAAAGGCGAAAATCGAGATTCTGCTCTGATCAGATTTTTTCTGGAATGTAGCCAAAAACGGGAATGGAAAACTCCGGCTGAGCACTATCGTGTGTATGAATCGTGATTTCACCGGAGAGACGGCCTTTGTGATCCGCCGGAACGACCAGCTTCATTTTCAATAGAAACTCATTTGCCGATTGTCCCGGCTCAATACTCCATGTCAATCCAGGAATCGCGGATGTGACATCTGGTGTCTGCAGGGTTTGATCCGAGCGGCTCGTTGTAAGTTTAAATGTTTTGGTCTGCTCATCGTTTGGTTTCAATGTTCCGAGATACCATTGGGTTGGGTTGACTGATAAGGGACCCAGCACAACGCCGACTGCGGAGAAAATATATTCTGGTTGAACGGGGGAATTCGTCCTGATTTTTATTTTGGATTCGAACCGTCCGATCGGAAGATCCTTGGGCAATCTGAGCGTCAGCTTCCACTCCTTTGAACCTGAGGCGGTACCGGTGCTGGATGCTATTTCGTTGATTGCCGGTGATGAAAGTTCGAGGTTCATGCGTCCTTCCACACATTCAACTCCCAGAATATCAATCGATTGATCGGCGTCAGCACGGATTGATACATCGCTGCTGGATTCATCACCCACATGCACGTTTCGAAAATATGTCTGACTTGGCGTGATGGTCAGGATGGAATGGACATCCGCACTGATTGGCAATTCCACCCAATTCCTTTCTGTATCCGGAGATGTATAAACAGTGATTTTTTTTATTGTTTTTCCGACTCTTTGTTCTGGTTTATAGATAACATTCAATATGCCTGCCTGGCCCGGCTGCAATTCTTTGACATTCATCATCACGGCAGTACATCCACAATCCGGTTTGATGTCTGTAATCGTAATGGGGGATTGGGATATATTCGTCACAGTGAAATCGTGTGTGACCGGTGATGAAAAATACACAACGCCAAAATCAAATGTTTCGGGTTCGATGCGGATCGGAGATTCGGGGGCTGATGCAGGATGGGTTTCGGAGGCAACAGGCGGAGATGTCTGGATGACTGGCGTCTCTGTTTGAGCTTCAGCGGATTGCACGAATAGTAAAGATAACACGAAAAATAGGATCATCCACATATTAAAACTCCATTAATAAAGGCTTCAACTGGTTCACATTCCCAAGCCTAGCAGCTTTCTTTAATATTATTCAAGATATCTTTTTTCAAGCTGTCATTCCACCCTGGATTCTTCATTGGCAATTGGAGCCATATCGTTTATATTTGACTGACCTGTGGCCATGGCTGGCATGGGTATTTATCACAATCATGGACATCTTATGAACACCAAAACATGGATTGGTGAGTGGATTGATAAATCAGGCGAACGACGCATGGAGAGAAAGAAAATGAGCAGATTCTTGTATTGGATCCTGGGATTATTGGTGTGTGTATCCTTTTCGTCGGCTCAAGAGGTACCGGCGATTGATGTAAAGGTGCTGGTGTCTCATCTCAGCATTCCTCTTGGGGAAGAGATCGTTCTGACGGCAGAACTGAAAATACCTCCGAAAACGCATCTGACTGAAAATTTCCTGGAGATTCGACTGGAGGAACTCACGGGGTTTACTCCAGGATTTCAGCAGGTATCTGATGGGATTTTTGAAAAGGGGGAGATGGTGCGGCGGGATGTCGCTTATCTGCAGCTTCCGGTCACGATCGAGTCATCGGTAGCTCCCGCTGAATACACTCTTAAAGGATCAGTCTCCTATCAGGTCTGTCTGGAGGGGGAGACCTCGATGTGTTTTCCACCCAAGGATTTTCCATTTGAACTCCCATTGACGGTTCTGTCGGCTGGATCGAACGCGCAGATCCATGAGGAAGGGACCCGGTTGGCGGAGAAATTCAAGAGCGCATCCGACCAGACATCAGCCAGTCTGGATCAACGGCTTCAAAATGCACTGGCCAGTGGTTCGTTCCTGGCGTTTTTTCTGGTTTTTATCGGTGGATTCCTGACGAGTCTGACGCCTTGTGTCTATCCCATGATACCGATCACGATCGGATATATTGGGGGGCGCAGTGCGGGAGCGGGTAAGATGAGAGGATTTATTCTGTCACTGTTTTATGTGCTCGGACTGGCAATCGTTTACTCGCTTCTGGGCATCATGGCGGCACTGACCGGCTCATTGTTCGGATCGATCACGCAAACGCCGCTGGTCATTGTCACCGTGTCCATCATTTTTCTGCTCATGGGGCTGTCGATGCTGGGGCTCTTCGATATTCAGCTCCCGTCCGGCATTGCCGGCCGCATTCAGGGTGGAGGTCCCCGGAAGGGATTTATGGGAGCAACCATCATGGGAATGGTGTCCGGCCTGGTTGCCGCACCGTGTGCAGGTCCTGTCATTATTGTGCTCCTTGCCTTCATCGCGACGACAGGCAATATTCTGCTCGGGTTTGGTCTGATGATGAGCTTTGCGTTGGGTATGGGTCTGTTGTTCATCGCAATCGGGACATTCTCCGGCCTGCTGACATCGCTCCCGCAAGCCGGCGAATGGATGGATCATATCAAAAAAACATTCGGTGTCATTTTACTTGCGGCGGCGTTCTGGATTCTCCACCCGTTACTACCTCCGCCTCTTTTTGGACTTGTTGTTGGAATGGGTCTGCTGATTTTGGGAGCTGCTTTGGGAGCTTTTGTCTGGCCGACTGCAGATACTGAAGTAAAACTCCGGATGAAGCACGGGATCGGGTTGCTTCTGGCTGTTTCTGGCATTTATATCGTTGTTCACTTGATCCCGATACCGGGTCGGGTTGTTCCGCAGAGTGGTATGAATGGATCTGGGGAGGTGGTGGATGCCGTCTCCATCTGGCGAACGGATCTTTCGCAGAGTCTGGAAGACGCAAAGACGCAACAGAAACTGATAATCCTGGATTTCGGTGCGGAGTGGTGTGTTGCCTGTAAGGAATTGGAACATAAGACATTCAGCCAACCGCAAGTGATTGCGCGGCTTAAAAATATGATCCCGGTCCGCATCGATTGTACTGACAGTCGTAACCCAGATGTGAAAAAGAACCAGGAGGCTTATATGGTAAAAGGGTTACCAACGGTCATTGTTCTCGACCCGGATGGAATGGAGATCTCACGATTTGTCAGTTTTCTGCCACCGGAGCAATTTCTCACGTTTTTGAGTCAGGCGGAAAAATCGTTCAAAGGAGAGAATAATAAAGAAGATTTATAAATTACAAGAAGCGTGGTTCTGGTTCCGGAGGAATTCCATCTGGACCGATCGGAATAATGCTACGCTTTATTGTTAGTATTTTACTCCCATATGGACCATATTCCAGATTTTGATTTTATCAAAAATCGAACACATTCGGAGGTTGAGTGTTCCAGGGGAAAAATGATATACTTCCAACTCAGAATAGGGGGATATTCTGGAAAGGAGTTACAATTATGGTAAGGAAAATTTCGGCTGGTGAATTCAGGGGTTCGGTATTGGAATCACCTATTCCAGTTGTTGTTGATTTCAGTGCCACGTGGTGTGGACCATGTAAAAAATTAGCACCGATTGTTGCTGAACTGGCTCAGGAACTGGCTGGAAAGGTCGATTTTTACGAAGTAGATACCGGTGTTGATCCGAATCTGGCTCAGGAAAATGCCGTGATGTCGTTGCCGACTCTGCTATTTTTCAAAAGCGGGAAAGTACAAGACCGCATTGTGGGGCTTGTTTCAAAAGACAAGATAATGGCCAAGATATCGACGCTGATCTGAGCGAATTTCTCGGACTGTTGGAGTATGCCATGCTTGACACTTTCTTATGGTATGGACTAGTCTGAGCACGATGTTGAGGAGTTTTCATGAGTCAGAGGGGAAATCTTTCACGAGTTGATTTTGCGAAACTGATCACGTGGCTGACTACGCAAAAAGAATCCGGGACACTTCGGCTTTCCCACGGTGATATGTCCAAGTATATCCTGTTCGAGAATGGACAGATTACTTCTGCCTATTCCGAATACTCAGAGGATAGTTTCAGAGCCGTGATCCGAAGGAAAAGACTTCTGCCCGAATCCCAGCAGCTTGAACTTGGATTTGAACCAGGGGATTCCGATGGGCAGTATGCACGACGGCTGATCGAAAAAGGATATGTCACTGAGCGGGAGTTCATGGAGGTCATCAAGCAGCAGAACCAGGATATTCTGCTCAGTCTGTTTGAATGGCGGCAGGGGGAATTCATTTTCTATCATGGTAAATTCCCCAAAGTCAAAACGATCTCCCTGAAACTCCCTTTCAAATGGATCATCGAAAAGGGGTTGGAGCGATCGCGTCAACGCCGTGAGTTTGACCTCAAATTGCCTCCTGACTCGCTCTACCGGGTCAAGGATGAAAATTTTCGGAAGCTACAGGCGACAGAGAATCCCCAGAGTGAAACCCGACGATTTTTTGGTGTTTTAGCGGAACCGCGATCGATCCGGGAAATTGTTGCAGAAACATGGATGACGGAGTTTGATGTCATCAGTCTGGTCAGTCGGTATATCGACTTAGGTGTCATTGAACCGGTTACCGGTGAGATTCTTGAAATCTCAGAAGAATTGCGCAGAGAACTGGCTGAAGCAGAGATTCTGTTCTCCAGGAAGCGCTATTGGGAAGCATGGACCAAGATGCGTAAAGTCGCTCAGCAGATGCCAAACCAGAAAGAAATACAGGAAATCTATAAAAAATACAGCGATACGTTCCGTGAAGATCTCAAGAGCACCATTGGTTCAGGTGAACGGATTCCGAAAATCGTTGGAACGATCGATGATAAAATTTTTGAAAAATTCCCCAAGGACTCCGCCTTGGGATTTCTCATATCCAGAATTGACGGAAAGGCAAGCATCAAACAACTGGGACAGATGTTGCAGATCGACAACGAAAAACTGCTCATCACGATCTATATTCTGGCCAAATCCGGCAGTGTCACTATCAATGAACCCCGCACGATTGCGACTGAAGAAATCACAAAGCAGCGTCAGATCATTCGTGAAATCTGGGAGCGGATGCAGAAACAGAATTATTATGAAGTCCTTGAAGTGGGGTCATCGTCATCCGAACTCGATATCAAGAATGCCTATTTCAACAAAGCCAAGCGGTTTCACCCTGACACGCGGCATTCTGAAGAACCTCTTGACATCAAAGAACGAATGGACGCGATCTTCATCAAGATCCGGGACGCCTATCAGACACTATCTGATCCGGAACGCCGGAAAGCCTATGATTACCGGCTTGAGACAGAACAATCCGGACGGGATCTGGAAGCGATGAAGAGCCGAAGCAAAGCACAGCTCCAATACTCTGTCGGACTCAAATCTTTTCAATCACGTGAGTATCGTACTGCGATGGAGTATTTCCGGTCTGCGATCGATCTGGATCCCTATGAACCTCGCTTTTATGGAAAGCTGGCGGAAGTATGCGCCAAAAATCCGCGTTGGTATCGAGCTGGGATCCTTTCGTGCAAGAAGGCGGTTCAATTGGATCCGGAGGATTTCTCTTATCATGCCATTCTCGGCACACTCTATCGGCTGGATGGCAATCTGATCGAAGCGGAGAAGGAATTCTTAAAGGTCATTCAATATGATCCAGAGAATCGGGCAGCGCGAAGTGAATTGAAAGCCATGGGGAAACCCGTTCCAGAACTCGAACTTCGCAAAGAAGATACGCAGTATACACCGATACCCAAAGGCAGCAAAGAATCCGATAATCCCAAGAACTGATTTCACTCACCCCCCCAATTCCCTGACAGGAAAAAAAACGCCCGGAATCGAATCCAGGCGTCTGATATCACGAAAACAGAAACAATCGATTTATTGCTCTTCTTTTTCTTTCTTGTACTCGGCAACGATCGCTTCAGTCAGATTCCCCGGCAGCTCTTCATAATGGTCATATTCCATATTAAATGAACCTCTGCCACCGGACATAGATCGCAACTCCGACTCATACATCAGCATTTCAGACATCGGAACGGTTGCAATAATCACCTGTTTATTATTTCGGGAATCCATGCCGAGAATCCGGCCCCGTTTGGAGTTGAGATTGCCAATGATATCGCCCATATTTGTTTCCGGAACAACGACTTCGATTTTCATAATGGGTTCGAGGAGTATTGGGCTGGCTTCCTGAAACGCCTGTTTCAGTGCACTGGCTCCCGCAATCTGAAACGCGATGTCTTTTGAATCTACCGGGTGGGATTTGCCGTCGTAGAGTTCCACTCGAATATCCGTGACCTTATATCCTGCAATAATCCCTCGGGTCATGGTGCTGCGAACGCCTTTTTCAACGCTGGGGATATATTGGCCCGGGATGACTCCGCCCACGATCATATCCACAAATTCCAATCCATCGATACTTCCGGTTGAATCTTTCGGAAGCGGCATCAGCCGAATGGCTACTTCACCGAACTGGCCAGCTCCGCCGGATTGTTTCTTATGGCGGTATCGCACATCGGCAGTACCTTTGACCGTCTCCCGATACGGAATTTTAGGAGATTTAACCATGGCGTTGACGCCGTATTTGCGTTTAAGCCGATCCTGGGTGACATCCAGGTGAAGCTGACCCATTCCGGATACGATGAGTTGATTGGTTTCCGGATTTCGTTCATAGCGAAGCGTTGGATCTTCTTCGGCAAGGCGAGTCAGGGAGACAGAAATTTTTTCTTCATCTGTTTTGGTAGATGGGATGAACGAGAATGATACGAGTGGTTTGGGATAGGCGATTGGAGTGACAACCATGGATGTTTCTGTTCCGCACAGAGTATCACCTGTTTTTGCATATTTGGATTTCGTGATCGCTCCGATATCACCAGCGATTACGGATGGAACCGCATTCTGGGTCTTTCCAAACAACTGGAAAACTCCCGTTATTTTCTCAATCTCATTCTGTGACGTATTTTTATAATTCGAATCAGCCGCAAACGTTCCGGAATACACACGGAAAATGGACATCTTCCCGGTATACGGATCGATAATCGTTTTAAAAACCTGGGCGATCATGGGTTTTGTTGCATCGCAGACCAGTTCAGTGTCTCCGACTTTTCGTGGAACCGCATGGACGGGTGAAGGCATGTAATTCACGACAAAATCCAGAAAATATGAAATACCGATATTATTCAGCGCGGAAATGGGCAAGGCAGGATAGAAATTACCATTCCGGATTCCCATGATCATGGCTTTTTCCAGTTCATCTGCACTGATTGTTTCACCTTCCAGATATTTTTCCAGGAGCGCATCGTCGGCTTCGGCGGCTGCTTCGATCAATGCTGTCCGTGCTTCCTCGACCGCGGATGCCATCGTTGCCGGGACATTTTCAATCTTACATTTTCCGGATCCATTTTTTTCATAAATATATGCTTTCCCCTTTAAAAGGTCGACCAATCCTGTGAAGGAAAGATCCGTGCCGATGGGGATCGCGATGGGAATGATTTTTTCGGTGAGCATTTCCCGGATTTTTGTGAGCGTGGTATCAAAGGATGTATTTTCACGATCCAATTTGTTGATAAGAAAAATCCGAGATGTCGGTAACTCAGATTTGGCTTCCCAAAGCCGCTCCAGGTTAAATTCAAGACCACCTCCTGCATTCACGACAAACGCGCCGATATCGACACTTCGAAGCGCTGGAAATGCATCGCAGATAAAGTCACTGTATCCGGGTGTATCCAGAAGATTGATCTTGTTTTTGTTCCATCCTGCCGAACAGATACTGGTGCTGATGGAGATTTTCCGTTTAATCTCATCATCGTCATAATCAGTGATGGTATTGCCTTCATCCACTTTGAAAAGACGGTTCGTTGCTCCCGCGGTAAACAATATGGCCGAAACAAGCGAGGTCTTTCCAGCATCACCATGACCCGCAATGGCAAGATTGCGAATTTGAGAACTTTCAAACTGACTCATATCTATCCCTCTCTGATAAAATGGTCCCTTTATTTTGTCTGCTGAAACTCTTCAGCCGATGTTCATTTTTTTCGGATTTTCTCATAAAATCATCAAAAAAATCCGTAGCGAGCTACAATAATTCAACTCCAGATGGAGGTCAAGGCTTTCATCAAGATAAATTTCTCTATAACTGTGCGCATTGAAGCATCGATGGGAGTTGCACTGATGCAGTGTTCTGATTATGTTTAACCGGGGAGGGATAACATGTTTGCTGTTGTTCAACGAGTCACAGAGGCATCGGTCACTGTGGGAAATCAGGTAACCGGGTCGATTGGAAATGGATTGCTGGTATTGTTGGGAGTTGAAATCGGCGACACAGAATCTCATGCGGCATATCTATCTAACAAAATAGTGGAACTCCGGATTTTCCAGGATGAAAATGCCAAAATGAACCGATCGTTGACTGAAACAGGAGGTGCAATGCTGGTTGTTTCACAATTTACGCTCCTTGCGGATTGCCGAAAAGGCCGGCGCCCCAGTTTCAATGCAGCAGCCCCACCTGATGAAGGCAATAGATTGTATGAACTGTTCGTGGACTATGTCCGTAAAACAGGCGTTCGGGTGGAGACGGGTATTTTTGGTGCAATGATGCAGGTGTCCCTTGTGAATGACGGACCCGTGACCGTCATGGTGGAATCCCGAAAGTGGAGCGGGGATCGATTGCCTTTACCAGGGCTGACATAATCAACGAAATTCAGACCTCCGGCCATTTCATAAAACAGAGGAAGGAGACCGAATGAAATCAGATGTCTTTTTTATCAGTTCCCGAGCGAAACCTCATGCCGCTCCCGCGGATCGATTCAGATTATTGCTGGACACGATCGGACTCGGTGTTTTCAAGGAGAAAAAAACGGTTGCCATCAAGATTCATTTCGGTGAAACGGGTTCCACTGGTTTCGTCCATCCCGTTTTTCCGCAAACGCTGGTGCAATGCCTGAAGCAACGCAAATGCAAACCTTTTTTAACAGATACGAATACGTTATATCATGGTTCGCGCAGCAACGGTATTGACCATCTGACATTGGCCATTAAAAACGGTTTTGGATATGACGTCATCGAAGCTCCGCTAGTAATTGCGGATGGAATTCGCTCACACAGCGTCATGGAACTGCCGGCAGGTCCCAGATACTTTGAAACAATCCGGATCGGAGCAGCGATATGGGAAGCGGACAGCCTGATCACGATGAATCATTTCAAAGGGCATCTCGTCACCAGTTTCGGTGGAGCGATCAAAAACATCTCCATGGGGTGCGCATCCCGATCCACCAAACAACGCATGCACTCCGATGTCAAACCGGAGTTGACCCGGGATGATGATTGCATCGGGTGTGGAGAATGTGCATTGGTTTGCCCGGTCGATGCGATTTCGATCAGCCATGAAACCGCTCGATTCAACCATGATGTCTGTGTCGGATGCGCGGAGTGTGTGTCTGCATGCACTCAGGGAGCCATAAAAATTCAATGGAGCGGCTCCAGTACAGCCGTTCAGGAAAAGATGGCAGAAGTGGCATTAGCGGTATCCCGGCATTTCCGGACCAAACAGCTTCACATCAATTTTCTCCTGAATATCACTCCGGAATGCGATTGCTTGCGATGGACCGACAATCCGATCGTTCAGAACATCGGTATCCTGGCATCCCATGATCCGGTAGCTCTGGACCAGGCCAGTTATGATCTCGTGAAACAAGCTCCCGGTCTGCCGGATTCCGCTCTGCCACCCGAAAATTCTCAAGGAAAAGACAAATTTATCTTGATACACCCCGGTAACGATCCGGATGCCCAGTTACGGTATGGCGAAGAGATCGGATTGGGAACACGCAGTTATCGCCTCGTTGACGTAAAATAGGTCATTTTCATTGCTTATCCAAAAATCTTCCATGGATTGACATCGTTAGCCAGGGTATGAGTCATGTCCGATAAAATTTACACAGTCAGTGAAATTACCAAAAAGATCAAACAGCTTCTGGAACCCAATTTCCCTTCATTGTGGATCGAGGGAGAATTGTCGAACTTCTATCAGCATGTCTCGGGACATTGTTATTTCACGCTCAAAGATCAACACGCCAAGATCAAAGGCGTGATGTTCCGCACACACGCGTCTTCACTCCGGTTCAAACCGGCAGACGGGATGCAGGTTCGACTGTTGGGATCGATCCGAGTGTATGAGCCAGACGGAAGTTACCAGTTTTATACACAACAAATGGAACAATCGGGTCTCGGTCAGCTTCATCTGGCATTTGAGCAACTCAAAGCAAAACTCCAGATGGAAGGGTTGTTCAGTGGTGAATACAAAAAGCCGCTCCCCAAGTATCCAAGCCGAATTGGTATTGTGACATCGGAAACAGGAGCGGTGATCCGGGATATTGTTACAATCATCTCCCGCCGGTATCCAATCGTCCGTCTGTTGCTCTATCCGGCCAGAGTTCAAGGGGATGGGGCAGCTCAGGATATTGTGCGCGGGATTCATGCATTTCAGCGGATGCATCCAGCCAAACGACCCGATGTGCTCATCATTGGACGGGGTGGCGGCTCCATCGAGGATTTATGGCCGTTCAATGAGGAGATAGTCGCACGTGCCATTTTTCGATGCGACATTCCGATCATTTCTGCGGTCGGGCATGAAGTGGATTTCACCATCTCGGATTTTGTGGCCGATGTGCGTGCCCCAACGCCATCCGCAGCCGCTGAACTGGCTGTTCCCGATCAGCAGGCGATCCGTCAGAATCTTGAAACATCGACCGACCGCCTCACCACGGAAATGCGCCGGATACTCCAGTTGCACGACCTTCGTATGAAACGATTGTCCGCCTCGAATCTTTTCAGGCCGTTACAAGTGATCCAGAATCTTCAGATAGCGATGGATCATTTTGCATCGAAGTTATCTCATGGATCGATGCGGAATGTGAGCCTGACGAAAAATCGATTGGGGGAACTGCGATCCCGTTTCATCATGCATGGCCCCCGAATGACCCTGTTACAGCATCAGAATAAACTTCATCTTTTAAAGCAGCAACTCAGGCAGCACATGGCTCAGATACTGGAATCTGAACGCAGCAAAATGGAATCTGTCCGCAGACGGTTCACCCGCTGTGATCTCACCCGTTTCCGGAGAACCTTGGAGCTGATTGATGCCCGTATCAGAGGGCATGATCCACGCGGTATTTTATCCCGAGGGTATGCGATCTGCCTTAAAACAGATGGCACGATCGTGACATCCGCTCATGATGTGACGATTCAGGAGGATGTTGTCGTGGAATTGGGCAAAGGGGATATACGCTGTAATGTAAAGGAAAGGAATCTGAAATGAATCAATCGAAAAGGAAACCATTCGCCAATGTGAACACCATGAGTTTCGAGGAATGTTATCAGGAGCTGGAATCACTGGTGGAGCAGTTCGAACAGGGACGAATGTCACTTTCGGAAAGCGTTGCGCGCTTCGAACGTGGGATGGAACTCATGAAACGGTGCTCCACAGAACTCAATGAAGCAGAAAAAAAAATATCGACTTTGCTGACGAAGATTGATCCTGTGAATCCCGATGACACAGCAGAAGAAATCGAGGAAACAGATTATAGCCCGATCAGTGATGATGATATCCCGTTTTAAGTGATGGAAGGCAGGAAGAAAATATCCATCCAATACCGGTCCACCTTCAGGCAGATCAAGCAAATCGGACGGATTGTTTTACCGATTGTCCTGATCGCCTGTATTCTTTGGTATATTATTGGAGACCGTGATCAGTTTGTTTCCGCGTTGCGGGGTGCATCGATCCGGTGGCTGGTCGTGTCTCAGATATGTTTTATCTGCGGAACGTTAACGATTGGATTGGCATGGCACCGCGTCCTGCTGTTACTTGGTTCGGAGATTGGTATCCTGGGAGCATTAAAGGCATTTTATCTGTCGATGCTGGCCAAATATATACCGGGACGTATCTGGGGAGCGACCGGACGAATCCTGTTATCCAAATCGGAAGGAGTGCCCGAAGGCACGTCAGCACTGGGAATTCTCCTGGAAACACTCCTGCTGATGGTCTCAGCCGCTGCGGTCGGGGGATTGGCGATCACGCAATGGCCGGGTGAATTGCCATGGCAACTCCGGCTGATTCTCCTGGCGTCTCCATCTTTTCTGTTTTTTTTGCATCCCATGTTCCTCGGACGATTGATTCCTTACCTCAGCCGCCGATTTCCGACCCGGGTCACTCATCCGGAAAGGATGCCGGATTTCAGATCGATGGTATTGATTGCCGGGATTTATTGCGGGATCTGGATCTGGTGGGGAGCTGGTTTTTTTTTCGCACTCCGAGCGATTTCCCAGGTGACTATTGACCATTTTGTTCCGTTGGTCGGCGGTAATACGCTTGCCTGGCTGGCGGGATTTGTTGCGGTGATCAGTCCGGCGGGGATGGGGGTACGGGAGCTGATCCTCATGTCCCTGACTGCCGGCGACATTGGAACTGGCCCTGCCGCGCTCGCTGCTGTCATCACACGTATTTTTACTCTGGCGAGTGAAATGATCGGAACATTGATTCTGTACTATTACCGAAAGTCCGGCAATCACTTGACCCAATGACCGTAGAGTGCTAGAAATAAGCTCCATTTTTCGACTGAAGAGCAGTGTGGTATTGTTACAGGGGTATGGGGGATGAAATGAAAGAAGAATTCCAGTTTAAGACAATTGAGGAAAAGTGGCAGAAGGTGTGGGAATCCATCCACGCGTTTCGGTGCCAGACGGAACCAACAAAAGAAAAATTTTACTGCCTGGAAATGTTTCCGTACCCTTCAGGAAAGCTCCATATGGGACATGTCCGAAATTATGCAATCGGTGACGCCATGGCCCGGTTTCATCTCATGTCCGGATATAATGTGCTGCACCCTATGGGCTGGGACGCGTTTGGATTGCCAGCAGAAAACGCGGCCATTGAGCGGAATATCCATCCGAGTCACTGGACTTATAAAAACATCGATGCGATGCGGGATCAATTCAAGCGGCTGGGATATTCGTTTGACTGGGATCGTGAAGTCGCCACGTGTCACCCCCAATATTATCGGTGGTGCCAATGGTTTTTTCTGAAAATGGTTGAAAAGAATCTCGCATACCGCAAAAAATCATCCGTCAACTGGTGTGAATCCTGCCGCACGATTCTGGCGAACGAACAAGTAGAAGGCGGAACTTGCTGGAGATGCCATCATAAAGTCGACATCCGTGAGGTTGATGGATGGTTTCTGAAAATAACGGACTATGCCGAAGAACTCCTCAACGATCATGCCATGCTGGAAGGGAACTGGCCCGAGCGTGTCCTGACGATGCAGAAAAACTGGATTGGCCGAAGTGAAGGGGCCTGGATCGATTTTCCGTTAGCTGACGGCTCCCAGGTCATCAAAGTGTTCACGACTCGTCCGGATACTCTGTTCGGTGCGACTTTTATGGTGCTGGCTCCGGAAAATCCCCTGGCCATCCAGATCGCTCACCCGATGGAACGGGTCAATGAACTGAACGCATTCGCAGATAAAGTCCGAAACGTCGACATCATCGAACGAACAGCCAGCGGCATTCCCAAGGAAGGGTTGTTTACCGGAGCATACGCCATCAACCCGTTAACCGAGGAGCAGATACCGATCTGGGTCAGTGATTTCGTACTGATGGAATATGGTACTGGAGCGATCATGTCCGTTCCCGCTCATGATCAGCGCGATTTTGAGTTCGCTCGAAAATATCATCTTCCGATCCGGATCGTTATCGCTCCGGAGGGGCAGGATCTGGATCCTGAACACATGACTCAGGCGTTTGCAGCGGTCGGTACAATGGTAAACTCCGGCCCATTCAACGGGATGAACAGCGATGAGACCATCCAGAAAATCACAGACTATTGTGAATCAAAGGGATTCGGGAAAAAAGCGGTGACCTATCGTCTGCGGGACTGGGGAATCTCCCGACAACGGTACTGGGGAACTCCCATTCCAATTATTTATTGTGATACTTGCGGCATTGTACCCGTTCCGGAGAAAGATTTGCCGGTGGTTCTTCCGATGAATGCGGAATTTGATTGGTCTCTCGGAGGAAATCCGCTGGCCCGGTGTCATGAATTCGTGCATACCACCTGTCCGAAATGTAATAAACCCGCACGACGGGAAACCGATACCATGGACACTTTCATTGATTCCTCGTGGTATTTTGCTCGCTATACTTCAGCCCGTGATACAAAACAGGCGGTCAATCCGGACAGCGCGGCTTACTGGATGCCGGTGGATCAATATGTCGGCGGGATCGAACATGCTGTCATGCATCTGCTGTATGCCCGGTTCTTTCACAAATTCATGCGCGATCTGGGACTGGTCAAGACCGATGAACCGTTCACCAATCTGCTGACACAAGGCATGGTCTGTCTCGAAGTGCTTTCCTGTCCGACTCATGGGTATCTCTATCCCGAAGAGGCAGTGGATATGGGAGATGGTTCCTGGCGGTGCTCCCGGTGTGATGCACCGGTAGTGACCGGCCGCTCCGAAAAAATGTCCAAATCAAAACGCAACACCAAGGATCCGGAGGCGTATCTGTCACGGTATGGTGCGGATACGATCCGGTTGTTTTCCCTGTTTGCAGCTCCACCGGAAAAAGATTGTGACTGGAGTGACAGTGGGGTGGAGGGGATTTTCCGATTCCTGAAACGCGTGTGGCGTCTGGCATATCAATGGCAGGAGTTTCTGGGACAATCCAGCACTCGAGACATCACTTTTCCGGAATCCGTTCCGTTCCCCGTTGATAAAATCCGGCATATCACGCATTCAACGATCAGACGGGTCACCGCTGATTTCAAGGGACGATTCCACTTCAATACGTCTATCAGCGCGTGTATGGAGTTGGTCAATACCCTGAATGAAATTGTACTGCCGGCTTCGGGTACGCCCGAGCGGCCGGTTGTTGAGTCTGCGCTGATCGAATCATTCCGTGCACTGACACTCCTGCTGAATCCTTTCGCACCGCATTTGGCCGAGGAACTCTGGGAGATGATGGGTCATTCGACACCCTTGGTGCATGGACCTTGGCCAACGTTCGATGACGCCATTGCTGCAGAGAAATCGATTGAGATCGTGTTGCAGGTCAATGGAAAAATCCGCACGCGGATGATCGTAGCGGCGGGCACTCCAACAGAGGAACTCGAACAGCTTGCACTCCAGGAGATGACCCGGCAGGGATGGATATCCGGGAAAACGGTCCGGAAAGTGATCGCAGTGCCGGATCGGCTGGTGAATCTGGTGGTCACCTGATGCCGCTCCACAAGATCATCATTCTTATTATTCTTTGGAGTTGTCTGTCGTCGTGCGGATATCATCTGGCTGGTATGGGCAATTCTCTGCCTCCCCATATTCAGAAAATCTGTGTTCCGGTTTTCAAGAACCGTTCGTATGAGTATGGACTCGAAGGCATTCTGACTCAGGAAGTCATTCAATCGCTCGATCGCAGGTCCGGAATTGAAGTGGTCAAGACGGTTGCCGAAGCGGATGCGGTGTTGGATGGCGATATCGTCGAATACAAATACACGCCGACCTTGAATGCCCAGCGAAAAGTGACGCAGTATTACATCAACATCCGAGCGGAAGTCCGGCTTCAGGATCTGGTAAAGAAGGAAATTTATTGGGAGAATAAAAACTTCGTCTTCCATGAAGTGTACAATGTGACCGGCGGATTGGCGACGATACAATCCAATCGGCAACAAGCCTGGCAGGATGCCGCGAAGGGATTTGCAGAGAGTCTGGCCAGTGTGCTTCTCGAAGGATTTTAGATTCTGTGCATACCTGGAACGCTCTGTTTGCCCGTCACCATTGGGAACTCCTGTTCAATTTTACTGTCCGGAATCTGAAACTGAAATATAAAGGATCATTTCTGGGATTTCTGTGGTCTCTGATCACGCCGCTCCTTCAGATGTTCATCTACACGATCGTTTTTTCAGTCATCATCCGGGTCCAGGTGGAGTGGCCGTTTGCAGTATTTCTGCTGACCGCTCAACTTCCCTGGATATTTTTTTCCGGGAGTCTGCAGATGGGGGCGGGAAGTGTGATCGAGCATGGCAATCTGGTCAAGAAGGTGCTGTTCCCAAGGGAGCTTCTGCCTATTTCCGTTGTCCTGTCCAATCTGTTCAGTTTTGTGATTACTGTATTGATTTTATTTTTATTTTTAATCGGTTACAAGATTCCTTTCACCCGATACATCGTGATGATCATTCCGGCGGCCGGGATGTTGTTTCTGTTCACTCTGGGACTGACATTCATTATGTCCTGTCTGGCGGTTTTTTTCCGGGATATCTTTCATATTCTGGAAGTGATACTTTTAGTTTGGTTCTGGTCCGTTCCCGTTGTATACCCTTTGGATTTACTGAAAACCATGCCCGATGGATACCACTGGTTTGCACGATTTTATCATCTCAATCCGATGGTGACATTTCTGGAGCTTTTCCGGTATGCTTTTCTTTACCAGAAATGGCCGCCTTATGAATCGGTGTTATATGGGATGGCGTGGGCAATCGCTGTGATGATCCTTGGCTACTGGATTTTTCATCGTTATTCACCTTGTTTCGCACGAGAAATCTGATGAAGCATGTTCTTGAATGTACAGATGTGAGTGTTCGTTTCCGGCGGTACCGCGAAAAGGGGAGGATGCTACGCTGGACGCTCATCAATATGCTGCACCGGAAGCAGAAACCGGAATATTTCTGGGCGCTCAAGGATGTCAGTTTCGGTGTGAAACCGGGGGAAACTTTTGGAGTGATCGGCGAAAACGGGTCCGGAAAATCAACGCTCCTCAAACTGATGTCCGGGATTATCGGACCGGATTCCGGTACGATCGCGATAAACGGCAGGGTATCGGCTCTGCTGGAATTGGGAGCCGGATTTCATCCGGATCTTACTGGCCGTGAGAACATTTATATGAACGGATCGATCATGGGACTGACTCATGCGGAGATATCCAGACGGTTCGATGAGATTGTCCGGTTTTCCGAACTGGAAGAATTCATCGATACGCCGATCAAACATTTCTCATCCGGTATGTATATGCGGCTTGGATTTTCGATTGCAGTCCATGTGGATCCGGACATTCTGCTGATCGATGAAGTATTGGCTGTGGGAGATCAGTCCTTTCAGCAGAAGTGCCTTGATAAAATCCGGGACTTCAAACGCCGTGGCAAGACGATTGTGTTTGTGTCTCATGACCTCAACACTGTCTCGCAATTATGCAGCCGTGCGATCTGGCTTAACCACGGGACGGTCGCCGCTCGTGGCACGACGCAGCGCGTGATCGATTTTTACCGGGAGCGGGTCCAGAAAGGGGAGGAATCCCGGTTGGAACAGGAGCACCAGCGGGTTGAAGAAGAGATTCGGGAACGGTGGGGCACTCGCGAGGTGGAAATCATTCAGGTCGAGTATTTTGACAGGCATGGTCAAAAAACACATCGTTTTCGAACCGGGGATCCATTTCGCGTAAAAATCTCCTATATGGCTCATAAGCGGATTGTCCGGCCTGTTTTCGGGATTGCCATTCACCGGAATGATGGCACGCATGTGAATGGACCGAATACCAAATTCAGTGGTCAGGTGCCGGAATATATCCAGGGTCCGGGAGCGGTCTGGTATGAGATCGATACATTGCCACTGCTCCCCGGAACATACTATTTTACAGCGGTCGTATACAATTATGCCTGCGACCATCCTTATGATCATCATGATCAGATCTATTCCTTTCTGGTAACTCCGGGTGAGACGGAAGAGGAATATGGTGTTTTTTATATTCCATCCACATGGAGATATGAAGGAGAATATGGTGAAATCATTCCCTGATGCCGCTTTTCGCCTTCCATTCGATCAATTCCAGAGATACCACCTTCTGGCCATTGCCGCAGAACGTTTCCGGAACACCGGCCAGAAGCTTCGGATTCTGGATGTCGGTGGATATCTCCAGGGCGGCGGTCAGGATGCTTTCACACCCGCTTCGTTTTTTCTCCCAGATGATGACGAACTCGTGATCATGGATATCAAAAAACAGGGACCGGGCCGGTATGTTGCGGGGAGCGGTCTGGCTATCCCATTCAGGAATCAGGCATTTGACATTGTCGTTGCCATGGATACGCTGGAACATATTCCGGGGGAGCTGCGATCTGTTTTTGTCCGTGAGCTGTGCCGGGTGGCGGATCGTGGCGTGATGATTGCCGGACCGATCGATCAGCCCGCCAATATCCTGGCAGAGAAGATCCTATTTTCGGTTATCGAAAAAATTCTGGAGATGCCCCATCCCGCTCTGAAGGAACACCTCCAGTATGGACTCCCCAAGATCTCTGAGATCGAGACATGGCTGGCCATGGAGTCATTTCAGGGGATCCATTTCCCGGATGGATTTCTGCCCAACTGGTTATTCATGATGCTCCTCAAACACCTGTTCCTCCAACTGCGGGTCGAGCCAGAGACGCAGGAAGATCTCGATTATTTTTATAATACGACTCTGGGGATGGCCGATCGCCGGGAACCTGCGTACCGGCAGGTATTCGTTGCGCTCCGGCAGGGAACGGATATTGATCTTCACCCGCTGCTCAAATCAGATTCATCGGAAACGAGAAACGCCGTTGACCTGTTCGGGTATCAATTCACGAATCTGGTCATGCTGAAGGAAGTCGCGCAGCTCAATGAAACGCTTCATCAGATCTTCACGACCCGACCCAACCGGATGGAACTGGAACAACTGGCGGAGGAACGATTGCATCTCATCCGCGATAAAGAAGATCTGATCAATCAATATCTGATCATGATTACGGAACGGGACAAACGGCGCAAAGCGGAGTTGTTGCAGAAGGATCTCCGAATCGATGAACTTAAAGAGGAAATTCATCGGCAACATCAGACGATCCAGGAACTTCTGGATTTCAGAAACCGGATTCAGAGTAGTATTCCCTATAAGCTTTATAAGATGATCAAAAAATGAGCGAACCCCCTGTTTATATCATTCTGGACCATGAACGTGACATTTCCGGAAAGATACACCGTCTGGTGGAGCGGCAGGATGGCTTTCGTTTTTATCTTGACCCGGTTTTTTTGCACGTGTTGACGCATCTGGACTGTCCGGACCGTGATACCGTGGCGATTCAGATGGGAGCAGAGCCCGACGAGATCCCGATCATCCTCCGTATGTTAGGGAAAGCCGGACTGATCCTGGAGGAATCCGGAGAATGACGGTGCGGATCGGTATTTTAACCGAGCGGATGCTGTTGGGGTATGGCGTGGATCTGGTTGTTGATGAATCCGCCCGGGGATTGCTCCAGAAAGGATATGATGTTGTTGTTTTCACCACATCGGTGGGGGAGATGTATGCGAAAACGGATTACGAGATTGTCAATCTGATGCATTTTGCGATCCACTCCCGAGATATTTATTCCGTATTGTTTTTTCAGGATGCACTCGATGTTCTGGCTCGGAAACAGATCGACGTCTGGATACCGCAGACGCCACCATTTTATCATTGGCTGCCGCATCTCCGCCCACCCGCGGTTGCAGTGGAACATGGCACACCACCTGGTTCATTTTTTGAAAAGCGCGTCGGGAGAGGGCTCGATGCCTATACGCGGGAGCGATTTGAAACGATCTACCCGCAACTGGGAAACGGGTATCGCTTCGTTGCGATTTCGGACTATATCCGGTCGGAGTTTCCGGATACCGTGCGGGACAGGGTGACGGTAATACACAATGGTGCAGATCATTACCCCCGTGCTTCGCAGGAAGAAATCGAACGATTCCGGCAGCGTGTGGGAGCCACTCCCGAAGATATCATTGTTCTGTGGGTTGGTCGGATCCAGCCGGAATCGGATAATCAACCGTATAAGGGTCTGAAGGAGTTTATGAGCCTGGCGCCGCTGCTCCATCAAAAATTTCCGAACTTTAAAATCGTTGGAGCCGGTAAAGCGGATGACAGCGCTCGAAACCTTTTGCAGCAGGTGGGTATCATCCCTGTTTTCAACCTGTCAAAAGAAGAGATGCCGGGCGCTTTTGCTGCGGCCGATATTTTTCTCAATACATCTAAATGGGAGGGGTTCAATCTGCCATTGGCGGAGGCACAATTTCAGGGAACTCCCGTGGTTGCGTACCGGTTGTGTTCCCATCCGGAGGTCGTCTGTGATGGTGTATCCGGAATACTTGTCGACAGTCCCGAGGAATTGACCGAAGCGGTCCTGAATCTGGCTCGTGACACATCCATTCGCAATCAGATGAAGGCTGGTGCACTGAAGCAGTCGGAGTGTTTTCGTTGGTCGACGAATACCGATCATCTGGAGCATGTGATTCTGCAGGCTCAAGAAGAAGCCCGACAGTTCAATGAATCGATGCTTACTCCGGTCGATTTTCGGAAAAATCTGTCATATTACTGGAAAACGATCAAGTATCTGATACACCGGGAAGGATTTCATGCCTTGTTCCGGGAATCCATCGGCTGGATCAAACGACGGATTCCCAGATACTAATGCGACCGTTACTCGCTCCATCCAAAAGCGATCGAATCTAAATCTCCGACGATCCGTGTCATGTCCGGATCGGTCAACGCGCCATAGAATACTGCGTCTTCGACAGTGCCCTGATCTTCCGGCCAGACAAATTCCGGTATGATCACAATGGACGTCAGTCCTATCGGGTAGCCAAATCCAGAATCATAATGATCGAATGCAGTGAAACTGGGTGCGAAGAAAAAACTGTCAAACAATTTGAGTATAACAAACAAAGGGTATCCCAGAAGAGCCTGATCTTCGGCGTTGCATACCGTGGCATAACAGGAGAACGTATCACCGGGAGTGAAATGGTCGGATGGCATCCAGATCGACACTCCGGTTGTTTCACAGCCTGTAGGGGTTGGTGTCCCAGAAACGGATGGCGTAGGTGTCGGAGTTGGAATAGTGGCATCGAAATAATGGAATCCCATATCGACAAGACCGATATCGCCTTCATGATCACTCCGGGTAGTACGTTCATTCATGCAGACATTCGTTGACGTATTGCCGTAACAGATCTCGTCTGCCGGATCGCTCCCCGCGTCCAGGCAAGGGCTATCCATGTCATCTCCCGAAGCCATCTGACTCAGATAATAGCCGCCGTACGGACCTGTTACAAAAACCGGGTTTGTGTCGATGTTATGGATACTGACACCGGAGTAGCCTCCCTGAATATTGGAATAGTAGATATACGGAGAGAGATTACCGGCGATTTCTTCGGGTTGATCATTCCACAAGATGCAATTTTTGATGCTTCCTCCACCATTGGCGATAAAGAGTCCACCTCCCAGACCCGCCTGATTTTCACTGAGAGTGCTGTTATGGAGAGTGATATTGGCATTATTGTGCAGAATAATCGCTCCACCCAGATACCGAGCAGTATTTTGTACAAACAGACAGTTAGCGAACCGGAGTGAGTTTGAATATGCCAGACATGCACCACCCGAATCACGGGCATGATTCCGAACGATCACACAGTCCATCATGTTGAAGGTTCCCTGGTCCACGTAAGCCATTCCGCCATGCTCCGCCGTGTTGTCAGCGAGCATTGACGCATCCATGACAATCTGGCAATCGTAACCGAAAACAGCTCCGCCGCTCAACGTGGCTGCATTACTTGTGATTGTTGAAGAGATGATCTCGAGGCTCTCAAAAATACTGAAAATCGCTCCACCATTGTGAGTTGCGGAATTATTTTCGATCGAACAATTGTTCAGATGACCGCTGGAAGAGTAAAAATAGGCTGCACCCCCATCGACTCCAGCCGTATTTCCTTTCAGATATGTATCCACAATGCGTGCATTGTCTGCTCGATTATAATGGATACCCCCACCGAGTTCACCAGCAGTATTATCTTCGATGACACAATCCGTCAATGAAACAGATCCAGAACAATAAATACCGCCGCCGGAGTAAGAGGCTGAATTCTGAATGATCAGGCATTGTTCGATGATGCTGTCTGATTCCCATTCCAGACACAACGCACCGCCCGATTCTGCTTGATTATTCTTCAATACGCACTGAGTGATCCTGGGAGATGAACGGATATAGATCGCTCCACCACTCTCATCCGTCATTCCATTCTGGATCGTAAATCCATTCAATATGGATCGTTCCGTCTCCCCACTTGTAAAGTTAAACGCCCGGGATATGCCTTCGCAATCGATGATGCAGGAATCCGAACCGAATTCTGACTGGACGGTGATCTGTTTTCCCATGAAGTCGATCTGGCGGTTTCCAGAACCAGTATAGGTCCCGTTTGCGACCAGAACCGTGTCTCCATCGACAGCGGCATCGATTCCGGCCTGAATCGTTGAATGGTCAGCGGGAACATGGATGATTGCAGTATAACCAGTCCCGACACAGATGAAAAAGATCAGTGCGATGAAAGTCTTCGTTTTCATGATCAGTCCTCCCATAAGGATATTATACCAATTTATCGATTAACAGAGCATCAATTCATTTAATAAAGCAAATAATGTGCCAATGTGCAGATATTTCAGCGGTGGTCCGAACGTATTGGAATTGCTGATAAATCATCAAAACATGAATCACTGATATCTAAAATCGTGAGAAAAATCTCGTTTTTCCGCCAATAATTGTCATTTTGAATGCCCAAAATTGTCATGATTTTCAAAACATTGGTGGATCTGAAATTCACTCATTGACACCAGAGATTGCAGGCTCATGTCTGGAGTCCGACTCAAATCTGACGATTCCATGACAATCCATATCGAACGATCGGAGCTGGATTGAGACCAGTCCCTGCTCACACGGATTGAATGACGAGTGGGAGGCAGCGAAATGACATTCTCATGGCCAGTCCCTGCTCACAACGGGGTGAACGATATCGGAAGAAAGGATTTAAAATCGATCTATCATTCTATACTGAAAACAAAGGAGATGAAAAATGAAAAAATGGAAGGAAGGATTTGCTAAAATCGATCTATCATTCTATATTGAAAACAAAGGAGAATAAATATGAAAAAATGGATCTTCATTTCGTGTATTCTGGGCTGGATGTTGTGCAGCATTGCGGCTTCCGAGCCGATCGATTGTCTGGAGACATCGGGATATCGTTACAACAGCCATCGAGATTGTATCAATCACGGGGATGTCATCTTGGATGGGATCATAACGCCGGCGGATGCCCAAAGATGTTTCATGATCGCACTTGGACAGATTACGCCCACAGCGGAGGAGGAATGTGCCGCGGATTGCAATGGGGATGGGGTCGTAACCGCTGGAGATGCGTGAAGCATTTTTCCTTTGGCCCTCGGGCAGGGCTTTGGGTGCACGCATGCGCTTCCGACACCGTCGGTGACGCCAACAATAACGCCGATACCCGCTCCCAGTGATGACATGGTCTGGATGGACCACTATTCAGGAGATACCGGGCAAACGGTAATCATGGATGTAATGGTGTCCAATGCACATACTCCCATTGATTCATTCGTATTGGATTTGAGTTTTGATCCCACGATGATTCGTTTCCTGTCAGTGGATTCATGTGAACTGGATCCCAGTTGGATGCATTTTGATGCACACGCAGTATCGGACGGATTGATCAGAATGGGCGGGTGGAGTCTTTTCAGTTCCATTCCGACTGGAAGCTCCGGATGCTTGGTTCGACTGAGTTTCACGGTTACTTGCGCGGAATGTGATTATGGTGATGTGACTCCACTGATTCTCAGCCGATTTTATGATGATATTTCCGGTTTTTATCCACAAAATGGCTCTTTTGCCTTTATGCTGGCAGATACTCCGACTCCGACACCATCCCCGACACCCACGATAACACCGGGCGGACCGACACGGACACCAACCCCACTCCCTCTGATGGAGATCGTTCAGGTGGATGATTACGCGGGTACAACCGGTGAAATTGTATCGGTTTCCATCATGGTATCCAATCCAAATCGATCGATCGATACCTTTATGATCGATTTGAGTTATGATTCGAATATGCTGGCCTTTATGGAATGCCATACCGGGACGTTGAATCCCGGCTGGCTGATGTTTGACTGCTCGATCCTGGAATCAGGCGCGATCCGGACCGCTGGATTTTCGATTGATAATCAGATCGATCCTGGCAATACCGGCAGCATAGTTATCCTGGATTTTACCGTGGCATGCAATGGATGCCTGGCTGGTGATATGTGTCCATTGAATATTGACGCGCTCTGGGACGATTTGAGAGCCTACCCAACTGAAGATGGTTCATTTACCTTCTCCGGAGGAGATCCACCGTGCGTTCACCATGGCGATACCAATCTCGATGGATCTGTCACTGCCGCTGATGCACAGGCCGCATTTCTGATTGCACTCAACCTGGATATCCCCACTGTTACAGAAGCTTGTGCGGCAGATTGTAATGGTGATGGCGAGATCACAGCAGGAGACGCTCAGCATATTTTTGCGGTCAGTCTGGGCATAGAAGAGTGTTCAGAAAGACACGGCTCTCCATAGATTGAGTACATACCTATTGGGAGCCAGTCTGTTCACATTTTTTTTCAAAATAGTCCAGCAGATCGGTCTGATCCTTCAGAAACCGAATCATCTGGAACCGGTTCCGACCTTTGAACCCGCATTTTTTATAGAGATTCACGGCAGCCGGGTTATCGAGGTCTGTGAGCAGATCAATCCGAGCGCTTCGATTGTGCGCAGCGAATGCCAAAAACTCTTTCATGATGATCGTTCCGAGACCTTTTCCCCGATAAGAAGGGAGGATATAGACTAAATCCAGCATCAGCACCAGGTCACACGAGGATGTGGAAAGCCGGTCATAGGCACGGATATAACCTGCCGGCTGATTATCGATAAAAAGCACCAATGGATGATAGATATCGCCATGTTCCGATAAATAGTCGATGAGGATCTGGTATTCTTCTGGTTTGCGGGTGAAATTATTTTCCCGGTCATAAATCGCGTGAATGGCGACCAGAATCTCGCTGTCCGCTGGCAGGCGCAATTTGCGAAATGTATATTCCTGATTTTGGGGATGTTCTGAATCTGTATTCTTCTTAATATCTGACATAACTTTCTCCTATGTGAAAACCATCACCTCTGAATCCGGACTCGAAAAACATATTTTAACATCCGAAGGGAGCTTTTCAAATGGTTTGTCATACCAATTTTGTCAGGCTCTGTGTTATGATTCACCGGGTGACTCAACAGATTTGGGAGGACCCAATGACGATCGACAGCGCAAACGGGTATACGGCCACGACGCGGAAATGGCTCAACCAGAGGTTCGACCTTTTTGATCCGGAAGGAATCTATGTTCCCAATCAACCGAGTTACGGATTTTCTGCGCTGGCGTTCCGTTTGGAGGAGTATGCCCGTATGTTCGCTATTCTGCGCATATTGGATCGCATCCGCTTTACGTCGATTCTCGATGTGGGGTCGGCGGATGGGTACGGTCTGGCTCTGGTGCGCCATTTATTCAAAGTGAGAGCTTTTGGTTTTGATCTCTCCGATCGGGCACTGGTCCGGGCCGGAGAAATGTATCGATTGTCCGGTGTTTGTGGTGATGCTCACAATCTCCCATTTACAGACAATGCAGTTGATGTGGTGCTGGCATCGGAGGTTCTGGAACATGTTCTCGATCCGGATCATTGTATCCGGGAGTTGCTGCGGGTCGCTCGAAAATGGGTCATCCTGAGCACGCCTCGTGCCTCGAACGATTCAGACGTCCATCAGCATTTCGCATCGCTGGATCCAGGCGAACCACATGCGCATATCCATTTTTTCACGGATCAGCGGATCCGAGCACTGACCAATACTTCAGCTCATTTCCTGGGTGCTCGAACGCGGATCATCTCCCGGTTACTGAATCATCTGGCTTGGGGGGATGATTCGACATTGACTCAGCGGGAGGCATATTTTCAGTTTACCATCCGCTCCACCGACATCAATCCAATCTCTCAGGAACGGCTCCAATGGTCACTGATCGGCCGATATCACCCGGACTCTCCCATGAAAAAAATAATCACCACCCCCCGAATGATCGGAATGCTGCTTCAAGTAGATACTTGGATCGCTGAAGCCAGACCGCATCTGTCGTTTGACCATCTGATTATCATATCGAAAAATAATGATCGGTTTAACATGACACGGACGTCAGGTGATGGAAAAATCCTCAGAGAACTGCTTGGAAATTTCGCTGTCAAACCCCTGAAACACAGGCTAGCCTCATGAAAATTCTGCTGATCAATACGGAAAATACGCTTGTCTGTTTTGGAACCCGGATGATCTCCGCCTATCTGAAACAACATGGATTCGAGGTGGAGATTCTTTTTTTGCCTCGCGAGTTCAATGATCTGGAAACTCCCCAGGAGATCGCGGATATTTCGAATTGGGTAGTGAGCCGGGAGGCTGATCTCATCGGATTTTCGCTGATGTCAAGTCACCTGATACGCGTCATACCCATTCATACCGCCGTTCGGGAACGAGTGAATACACCGATCATCTGGGGAGGAATCCATCCCAGTATTCAA
The DNA here is from genome assembly GCA_964512995.1 of uncultured bacterium. GTDB lineage: Bacteria > CSSED10-310 > CSSED10-310 > CSSED10-310 > CSSED10-310 > CAZELM01. The sequence continues at coordinate 29,615 of CAZELM010000037.1, forward strand.
CCGGAAGAGTGTATCCAGTATGCGGATATGGTCTGTGTCGGAGAAGGTGAACAACCCATGCTGGAACTGGTTCAGGCTTTATCCGCTGGATCTGATCCAGCCTCGATCGCCAGCATCTGGAGGCGAAAAAACACCACGATTCACCGAAATCCGGCACGTACCAGAACAGATAACCTGGACGATTACCCGTATCCGGATCATGATTTCAAGACCCATTGGATCCGCACTGATAACCTGATTCATTCGATGAATTGGGATGTATGGCGTCGTTATATCCCGGGATTCATGGATACGCATTATGTGATGTCCTCCCGGGGATGTCCTCACAACTGCACCTATTGCTGCAACTCCGCCCTTCGGAAGATCACGGACGGACCCTATCTCCGCCGCCGATCCCCCAAGCATTTTATCGGCGAGCTGCTTGAGGCGAAGAAACTCGTTCCCAATCTCAAAGGGTTTGTTTTCATGGATGATTCATTTTTCTATGGGGACCAGACATGGTTCGACGAATTTTGCTGGCAGTATCAGGAACAGATCGATCTTCCATTTTTCTGTTGGGCCAATCCCATTGCGGTAACGGAACACCGCATCCGATCGCTGGCAGATGTCGGATTGGTGGGCGTGCACGTCGGATTGGAATCGGGAAGTCCCAGAGTCTCAGCCGATGTGTATCATCGAAATGTACCGAATGAAACCTTTTTTAAGTGTATGGATATCTTACATCGGTATCGTCATCTCATCACGGATATCCGTGTGGATGTCATTACAGACAATCCCTATGAATCGGAGGAAGATGTGGTGAAAACCATCGATGTGTTATCCCGGCTGAAAAAGCCTTTTTTCCTGGGAATCGTGTCGCTGATATTCTATCCACATACTGAACTGGAACGCCGGGCTACACAAGATGGCATCATTGATCCTCAAAAACTGTATCATCAGGAATTTTTTCACTATCAGCCTACATTATTGAACCGGGTAATGCGATCCGTACCACTCACTCCCGGCTGGCTGATCCGCTTTTTCATTCAGCATCGAACCACCTTTTGGGGGAGAGGTTTGTTTTATCTCTACTATTTCGGCTATTTTGTGGCTGTCCGGCGCCGGCTTCGAGCGATCCGAAGAACAATCACGCTATTCTGCTATAAACGTTTAGAGCGATGCTTCAATCCAAGAAAGATTGTAACGACACGCGTTTCTCTGATCGATTTTTAATGTTTTTATACAATGCTCATTGTGAGCATTCATTCATTTGGATTTTCGATCAGGGAACAGAGTTTTCGTCTTTCATTAACTGAGGGTGTATCTGTAACTTAGAGCCGATGCGAACAAAAAATGTTTTACATCGATTCAATAATTCTGATATTGCATGTTATAAAAGAGAAACCCCAAGACCCAGATTCTATCCAACGAACGCCAAACTCTCTGCCTCGATTAGCGTGCTAGCTCTAATATAATTCATCAAACGGTTTTCGTCAATACGTTATTCCGGAAAATCAACGGTTCCGTGAGGCAGGACTTCAGCGCAGTATGAAGTTACAATTTATAGTTTGTCTGGATAAATCCGCTGAGAAAGTCTGCGGCGCAACGATGACCCAATGAATTTGGATGCATAAAATCCAGAGAGGTTTCTTGTTTCAGACGGATTTCGCACTCCTGAAATACCGGGAGCAGATCGACACACTGGAATTGGTGTTCCTGAGCCAGTTTTGCAACTGCTTCATGATCACCGCGATAGTGATATTCCTGGATATTCTTAAAAATCGGGAAAACGGCAATCAACACATCGAAATCGTGTGCCTGTGATAGCTGTTCCAGTTCAGCAAATGATTCCGGGACTGTATCGGTGGACATCTCTTCCTTCAAAACCAACTGTCCCATCAGCAAGTCCCCGATTTCCGGGCGAAATACGGAGAACCGCACAAACCGATACAAAGCACTCCACAGCAGGAAACGAGAGCCATATCGATTGACCTGTGATTGTTCACGCTCCTGAGTTAAAAGTCCGTCCAGTATCCCACCGTCCACTCGTCCCCGATCATTCAGGCAATACGCCACCAATACGAGGTCGGGACGGAACGGGAGTGCTTTATCTTTGAGTGTTTCAATCTCCTGACGGGTATTATAACCGGACACGCCGAAGTTCAAGATTTCAACCTTCCGTTTTGAATCTGTTAAATTCTTCTGAAGGATGGCAGGGAAGGTATCTTCGAACGCTTCAACAAACAAACCGGCGGCAATACTGTCGCCCAAAATGACAATCCGATAAACACCTTGCGGCTTTTCGATCGCATGATTCACATCACGGTATCCCAGATCATTGCTGCTTCCGCGATAATCATAGAAGCTCAAATTGTCGCCATCATAATCAACCGGCCGCGGTTCATATCCCAGCAATGGATTTTGTGATAACTGAAACCGGCCCCGTCCTACCTGCATCACTTCGGGAGCGACCCCCATGATCCGGACTGCCAATTCGCCGATCAGTAACCCGGTAATCGCACCCAGACAGAGAGTCACGATCCTGAAAAAAAAAGGATGTTTATTCACGATGGTTCCCTATCAATATCACTTTTGGATTCAACAGCGGGATTCAGCCGACTGGTTACGTCCATGAATTTGTAAGGTTTCAGAGTATTCGAAAACCAGCTCCTGTCTGGAAGGCGGTCATAGTCAGTCCCGAGATAATGGTTGAAGATCAACCGGTATGTATTGACGGGAGTGATCTCCGGGTAAAAACCAGGATCCAATCCATCGGGCACATAAATCGCATTCAGAATGGAAAAACGTTCCACAAAATGGGTTTGCTCCGGTCGCTCCCAATTCAGTCTGGAACCTGGTCCATGATCCGACTGAAGGATGATCACGGGTTTGTGATTGTCTGGATATTTCTCCAGAATCGCACTGACAACCGGTCTGACCTGATCTGTTATATAAATCAGTTGATTCAGATAATCCCGTGGATATTGATTGTGGGAATAAAGCCGGTGTGCCCGGAAGTATTCACTTCCATCATAGAAACAAAATCGTTTTTCGGGATCAAAAATATAATCGCCATCTCGATCGAATATGAATGGGGGATGGGGTGACATAATGTGTGCAAACACGAAATCCGGCTTTTCATTATTCAGATCCATAAGTGTGAGCTGTCCGACGATGTATTTGATGCGTTGACCGTGAATATAGTGCAGATCTGCATAGATGATATAATCACTTAACAGATCCAGTATTCCCTGGATCAGTGTCGTCTTCAGCAGAACAAGCTGAAATTCATCCAGCAATCCGATACGTGAGATATAATGATCGACATCTTTCAGTTCTGTGGCATAATAACCGGATGCGAATGCATGTATGGTGTATCCCTGTTTCTGAATGATCTGAAATACCCGGCTGGTTCGAATCGTATTGATGACAGGCTCCCGGTCGAATGTCTCATCGCCAATCCGTTCAACCAGTTCATCAAGATAAGCCAGATTCAGGGATGATCCCAGTGACAATGGGGTCTGGCAATAATTGGCACTGGACCGCTCCGCTACATAAAATCCCATATTTTTCAGATAGTCTATGAAGGTGGTGTTGTCATACCCATACAATTCCCGCAATACATCAGCTCGGGCATACCCATCGAGAATAATGTAATACATATCCGGAAGTTGGGATTTTTCTTTTATCGGGAGATGGCGTTCTGGTTCGGTCAGGATGACTGTATCCTCGCTGGATTGATACGGTCTGGATGTTATCCAATGATTGGCAATTGAAACGCCCGGAGTTATCAGGAGTATGATGGAAATGATATTGAGTGCCCGGGTCATGGTGGGCCAGGCTTTGGGCATCCGACTCAAAAAAAGCAAACCCATAAGATAGGTCATTGTCCAGATGCTGAGCATTATTTCATTTCCATATAATGTAAACGTGATGCTGTCCAATCCCATCAATGCGTCATGTATGTGGCCATACGAATAGAACAGGATGAGAAACAGTGAGGTTGCCGCTCCGGATGGATATGCCTTTCTGAACATCGCATGATGGATACCCCAAATGATGCTTGTCATGAGAAGGGAGATGGTCGATGGTACGATCGTCTGAACCGGCATGATTTCTCCGACATTCTGTGACAACAGAAAGACAATCGGAAAAAGTGCCAGCAATATTGGATGAAACACTTTCATGCATGATCCTTCCGGCTCATCAGGTACATCATTCGCTCGCTCCCCTGAATCGGTATCTGATCAACGATATCGAAGTGATTCCTGAAAGCCTGTTCAAACGCATCCTGATGATAATCCGTGAATACATCCTTGCGTGTCACCAGCAGCCGCTTCACCTGTGAATCGCTTTTCGGGACAAACTCGATAATCAGGTGGGAACAAATATTTTTAAAAAACGTGGCGATCCGACTGAATGGGAGGTTGTTGCCAATGGCCAGATGATGAATCAGTGCCAATGCATAAACCATCTCCGCATATCCCCGATCCCAGATGGATAGCCGTTCATGATTTTCCCACCCGATCCCCCCTGGAGGGTTTGTGAGATCGAGAAGCAGAGGGATCAGGTATGTTTCTTTGTTCTCTTTGCATGTCAGATAATTTTTCTCCACTGCCGCGGGGTCAATGTCCATCGACAGAGTGAAAATCTGACGGGAGTTGGAAATCCGGCTGAATCTGCCGTCATTTGCACCCAGATCCCAGACAGTCTCCGGCTGAATATGGTCTGTGAAGTCGGCAACGATCTTGGCTTTATGTGCGAGTGCAGTTCCGGAATAGTTGGTATCTTCGTAATACTCCGCCCATTCCGTTCGGCAGGGGCGCCATTTCAGATGATGGACTGCAGACTCCAGATTATCGATGAGTCCTGTCATCGCACGTGGACTCAACCGATGGCTCGCGCTGACGGTTGTTTTTTTCGTTGAATACCGCTTCTGTGCTTTGGCGTGAAGGTGGAGGTGCAGCAACAATGAAAAATGAAATCTGGAACGAAAGGGGAGCAGTGCGGCAGCCATATCCAAAGGAATTCCATCTATATGAATCCGGAGTAACTGACTCAATCGAATATCGCGATAAGCCATCAACGCCAATGGAGCCAGAAAATGCTGACAGAATTGCCGGTATGCAACCCAAGGTTCACCCTCGACATGCTTTTCAAATGATAATGTATCGATGAAGATGGGTTTCCCTTGATAAAACTGGATGTTATATGCACTGGCATCCTTGAGTATCATTCCATACTGGAGGGCCGTACGATGGATGTCCAAGGTCAGGAGAGCCGCATCCTTCAACTGGCTGAAGCTCCATTCATACGGATACGATATAAATGGAATCCGATCCGGCAGAATGACCTTATAAAAGGTCTCAGGTTGCGGACCGATTATCGCTGTTTCGCGATGGTTGACCACGTATTTTTTCTCCACCAGATGAGAAAAAAGACCAGAAGTCATCAAAATCTGATAGTCCGTCTCATATACACGATTGATCTGGCGATATAACTGACCGTCCTGATAAAACAGAAATCCGCTCGGATCTCTGAATGAACCCGTTGTTTCAGAAATCATGTTTGGCTCTTTCCGAGGAGAGAACAAGTAATTCAGGGTTTGTTGGGTTTGCTGAAAATAGAATGGATGAAAGCCATAATCCGCCTCCAGAACAACTTGATCGACACCAATCCACCGAGAACCGCAGCGATCAGGACCTGAAATATATAGCTCCCGGTCCCAGGATCAATGTAAGCCGCTGCTTCCGGAGGCTGCAGCAGGACGAATAAGCCCATGATTATCGCAATAATTCTCATCGTATCCACTCCATCCATCCAATACCGGATATCACGTCAACCAGCATTTAAAAAATAGACGAATATACAAAGGGATGTCAAACAGAGATTGCGTTATTCCTGTTTCTGAATACCGAAATGCTCCATTCGTTTATACAGATTGGAGCGGGGAGTTCCGATCGATTCCGCAGTGGCTGAAATATTCCAGTTGTTTTCCTCCAGTTTTTTGAGCAGGAACTGTTTTTCGGCAGCCTCTTTGAACTCCTGGAGTGTGTTGAATTGGGGAAGTGGCTGGGATTCTGTTGGAGATCGCCGGCTGAAACCGGCTGTTAACGATTTCGATACCTGCTCGGCGGATATCTCCGGTTCGGTTGTCAGCAGAAGTATCCGTTCCGTGACGTTTTTCAGTTCCCGGATATTGCCGATCCAGGGATGTTTTTTCATCGCATTCAGAGCAGCGGTCGAGAATGTAGCTGGAATGATCTGATTTCGATTGGCAAACTGAGCGGAGAAAAACGTCACCAATGCCGGGAGATCATCCAATCGCTCTCGGAGAGGTGGCACAAAAACAGGGATCACGTTGATACGGAAATAAAGATCCTCCCGGAATGTCCCCTCCCGGATCATCTCCTCAAGATCCTGATTTGTTGCAGCGATAATGCGCACATTTGCATGAAGGGTTCGTGAACCACCCACGCGCTGGAATTCGCCTTCCTGAAGAGCACGCAGTACCTTGGCCTGTGTTTTCATGCTCATATCACCGATTTCATCCAGAAATAATGTGCCATTATGAGCGAGTTCGAACTTACCTTGCCGGCGTTCCGATGCACCACTATAGGATCCTTTTTCATGACCAAACAGCTCATTCTCGATCAGATCCTCCGGAATGGCAGCGCAATTCACCTGGATAAACGGAGCGTCATTCCGGTTGGAGAGGCGATGGAGCATTTGAGCCACCAACTCCTTACCAGTACCACTCTCGCCACGCACCAGCACGGATAAATCAGATGGTGCCACTTTACGAATCACGGAAAGCAATTGCTGAATGTTCGGGGAACTGCCGATCATCTCAACGGGAAATTCCGGTTGATCCCGGAAAGTGGCTTTTTCCTGAGCGATCAACTGATTCAGTTTGAGAGCATTCTGGATGCTGAGAAGGATACGGTCTTTTTGTGGAGGTTTTTCGAGGAAATCGAACGCGCCAATCTTGACTGCCTGGACTGCTGTCTGGACAGAACCGTGGCCGGACAGGATGATGATCGGAAGATCCGGATAATCCTGATGCAGCGATTCCAGAACCTCCATTCCATCCATTCCGGGCATTTTGATATCGAGCAACACCAGATCCGGTCTCCGTTTCCGAGCGCTGCTCAGTGCTTCCGTTCCATTGGCGGCCTCCTGGACTGTATAATTGCTGTATTCCAGGATCATCCGCAATGTGATCCGGATCGATTTTTCATCATCAACCACCAAAATCGTTTTTCCGCTCATTATCTACTCCTGTTCCAATCGGTTGAGATAATTGACAACAGAGCAGTTGCTGTTTATTTCCACTCAGCCGTCAAAGTCCTGCTGTCTGTTTTTCCTCTCCGTATCCGTTCTCATAGAATGGCAATAACACGGTAAAGATGCTTCCTTGTCCCGGATGGCTCCACACTTTTATCTCGCCATCATGCGCTTCGATCGTGGATTTGCTGATCACGAGTCCCAATCCGATGCCTTCTGATTTGGTGCTGAAATACGGTTCAAACAAATGAAGTATCGTTTCCGGTGACATTCCGATTCCCGTATCCTTCACAGAGATCATGATGAATCTCCCATCTCGTTTCGCGATCACAGTCAGTGTTCCTCCTTCCGGCATTGCATGGATACCGTTCTGAATCAGATTGATCAAGACGCGTTTCATCTGATCCTGATCGAATCGGCACCAGAGTGGTTCCTGGGAAACATGATGCGTCAGTTTGATGTGATCGGGTGGAGCGGAAAACAACAGAAGCACCTCCTGGATCAGCTCACGAAAATCCGCGATGATAAATGAGGGTTTCGGAAACCGGGCGAATCGGGAGAATTCCGATGCCAATTGCTTCAGTGATTGCGTTTCTTCGAGTATCATAGTGGTGCACCGGTCGAAAACGGCTGGGAACTCCGGAGCATGATCAGAAAAAACCTGTCTCAGATGCTCGACAGACAGTTGAATCGGTGTCAATGGATTTTTTATTTCGTGAGCGATTCGTCGTGCAAGAGCGGTATAGGCTTCCATTTTGGACGCCCGTACCGTCGCACTGATATCATCCATGACTATCATGATGCTTCCTGAGTCATGTCGACCTTCTGGAAGCCGGACCATCGCTGCCTGAAGATGCACGATAGTGCCCTGCCACAAGAATCGGACAGTGACTTCCCCGGAGCTGTTCCCGGAACGGAATTGTTCAAGAGTTTCCCATATCGGCTGCAGATTTAACTCCCGAAACATTTCCCGTAGATCCTGATTGATGCGTGTAGTGGTGTTCATTGGAATCAGATTCCGCGCCGCCCGGTTGGCGATGATAATCCGATTGTGATCATCGACGGTTATGATGCCCGATGACATGGTTTCCAGCAATGTTGCAATCATCAGGTGACGAAGTTCAAGGTCCTGGCGTTGAGCCGCAAGATCTCCAAGCATTCGGTTAAAGGTATTGATCAAATGTCCCAATTCTCCGCCTGAAACGAAATTGACCGGTGTTTCCAGATCCCCGGAAGCGACTCGTATCGATCCATCCACCAATGCTCGAATGGGAGAGGCCAGCCGTTTTCCCAGGGTTACCGAAACCCACAATCCGATGATGAATAATCCGGAGCTGATCATCAACAATACATCAAAGACACTTGTTTCTGATTCAAAATCAGCGATTCGTGGGCGTTCGACGGCCATCATTCCGATCGTACTGCCAGAGTCGTCACAAATCGAAGTATATCCGATATCACGGTCCGGACTGATGGGACTGGTCTGAACCCAGGTGTTGTCGCTTTGCTGCCGGATCTTATTGTCATCGAGAATCAGCCATGCGGGAAGAAATCCGGTATTGAATAAATCGGCTCGTGAGCTTGCGCTTATACGATCATTTGAATATATATCGATTGATACATCCGAACTCTCCTGGATGGATTGAATGAGTTTTCCGGTAATGGGGATTTCTGTATAGAAAGTACCAGTGAGCTGTCCAACGCGACGCAGAGAAATGGTTTCAGGAAACGGCAGAAAAATCTGAACAGCGATGAATCCATCCGGATTAGTATAAAATCCGGTCTGGGGCTGACTGGTTTGATAACCGGAAGCCAGTAATGTCGGCGAGATGGGTCCATATCGCGATGAGCTGCTCTGAACAACCTCCCCATGGTTATCCAGAATCACCCATGGCATGTCCATCAGAGCCCGTGGGATCATGGGATCTTCACCCGATTCGGTCTGAATGATTATGCTCTGAAGATTTCGTGCATATTCGATTGCACGATCGATCAGACGATTTCGGGATGTTTCAGTCAGATTCAGAACGGCAGAATGCCGTTGGTTTCTTGAAAACTCACGAAGAAGGTGATGGAGGATTCCGGTGAATATCAATGGGACGACAATCGCTGTGATCATTAAAAACATCAGCAATTGTGAACGGAAGCTGATACCGCGTGTCCATTGTCGATTCCTGATAAATATTTGAAGCTGAGATATGATGATTTCCGGGATAACGATCCCGAGGCTGATCATCAGCAACTGAATCAGACCCGATATTTGTGCGGTCCAATGGAGATGGGGAAGAATTGCCAGCAATGGAGCCTGATGATGTGATTCCGAATCAGGAACAGGCAACCATAAAACCGCTCGATGGAACACTGGATCATCCATCCAGATAGGCTCGTTGTCAGGTCCATTCAGGTTGCCTGGATCAGGAAGGGGAGAGAGGTTCTGGGGAAGTGATGAAGCCTTATCTCCCTGACCGGAAAACAACCTAACGGTACGACCCCACTCATCGGTTCCGGGCAGAGCGGTCAAGGGTCCGATGGGTAACTGAAGAATCACACACCCGAGGTACGTGTTTCCACTGTGTATCGCGATGGCACCGCTCAGATCAGACTGAAACGTCGCTCCCATCGTATTCAAAGGCAGCAGAAGTGGTTCTGAACGTAATTGATGAAGCCGATTAAAAAAGTGACTCGGAAGTGACTCCGGATAGAGATTCGGTGCAAATCGGTCGATGAGTTGATCTTCAGCATCTCGTATTTCAACGCCATATTTGCTCGAAATTGCCGATAGATCACATTTTTTCCAGATATTGAATGCAAAATATTCATCCATGGCATACTCCGGTGAGGATAAATATCGCTTAATATCGGGATCATCCGCCAGGAGCCGCAAGTTCGACTCAACCGCAAACACACGAAGCTCATCGCGATTCTCGATCCAATTCATCAGACTGGATTTCACATTATTCTGTCCTTCAATAAACGACCGCGTAATCAGTTCCGGACCAGTCACAAGAACGGTTATAATCATCGTTGAAAAACTCAGCAGGTATTGATTGGTTCGTGTGCCTTGCTGGCGGTTCCTGATCCAGTGAGCGGCTGGAAGCACCAGAAGAAATGCCCAATGATACCAGTTCATCGCAATGCCGCTGAACAGACTCATGTAAACTGTGAAAGCTGGCATGAGGAAAAAATATGTCAGGATCGACTTCCAGGTGATGAGGTTGGCACTCATTCCACAACTCCAGATGACGATCCGTAGATAAGCTCCCATAATCAACAGCAGCGATACCGGGAGCAGAATGGATGCGGGTTTGTGGGGGATCATTAGATACGGCCACCATTCCAGACTGCTGTTGCTTACCAATCCATCGACGATATGAACGGAACAGAGAGGCACCATCCCCAGGAGTAACGCGGAGGTGATCCGAAAAATCCCTGGATTCCGGGTATCCGGAATATGGAAATGGCAGTTCAATGCAATCATCCACAGAGAGAGCGCCAGAAGGATCAATTCCCCGGAAGAATGGGGAAGCCACCCGGAATGTGCGAAGATCTGTGGATCAGTCAAGGCATCGCATGTCAATGGATTCCCTTCTATCGTGAGGGAAAAAAATGTGTAAAAAAATGCGGATCCCAGTGCTGCATACAGAAATCGCACCCCGATACGCTCTGAAGACACACTACCCACGATCAAAACAGACAGCCCTAGCACAGCGATCATGATGGAGATCCAGGCGATTGTTCCAAGCAAGGGAACAGCGGTCGGATTATTCACACTCCCAGAACGGGTAATGGCATATGTGATGCTGAACTCCGGTGTGATGGGCAAGGAGTGTGTGGTTTCCGGATCAGAATTCCCGGAATCGATGTTGAGATTCACCGCATGAACCGGAAAAGCAGACTCCAAAAAGGAAATCACAGATCGACGGGGGTTGATGATGCCAGTGATGGCGGTATGGGTCAACGGGAGATCTGTCAGGCAAGCGACTCCATTGGACCGATAAATGAAGACGGCTTCTGTTCCAGCGGGCAGCGTCACGAGTGCCAGTGCCTCGGTACCGGATCCGACAAGCCTATTCCAGTTCTCAATCGTTTCAAACGGAGAGCCAGCTCCGGCCAGTATCCCTCCCTCATCATTTATCAATCGAACTCCCGCTGGTGGGAGGAGTATTTGTTTATTCATGGATTGAAGCAAGCCGGAAAATTCATGATCGATTCGCTGCTGAACCGCATGGAGATTTCCGGGATTTTCCGATATATCATGCAGGATGCGATGCGAAAAAGACTCGATGGCAGCACATTCCTGCTCCCAAAATTGTATGATCTCCCGATGGATATTGCCGGGGGAGTCGTGCGACTGCTGGAGTTCCCGGTGGAGGTGATCATAAGAAGCACAACATCCGGCTACTCCCACGAAAAAAAGAATGACTTTCTCCTGAAATGAAAATCGGAGCGATCGGCAGAGCAGAATAGCCAGCATGGCTGAAATTGCCGGAAGAATGTGCCAGGAACAGATCACAGCCACTCCCGCTGAGACAAAAGCAGCCAGAAGGATTGATCGTCTGGAGTTGTGTTCGATTCCATGAGGCGGGGTGTTCATCTTTAAAAGAGTAACATGAAACCGGAATGATAACCAGTCGGTTCTCGTGCGTATCTGAATTCCATGTGCGTAGTAATTTACGCAATAAACTGAGTCATTATTGATACAATGTGTGTGATCTTTACTGAAAAAAGGCTGAAGAGATATTTTAAATTGTTTTAAATTCAAATAGTTATAGAATTATTTTACATATTCGTAATGATGGCATGAACATTGCTAAGTATTACGGGTGAGATTGCTTTTGTGAAAGGAGATGAACATGAGTCCTTTTATTCGAGATAACAGTGACAAGCCACCCAAACTACTTGCCAAGACGTTTTTTAAAGAACTCCGGGCTAATGGCTATTCAGACGAGCAGATCTTGAAATTCTCATCGGAGATGATTGACTGTTTAAATCGGGATATGACAAACCGACTGGAATATCAGAAGTAACTTCATTTTCTTCCTCTAAATCAAAAACCGCTCCATGATTACGGAAGCGGTTTTTTTTTGAGCTGAGGATTCAGTGAAACGGTATCAATCCATGTTTGGGATGATGGAGATACCGGGTAGTTCTTTACCTTCGAGGTATTCGAGACTTGCGCCGCCGCCGGTTGAGATATGTGTGATTTTGTGTTCGACACCCGCTTTTTTAATAGCAGCGACAGAATCACCCCCTCCAACGACCGTGACGGCAGCGGAGTTAGCAATAATCTGAGCCAGTTTGATCGTACCGGCTGCGAAGTCACTCACTTCAAACACACCCATGGGGCCGTTCCAGAAGATGGTACCGGCTTCCTGCAGTTTAGATGAGAAGCGTTGAATGCTATCCGGTCCGATATCCAGTCCTTTGAGATGGTCCGGGATATATTCCACATTACACACCTCCCGATGAATACCCGGTTCTGGAGTTTCTGCGGCAATGCAGTCAGAGGGAAGGAGAAACAGCTTATCTTCAAAGTCAGCATCCTGGAGAATATCCCATGCTTTTTCCATCAAATCCGGTTCGATGAGTGATGCACCGACATCATTTCCCATTGACTTCAGAAATGTGAACGCCATAGCGCCTCCAATCAAAAAGCCATCCACTTTATGAAAAAGGTTTTGGATCAAAGCCAGTTTACTGGAGACTTTAGAGCCGCCGAGCAGCGCATAGAATGGACGTTTGGGATTATCCAACGCATTTGACAGATATTGAATTTCCTTCTGAATCAGATAGCCAATCGCAGCATTCTGTCCAAGAATCTGAGGAACACCCACGATCGACGCATGCGCCCGGTGGCAAGTTCCAAATGCGTCATTGATGTAAGTGTCCGCCAGCCGTGCGAGTGATGCGGCGAAATCCGGATGATTTTTTTTCTCTCCGGGATAGAATCTCACGTTTTCGAGGAGGACGATATCCTGAGGATTCATTTTGGAGATGATCTGTTCGACATCGGCTCCAATACAATCTGGAGCCATGATAACTGATTTTCCCAGGAGATGGCTGAGATGAAGGGCAACAGGAGCCAGGCTGAAGGCTGGATCCGGAGACTTGGGATCTCCAAGGTGGGATGCCAACACAATTTTTGCTTTGTGCTTCAGGACCGACTGAATGGTCGGCAGTGCAGCTCGAATACGCGTATCATCTGTGACATTTCCGTCTTTCATGGGAACGTTGAAATCCACTCGTATGAAAACAGTACGATCATTCAAAATCAGATCATCAATCATTTTCTTGCGTGTCATATAATCCTCCTCATCCTACCGATGATTATTATCTTCATCTCCGATACTGTTGTTAACCAACATATCGCCAATGATCATTCCAGGTCAATCATTCAGATGAACAACGAGTACCGGGCATGTGGCTTTTTTAATAATCGTATCCGCAGCTCCACCGAGCAATGCGTCGATCACAGCACTCCTGCCACGGCATGTGATCGTGATCAGGTCTGCCTGGATGTTCCGGGCAAACTCGATGATCGCCCAAGCATCATCATCGTGAGCGGATATCGTGTGTATTGTGTGTGCTATCCCGGAAACCAGTTCTTTGAGTTCCGGGGATTCCAAAGCATCACGGATGACCGCATCCACCCGCTGAATTTCTCGAATTTCATCCTGGTGGAATTGTTCCAACGAGATTCTTAACATCGTTTCCTGATCATCTGTAAGCACTTTTGACGAAGCATGAACGATAATGACCTCTCCACCACACGAACGAGCGATCATAAATGCATGCCGCAACGCTCTGAATGAAACATCCGATAAATCTACAGGGCATACGATTGTCTTGTACATACGTTTCCTTTCAAATCCTAAAAGAAAAGCACGGTTGTTACGATGAAAAGCGGGATCAGGATACCAATAGACCAAAGCATATAGCCAAAAAAGCTGGGCATTTTGATTCGATTCTCCTCAGCAATTGATTTAACCATAAAATTCGGTGCATTTCCAATATAAGTATTGGCACCCATAAAAACCGCCCCACACGATACCGCTGTTAGAAGCCGAATAAACTCATCATGGATGAGAGTCGGGGAGAGGTATCCCAGCATGCCCGGGACATCCTGCTCCAGCTTTCCCAGTTTACCCAGAGCGGTATTAAAAAATGTCAAGTAAGTGGGCGCATTATCCAGGAAACTGGATAAGGCTCCTGCGACCCAGAAATAGTGGGCTGGCGTCTGCATTGCCTGAATCAGAATTCCCAAAGCACCTTTTTCGCCGGCCTGTAAAATCGCCAGAGCCGGAACGATCGTGATGAATATACCCGCGAACAGCTTGGCAACTTCGAGAATGGGATACCATGTGAACCCATTCGCGCTCCGGAATTCTTTCTGAGTAAAAATCAGAGACAACCCACCCATTGATAAAATGAGAAGATCCCGGAGGCAGTTCTGGAGTTCCATATGGATACCGAACACATTGAATGCAGCCATTTTAACAGATCCACTCATCAGGACTGAACCGACGATCCCGGCGAGAAACAGGAGATTGACCAGGCCATCGATGGCCAAGGGCGTATTTGCTCCATCATCGGATGCTTTAACGGATTCTTTTTTATAAAAATAGCTGTCGATCAGAAAATAAACGATCAGCAGAGCGATGGACATGAAGAGAAATTGCGGGATCAGTTGTAAGGTGGTCCAGAAAAAGGGAACGCCATGAAGAAATCCCAGGAAGAGGGGTGGATCTCCGAGAGGCGTGAGGCAGCCGCCGATATTCGCCACGAGAAAAATGAAGAAGATGATGGAATGGGTGATATTTTTCCGGTGTTGATTAGCTCGGATAAGCGGACGAATCATTAACATGGCAGCTCCAGTTGTTCCCACCCAGGAGGCGATGATGGTTCCGATCATCAGCATCGTTGTATTCACAAGAGGGGTTCCTCGAAGACTGCCTCGCACGACAATACCGCCGGCTGTCGTATAGAGTCCCCAGAGAAGGATGATGAATGGAATATAATCCACAAGAAGAATATGAAGAAGTGCATGAAAACCGACCGACTTAAAAGCAATGATATAGGGAATTGCCAGCAAGAGCGCCCATAGAGCGGATACTTTTCCGAAATGGTGATGCCAGAAGGTTGGAGCGATCAATGGAAATATCGCAATGGACAATAAAATCCCAGCAAATGGAATAATGCTCCATACCGGAAGTGTTTCTCCCAGATTCACATTATGACTGGAATCGGTATGGTGAGATTCGGATTGGATCGATGAATGAGAAGCATTCGAATCATGAACAGGTGCTGAATGGTCTTGAGCCGATACCATAACCGGAAGAAAGAGCAATATGATCAGAATGAATGCCAATCGATTTTCAGTATTGATGAAGTTCAAAACAACCTCCTTTGTCAACACGAGCGATGTATTGGGTGTAAAAGAAATTCGATAGTTCCAGGTCGCCCATAAACGCATCGATGATTTGGAACCGATTTGGATTTTATGGTTGAAAGCATTGGATCAGAGATCCAAAACTCCGCCTGAAAGTTAGCATTTATTAAATCGGAATGCCATAGTGAATGGGCATGGACGCGAAAATGGTACAGTGATGACCGATTTTATGGCTGTTTCAATCGACACAGTTGAAATTGCCCTTAAAAGAAAGTTTAATATCGATTCACTGAGGGAGATGATTCGGGAAAGTCCGAAAAAACACGACAGGAGAGACAGGCAAGGATGAACGGAAAATTGGTCAGTGAAAATCGGCGTGCACGGCGGGATTATGAGATTGAGGAGACGGTCGAGGCAGGTATCGCACTCCAGGGAACCGAAGTCAAATCCATGCGCGAAGGAGGTGTGAATCTGAAAGACTCGTATGCACGGTTTGAAAATGGTGAGGCGTGGCTGATCGGCTGTCATATCGCTCCCTATTCCGCAGGGAACCGTGCAAATCACAGTCCGGAACGCAATCGCAAACTCCTTCTCAAAAAGAGAGAAATCCGGCGATTATTGGGAAAAGTTACAGAACGGGGATACACTCTGGTACCACTGAAAATCTATTTCAACACGAAAGGGATTGCGAAAATCCTGCTTGGTCTGGGAAAAGGTCGGGCTGTACATGATAAGCGGCAGGTTATCCGTGACAGGGATATCGACCGGGAAGTCCAACGGGAACTGCGGAAATATCGATAACCATCATACAGGGGGTGTTCCTTCTGATATTGTCGAACAATCACTGGGGATCCGCTTTCTTTTTGAAGGAATTAAAGAAAACCCCCGGGAGTCGACCGGGGGCTGTTCAGAGATTGCTGGAGATCACGAGGACCGGATAACCAGCGATAAACCAGTTGATTTTAGTCCGAAAAACTTGCCAGTGATTCCTGTTTTACAATGACAACTGCATCACGGGTCAAGAAATTCCCTTGATCATCCTGTACCGTCAGTTCCAATGTATATTCTTGTGAGACAAGATCGAACGGTACATCCATATCCACATAAAAAAACTCCGTGTGTGTATCCATTGTGCAATCCATTCGCTGATTCCATGGCGTTTGCAGATAGACTTGGCGGAGTGAACGGTTGGGATTGATCCAAATTCGGATGGAATCACCGGTAGATGCGAAATGGGGCATATAGATTTCAAAATTCAGTTCCTGTGGGGGGTGGTCCGGATAGTTGCTCAGATTAAGCGCTAACATCTTTGCCGTCCGGGAGGTTTTTGGGAGATCATCAAATTTAATGGAAGTAGCTTTTCCATCCGTCAGTAAAACGATAATAGGTAGTCGATCTGATGGAGTCGTTTCGAAGAGTTGAATGGCTTTTAAAAAGGGATTTTTCAATTCTGTGCCACCACCAGCTTCGAGTAATGCGATTTTTTCGAGGGCGATGGCGGTATTTGTGGGAGTGATAGGGGTAAGCTGGTCGAAAACCGATCGGGTCGTGGATTCAAAGAAGATAATTTCGAAACGATCCTGGGGAGTTAATCGGTTGATCATCTCGGTCAATGTAGATTTCAATCGTACGATGGGTTCGCCTTGCATGCTTCCGGAAGCATCAGCGAGGATAATGATATCTTTCGGATTTCTGGAGAACTCATCGAGTGTTGATTGTTCTGGAATCAGTTCCGGACCGGATAGATCGAAGGAGGCAGAGAGGCAGATGGAATGAATGAGGACGAATGTGCTGAGCGTGATGAGCAGGTTGTGGGAGTATTTGGAATAAAAAGATCGTTTGAGTGTTATGGGCTGAGATAAAAATGAAACATTCATCGGTATGGTGACCTCCTTAAACAGTTACAAATGCAATTTTGATGCCATTTTTGAAAAATGAAAAAAAGCTCACCAATATTTGAGAAAATTGGAAATGGTTAGCTACAAGCGGTGGTGATGACGAACCGATTGTCATACGATAATGATATTTTATCTACAAATATAATATTATATATTAAATATATAGATTTCCGTTAAGATTATTTTTTGAGGGGAGTGGGTATTCGCTAATATTCTGCGCTGATCCAATCCCAGACCCATCGCAGGTAGTCGGGGTCGCCTTGGGTGATGGGGATGGCGATGATTTCGGGGAGTTCGTAGGGGTGTGATTCGCGGAGTTTTTCGATGAGAAGCTGGAGTTTGGTGTGACCGGTCTTGAAGAGGAGCATGCATTCGGTTTCGTCGCAGAGTTCGCCTTGCCAGGAGTAGATGGAGCGGACGCTGCGGACGATGTTTACGCAGCGTGCCAGCCGGCTTTCGACGGCGAATTTAGCCAGATTGACGGCTTCGGTTTCCTTTGACACGGTGGTAATGACCAGATAATAATCAGCGTGCATATAACCTCCTGATTGAAATGGGCTTGCGGCATGGGATGCCGGAAGCTGGGGATTATAATATGATAGTAGCGGTGATCGAGCGATGAGGCAAGTGGAAATGAAAAAGGATTTCTCTGACGGGGAGAGTGTGTAAGCGGGCGAATTGTTTACGATCAGGGAATAGGGCTGTTGATTCTCAGATTATTTGGGATGAAATTTTCTAATTAATTGGCAATAGA
>CAZELM010000038.1:0-28284 GCA_964512995.1 uncultured bacterium
GGTAGTTCTCTCCGGCATAATGGGCATCTTCGTCGTGCCAGTGGCATGGTGTTTAAACACCGTGGACATCGTTGGGGTTGTGCAGCCATCCCCTTTTTTAACCTCTATCGAACAATCGAACCTGAAATGGCTTTATTTCCTGCCAATGCTATGGTATTCGAATCCGATTTTTCGCATCTCGTCTGGATTGTATGTATTTCGGCCATCCAAAAAAATGGGATAATGCAGAAGATCAAAAATACGCTTCATATCAAGATTTTTAAATTCATCCCATTCAGTGATCAGAATCAGTGCATCGCTGTTTTGAGCCACTTCGTAGGCATTGCTGCAATACTGAACGCTGTCGCCGAAATGTTCCCGTGCTACTTCCATTGCGACCGGATCATATACCTTCACACGAGCTCCCTCTAATAACAACGCATGGATAATATCAATGGCAGGCGCCTCGCGCATATCATCAGTGTTGGGTTTGAAGGATAACCCAAGGACTCCCAGGGTTTTATCCTTGACAATCCAAAGTGCATTTTTAATTTTTCGGATAAAGATTTCTCTCTGTTTTTGATTGATTTCAATGACATCTTCCAACAGTTTGAAATCGTATCCCAGTTCTTTGGATATTTCCAAGAAAGCACTCACATCTTTGGGAAAGCAGGAGCCTCCATAGCCAACGCCCGCACTTAAAAATTTGGTACCAATCCGGCTATCCAATCCCATCCCTTTAGCCACTTGTTCAACATCCGCTCCGGCCAATTCACAAAAATTAGCCACCGAATTGATGTAGGATATTTTCAGAGCGAGGAACGAGTTGGAAGCATGCTTAATCAATTCAGAGGAGTTTACATCGGTGACGATGAATGGAGCCTTTGTTGCTTGTTTTTCCTGATGGATCACTTTTTGTGTTTTATCATCGAATGAAACTTCCTGATCAATGATCGGTTGATAACATGCCTGAAGCAACTCGGCTGCTCGTTGTGACTCGACACCGACAACAATCCGATCCGGTTTCAAAAAATCTCCGATCGCAGAACCCTCTCTCAGAAATTCCGGATTTGAAGCAACATCGAACTCCACGCCTACCTTATTGTTAAACCGAATAGTCCGCTTTACCCATTGCCCGGTTTTGACCGGAACCGTTGATTTCTCGACAATGACTTTGTATGTATCCATTGATAAGGCAATCTGACGGGAGACGTCCTCGATAAAAGACAAATCCGCTTCGCCTGTCGGCTTTGGAGGGGTTCCGACCGCGACGAAAATAACCTGCGATTTCTTCACCGCAATCGGTATCTCTCGTTCAAATGTCAAATTTCCTGCCTGAGTATTCTTGATAACTAATTCATCAAGACCTGGTTCATATATTGGAATGATACCCTTTTTCAATTTTTCGATCTTCGATTCGTCCTTGTCAACACAGATGACATCATGGCCGCATTCTGCAAAACAGACGCCCGTGACAAGACCAACATAACCTGTTCCGATTACTGCAATTTTCATATAGATCCTTTCCAAATGTCTTGAGGTAAGTATTCGAAAATGCCATAATTCCTCTCCCAATAAGACACTCCAAAAACCTATCGCAAAACAATTGACATTGCAACAAATGTTATCTCCGAATTGCCTTGATCTTTTTTTCAATTTAGGACGATACCATAGAGCGGAGCATAATGTCCATTCTGTTGTTTCGGACCCGTGTTAGGATGATGCCGGAAGAGACACTCCGCGATATGCCTTGATCGGCTAGCCTATCCTGAGAAGCACCATCGACACTTTTCTATAAAGGTGACATAAAATTATTGATGGTAATGTTGAAAAAATTTTATTTTTTGTTTTAAATTATGCTGTAGATAATAACGAACATACGGGAGGAAACATCACATGAATAACCGAATGATAATGTTTTTCCTAGCGATCTCGCTCATGATCGCGCCATCCATTTTGGCAACACGCCCGACAATCGCAGTAATGGACTTCACCGTGGTGAATAAAGCAATCATACTTGATCCGGAAATTTCTGCCATTGGGTGGAATGAGGAATCTACAGGGTTGCTGACCGGTGATTTTATTAATAACCTGGTAGCCACTCGCCGGTTTGATGTCCTCGAACGCAGCCGCGTTAATGATATTTTGCGGGAACAGGAATTTTCCTCATCAGGATTGGTTTCATCATCTACCGCGATCAAACTCGGCCAGATGGTCGGAGCGGAATATTTTGTCATGGGACAAATCGAATTGATCGATGTCCGGAAAGTAGTCAAGCAGATTCCGTATTCAGATTATACGACAACGGAGTATTCCGGGCAGATGACCGTCAACATCCGTATTATCGATACCCGTGGCGGCAAGATCGTAGCCGCTCGCAAACACACCAATCACGAGTCCTCCAAAAGCACATTCAAAGATTCAACGTCACCAACAGCATTCTTTGAACGTTTGAAAGAAAATACCGTCAGGGAGATGGTAAATGATGTGGTGGACGGCGTTTTCCCGATCAAAGTCGCCAGTGTCAATGGAAACGATGTCATCATAAACCGCGGAACGGGTGGGAGTTTCAAAGAAGGAGATATTCTGATTGTGTTCCGGACCGGAGAAGATATCAAGGATCCGGATACAGGAGAATCGCTCGGTGTTGAAGAAACAGAGGTCGGAAGGATCCGGATCACCGAAATGGATATGAAAAGATCCAAAGGAATCATTCTGACTGAACCGAATTCAGATATCACCGTTGGATCGATTTGCCGGTTGGATGATTCCCCCCGACATTCGGAACGGGATTCAAAGCCACTGTCACCTGGTTCCAGTCCGGAACGGATCAAATGGTAAATGATAATGATTCTGTTATTCGTCAATGATCTTTGAATCCGGCAATATGGCCAGGAATCAGACAAGGAGATTTTTCATGAAACTACCTGCATTCGTGCGTCTGTCGCAGTTATTTTTCTTGACTCTTTTATTATTAGCCCTGTCCGCATGCTCCACCACCAGTGTCTTTAAGCCTTACCCTCTCACCATCAACCCTCAGATCGAGCACGTCCGAAATGGCCAGTTTGAACCGCCGCTCCAGTTCCTGGAAAAACAAACCGGAACAGCGGATAAAGCACTTTATTTTGTGGAGCGGGGTCGTATTGCGCAATTGGCCGGAGACATCGACAGCAGCAAAACAGATTTTGAAAACGCCATAAAAACCATCGAAGAATCTGAGCAGCGAGCTGTGATCAGCGCATCTAAAACAGGCGCTCAAAGCGCTTCGTTGCTGACCAATGAAAATGCCATCCCCTATGAACTGAGTGCCTTTGAAAAAGTGTTTGTATACCACTACCAGTCATTGAATTTTTTATGGCAATCCGATCTGGAGGGCGCGGGAGTTGAAGTACGGAGAGCCAATCAAATCCAGATGGATGAACTCCGCAAACACGAAAAAGACGTAGAAAAAGCCAAAGCGGACGCTGAAAAAGAAAAAGCGGGATATGAACAGGGAATGACCAACGTCATGGATATCTATCAGCGGATGGATGCTGTTGCCGGAAAAGTAAAAGATTCCTTTCAGAATGCATTTACATTTTTTGTGTCTGGCGTCATCTATGAGTTAACGGGAAAACCCAATGATGCATATATTGATTATAAGAAAGCCCTGGAAATCAACCCGGACAATGGATATCTGCAGCGGGATGTTCTGCGGTTAGCCAAAACGCTTCAGATGACAGATGATTATCAGACATTTTCAAACCGATATCCGGAGTCATCCCGGAATGAACAAACGTGCGGGGAGACGTGCGGCGAACTGATTGTGCTCTTTGAGGAAGATTTTGTGCCGCAAAAATCAGAAGTCCAAATTCCATTGCCAACAACCGCGGGACTCGTTGCTGTCGCATTTCCCATATACGAAGTGGAATGGCTCGATGTGACACCACTCCAGATCAATTACAATGGCTCGGTGTTGGGTGAATCGGAGCCGATTTGCTTTCCCCGGGCATTGGCTGTGAAAGATCTCAAGGAGAAAGCACCCATACTCACCAGCCGGCAGTTATTGCGGGTGCTTGCCAAAGGCGTAATGCTGAATCAAGCAGAAAAACGTGCGGGTATCCTGGGCTCTATTGCCGGCTCCGTCTATAATATGGCCTCTGAAAAAGCGGATTTGCGAGGTTGGTACACTTTACCCAATGATGCGCAGATAATGAGAACCAGTTTGCCGGAAGGTACGCAGAATCTGTTGATCCGGCACGGATATGCAGAAAAGAATGTCGATGTCACCATCAAACCGGGAGGGAAAACGATTTTAAGAGTCGCAAAAACCGGTAACAATCTATATACTTCTTCCGTGACATTTTGATGATGTCATTGTTGAACTGGAGGGAAAGGAATATGTATTCAATGAAAAAAATTGGTTATCAAGCCAAAGGATGGTTTACTGCAATTGCTATCATCATCATCTCCGCACTTATCCTGACCGGATGCGTCGTTCGGACATCCGGAGTGAGCGGGACATCGTCCAATGTTGAGGGTCCCTATGGTCAGTCGGCCCAGATGAAATATGTCGTCATCAATAACCAGGAACTTGCCAGGGGCATCCAGGTCGTTGATTTACGAAGTGTTTATGTGGATGAGTATCTGAAAGCAGATGTATCCGTTGTCAACAAATACAACAGAACCCTGAATGTCCAATATAAATTCCAATGGTTTGACGCCAGGGGAATGGAAGTCGATCCTGGATCAACCGCCTGGACTCCCCTCGTTCTTTATGGAAACGAATCCAAAAGCATTCAAGGTGTCGCTCCAAACCCGACCGCTGTGGAGTATAAAATTCATATTCGGAACCAGTGATTGACATATTTATCATGGAGGTATTTAGATTATGAAAATGGTGAAACTCGCATCAGTTGCTATTCTGTCGATGATCGTATGGACTGGCTGTGTCGCAACAACTCCGGGTGTGCAATACGGAGATGCCACGGCTGTCGAAACATTGACCAGTGATTTCGGTTCCACGGATCTTCAGATGATCGCTTCCGACATGGTCGAATCTCTTCTATCATTCCCCCCTATACAGGATCTGCAGGGTCGACCGGTCATGTTTGTCGATACAGTAAAAAACAAAACAATGGAACACATCGATACGGAGTCCATCACCGATACCATCAGCACAAAAATTCTGCGCTCCGGTAAATTCAGACTCGCAGACATGACCAAAGTCGATGCCATTCGTGAACAACTCGCTTACCAGGACAGTGGAATGGTCGATCCGGATACTGCCGTTCGATTTGGCAAGCAGATTGGTGCAGAATTCATGCTGTATGGCAATTTTTCCTCCATCGAAAAGAGTGCAGGAAGAGTCAAGGATGTTTATTACAAATTCACCCTCAAACTCATGAATGTTGAAACCGGAATCGTTGAATGGGCGGACGAGAAAGAAATCCGCAAATCAGAAACACGCAAAACATTTGGGCGGTAACCATCATGAAAAGACAGATCATTTCTCTTTCTATAATGGTGATTCTGGTAGTCTCGACTGGTTTTGCTCAGGATATCCCCGGATTTGGGATTGGCTTGTTTTATGACAGCCTGATAGAAGATCAGTGGATGAATGAAGATATCACCTGTCGATTTATGGGCGGCCGTATCGCTTTCCGTGATGAACGATACATCGAAGTGTTTGCTGATTTCGGAAATCAGGAACTGGAAATGGAAGACGCTGATATCGACAGCACATTCGGGTATGGTCTGGGATTCAAGCTCTGGATCCTGCGAGACCAGGATCTTCAGGTTCCGCTGGATATCGGTCTGACTGGAAGCTACCATATTGCAGAATATGATCTGCCGGATGATTCCAATCTCAAACACTCCGACCTGATTATTCAGGCTATGCTGCGAGCCGATTATAATCTGTTCAGACCCTTTATTTTTGCGGGAATTCTGAAAACAAATTATGATTTTGATGACGTATACTTTGACATGCTTGCAGACGAAGAAGATCTGAATGATGTCAAGCCGGCAATAAAAGCAGGGTTGGAATTTGAACTGACTCAGCAGGCAATTTTAAGTTTCCATGCGAACTATAATGAATCCATCAGTGGTGGAGTAAATTTCAATTTCTGGTTTTAAATCCTATCTACCGGGATTCCATCTCAATACCGGCTCCCGGTCATCTTCAAACCATTCATCTCCGGATTCCGCTCTTTAAGAGTGCTGCGTGATCCGGAGATGATTGTTATTGGGAGCAATAACAGATGATACCCACTTCAATCCTGCTCCGAAACATAACTGTCATCATCTCATGGACATTGCTTTGTGTTTCCCATGCATCGTGTGATTTTAACTATGGATCCATACCGTTCGGAAAAGATATGGCAGTTGTTCTCAAATCTCTCTCCTCCGCTACAGTACAAGAAGATACCAATGTCACCATCGGGACTTACGATGCATTGAGCACCATTTTTAAAGATGGCATCTATCGGACGTCTCTGGAGGAGACAGCATCACGCCTGAATCCCCTGTTCACCCGAAAATTTATTATAAAGGAGTCCATGACCGGAGAGTTACAGGAGATGCAGCTTTTCTTTGGCAATAACGGTACCGAACATGGCGTGTATTCTCTCTTCATGGTCCGAAAAATATACAAACCCTCTCCGGAATCCTCCGATGCCGTTTTTCTGAAAATGAAAGATCTCATCATGAAAAAAATACCTGCATCACCAGAAATAACGCCCACACATTACACCTATTCCGCGATGAAGGGTTATGAGTTGAATGAGATGGCTGAAATGGCTGTCTGGAGTCGTGGGAGTGAAAAAATTATCCTGCTGGTACCGAGTCTGCTTGCAGGGACAGGGAATCCGGAGATACTCTATATCTCAACGGAAGGTCTCCAAAATTATCTGAAATCCTGCAAGCAATTTGAAAAAACCCGTTCCCAACACACACCACCGGCAATTCCGGCATCAAACCGAAGCGATTTTTAATATCCGATCAAACGCTCGCCAGTCTCCTCGATCCACATCTATTCCATTCATCATCGAAATCTGTCTCCATCATTACTGGCTGTCATCGTCATTCCAAATTCGATATAACGCCGGCAATACAAACAGTGTCAGAAATGTTGAAGAGATGATCCCTCCGATGACAACGGTTGCAAGTGGTCTCTGAACCTCCGCTCCAGTGGATGTCGCCAGTGCCATTGGTACAAAACCCAGAGAAGCGACCATCGCAGTCATCAAAACCGGCCGCAGTCTCATGAGCGATCCTTGCCGGATAGATTCCTCCAGTCCAGCGCCTTCCCGGCGTAACTGATTGATCGTGGTAACCATCACCAATCCATTGAGTACACCAATTCCAGATAGTGCAATAAATCCGACTGCTGCGGAAATGGAAAACGCGATCCCCCGAATCCATAAGGCAGCGATACCACCCGTCAGAGCCAATGGAACCCCGGTGAATACCAGCAAGGCATATCGCGAGGAGTTGAAAGTGGAATACAGAAACAGGAATATCATGAATAAACAGATCGGCACAATAATCAACAACCGATTACGTGCCATTAACAAATGCTCATACTGGCCCCCCCAATCCAGCCATGTATTGGAATCCATTTCTATTTCAGACTCAATGCGCTTTTTCGATTCAGACACAAAGGAGCCTAAATCCCGATTGGAGACGTTTGCCTGAACGACCAGCCGGCGTTTTCCATTTTCCCGATTGATCTGTCCAAGGCCTTCTGTCATCTGTATTTTGGCAATCGATCCAAGAGGAACGACCGGCGACAGATATTGCGCGTTCGGTTCTGTTATTGGATCTGGCATACCAGAACCGGCACCGGTGGTCAGTGAAACAGGGAGTCGAGCCAACGCATTGATATCACTCCGGATCTCTTCTGGAAGTCGCACAACAATGCTGAAACGCCGGTCTCCTTCAAAAACCATCCCGACGTCTGTACCTCCGATTGCCGTTTTGATGACATCCTGGATATCGGAGATGGTCAGGCCATATCGAGCAATGGCTGAACGATCGATGTCGATCTCCATGGATGGAAAACCTTCCGCCTGGGTTGTTTTAACATCGGTAGCTCCGGGAATTTCCTGGAGAATCAAGGCGATCTGTTGTGCAATGGGAGCCATTCGGGAGAAATCATCTCCATATACTTTCACTGCCAGATCCCCACGGACTCCCGCTACGAGTTCATTGATGCGGAGTTCGATGGGTTGACTGAACTCATACAAATTACCAGGAAGATCTTCGACGATGTGACGTATTTTTTCGATCAGATCGGTTTTTGACAGTTTCTGATCCGGCCACTCCGATCGGGGTTTGAATATCACATATCCATCTGAAATATTGGGAGGCATGGGATCAAACGCCACTTCAGCAGTTCCTGTTTTACTGTACATCAATGCCACTTCAGGCAAGGCGCTGACTGCTTTTTCAACGTTGAACTGCATCGATTGTGATTGTGCCAGCGATGTGCTCGGAATTCGCAGGGATTGAAGGGAAATGTTTCCTTCATCGAGCTTGGGCACCAACTCCTGACCGATCTGTGAGAACAATCCAGCAGCTCCGATCACGATACACAGCGAGGCTCCCAGGATGCTCCATGGATGCATCAATGATTTGTTCAGGAGTGGCTGATACAAACGGTGAGCCAGGCTCATGATCCAGTTCTCCCTGTCACGAACCGGTCCAGAAATGAACAGCGCGATCATGGCCGGGATGAATGTCAGCGAGAGAATGAACGCGGCAGCCAATGCACATATAACGGTCAGAGCCATTGGATGAAACATCTTGCCTTCAACTCCTGTCAATGCCAGTATCGGAAAATACACCATGATGATGATGGCCTCTCCGAACGCCGTGGCACTTCGAACTTCCGAACTGGCATTCAGGACGACCTCCAACCGCTCCTCGCGGGTAAGCATTCGTCCGAATTTTTTCTGAAGCCGGGAGATCTGGCGCATGCAATTCTCCACGATAATGACCGCTCCATCGACAATCAGTCCGAAGTCAATCGCACCGAGACTCATCAGGTTACCGCTGATTCCCAGAAATTCCATTCCGATGGCTGTGAAAAGCATGGCCAGTGGAATGGCCATTGCCGTGATCACAGCGGCTCTGATATTCCCCAATAACAGCAACAGAACGGTAATCACCAAGACAGCACCCAGAAACAGATTATGTTTCACCGTATCGATCGTATGATTGATGAGTTCTGTACGAACAAGTACGGGCCGAATTCGGATATCCGATGGCAGGCTTTTCTGTATATCCGCAATTTTGTCTGTAACATGAGCAGCGACAGTACGGCTATTGGCTCCCGACAACATCAGAACAGTCCCGACAACAACTTCCTTTCCATTCTGGCTGGCGGACCCGGTACGAAGTTCTTTCCCAATACCGACTTCAGCAACGTCTCTGACATAGATCGGTGTTCCATTTTTGGATGTGAGAAGAATAGAGCCGATCTCTTCTGCATTCCGAACGCGGCCATCGGCTCTCACTACATATGACTCGCCCCGGTAATCAATGAATCCAGCTCCAGAAGCTGAATTATTCCGCTCAAGGGCAACCAGCAGATCGTTCAATGTCAATCCATAAGACAGGAGTTTCATTGGATCGGGCTGAACCAGATACTGTTTTTCGAATCCACCGATGGTGTCGATACCTGCGACATCACGAACGCTCTGAAGCTGTGGCTTGATCAGCCAGTCCTGAATCGTTCTCAGATACACCACCTGCTCAAATTCGGATCGCAGCGATTCTCCTTCGGGAGTCAGATAAGAACTGTCTGTCTGCCATCCCGGATGACCGTCTTTCTGGACCGCTCCGCCTCCTTCCGGATGCTCATATTCGACCACATATACAACGATTTCACCCAAGCCGGTAGTGACTGGTCCCATCCGGGGATCCACCAATTCCGGCAGATGTTCTCTGGCTTCTGCCAGGCGTTCCAGAACCTGCTGTCGAGCAAAATAGATATTAATATCATCTTCAAATATTGCCTCGACCTGTGAAAATCCGTTCCGTGTCAAGGATCGAGTGGAGCGAAGTCCGGGAATGCCGGCCATGGCCGTTTCTATCGGGAATGCGACTTGTTTTTCCACTTCAGCAGGTGACAGTTCCGGGCATACCGTCGTAATCTGCACGATTTTATTGCTGATATCCGGTACAGCATCGATCGGCAGTCGCAGAAACGAAAAAAAACCCAAGATACCCACGGCAATGGTCAACAGCACGATCATCTGACGATGTTGTATGCTATATTTTAAAATGAAATGAAGCATGTCTGTGACTCCTCAGTGCCCACTGCAGGTTTTGCCTTCCATCATTCCTTTAGCCAATTCCGCCTTGATGATGAAAGCCCCATCCACAACAACCTGTTCTCCTTCCTGAAGGCCGGAAACGATCGCCACTCGCGATCCATCCGTTTGACCGGGGACAACGGGTCGTGCGGAGAAGATTCCTGGTTGATCGTGGTGAGCGACAAAAACCGTTGGTTTGTTCTCATACTGCTGAATGGCTGAATCGGGAATGACCAGTGCATTGTCCATTACCGCTTCATTTTCACCGTGAAATAACAATTCGATTGACGCAAACATTCCGGGTTTGATTGGACGATTTCCATCTTCGATCTCCACTCGAATCTGCACTGTCCGGGTTTCTGGATTCAGGGATGGAGCAATATACGATATTCGACCCTGATAGGATTCATCCCCCAAGGCATCGACAGAAACGATTGCGGTGGTCGAGCCGATCGAGAGATACGGAATTTGCAGTTCCGGGACATCCGCCAATACCCACAACGTCCGAGTATCGGCCAGTGTCAGGAGCGATTCCTGATCTGAACCGACCATTTGTCCCAATGTAACGTCTCTCCGAATGACACATCCCTCGATTGGAGCATGGATCACGAGCCGTCGATTGACTTCACTCGTCTGAATCAGCCGATCGATATCTGTCTGCTCAAAACCGAACAGATGAAGTTTATTTTCGGTGGCGATCAAAACCGATTCAGCCGCCCGAAGCGTCCCTTCGGCGGTTGTATGTTCCATATCCCGGCGCTGATACTCACTGAGTGAGATGCCTTTTGCATCCAGTAATCGCTTTGCGCGATCCAAACTCGAACGGGTAACGTCAAGATTGGATCTGGCGATCGCCACTTGTGCCATACCCTGTAAAAAATCGCTTTGCGTTTCACCAAATGCCGGACTGTCAATCAGCAATAATGGATCTCCCAGCTTGACCCAATCTCCCAGCTTGACCAGAATTTCCGCAGTGCGGCCATCAACCGGGCTCCCAATATGAGCCATCTTTTCTAAATTGAAGGAAATCCGGCCGGGAACGGTAGTACCCATTTTCAGATCCTGTTTATGAACGGCTTCCGTTTGTATCCCATGATAGTCCATGCGGTCAGGTGATATCGATACAGTGTCGGAATGCGCGCTGTCTCCGGAATGGTTGTGTCCGTCACTGGCAGAGTGCTCATTATTGTCTGAATCGGCATTTTCTATCCCGGATGCATGATCATTCTCTTCGCCATGGTCATGGCTTCCGGAACAGGTATGCGTATCAAGGGATTGCGTCGGAGTGGCGATATCATGATCCTGTCCGGGTTGGGTGTGATCGTGCCCGCATGAATCCCCGGTGTTTGTTTTCATGGATGATATCGGCATAGAAGATGAAACCTGTTCGTCACTGTTCATGGAATATGTCATGGCTCCAACTGCGATGATGACCACGAATCCAAGAACCACATACACACGATTAACGGTCTGATATTTTGTCATATGCAAAATCTCCTGTTCCAATCGCCCGGATCAAATCCAACCGGGCCAGTTGAGCGTCATATAATGATTGAAGATAATCCATTTCAGATTGGCGAGCGGTACGAAGTGCTTCCTGAAGCTGGATAAAATCGGTTTCTCCTTCCTGGTATCGGAAGGTTTCAATCCTCAGGGCTTCGTGACTGGCTGATCGAAGCTGATTTCGGTAAGTTGAAACGAGCGCCAATGCGCTCTTGAAGTTTTCAAGCGCAATCGAGTAGTCCCGGCTGATCTCAAGAAGGACCTGTTTCTGTTCCGCCTTTGCACGTACCAATTCCGATCGAGCAGCTTTAATTCCATCCCGGTTGCGATCCCAGATGGGAATCGAAACGCCGATGGATGCACCAATGGTTTTGAAATCCGGTTCGCGGGTATATTGAACACCCAGATTGACATCTGGAATGCGATCCAGATATTCGCTTTTCAGGATCTGTTCCCGGTGTTGGACAACAGCGCTCCCTCGCCGAAGCCATGGATGTTGAGCATCTGCAGGTGGAGCCTCATCCGGAAGGATCGGTTCGGGTATCATTGCTAAAATATCCTCCAAAATAAAATCAGATGGCAATGTGTTGCCGCAGAAAGTATTCAAGCGCTTTCGGCATGTATTCAGCATCTGTTGATGGGTTTGCAGATTTTGTGATGCCTTCAGTGTTTCGATCTGTACCTTGATTCGATCAATTTCCGGTGCATCTCCAGAGGAAACGCGCTCTGTTACAATCCGTTCGATCTCCTGCTCCATCTGAACCAGTTCCATTGCCAAAGAGATAGCGGCGGAATGAAATAAGATTGTAAAAAACTCCCGACTGATTTGGTGGCCCATATCCAGATGGTAAACACCTTCTTCTGCATCCCCTATCGATTCTGTTGTGGCCAGAGCCGCTTTTCGTGAAGCACGTTTTAACGGAAACTCCAGAGCTTGATTGAATGCTATTTCCAATGTCTGATAGGTGGATTCCTCCTCCCCGTAAATCGAATTTTTTCCGATCAGGGTTTCGATGACAGGATTCGGGTAGGCGATTCCCTGAGAAGCCTCGGAATAAGCGGCATTGCGTTCTGCGGTGAATGATTGCCGTGCCGGACTGTGCTGATATGCCATCTCCAGAATTTCAGACAGTGTCCATTCCATGGGTGGACGATCGATTTCGGGTTGGGAATGGTTACGTTCTGTAACGGTTTGATCTCGAGCAGAGATCTGGTTCGTGAACAACAAACTAGACAATATCGTAAATATGATGATCCATTTCTGCATCATAATCTCTCTTCATCAGACCCGGTCATCATTGGTGTAGACCAAGGTGACCGATGGTTAAATTGTTATTGAAATCAGGCAGGAAAGACCGTTACGGGTAGCATCCATCGGATTGATTTTCTGGATCGCACGCTGGAACGGTCTTTTGTACAATCCGGACCCGCACTTGCCATGGTGCTCATGGGTCATAGATTAATCCAACCAAGCAGTTCATGCCGGTTTCCGGACTATATGCCGTTATGATCCGTTACGAATGCAGAGACAATAATTTGGGGGGACGTTCTATTCCTTCAAGAAATGCAGATGAAGGCACATGATCTTTTAGAAGGAGACTTTTTTCAGGAGATCGGATGATGGTGAATGGCGTGTGCTTTTCCATGATGGTCATGGTGATATGACACGGGCATGTTCCGTTACACGAAACAGAATCCTCATCGGAGGAACAATCGTGGGAGTCGATACAGCATTCGATTTGCTGGGCACTCAAAAATAGCATCAAGACCGTTAAAACGCCGAAAAACACGCTTCCACAATAACCAAACCAAGTTCTTCTGCGGATTATTGTTTTGTCGAGTTTCTGAAATCTGTTCATCTCACAGTCAATCTCCTGAAAAGACATTGTATTTCTTCGAAACGGAAATTGCAAGGTGAGATGGCTTTCACCCTGGTTTTGTGGATGATCGGGTTTCCGTTGATATTATTTTGGAGGTCCCGGCAAGCGGAGATGGCTGGGTGATCCCACTTTGATTACAACACACCGGTCTGAATCAGGGTTTTTCCACAACACAAAAACTGACCAAAGCTCCTCCGGCAGATATATTGATGATGCTGGAGTCTGAAGTACGGCAGAATCCACCCCCGAAATGACCATTGAACGTGAAGAAATTGACATTGATTTTTTTTGGTTCCCATACCATCTGACCGTCCCGGATCACCGGAAATTCCTTTTCCGGGATAGAGACATACTCCTGAACAACATACGGTGTTTTCAAGGCCGAATCTACGGCGTTTTCCCAGGTTTTTCGATCCACATCCCGGCCGATGACGACACCTTTCCCTCCATATTCAGCATTTGGCTTCAAAACAAAATGATCCTGATTATCCCGGGTATACGAAGCCAAATCCACACTCTTCCCTTTGTATTCCGTTTTCCGTTCCCGGACAATGCGGGTCCAAGGGAGATACGTCTTGAGGGCGACGCGTTCGTCGGGCGTGAATAGCCAGCTCATGGTATCATCAGTCATGACTTCCAGGAGATTTTTGTTATCACCCAACTTGGAGGAAAATGGATTGGCAAAAATGACATTTCCATCGCGATAGGCATCGACGACGGGCTTGGATTCTGATATATGCTTGGAGTAATCTGCCAGGATACCGCGACGGTAAATCAGATCGATTGCTCTGCCGTCTTTCCGAAGCACGTAGCCATCGTATTCACAGGACCACGGGTCTGTAAACAAAGACTCATAACCCAGTTCCTGGAACATTTCAGAAAACAGTTTAAATTCTTCCACATTGGCAACACTGGGATCTCCCATGACGGCGATCCGCGGCTTCCCAAATTTTCCGGCATCTTTCCATGCAGCCAGCAGTGTTTTTATAACCTGGGGGCGATATTGTTCGTAAACAAAGGGATGTCTGGAACGCATGGATTTGTAAACCTCCAGCTCATTTAATGCATCCCATTGGATGTCGGAATAATAAGCACCTCCCGGGCTGTCGCAATTAAACTCCAAAAATTTAAAAGTGCCTTGTGCTGGCATGATGGAATCCATTCTGGAAAAATAGATATGCCGGAATTTGGACTTTCCGATCTCCACTAATGGAATTTCCGCTTCGGTAAGTTCGTAAAGGGATCGGTACTTTTTATCAGCAAAGTACAGATCAATAACCTTTTCCTGGCATTGCAGAATTTTGATCACAACAGGTTCAAAACCCTTGATCTGAGCTGTTGTCAGAAAATAGGGTTTGATGAAGGTGGGCAGGACTTTTCCCTGAACCAGAGCCCGGTGGGCGATGAGGTATTCATTCATTTGATTGATTTCTGAGGCGATTCTGCCGGGTGGGTGATCCAGGGCAGTCAATGTTTCCTTAAATTCTTTTTCCAGTTCTAATATGGTCATTAACTCTGTCATGAATGAATCCTCCCTGTCAGACAAAAAATGAATCCATCTACTCTCGTTTCGATTCAGCATCTGAGATGCTTTGCACTTTGGAATCGGTTTGAAATAGGAATGAGATAATTTCAAAGTTGTTTCACAGATTCTAACTTTGATTATGAAGCTTCTTCTTTATAACACGGACATGATCCGCCATGCAACGAAAAGAGAATCTTTTTTAGTGGTTGTTATTCCTTGGCGAAGTTCTTGATTTTGTGGTAGAAAAAGATCGTAATAAAGGATTACCTCAGCAGAAAGGAGATTTTCACATGAAAACAGAACGTTTCTGGAAGCCTGCGGGAAGTTATACCGTAATGCTTTTTGCAATATTCACCCTTTGTATTTTAATCCTGACGAGTTGTGATACCCAGCGAAAATCAACGCCTGTTCCCCAGATCATTCCGACACCATCCCCAACCGCCGCCATTCATGAAAAAATGGGAGCGACACTCTACTTGGCACAGGCTCAGTTTTCTCAGGAAATGGGCGATGATGGAAAAACACATCCTGTCCCTGGAGCGGCACGGCTGGTCATTCTCTCAAAAACCGAAACCGGCTGGACGGAAGAAGTCCTGGAAGATCCGGACAGCAATGTGTTTCACAAAGCAGCCTGGTTTTCTCCCGTTGGGCAAGAGCCTGGCATTTTAACCATTGGTGCGACCCAAGCCTTTCTGAAACTCTGGCACAAGGTAAATGGTGCATGGACCGCTCAAGTCTTCTGGAATCCGACCTTTGGCGGAAAATTTGATCGGTTGCGGGATTTTGAAGTCGCGGATGTGACCGGTGACAATATTCAGGATATTGTCGTTGCCACCCATGATCAGGGCGTTGTGGCTGTCCTCTCCTGGAAAAACGATCACTATGAGGCAGAGGAATTGACTCAAAAACCAAATACATTTGTCCACGAAATTGAAGTGGGGGATGTCGACGGTGATTCGATCATCGAAATCTTCACCACTCCCAGCCATCCGAATAAAATGGACGGATCCATTCAACCCGGCGAGATCGATATGTGGAAATTCAAGGACGGAAAATGGAATCAGCAGAAGGTGGCATCACTGGAAACACGGCATGCCAAAGAGGTGCTGTGTGCAACTCCTTCCGGTGAAGCCTATCCGGTTCTGTTTGTATCATTGGAAGGTGAACGCATCGGTGGTCAATCCGAAGGGGATACCACCCGAATCCAGATGATCCGGTTTCAGAACAACCAGATAACATCAACCGATATCGCCGGTTTGCCGGGCCGATTGTGCCGGTTTCTGACCATGGGTGATACCGATGGGAATGCTGTTCGGGAACTCATCGCATCAACCAGCAATTCCGGGATCTGGAAACTGACTCCACCCAATGACCCTTCCGTGACAGAATGGGACCAAACATTGATCGCATCTGGAACCTCTGGGTTCGAACATGCGACATTCCTGTTTGATTTCAATGCCGATGGCAAAGACGAAATATATGTCGCATCCGATGACCAAGGAGAACTCCGGCAGTATGCCTACACTGAAGCAGGATATGATGTGAAGATTTTGGGAAAACTGAAATCCGACACGATCACATTCAATATTACTGCCTTTCAGAATTGATAATCCCTGATCATGGCCGTGTTACCATCACATTACCCATCGGTCATTATCATTTCACGGAGGAAAAAAGAACCGTCCTGAGATTTCAACACCGACTAAAAATGATCGGTGATGGTGACCTCCTCCAGTGGCAATTGACCGCCGCGGGGCCAGGCATCCTTGATTCCTTTGCCAATCGCTACAAACATCGCTATCACATGGTCAGAAGGCAGGTGGATCAGTTTTCCGACGGCCTCAAAATCGAACCCATCCATCGGACATGATTCGTACCCCATAGCCCGAGCAGCCAGCATCAATGTCTGAGCCGCAATCCCGCATGAACGCATGGCTTCATCCCGTTGTACGGTTTCCTTTCCCCGATAATATTGATCGATAGCAGGCAACAAAAAATCTTGAACCGGTTGGGGAGCCGTCCGCCAGTACCGCTCCGGATGTTTCTCCCATGCGTTCAGATCGGCACACAGGATGATGAACAGGGAGCAGTCTGTCACCTGAGCTTGATTCCATGAGACATCTCGAATTTTCTGACGCAATTGCTTGTCTTTCACAATCACAAATCGCCAGTTCTGAATGTTGAAGGCTGTTGGAGAAAGGATGGCTGTTGATAAAAGCTGATTGATTTCGTCATCTGACATGTGATGATTCGGATCAAAATGTTTCACTGCTCTCCGTGTCTGGATTGCTTCTAAAGTAAGCATATCGTTTCCCTCCTAAAAGTCATGTGTTTATTCGTTTATGCGAATCAAGCTGCTGAAGACTTGTCTCAAGGTGATCAGAAGCTCATTCGTTCTCATTATATCATAATCCGGTGATATTTTTCACCCGATAGCCTGCAACTGTGAAATCAGAGGTATTCTTCATTGCCATTTTACAAACCGAATTCAAACAGAGGCTCAAACCGATGCTTTGACAATACCAGTGAAAGTGATCATAGTTTAACTGGTAACTTGCGAAATTCTCCTGATTCAGGCAGTCTGACAGAAGATCGCGAAGCAATCGAACGGAAATGGAACACGGAAGGCTTTTGCCATAAAACGTGTGGTTGTGGAGGAGCTTTAATGGGATCGCCAGATGATACCACGACATGTGAAGAGAAAAAAACAGATGTGAGAACAGATAATAAATCTCCGCCAGCAAACAAAGCCGCCATCGATGGCTCATCTGCTTTGGTCAAGAACAACATCACACCGACGATCATCATTCCACCAGAACATCGGGTTCTCATCTCCATCTCTGAATCCATGCATGGAATCAATATTCGAGTTCAAAACTTTCTCAATGAATTTCACCATGTGAATACCAATCCGGAGGATCTCATCAAACTGCTGCGGGATGTTGTACTGAAAGACCTATGGTTCTATATCAGCCAACCATCCGCCGGCCAGGCATTGACTCTTCTGATCCAGATATTTCAGGAAGTTCTCAACTCCAAGAAAGCATTTCCCGTTTTGGATCGAGCGGTTCAGACATTGATGGAGTTCATGGATCTGTTATATCGCAATGAACAACACGAACTGACCGCTCCGCTTGTCGAACATTGTCTGACGGTTCTGGAGGATGTGCTCGCGAATCATGATCATGTAAACACCCGATCCTCCAGTCATTTGAAAATATTCACTGATGCATTGGCAATGGACTTCCGATATCAAACGCGATTGACTCACTTGCTGAAAGCGTCTCTTCTGAAAAATCTGGAATTCTGGGAAAAAACCAGTGATATCGATCACTATTTCGGCGATAAACAACATCGGCTGAAAGAGGAATATCGGCTGCGGATTCCATTCATCAATCGGGATTTTTACTCCAAGATTCGTAAAAAACTAAACATCACATTCTCGTGGAGCGATCTGTCTGGATTCGTTGACTTCAATGGGTTTACGGAAATGTTCCGTCGATATATCGATCAGTTGGAGTTGCATCAGGATCGTATCTACTACATATTGTTTCTTCTGCGACTCCCCGGTATGACTCATCTGAAAGATCCACTCCTGTGGGATCTCAACCGTTCATTGCGAAGCGTCCAGAAGGAGTTCAGCAATCAGGACCTGATCGTTTTCATCAAACAGATCTTTATATTCTTCGAAGATTTTAAAGCCCGGAACATGAACACTGTCATGGACTGTATTTTGACGTTGGGGAAGGAAATCTATGCCAGTCAGAATGCAGGCACCATCAACTCCTTCACCGACGAGTTGATCCGGTTCGGATTTGTGTCTCCCCAGATTTACAACATCGGAGCAGACTGGCAGACGAAGGTTGATCCCAATCACGTCAAAAATATCCGACTCTGGCTCGAATTGATAGAATGCAATCCATCGCTCAGCACGAAACTGTTGTCCGCGCTCATCGTGAATTTGAAACTGGATGATCCGTTTATATCGGATACGGATCTCTTTCAGCGTGATATCACAAAGCTTCTCAATGCCAATATCAAACCGGTGTTTAAACTCATCAAACAGGTGACCCGATTATTTCCTGTTTACTTCAATGAGATTGGTGCAGAAGGTGAACTCCGGGAGGTCACAACGATCATCGATGAATTTTCCGGCAGGCAGGATCGCCTGATCCATTTCCTTCGAAAACAGGTGCATACGGAAAGCAATAACACCAATTTGCGGTTGGCCCGGAGGATTGCGCGCTTCTGGTATGATGGCAGTCAGGGGCAGTTGCGGAATAATATTCCGTATGATGTCCGAGACGGTTTGTCGACAATCGGAAGATGGTATGAACCGACGCATAAAGCGATGGTGGCCTTATGCCGGTTGTTGAAAAAAGAACCCGAACAGCTTCTGGAGATCGACCCGGAAACACTCAGAAAAGCCATCGGCGCACTTCCCCCGCAGTCCGATAGCTTCGATATAAAACGGCCGGCGTATCTTGTGGAGTTGTATCGCCTGCTCCGCCAGAAATATACCATCGATGAAGGCCGGATCATCCCATTACTCAGACATTTCGTCAGTCTCCCCGAACCAGAAATCGCGAAACTGGAAACCGCTCTGGAGGCAAACGATTACTACACGGCGATCAAACAGTGTTTCATTCTGATGACAGAACTCAAGATCATCCTTTTAAATCCGGAACCGAGTATCGGCCGGGAGGATATCTACTACAAACGACATATCGCGGCCGGAATCCCATCCATGTACGGCCAATACCGGGAGCCAAAGTTTGAAGCGCTGGGGCTGACCTTCCGGTTGGAAAAACTGGTAGTCCGATTGTTCGATCAATGCATCGATACAACAAAAATCGGATACATCACCACCAAAACCATCGGAACCATCCGTGATCTTCTCAAACTCTATCAGGAAGGTCTGGAATTGGATGGGGTATCGCATCCGGGAATGAAAACAACGATTGAAATGATCGATTACAGCCTCTCTGCATCCCGTTTCTCCCTATATCAATTCGTCAATCTGTTCCAGATTCTGGTCCGGGATGTAAAAGATGTCATCACGGACAATTTTCTGGGGAGCCACGATGAAACGCTGAGAGTCATTGTCACTCAGAAAATCCAAAATAATATCGATAAAGGAAGTATTGATGAATTGGAGATCGAGCAGATCATCGTGCGGCAATCTGAAGAGTTTTATCGAGAACTTATCTCTTCGGCATTCCTCATCCAGCATCTCGACAGTTTTCTCTCCCGAATACTGGAGAAACTCCATTCCATGGTGAAAAATCTGAAGGAGTCCATGTTGAAACCGGAGATGATCCAGAATGTCATGGATTATAATCCATCATTGATCGTCAGCCCGATCTACGAAAATACACCTACGATCGATAATCAGATATTTTTGGGAGCGAAAGGATATTTTCTCAAAAAACTATATTCCTTCGGGTTCCCGGTTCCTCCGGGATTCATCCTGACTACGGAGTTGTATCGGTATCACCGTGCGATTTCCTGTATTCGGGAGATGTTCGAAGAACTGATTGAAATCGTGATGACACAAGTCCAGGAACTGGAAAAATGGACAGGCAAAAAATTTGGAGATCCGACCAATCCGCTTCTGTTATCCGTCCGGTCGGGGGCTGCGATTTCATTGCCGGGAGCGATGAACACGTTCCTGAATGTCGGGATGAATGACCGGGTGACGGAAGTTCTGAGCCAGCAGCACAACTATGGATGGACATCGTGGGATTGTTATCGGCGGTTTCTGCAAAGCTGGGGAATGACCTATGGCATCCCCCGGGATGAATTCGATCTGTTGATGGTCAAAAATAAAAACCGTTTCAAGGTGACCGGTAAGATCTTTTTCACTCCCGATCAGATGCGCACGATTGCATCGGAGTATAAAGACGTTCTGGTGGCTCATGGCGTCAGCTTTTCGGAGGATCCCGGAAAGCAGTTGATGCAGGCGATTTTCGCTGTCCTGAACTCCTGGTACACCGAACGCGCCAACATCTACCGCAAACAGCTTCAGATCGCCGAAGAATGGGGAACCGCGGTCATTGTCCAGGCAATGGTTCTGGGCAATATCAATCTGGACTCCGGCACCGGTGTCGTGTTTACCCACGATCCCTTCATCCCAAATCCAGGAATCAATCTGTTTGGTGATTTCACGATGTGCAGCCAGGGGGAAGACGTCGTGGCGGGCCTGGTTCATACGCTTCCCATCTCCGAACGCCAGCGCCAGCGATCCCCCAGCTTTGAAGGCAAATCACTGGAAAAAGATTGCCCCGAGATCTACCAGGAACTCCGGCGCTATGCAGAGGAATTGATCAAGAACCGGGGGTTTGGTCATCAGGAGATCGAATTCACGTTCGAATCCAGCAAGGGAACCGATCTCTACATCCTGCAAACCCGAAACCACTCCCCCCGTACAAAAACGCAGATCCCGGTTTTCACCGATCCGGAACTCCAGAAAAACGCATTGGGGAGCGGTATCGGGATGGGGATCGGCGCGATGAACGGTCTCGTTGCGTTCGATATGGAGGACCTGAAACAACTGACGAAAATGCATCCGGGCGTGAATCGGATTCTGGTGCGTCCCGATACTGTCCCGGATGATATCCCCTTGATATTCAAATGCGATGGACTGCTGACCGCGAGAGGGGGAGTGACCTCCCATGCTGCGGTCACTGCCGTACGGCTGGGAAAAACCTGTATCGTGGGATGCAGAACCCTGATTGTGGACGAAAAAGAGAAGCGATTCAATCTGGGGGGGGTCGAGTTTCGTATGGGAGATCCCATCGCGATCGATGGACGGCTCGGGAATATATACAAAGGAAACTATCCAACGGAGTTCGCTCCGATCAAAATACCTTAGCGCATCACCCCAACCATGCCGGGGATACGGGTGATTGCAATGAAACTTGGTACAGTTAACTTGCCATATAAGGAGGTTAAAAAAAGGAGGGCTTGGGCATGAACGGAATTCCTGTCAACAAGAATATTCTGGGAATCAATGGATTAGGGCGAATCGGCAAACTGACATTATGGAATCAGATCCATCGGGATCATTTCGGCGGATTTGTCGTGAATACCGGGAGAGAAGTCGGAACAACACTCGATGATGTGGCTCAGATCATCGGAACCGACTCCACATATGGCTCCATCGAAAAATTTCTGTTTGGTGTGCGAGGGAAACGGGAAATCCGGATTGTCGATTCGGATCAGGGACTATTGGAAGTGTTTGGGAAGCCGGTCAAGATATTGCGCAAAGACCGAAACCCCAAGGATATCGGCTGGCATCGGGAAGGTGTCCGGATCGTGGTGGACAGTACGGGCGTATTCAATGATCCGACCGTTCCGGCGGAGCATCCCAAGGGCAGCCTGCGCGGGCATCTGGAAGCCGGGGCTCGCGTGGTGATCAACAGCGCTCCATTCAAAATCAAGGATAAATCACTGAAATCACCTCCGGATACTACCATGCTGATCTTCGGAATCAACCATACCGATTTTCAACCCGATACCCATCACGTAGTCTCCGCCGCATCCTGTACCACGACCGGTCTGGCACATATGATCAAACCACTCCTCGAAACCCGCGAGACCTCCCGGATTCTCACGGCATCCATGTCCACGATTCATGCCGCAACCAATTCCCAGAGCGTTCTTGATGCCGTTCCATCCACTGGAGCGACCGATCTGCGCAAAAATCGAGCAGTGTTCAACAACATCATCCTCTCCTCCACAGGAGCAGCGAAAGCATTGGAACAGGTTCTGCCGGAGATCAAAAAAGTGGGATTCATGGCCGATTCGGTCCGCATTCCCACCAATACCGTATCGCTCATCAACCTGAACGTCACGTTCCATACCCCGCTGAATGAAAAAGGGGATCCGGTGATCACCAAACAACTGATCAATGGAATCTATAAACAAGCGGCTGCCGGCCCGCAGAAAGATCTCCTGATCTACTCGGAAAAACAGAACGTATCCTCGGATTTGATCGGTGTTCCGGCTGCAGTGGTTATCGAGGGTCATGAAAATCATACTCGAACCGGTTTCGTGGAAATTCCACCGGAACTGCTCAAAGAACACGGCATCTCACTGGAGGCTCCGATTCGCATGCCGGTCACGCATGCCAAGATCTTCGGATGGTATGATAACGAATACGGCAGTTATACGGTGAGCCTGGGAGAGTTATTGATATACATCGATAAGTTGATGTTTTAGTGGATTTGTCCAGTTAATTTAATGCGCTGTCTTTTTTAGTAATCGTTCAGCAAGTGATAAGCAACCAGAATCCCTCTATCAAGAGGGGTGGCTCTACGAAGCGTCGGCTGGTTTGGATTCAGCATGGCTTCTTGGCGAGCGAAGCAGAGACGGGGTGTGTTCCGATTTTACGAATACACACCCCATCACGCAGAATCAACCCGTCCAACAGGTCTGCCTGTTTTCAGTAACATGATTCTGCGTGCCACCCCTCTTTGTAGAGGGTATTTCTCCACTGATCGGTTACCTTTTTAAAATGATGAACCACGGATGAACACGGATAAAAAACATAACTACCCATGTTCATTAAGAAATAAGCCCGCTCTGCTTTTTCCTTTTGATGATCCGGTCAGTGATGCTCAATATTCGCAAAAGCAACTGATCTTCATCCTAACAGTGTTTATTTGTGTCCATCCGTGGTGTAAAAAAAGGATCCTTCAGGGAACCACATTACCTTGGTAATCAACCGATCGCCGCTTCAGGCATAGAACAATGATCGTGATCATCAGACCGGTCAATGTACAGAATACTCCCGGCCGGAATGCTCCCGGAATAAATTCCATCTCAATGTGATGAAATCCCGCTGGAACAATAATCCCCCGGAGCGCATGATCGGCTCGCATCATCCACCCTTCGGTTCCGTCGATCCAGACCCGCCAGCCGGGATAAAAGACGTCACCGATGATCACCAGGGAGTCCCTCCCGAAATGACCGGTGAAATCCAGATGACAGTCGTCCTGGCGGAGAACCGTGATCGCACCACTCGGATCCGGCCCCGGCTCGATTCCCGGTTCCGAATCCAGAATCGCTGTCGTCCGAAGATCGATCTGTGTCAACAAATTCAACGTGGTTTCTTTGGCATCACTGATCACCCAGTCCGATACGCGGAACACATGAGGGAAAACCTCCGGATTTTCCAGGATAAACTCGCTCACGCGAAACAATTCCTGCCGGGGTTTCCATTTCGGCCAGTCAGCGTTCAATGGCGCTGTCGACTGCACCATCAATCCATCTGCCGGCCGGCCGACCAACACATATTTCACCCGTAACAGATCCAGGATCTGCTTCCGGAACTCCACCATCCGGACCAATTCCCCAATCCATCTCGGATGCAATCCCGAAATCCGACCCGACGTCGTCGGATAGTGCCGCAACGACCCTTCATTGGTCAGCAGCACCGACCGGATATCCCATTCATGAACCCGGATCTCCGGATTTTTCGATACCGCCTCATCCAAAAATGCACGAACGGGCGTCTGCTGGAAATCCTGATAGGGATCTCCATGTGCAAACTGAAGATCGCTGGACCGGTACACGATCATCAACTCGACCCAAAAAACAAATGGAAGTATCCACATAACCATTGGATACGCTGTGCGGTACCGGTTAACAACAGAAAGCGTTCCAAAGATCAGAAACAGAATCGCTCCCCATTCCATCCCCTGAAGGAGCCACTCCTGCAGATTCCATGGCGAATCCTGCCGGATTCCCAATCGAACCAGCAGCCCCATGCTCCCCAATCCCATCCCACTGATCCCCAATGCGGAGCTGAACAGGATACGAGTCGCTTTCTCCCAGGGCATCTCCCGCATCATCTCAATACCTCGCCCCACCATCATGGCCAGCGCCAGAACCGATATCGGGAGCATCGCAGCCGGTGTCCGGACCAGATTCCAGCCCGGAACAATATGCAACGCCACCGGATGAACCGGCGTTTTATCTCCCAGAGCAAACAGAAGACCGAATCCGGCCAATCCAGTCAGAAACCAGTCTCTGCGTGTTTTCGGTCCGGCACCGAAAAATCCCAGAAATATCAGCGAGATCAATCCGATATAACACTGCTGATTCGTCCGGTCCCAGGCTCCCCAATAGGGTCCTCGAATCCCTCCGAATGCGTCGGGAAAAAAAGCCGTCACCAGACTTTTGGCAGTCAGGGATTCGGAAGTCGACAGGTGATAGGAGATGCTGCTCCGGCTGGACTGATGAGCCAACTCCGCAGTCGTAAACAACTGAATCCCGGAAACCAGCATGGTCATGACCGTAATCACGCCAACCCACAGCAGAGCGGTTCCAATCCGTCGAATGGTGGTACGCTGGTCCGGCTGAAAAAGCGACTCCCAGAATGTCCAGACAAGCAGCAACGTAAAACAATACATCCCGGACTGAAAGTGACCTGCCAGAATCCCGAACCCTGAAGCAGTTCCAGCCATGATCCCATATCGCCAATCGGTTTTCTGCACTCCGAGTATCACGATCGCCAGAATTAACGGGAGCACCGCAAGCTGTTCCAGGATTCCCAGGTGCGTGGCATGACCGAGCAATTGACCTGACATGCCATACGCCATTCCCGACATGACCGCTGCCGGAAGAGCGAGCTTCAACACCC
Source organism: uncultured bacterium (assembly GCA_964512995.1). GTDB lineage: Bacteria > CSSED10-310 > CSSED10-310 > CSSED10-310 > CSSED10-310 > CAZELM01. Next base: position 25,837 of record CAZELM010000038.1, read on the forward strand.
GAGCCAGCCAGAATGCGCTCAGGATGGCAATCAGATAATGAATTGTAATGAGATGGATGACGATCACCGGAGAAATCTCCCGGAGAAGCGCTATCATGAAATGGATCGGATAGTATGTTCCGGCTTGCAGATATCCGACCAACGGATACCCACAAAACAGGTACGGTTCCCAGAAGGGTATTGTTCCGGATTGAATGCTGCGACTGACATGCACCAGATGGGGATAATGGAGATCCAGTGCATCCCACTGAAGCCTTACGGATCGCGTGAAGACCGGTTTAGCGAAAAACATCACCCAGACGAACGTCAGCGTCAGCAGAGCTGTCCAGGCGGGATATTTCCGGAAACCGGTCGGCGTCATGGCCACACGGGAATGCGATTCGATCAATTGCCGGAAAACCGCCATTCCACTTGCGAAATTCCACCCAGCAACCGGGTCCGTTCAGCATCGAGAAAACCGCTCCAGAAGGTTCCATCGATCGTTTCAACCGGACTGTCCGGCCAGACAAATCCCAGAATGAACCGGTCATTCACTGCTTCTCCGGGCAGCAGCCGATACTCCTGATAATCGATCGCATGCGTCCAGGATGGCCAGAACCAGTATTGCCCGTAAACATCCAGAATGACCAGCAACGACACATCATACACGTAACCGGTAGTGTTTTCATACGATACCGTCAGCAATAACTCCTGACCCGGTCGATAATCCTGACCATTCAGATGCAACTGAACATACAGATCTTCCGGAGAAGGATCCGGCGGAGCCGCCGCATCGGATGGCATGGCCATTTGAGCGACAGCCGCGATACCGGCTCGAACGGATATGGTGAAAAAATCCACGTCGATCTTATCCGCTGTATCGTCAATGGTATGGTAATAGGGGTAGTTCAACGGTTCATCCTCGATCCCCAGAATCGCCGGATATCCCTGTTGCCAGAATGGGGAGTGATCCGAGTAGGTCAGTCGGCCATTGACCACCCGCTCGGTCGGCAGCGATGTATACATGTGCATAGTATCGATGAAAAAATCCAGCAGCTCCTGGGAATCCCGGTTGGATATGCAATCCAGGTCTTCCGGGTTCCGGTCCACCCATCCAATCATGTCGAAATTGAAGACTCCGATGATATTTTCATGGGAGTTGGCGGCAGCGGCGGCATAGGCGCTGGATCCCAGCAGTCCGAGTTCCTCCCCTGAAAATGCGATGAACCGGATGGTACGTTCGAAGGAGTGACCGGACATGATTTTGGCAGCCTGAAGCACGGCGCAGGTACCTGTGCCATTGTCATCAGCTCCCGGAGCCAGCGTATGAGCCTGAAGGGATGTGGAGTCGTAATGGCCACAGATGATGACGATTTCATCCGGATACACGGTACCCTGCGCTTCTGCAATGATATTCGGAGCCAGATCACTGACGTGATACTGCTCCCAAACAGCGTACCCCATGGATCGGAATCCGTCGCCCAGCCAGGAACCCGCCCGGAAACAGCCCTCCGAAGCGGACTGCCGGGTCTGAAATCCGGTCAATGTCGTGAGATCGGCCATGAGATCCGCTCCGGAGACGGCATCGGCCATCTGCTGCACCGTCTCGTGATATTCCTGGGACGCCGCTGCATAATCAAATGATGTGCTGGGAGTCCGCCACACGAACGGTTCCCCCAAGCGAATGATCTTCAAGCCGGAGGAAGGCATGATGGATTCAAGATAACCGGGATCGATATCCGCCACGAAAATCCCTGGCAAAATTTCCGCCATATCCTGACTGTGCTGAACGATCGCACCGGAGTCGGGCAATTGGCCGAACAGGAGGAATAGGGTGCTGGGGTTAATGGATGGGAGCACGGTTTCGGCTTCCGGCATCACGCCAGCTCGTATCAACGCCCAGTCGTCGGTTCTCCAGAACACGACCGGCCCGGATTGCTCCAGAATGAATTGAACGGCGGGTGTGAGATTCCGGAGAACCGCAACTCCCATGAGTTCCGATCCATCGTTGCCCGTCACCCAGCCGGCTGTAAATGAAAACATGATGAGAAATGCAGATAACCTTTTTTTCATCGGTATAACTCCCTTCACCGTTCCTGGTTTTATATCATAATGACCAAAGGGAATAATAGAAAGAGATAAGGTGTCTGCGGGATCAGCAGAAGGAAAAGGCCGGGAGAAGGAATACCTGCATGGATTCCGGAACGGAACAATAACCATCCCTCATCCTCCGTCCTTCCCCGGGGGGAGAAGGATGTAAGAAAGGATGGTTTGTGCATTTTCCTTCTTTACCCTCTCCCACCGGGAGAGGGTCGCCGGCCAAGCCCGTCGGGATCAATCCAACACACGGCCGGCCGGGTGAGGGTAACAGCCCGTTGTGATCATGCCAACACGCATGGATCTATCCAGAACATGGCCGGCCGGGTGAGGGTAACAGCCCGTTGTGATCATGCCAACACGCATGGATCT
>CAZELM010000038.1:28384-36413 GCA_964512995.1 uncultured bacterium
ATCCAGAACATGGCCGGCCGGGTGAGGGAACTCCCCGATGACATCGTTATCGGAGAAGTACAGAACACCTCCCTCATAGCCGACATCTCTTGAGTTTTTCTTTTTTTTATTCTCAATACCATTTCTGTCTCGTCACCATCACACAGATGGCACCGGTGATCAGCAGTGCGATTCCCGTGAGAAAAATACCCAGCCGAACGGAGATGGGATCGTAGACAAACGACAGGGAATGCGATCCGACAGGAATCACAACAGCTCGAAAACAGGTATTGGCACGAAGGATCGGAACCCGTTCGCCATTCCGTATCGCCTGCCAGCCCGGCCAATCCAGTTCGGACGCAACGAGTATCCCATTCGCGGTCAGCACCGTCTGGAGATCGATCCGGTGGTGTTCATAGCGAATCACCTGCACCGTTTCAGACGCGGGATCCCGGGGGATCTCCATGGAAAGGTCCGGCGACCGCTCCAGAATTACCTCCTGATCCGGCTGGAATGCGGGGCTGGTGATCGTTTTCAGTGCTGTGACAGGATCTCCAATTTCCTGAACCTGGTGGACCAGATGGAACCGCTCCAGCGGCTCCCCATATTGATAAACAGGCGTGGCAAACCCTGCCGCCCATGATGGTCTGAAAAAATCCCCAGGGTCCGTTTCCGGTGATGCAAATGCCTGAAATGGCGCGCCGGGCGGTGTCAGAAAATATTTAACATTCAGCATCTTCAACTGCTGTGGCGTAAACCGGGATGTCAGCACATACATCGGATTGTTGGACAGCCGGAGGTCTCGAAGCGATGGATCGAAGGCTTCCAGAAACGCATAGTACGATGCCGGAGCCAATGCGTCGTACCCCCGACAACCGTAAATACCGTAGATCATTTCCATGTTGGGGAAAAATACCGGCCCCATCGCCGTCATCCGGACCAAATCCGGTTCTGTCTGCAATTCCCGGGTTATGGGATGGGACGGCCTCAGAACCGACTCCGGAACGGATGGATTGTATCCCATGCCGAAGCGGAACAGCTCCACGCCTATCAGTCCGAGCACCATCCAACCGAATATCCGGAACCGGGTAAGAATCAATCCCAGAACAATCAGAATGCCTGCTCCCAGAACAATCATCAGGACACTCAGGTCATCATTCCATTCCTGGATCAATCCCAGCGTCTGAAACGAGTCCCCAAACGAAGACTGGACCATTCCCGGAATCAGAGCAATGCCGACGACAAAGACGGTCAGTGCAACCATCACCATTTTAGGCCTCAGCCGGCGTTGCAGGATATGATCGAGTCCCGCTCCCGCCAGCACTGCAACCGACAGATTCAGCAGAAATACGGTGCGGAGATGAAATCCGAGATTGAGCAAGGGGATATGACTGATCAGAAACGGGACGCCCGGGCATCCGAAGATCATCAGGAGTATGCTCAAGGCGATCCATCCAAAAATCCGAACCTGTTTATGGCTCCTGATCCCGGCAATGCTCATCCCGGCAAGAAACAGGGTCCACAGACCGGAGTATCCCGCGTTGACTTCGCCATAGGTCAGATTGGCAAAGGCCGGATCGACCGATGGGAGTTTGAATCCCGTGCGCTGCGGTGCTCCGAATGCGTTCGGCAGCACGAAATGGCTCCAGCAGGTTGCTGGCAGATGGTGGTAGGCGATGGATTTTTCCGCTCGGGATCCAATCGATACGCTCCGCACCAGATACTCCAGAAATGGCAGCCAGATCATCATTGCCAGTAATCCGGCCATGACCATCGCTCCAATGAAAACCATCGCCGTTTTTATCACCGGTTGATCCAACCGCCGGTCGGATCGAGCCGGACCATTCCGATGCGGAAACAGCAGGCGAACGCCGAAAAAAACCACAGTGAAAAGCATCAGATAAAATGCCATTTCCGGATGACCGCAAAATAACGGCAGCCCCATGACCGACGCCAGCGCCAGGCAGGAATTCCAGGATGGATTCTGAAGGAGTTTCTCCGTGATCAGCAACACGGCCGGCGTCCAGGCGGCAATCGTGGCATGGGGATAACCCAGCCATAAAATAATGAATCCAGAGTAGGAAAACACCACACCGGACAGAAGCGACGGGACAATACCCAGAGAATAATACCGACACAGCCCATAGGTTCCAAGTCCTGCGATCATCAGTTTGAGCAGTGCGGCAATCAGAAACGATCGATGGAAACAGGCCAGGAGGAATCCCAGTTCCAATGGGTAGAACAACTGGGTCTGGATGTTTCCCATGAATGGCGAGCCACAAAACGAATAGGGATTCCAGAGGGGGAGTTTTCCATGAGAAAGGCTGTCCGCGCCGAACATTTTCCAGGGATAGTATTGGAGTATCTGATCGAAATTCTGGATTCGCTCGGTTCCAGTGGCATGCTCACGCCAGGGAAAAAACGCGGAAACCGATTCACCGGCAACAAGCACCCGGCCGGAGCTGATCTCGAAGTGGAAAAAGATACACGCCAAGGACAGAAATATCATACCCACCAGAATGATTTCCCGAGCGGTGAGATGCGTGGAACGAATGGAAAAACTCACATAGACCTCCGGCAGGCAATAGTGCGATTCTGTATGTATCCAATGGCGAGACCCATGTCCGGAATGCTCGATCTCGTGGGATCAGAATGCGTTTTCCGATGATTTCGTCCAGTGATAAAATTTACTGAATGGACGAATGGCACAGATGACCCAGACCAAAGCATACCAGTACCAGCTCAGATCAAGAATGGGTCTCCAGATTTTGGCCAGCAGAAGCGCAGCCGCGAATACGGCGATTTTGGTGAGTGCGATGTCAAGACCGTCTGCTTTATACTGCATGATCCGCCGGATGATCGCCATAATATGTTCCTCCATGATCAATGAAAACCGGTGTTCGAATTCTGTACCTGCTCTGTTCCATTATGTCTGATTTCGAAAAATTCTCAATGGGTTCTCATATCGAAACTGAGATTCAGGAGGAGTTCGATCGATGGCTGGAGATCCCACTGGTCATCCCGGCGGTAGCAGGTCGCCTGAGGAGTAATCTCCAGTTCCAGCCATTGCCAGCCCACATTTTTCCGAATCCGGTTGGATATCCGGAAGAATTTGTATTGCCAGGGCTCGGTGGTGCCGAAATTCGTGATCTCCAGACTGATCACCAGATCATCACGTGCTCTGGCCCGCAGGTAAACCCCAGCGAAAATATCCAATCCGCTGGTATTCTCGCTGTATTTGACCTCCCAAAACTCCCGGAGCAAGGCATAGTCGATCAACTGCTGGTCCAGTTCAAAACGGCTCTTGGCACCGAATCCCTCCAGGTTCTCCCAATAGAACTGCTGGCAAAAATGGTATTGCATGCACCCGATGATGCCGCTTCGCCGGCCCTTGATCCGGGAAAAAACTTCCGCTTCGCTGTTGAACCGCAATCCGATATCCAGATCCCATTTCAGGGGGAGATCTTCTTTGGTGAAAATCCGGAGGAATGACTCATAGTTTTTGGAGGAAGCGCTGCTCAGTGTATCGATTTCGTCGGTCAGCGCAGAGGTTGTCGTTTCAGTGGAAATCTGCGCTTCTCCCTCCGATCCTCCGCCAATGATCACGCCCCACCGGTCTTTGAGTCCTGGAAGCGCGATCTTGGCTTTGCTTTTTCCCGCCCAATGGGACGCGCCATCGGGTGCTGCGACCATGCCACCAGTGAGTTTCACCCGTGTCTCATGATACGCTTCATCTTCACGGGGATCGGCAAGAAACGCGTCCAGTTCCCGGGACAGGGATGCGAGATGTTCACAGGCTTGCTTGTGCGTCCGGTTGATACGGGCGCAACCCTGGGAGATGAGCATCATGACGATACATGTGAGAATCGGGATGAGGGGGAAGGGGCGAGGGGCGATGGAGGAAGACGTGGGCAGTGAATACCGGAGATCATCAGGCAATACGCTGTTATCCGCCAAATGGGAGATTGCAGGCTGATCCGGATGGATTCCCCAATCTCCCTCAGCATTCCTGGAGAGGGTTTGGGGTGCGGTCTGACAAACGGAGAGGGAAGAAGATTGGGACAAGGGATGGGGGGCAGATGACCGCTCAGGCACAAGTCCTGTGGAGGCCATGCGTATGTTTGATCCAGCAGACATGACAGTCGATGGCTGATGGCCTGCTCGAGTTTTTTTCATCCGTCTTTTTTTTCCTCGCTCCTCGTCCCTCGTTCCTCGTTTTTTCTTGTTTCACCCGATCCCAGATATTCGCTTTCCAGATCACTCCCCATGCGTATCTCCAGAATACTCACGCCGTTCTCCAACAAGATCGGCAGAATCTTCCGGTTGATATCCGCAGGCAGTTCCCCATCACCAAACTCCACGGTCAATCTCGAATGGTCTGGTGGGGCTTTCAGGATCATAGAAGGACATGCGGAGCTGAGCGTTTCCAATGGCAGATGATTCGATTCGAGAAAATAGGTCACCATGTGTTTGCGCCGGATCATGGACTCCATGGAATCCTGACGGGTGGTCCGGCCATTCTCGATAAATGCGACATGATCGCATGCCGCCTCGATTTCGGAAAGGACATGGGAGCTGACGATGATGGTCTGTTTGCCTTGCCGGGTTCGGATCAGATACCGGATATTGACCACCTGTTTGGGATCCAGTCCACTGGTCGGTTCATCCAGGAGAACCAGATCCGGAGATCCTAAAAACGTCTGAGCAGCGCTGAGCCGCCGCATCATGCCATGAGACAGGGTTCGGATGGGCGTATTGGCCCGATCCGACAACTCCACCCAATCCAGTAATTCTTCCGCCGACCGACGGGCTTCCATGGAAGACAATCCCTGGAGCCGTGCGAGATAGATCAGACTTTCCAGAACTAACGAGTTGCCTGGGAGTCTGGAATCCTGGGGAAGCAGCGTCACCTGTCCTTTGTGTGTCAGGGGAGAGAAAGGTCCTTTTCCCATGATATTCACATGGCCACCGCCCGGCCGCAGAAATCCGGCTATGATTGAAAATGCCGTTGTTTTGCCAGCACCATTGGGTCCCACCAGACCGAATACCGATCCGTTGGGAACAAAGAGATCCAGCCCGTTCAATGCGGTACGCGACCCGAACCGTTTTTGCAATCCAGTGATCTCCAACGCAAAATTCACCATTATATGTCTCTCCGGGCGAATATGGCATAGCCGCTTAAAAAGTATAATATGCCGAGTCCTGTGGTGTAGGTTGCCGCTTTGATCACGGAGATAATCTCCGGTCTGAAAAAGTCCAGCCGATGACCTTGTGGCGTCAGAATCAGCACCAACTCCCAGAGCCGAGCGATACCATCTCCGGCATAATAGTTCGCCAGTGCAGCCAGAATAGACCAGAGAAAGACGACGAGCAGACCCAAGCTCCGGGACAGCGTCGGTGATCGGGTCCACTGCGATGCTGCCAGCGCTGCACCGAGAAACGTCAACGCATACCACCACGCTTTGACACTGAACTCCAGCAGGAGTGGTATCGAATCGATGTACTGAAAATGAGACATCCGGAATACGCCGATAATCCAGGCTCCCAAAGCGCTGAGCATCAGGGCGGCGAGCAGGATACCCGCCTGACCGGCCGCTTTACCCACTACCCAGGATAACCGCGATATCCGGAACAGGTTGAATCGGGCGAAGCCGGACGACACATCTCCAGAAATACTTTCCGAGGAAAGCAGAACGACGAGAATCGGAGTGAATGTGAATGAGAGCCAGGCATAGAACAGAATCAGCGGTGGTGTTTTGACCAGTTTTCGCGCCAATTCTTCATCACCGATCAACCCTTTCACAACCTCGAAAAAACTATCGGACTCAATCAGCGCAGAAGACATCGTTCCTGTTTTTGCCGTCCGGGAGAGGCCAACCGTCTCGGATACCTGGGCTTCGATCTCCCCCAGAACATACGCGAATAAAAAGCAGGCTCCCAGTGAGCCGAGCAGGTAGAGGATGAATATCAGCCATACCCGACGGCTCCGGCGTGAATCCTGCCATTCGTGACCAGCGACGATCAGCATGTCCCGTAACTCCATCCGCATCATGCTACGGCTCCATTTCTTCCAGATCCAACAACGGTACCATTACCGTAGGATCGATGAAATTGATCAAGTCCGTTTCTTCGGTACTCTTTTCCTGCCAGTCGGAGGGAAAAATATCATCCAGATCCTCATACGTCTCCAACATCACTCCCGTGACATCATGCACGAAGAGCAATCCGTCCTGCGGACTGGGAGCAGCTCCGTCCCGCAGATTGTCAACCATATCACGAATTCTGTTTTCCAGCCTGTCATTCATTCCATCGACCGCATCATCGAATGCGTCCACTTCGGAGTCGGTCAATTCCAGGTTTTCGATCAGGAGTTCTTTCGCTTGTGCCCTTCGTACATTCCACAAATCCGTCACCATATCCAGATTCTTTTCCAAATCTCCGGAGTCCGCGGGGAAGTCATCCACGAATGGCGGCTCGAGCGGTCCAAAATCCTCCATACCGGTGTCGGGTGTCGCTTTGACGAGTGGTTTTGGGGAGGGAGTCGGGCGGAGTTTGGGTTTGGCCTGAGCCGGGTTGACTCGCAACATTTTCGAGACTTCGGGCAGCATCGATGTGTTCAGGGATTCCTTCCCCGCCTGTTTCTCTTTGAGTGACTGGAGTTCCGCTCGCATGATCCGCAACTCCGATTGCGGAAACCAATTGCCGAACATCAACCCAAGAACCAGCCCAAGTATCATCATCATTACACTTTTCATTTGATCCCCATCTCCTGTAACAGGATTTCGAACCACCTAAACCTGCTCAAACCAGTATAGCCGGGAACTAACGATTTGTCTCTGTGACCCCGCCTCCACACGCTATATTAAGATTCCACTGAATTCTTTTCCAGTTTCTTACAGACCTTCCCATCATCCGTCCCTGATCGATAATATATTACGCTTCACGGAATCGAATGTTTCAGACTTTCAGTCTTTACTTTAAGGCGGTTTCAAATTAAATTTATATCCAGGCTATCGGAAATGCTGTTCCCAATCTGCCAGAAGGAGGCTCATATGTTTCCAGTAGAAGTTCGATGTCCCAAATGCGGAAAATCACTCATGGATGAACAACATCCGTTGGAAGGCTATCCATCCATTCATTGTACCATCATGTATCTGGAAACACCCGGCCATCTGTGGCTGTCATCGCTTTATGGAAGCTACCGATTTCACTGCGATATCGAGATTCCTGCTGACACCGAAGTCGATTTCTTCTGCCCCAGTTGTGAAGAACTGATATCAGACGGACCATTGTGTGATGCATGCGAGTCCAATACGGTCATTCTCGAGATGGGCGCCGGAGGATCTGTACGGTTCTGCGCCCGATACCATTGCCCCAAACACTCGATTGCGTTTGGTGATTCCGAATCCATTACCGTAGCCAGCATCATGAGCCGTTATGTTTATACATTGTATGACACGGATGATCTGATATCGGCTGCTGAACTGATCATCGACAATGAGATCAGAACAATTCCCATTCTCGATCATGCCAACCAGCGTCTGATCGGAATCATTACCGATCAGGTGATCCTGAATACGATTTATCCAAAGGAATTCACTGACGATCCGGACGAGACCATTCCCGCCGGAACGATCGAGGAGTGGAAAAATATGACATGCGGGCGAATCGCACTCACGAAATTCCCGCATCTGTCACCGGATCAATCGCTGATGGAGGCTTACCGGGCGATGATGGCGGCCAGGGAATGCGCCATGATCGTTCTGAAAAAAGGTACTTTGGTCGGGATGCTGAACATCACCGATCTGTATCGGGCACTCATTCGGGAAAAGATTGGCTGATCGGAGAAAAGCGATCGATCTTCCGGGATTATTGCGAACCGTTTTCACATATACCAATGCGATACCCTCACACAGCCGGCACCGATGATGGCCAAAACAGGCGCGAACAGGGCCATCAATGCGATACCCTCACACAGCCGGCATCGGTGATGGACAAAACAGGCGCGAACAGGGCCATCAATGCGATACCCTCACACAGCCGGCATCGG
>CAZELM010000038.1:36513-44723 GCA_964512995.1 uncultured bacterium
TGATGGACAAAACAGGCGCGAACAGGGCCATTAATGCGATACCCTCACACAGCCGGCATCGGTGATGGATTGATCCCTGATGGATTGCCCGGCGACCCTCTCCCGGTGGGAGAGGGTAAAGAAAGAAGGAATTTGCATATATGCCGTTCCCCATTCAGGGGAATGGTTGGGGATATGGTCAAAAAACACGGAATCATGTTCACCTCATTGGACTGCAATCACGATGAACCGTCTATATGGTAATGGGTGAAGAACACCAGACAACACACTCTCAGGTGAATTACCCCACCACGCCATCTCATTTCGCCGTTGGCATCCGGTTGATAGTAATTATCAGCCGTATCGACCTATTTTCACCGCGATCACTCGCCAGAAAACTGCGGTCACCCGGCAGGTGACCACGATCACCCGGCAGATGACCACGATCACCCGGCAGATGACCACGATCACCCGGTGGATGACCACGATCACCCGGTGGATGACCACGATCACCCGGTGGATGACCACGGTCACCCGGTGGATGACCACGGTCACCCGGCAGATGACCACGATCACTCGGCAGATGACCACGATCACCCGGTGGATGACCACGATCACACGGTAGATGACCACGGGCACCCGGTGGATGACCACGGGCACACGGTAGATGACCACGATCACTCGGTGGATGACTGCGGTCACTCGGCAGATGACCACGATCACTCGGTAGATGACCACGGGCACACGGTAGATGACCACGGGCACTCGGCAGATGATCACGATCACACGGTAGATGACTGCGGTCACCGGCAGAATGATGACCGTCATTGGATCGCAGATAGAAGTCAATCATTATTTCTCATGGGTAACGTGCAGAATGGAAACACATGATCGGATTTACACAATTGCCGATTCAGTCTAAAAATGACATAATCTCTATCAAGTGTGATTCTTCAGGATAGACAGTGTCCGAAAACAGTTGCAGAGTAAACACCCGGATTTACTTTACAGGTTTGATAACAAAACATTCTCCTGTTTCTCTTTTTCAAAAGGAACGGAACGACGATAAATCGAGGTCAGAGATAAGAAAATTTGCCGGAAAGGAGCGTCGATATGCTGGAAAATCTATTCCATTTTAAAGAATTTGGTACTGATTTGAAAACAGAGATCGTGGCCGGAATCACGACGTTTCTGACCATGTCCTATATCATCGTTGTCAATCCGGCGATACTCTCGGCAGCCGGAATCCCGATCGGCCCGTCAATGGTCGCCACTATTCTGGCTGCCGTGATCGGAACACTGATCATGGCATTCTACGCCAATCGACCCGTGGCCATTGCACCTTACATGGGAGAGAATGCCTTTATCGCATACACGGTGGTGATCGGCATGGGACAGACATGGCAGTCGGGGATCACGGCGATTCTCATCGGAGGTATCCTGTTTGTCCTGATTACCGCGTTTGGATTACGGCGGTGGCTCGCCGAAGCCGTACCCACCAATCTGAAATATGCGTTTGTCGTCGGTATCGGGCTTTTTCTGACATTCATTGGTCTGATCGATACCGGAATCGTAATCAAACCGGCCGGCGATATACCGGTCACGATCGGTAAAATAACGTCACCGGCAGTTCTTCTGGCATTGTTCTGTTTCGTTCTCATGGGAACATTGATGATCCGGAAAATCCGGGGAGCGATCATGATCGGAATCCTGAGCACCAGCGCACTGGCTTTCCTGTTGAAAATTACCGGTGTCGATCTGCCCAGTGTCAATCTCCCCGATGGATTCTTCGCCACTCCCCCCTCCATCGCTCCCATCGCATTCCAATTCCGGTTCGAGGAGGTTCTCACGCTGAGCTTCCTGCCGATCATTCTCACTGTTTTCCTGATGGATTTTGTCGATACCATCGGTACACTGATCGGAGTCAGTGCGCGAGCCGGTTTTCTCGATGAGAACGGCAATCTGCCGGATATCGAAAAACCGATGATGGCTGATGCCATCGCCACAGTCGTCGGCGCCTGCTGCGGAACAACGACCACCGGAAGCTATATCGAGTCGGCGGCTGGCATCGAAGAAGGGGGCAGAACGGGGTTCACGGTTCTCGTCACGGCCATTCTGTTTCTGCTGGCCCTCTTTTTCACGCCGATCCTCACCGCCATTCCCCAATGCGCCTATGGACCGGCGCTGATCATCGTCGGCATCCTCATGATCGACTCCGTAAAAAAAATCAATATGTCCGACATGACCGAACTCATCCCGGCATTCTGTACGATCATCCTGATGTGCTTCACCTACAACCTGGGAATCGGCATCACCGCCGGATTTGTTTTGTATCCGGTTTTCAAATTCCTGAGCGGCCGCTCCCGAGAGGTATCTCCGGGAGCATGGGTATTGGGAGCCATCTCTTTGATTTTCTATATTTTCTATCCGTATGCCTGATGACCCACTCGTTTGCTGATGTTTGATCTTATCCGAATCCCTCAAAGGAGTAGAGATGTGAATCATGAACCATTTCGTATCGTCACCGGACCGATTCGCGCTGGATCGACACCGGTACACATCTACAATGAAGGGCTGACCGTTCTGTTATACGATAAATCCATTGAACCGGAGATGCGGAGACAAGAACCCAAAATCATTTACTATGCTGGGAGAGAATCGTTCGAGGATCCACTCACACGATCTTTTCTCGTCAGCGGTAAACTCCTGCTTTTCGGACTGCATGGCGACGGCGGTGTCGATCTGGAAATACTCGTCGGGTCACCGCTGACAATGGATGAACTCCAGACCGGACTCTGGTTTCCGTGTCAGACCGGTTGGTTGAACCTGCCATCCGGCAACCTGTGCATCCACTCCTATAATTCACTTCCAATGGGAGACAATGGAGAGGAGCCCTTTGATAAAGGTGCGGAAGTAATCGTACCCGTTGGCCGATATCAGGCGTTGTTATACCGGAAAAACTGGGAGGAGATGAACGCCGCTGGCCGGATGAACCTGGAATGGGCTGCGGATGCGGGGATCGATGTTTACGGTAAGGGACGCATCGATGATGTTCTGGTCCTGTCTCCATTGGAAGAGTCCGAACCATCGCCTGACATCGACAACATTCTGTTCCGGGAGTGTATGGAATGAGTCATCGGAAAAAAATTTTCCAGACCGGTATGCGGAAAAACCCCATCGTTCCCGGACATCCACAGCTTCCCCGATGATATGGACAAACTGCTGTGGAAAAAGTATAACGATGCAGCAAGGAGATGCATGGCATGAATCAAACCACCGACCGATTCACTGAACCCGATCGTCCTGTTTCGGGATTGGGAGGCGTGGATCCCTATCGGCAAGCGGTCCAGGACGTAGTAAAAGAAATCCATCATCGGTATGCACCCGCACGGATCGGCTCATATCTGTTCGAGTCAACACCATCGGATCCATCTGAGAAACCTTATCGCTCAGACTATAAAGAAATCGGTCCTCCGATCATCTTTCCCCTCCTGCCACAGATGCCCGGTCCGATGCAAAAACAGATCGAGAAGTTGGCTCAGCACACCGCTTCCAGTCAGCTCATCCAATATCCCGAGCCAGCCGGTTCATTATCCCCATATCAGTCAGTCATTGCTATTCCTGTCCCGCTCGCGGCTCAGATCACCGCGGTGATTGTCCTGATATTTCCGGAAAACCGGCTCTCTGTGGAGGATTGCACATCATTGGAAGGATCCATTCCCCAGTGGACCCGCTTTCTGTCACTCCACTATCTGAAATCCGCCGACGCTTTTTCACATGTGATGTGCCGGTTGCGAAAAGGCGTTGCGGATTCCCGTTCCGCCGCCATTCATCATCTCCAACGACTCCCCCACACCGATGTATTCAGCCGGGAGATGCTTGTGAAGATCTCGGACGTATTGAATGCCTGCGATTGCTTCATGGTGCTCCAGAAAACGTGCAGCAGCGGTCCGGATATGCTTCATACCATCATCTGCCGGGGGACTGGTACCGGGACTTTTCCAGTTGTCGAGGAGGTCTCCATCATCCATGACCGGTCCGGCCCGTTCATTAACGGCCGCCGTGATGTGCTGATCTTCAGTCCATTCATGAAATCCAGTCTTCCGGACGATATTCAACGGGAATGGGAGCGGTTGATGGCGAAAGCCCGGCTTCTTTCCCATTCCGCCACAGAATCCGCTCCCCATGAAAAGCCGGATTCTGAACACCAGAGCCGATCGCTGATTGTCTGTTCATTTGGTGGAGAAGGGGGAATGTTTCCCTCTTTCCATGCGGTTCTCATGATCCTGATTCCGGGAATCCATTATTTCGATCAGATGCGGATCGAGCTGATTCGTGAATCCGGGGAGCTGATCTCCGGAGCACTTCATCAGATGGCGCTTCTGGACCGGGATGCTGCATGGGAGAGACACCGGACGCATATCAATACGAGAGCCAAGGCGTTCGAGAAAGCGGGTTCTCATGATGAGATCATGGGAACGCTTCTCGGAAAACTCGGCTATCCGCCCGACAACGCGGCCGACTCATCCGCTTATTGGGGGCTGGCCGATCATGCCGCCATCTGGCTGATCGCGGATGATACTTCGGAGCTGATCCTGCGCTCTTCCCGCGGTCATGCACTGGATACGCTGAAGGATACCATGATCTTGCCGCTCCATGAGCACCCCCTTCTGAATGATAAGACTGGGGAGCCACCCGACCTGGATGATACGATTTTCCGGATCCGGTCATTTCGGATCCATCATTTCTTCATCCCGCATGCCACCGATCGGATCACACAGAGTTATGGTGCACGATTTCCGGATCATTGGCTGATCTCATTTCCTCTGATGGATGCTGCCCGGCGTCTGTATGGCGTCATGGATATCATTCGTCCGGCGCCGCTTCTGCCGGAGGAGAGTTCGGCTCTGGAGGAACTGCTCGAGGATCTGGCTCACCTGATCTGTTCCATGATGGAACGATGCCGGCACCGGCAGACGCTGGGGATTTCCGAAAAGCTGTATGGACTTGCCGACCAGCATCTCCGAGCGCTTCGGGTGGACGATGTCCTTGAAGCGATCGTTCAGGAGCTGAAACTCGCTTTCGATTGCCTGCACTGCGATCTGTTTCTGTTCCGTGAAGGAGTGATGATGCTTGAGGCGACGACGCGAAGCGGTGGACCGGAATCGAACCGGGAGAAGTTCCAGTATGTCATACAGGCTTCGGATGACGCCAAGGAAGCACTGGGACTGTGTTACAGCCGAAAAAGCCCGATCCTGCTCCATAAAGAACGGGACCGGGATAAACCGGTGCTCTCACATTTATCTCCGGTGCTTTCCCACCTGACGGAATTCGATCACCGCCATGAACGGATCGCAGTGCCACTCCATCCGGACGAAAAAAAGACCTCTGATATCACAGGAATCCTGTATATCGTCGGGCAGCAGACCGTGACACCGGATGGATCGAGCCGTGTGGTCCACAAAAAAAGCGGCCGATTCACGTCACAGGACGTTCGTATCGTTTCCCATCTGGCGACGGATATCCGGCGGATCATCCGGATGGTGGAAATGGTGGAGCGGCAGGGGCTGCTGGGTAATATGCTCGTGCATTCTCTGGGACAACCTCTGCAACTGCTCCGGTTTCCGGCCAATGAGCTGTTGCGGATTGTGGTCAATGCCGGTCTGTTTGATGACACGGTGAAAAAAACCCGCGACCGGCTCAACCGAGCGTTTGATCTCGTCGATGTGGCCCGTGAACAGCTCAGCATGTTCACCAAACTCAGCCAGCCGGACCGGCGCATCACATTGGATCTCATCGGATTATCCGGTCTTCTGAAAGAATGCTGTGATTTCATGGCACCCATCGCACGGGAAACGCAGAAGCAGATTGTCTATGGGAACATCAAGCGCATCCAGCCACTCCCCATTGAACGCCGATGGATGCGGATCGCCTTGATCAATATACTCGAAAATGCCTGCAAATATTCGTTTACATCCCGAACGATCCCGGTATCGCTCTGGGAAACCGATGGCGTCATCGTCATGAAAATCGTTGATTTTGGAGTTGGCATTCCACCGGAAGATTTACAGCGTATTTTCGAGCCGTACTATCGGTCGCGGGTACCCGACCGGAAAGGCGTTCGCGTCGGGACCGGCATCGGATTGACCATCGTCAAAGAAGCGGTGGAGCGGATCCATCTGGGGGAGGTGTCCGCGGAGAGTGATCCGATCCATCCC
Source organism: uncultured bacterium (assembly GCA_964512995.1). Classification (GTDB taxonomy): domain Bacteria; phylum CSSED10-310; class CSSED10-310; order CSSED10-310; family CSSED10-310; genus CAZELM01. The sequence goes on from CAZELM010000038.1 coordinate 42,711, forward strand.
GGCGATTCCAGACTGGATCGCACACGTGATGATATCGTTAATATTGAACACGAGACACGATTTATTATAAAACTGTATCGTCAGAAGTTGATGAACCAGACGGAAATCCGGGAATGACGGGGAGATGGCAGTGAAAAAAGGCAAGGAGATGAAAACCGTGTTAATCGTCGATGATGATCATGGCATCCTCGATGAACTCCGACGCTTGATGGATAAATATCAACCGGATATCCGGATCGAACAGGCGATGAATGCCGGAGAAGCGCTGGATTATATGAAGTCTGTAAGCATGGAACAGCGGCCCTGTGCCGTTGTTCTGGATCTGATGATGCCATATGGAGACGGAGCGGAAGAGCTGGAGCCTCAGAGTGATCCCGATTGTCTCAATACGGGCTGTCGTATCCTGAACAAATTTCGCTCGGATGAATCCAGTCAGAAACTGCCGCCACTCTGGGTTTCCGTGATCACGGCCCGCAGCGCAGCACCGGTTCTCACGCAGGTGCGTCATCTTCTGGGAAACAATGGACGGCTGTATAATAAACCATTGGATACATTGATTTTCGAACATGATCTGGTCTCCATTCTGGGAGTTCCAAGCCAGGTCCCGCCGATCTTATTGCCGGAGAATTATAAACTCCCTACCCGGAAACGGAACGGGAAATGAATCAGATTGAATTTGAGCGGTTGAGCCGGACGGTTCTGAACATCTCCACCCGGATCCGAAGTGCCGAATCACTGCTTCAGTTGTCGTGTCTGATCCTCGATGCCGGGATCGGTATTTTGCTGAAACGGACGCTGGATACGCCGATTCCGGAGATCGATGCAGTCTATCCCGCTGAAAAGACCGAACTGATCGAAAAAAACATCCGGAAGATCTACCGGCACTTCAAATCCGGCCTATCCGAAGGAATGGATGATGGTATTTCTCTGGAGATGCCGGTGGAATTGAAAGGTCAGGGTTATTCGGATGCTCTGGTTGCTCCCGGTGGGCATACGTCGGGTCTTCAGTTTCCGAAATACGAGATGGTTCTTCTGAAAAACAGCGGCAGTTCCAATTTTTATACATCCTACCATTGCTGGGCGGCTTCGCTGCTCCTGAAGGAATTCGAATTCTTCAAAGCGCGTCAGATGATCGACCAGGAACTGGAACGGGCGCGTCAGATCCAGCGTAAATTATTCCCGCCATCACCCGTCATTCCGGGTTGGCAGATCGAAGCGTTTTCGCAGGCGGCCCGGCAGACCAGCGGGGATTTTTTCGATTTTATCCGGCTGGATGACGATCATCTGGGCATTGTGATCGCGGATGTGGAAGGAAAAGGCATGGGAGCGGCGCTGCTGATGACACTGGCCCGTTCCCTGATCCGAACCTATGCTGTGCCGATTGATCGCCCGAACCAGACACTGAGTGATGTCAACCGGAGGCTTCGGATCGAAACGCCTGATCTGCTTTATGTGTCGGTGTTTTATGGGATATTGAACCTGAAGATGGGCATCATGACCTATTGCAACGCCGGCCATGAGACGCCATGTGTGATCAATCCGTCGGCCGATGGCACGGACGCGTCGATTGTGCCGCTCCTGACATCCGGCGTTCCATTGGGATTGTTCGATGATTTTTCCTGGGAGCAGCATCATGTGATGCTCCATCGGGGAGACAGCATCTTTTTTTTAACCGATGGCATCACCAATACTGAAAACAGCGTTGGGGAACGGTTTGGAAGCCAGCGACTGCATGATGTTCTGGCTCGATATGCGGTATGTCCCGCGATGGAGCTATCCGGCGCGGTTATCAATGACGTCGATCATTTTTCCAATGGGGTTCCTCAACCCGATGACATGACATTTATCATTATCAAACATGATGCGTGACCGGCCTGTATGAATGGGGGACGGAATTGGTACGGGTTCAGGAATCGATGCATGGCTCCCTCACCCCGCCGACTGTGTTGATCATTTGGTCTGGCAGTTACGGCATGATCGCATCGGCATGACTCCCTCACCCCGCCGGCCGTG
>CAZELM010000039.1:0-31764 GCA_964512995.1 uncultured bacterium
CCATCCAAAAAGCTTTGGCTATCATACACAGACTCTAGCCTTCCTCTATTGCCAAGTAATTAGAAAATTTCATCCCAAATAATCTGAGAATCAACACCATTGGGTGGGGTCGTCTGAATGTTGTGATGACTTATCCGGTAAATAAACTGCCTTAGTCGTCCAATCTGCTGGATTAAAAGGAACGGCCAGCATCGTCTTTACAGAAACCGCGAATCCAGAATCAATTTTGGCCAACTCTTTCGCGAAAAGACCAGAAACTATAAAACTCCAAAGGGCATTAAGGTGACTAATATCGTTTGGTATTATGACGCAGCAGTTCTCTCCATAAATCTCTCCTGTATATAATGTAACTCGCCGATCTCCTACGAGACTAACAACAACTCCATACTTCCCCCAATTAGGTTTTCCACTCCTCCATTGTTGTGCTTTATGATTCAAGTGTCGAACTGATCTAGCCAACTCTGCCATCTTCCCTTTTTCTCTTTGCCAAAAAACAACCTCCTCCCTTCCTGAGAATAACGATGTTTTATTTGGTGCAAGTTGATAAAATTCCCAATCGATATTTTTCCTGAATAATTCCCAGAACTTACGATAAAAACGAATTCCATCACCCACTCCCTGTCCATGCATTGCAGTTGAGTAATTTGAGATCGATTCATCTATTGCAGAAGCACCCAATCGAATTCTACAGCATGGGTCCTTCAAAATATTAGCAGTTTGAACCCTGTGCTCATCTGTTAATAATGTATCAACATTTGAAAGTGCGGATTTGAGCTCTTCAATACTACTTGAGTTTGTAAAATCCAAGACATGAATAACTGAGTCCGGATCAGGAGTGCTGTTACATAAAATATACAATGCAACACTCACGACTTCACCTGATATAGATTCAAATGCTCCTGCACCAAGTCGAGCAATTAATTGCCAACAAAACTCCTGAAGCAATAGATGTCTGAATTTTGTAAATCCTTTTTTTGCCAAAATACTTTGGAGCGCAACGAAAGCAAGAATACCTCCTGGATTAATAGACTCACTCCAGCGTGATATCATAATAGTTCCCAAATCTTGCTTAGCATCTTTATATTCTTTATCAGCCAATAATGAGATCGATAGGTGGTGCGAACCTCTCTTCAAATAAGGAACATTTGTAATAACAAGATCGTATTTCCCAGATAATAGATCGGCTGCCTTGGCAATGCCTTTTGCGGCTACACCGAGTTCCTTTCGTTCATAATCCTCCTCGAATAACAAAGCCTTTTTAATAAAAGGAGAGATACTTTCCCATTTAATTTCAAACATCGAGTCTTTCGACAATACGCGGCTTGGATTAATTAGACTTCCAAGGATCGGTGCCTCAATAAAAAGATCGTACAATAGCTCAAGGTGATATGTCAGAGATCTGTCATTTTTAGACAACGAAATCCATGTCTCCTTTTTTTCATTTATGGATAATCCTGAGCAGGCGAGATTCAATTCAGGAAGATTTCGGTATCCTTTTGTAAATTGCCATGAAGTAAATGCCAATGCAAATGCTGCTATCTGCGTGCATCGTTCATCGATCTCCAGTCCGTGGATGTTGTCTCTCAGAACGGCATCACCCGCTTCGTCGGCACTCAGCCCTTCCTCGACCATTCTGAATCGAACGAGGATGTCGAATGCAGCCACCAGGAAGTGACCTGAACCACAACACGGGTCCAAAACGGTGATTTCCGCTGCCCTAGTGGGCCATCCATCGAATGTACCTACTGCGGGTCTCCCGTCATCCAGAAACCTCAGATACGGCATCTCCACCGGAAGTGTTTCTTTCCCATGCCGTCCGACCCACCACGCACCCAGGGTGTTCTGAAGGAGAAAATCGACCATGTAAGGCTCAGTAAACAACTGGGTTACCGCAGGCAATTCATCCGCCCCGATCTTCACCTCCGAAGCATTGATCTCATCTTTCCGTTTGGCCTGCCAGAACTGGTACACCCACCCCAGCGAATCCCGCGCCTTGAAGGTATCCACAGTCAGGTCATCCAACAGCTTCTCCAGCTTCTTCTGGTGCTCAGGCGGCAATTTCACCTGCAACACCGGCGCATCCGGCCTGAATATCTGCGGCAGCATTTTGGAGGCGTACCGGGCAGCCAGCTCCCACCCGTTCTCCGCATCCTCCTCCGGAGCTAATTCCTCGCATTCCTTCAACGTCACAGCTACGCCTTCCGGGTGCATCAACAATCCATTCTCCGCCAGGAACCGTGCGAACAGCATCCGATGCCAGTGCTCATACGAACATTCCTGGACCAGGTGACTGATGCCGTGTTTGCCGTTCCCGGCCACCTTCTGATCCCCGATCTGCTGCGCCCGTGCCCTCAACCGGTTCCGTAAATCCCGATCTTCAGGAGTCAGATGAGCGAACGGCTCTGACGCATCGACTGCAAGCGCCTGCAATGCGATGCGGGAACCTTCCTCGGCGATATCACGAGCTGCCTTAACGGCGGTTTCCAGTTTGTTTCGAAGGGGTTTATCCAACACTCTCATGGGTTGTCCTCATTTGCGTTAGACGATGGATCGTTGACTGCGTTATCCAATCCGGACAGGTCCACCGGTCTCATCGAGTTTCTTCTTAATCAATGCCTTCACGGTCTCGATCCAGCGATCAATATCATCCACGGTTTTGAAGGTCTGATCGGGAAGGTCGATGTACTCCACCGCCACGTCGGCTTCCTCCGCTGCTGCTTCACGCACTTTACGAAACCGTTCCGGCAATGCGGCAATCCGATCATCCCACGTGCTCAGGTTCATGCTTCGCAGCGATCCCAATACCTCGTCTTCAGTTCCGGTTCTGACTTCAGGAACGACTGTCAGTTTCTGGGATAACAGCAGTTCGTGTTTCTTTTCCGGGGTGAGTTTCTGCCAGTTCTCGTCCTGTTTCAGTTTCTCGAACTCCGTTTCATAGGTCTTCTGGTACAGCGCATGCAAAGTCGTCAGCTTATCCCTCAGAACCTGCGTCAGGCTGCCGCACAATCCCGGTACCGGATCGGGTTCCATCAACAGGGATCGATTCTCAATGAGGGCATCAACCTGGGTCTGGATATCCGGAGTTTCCTTTAAATTGGCGGCATACGATAACAGCGTCTCCAGGTTCTTCCACCGAAGCATTCGTTCGGTGATCTTTTTCACCAGCCCGGTCCAGGTATCGTATTGCTTCTCCAGATGGTCTTGCTGCGCGTGAATAGCCGTGAGCAACTCGTTTCCCGACAGCGCTTCCAGTTTGTGGATCTCACCGATATCGGGCTTGACCGGTCGGGGTGGTTCGCCTCCGGCTGTCTCTGAGAGTTTTTTCATTTTTTCGATGAGGATCACCACCGCTTTCTCCTCACCACCCGGCTGGCAGGGCACCTCCACATGCTGAAGCAGTTTTCTGATCTGTATCCGCTGTTTGGCCGTGAGCGGCTTGTCCACGATCCGGAAGTGCGTCTGGCCAATTTTTGCCCGGTCCAGATCAGCAGGTGCGATGACCTTGTGGGTTATAGGCTCTGTTGCCCGGAGGTGCCCACTCACCATTAACGTATAGATCGCGCCTTCCACCGAATCTTTGGGCCAGCCATAGGGCGCATCTTCAAAATTCTTCCGGATATCCGCCCCCTTCTGCACAACCGATGTGAAACGAAGTATCTCCGCCGTCACGGGATGCTTGTCGATATCACCCTGGTAGTCCACTGCTTCCAATGCGGCTTCCGATCCCTTCTTCGCCAGAGTGATCACCTTCTACCATCCGGTGTGATCGCCGGGATCGAAATCGGGATAGAGTCGTACCATGCTGCTTTCTGCTGATTGGCGGATGGCGTCGGCGAAGTCCGAAGCGATGATCTCATTGCCGCCACCCTGGAATACCCGCACACTCTTGAAAATATCCGCGATGAGTTGATCGATGCGGTTCTGGGCGTCCCGCTTTTTCGTTTCCATTGCGTTCCGGGCTTCTTCTCCCTCGGAACCGGATGGAACCCCTCGCACTCTGAGAGTGGCTGTTGCTGCATACAACGCGGCAATCGTGGTTCTGATCTCATCGGAGTTTTTCTTCGGTAGAAATACGAATATCGCCGGTGAGTCCATCCCAGCCGCACGAGCCTCTGCGATGACGGAGTTTTCATTCTCGTCCCACCCATCTCTGATCCAGACATAGATCTGCTTGTCGAGATCGGTGGGTTTCTCCAGTCCAAAATGCAGCTTGATGGATCGAGGCACTTTGGATTTTCCCTGGACTAGCCGGATGGCTTTCAAGCGCTCACCGCATTCCTTCCGGATCAGGTCGGATCGTTCCTGAGCGACACGTTGGGGAGAATCGAGGAACCGGGTGACCTGGCTGCGGTATTCGTCGTTCCATGCGCTGAATTCACGAGTTTGCACTTTGTATTCGTTGCCGACCCGCATGATCTTGCCGTCCGTCTCCATCTCAGAGAGCAGTGCCGGTAGGGCTTTTCGAAGTTCAGCGCTCCCGGCAGGCAGATTTTCAACCATCAGATCGGCGAGTGTGTCGGGTGTCGCCCGGATGCCCAGATCGGTACCGGTTTCTCTGGGCAGTTTCCCGATGATGTACACGAGACCGCAGAGACGGGCTTTCAGAACACCCTCCCGGCCATGTTTCTTCAAATCCTGGATGTATTCGTAGATCTCACGGGGGAGCAGACCGGTTTGGAGAAGGTTAGAGACGATCTGATCGAAGATGAAGTCGCCACCCACAACCGTTCCCAGGGGTAGTTCTGCGGTTGCACACGCGGCTTCGTGAACAACCCTCAACTGGTTTCGAAGTTGCCCGGCAGTCCCGGCCTGGTCCAACGCCTGGAGTGTCTTTTCCCAAAAGCGTCTTCTGACCGGGAGGATCGGATAATCCGCAACGAACACCTCGGTATCATCGTGAATGTGTTCGATCCGGGTGCCGCTCAGGTGCCGGGATATCTCACCGATGTTTTGGGTCATGATCGCATCGATTTGCGGCATGTGATCCGGCTTCTTCGGGAGGATTACCTGACGGATGACCCGGTTGACATCGGTATCGGACAATTCCACCGCAACCGGGAATCGTCCTTTCAGACGGCCAAGCAGAGGAGTTCCTGCCATTGCCGTCTGACCGGTGCCGACAAACATCAGCTTCCCACCGAACGCCTTACAACAGGTTTCTACCATTTCCTGGATAGCCATCGAGCGATCCTGGTTCTGCCCGATGAACTGCTGGATCTCATCGAGAACGACGAGGGTGAGCGGGAATTTGCCGTACATCGATTTCAATGCTCTCTCCACGCCGGTCTTCATCTGGTCATTGGTGACATCCGTCACCTTCGAAAACTGCACTTTCAGGAGTTCCCTCACCTTTGAGGCGGATTCCGCAAAGTCCGGGTAAACATTCAATAGCGCTTTTGAGATCAGCGGAGAGACATACAGGTTTGATAACTCGTACTGCCAATCCTTGCCCTCATTTTCAACAGCGGACTTGACCATCTCGTAATACCCCTGTTCCTTGAGCCACAGTTCGAAACAGGCGATGGGGTATTGCTCAGCGAAACCGAGAGATTTGAAAATGATCCCCAGCAGTGTCAAACGAACCTGATCCCCTGCGCCTGAACCCAAGGTACCGGAAGCGGCATGCAGACCGCCTTCACGATTCCCAAGCGTGCTGATCTCCTTCAGTGTGTCCTTGATGGAATCCGGCAGTTTGGCCAGCCCCCGTGCAGTCGCGTTATCCTCCGGGAACGTGTAGTCCGTCCATAGTGTTTTGAGCATCTTGACCAGATGGGATTTCCCTGAACCATAGAAACCTGAAACCCAGACCCCCGGTTGCTCGGATTCATACACATTGTTCCGGAATGTTTCCAGAATCCGCTGGAGACCACGCGCATATTCGCCATCGCAGACGAAAGTCTCCAGCTCGTACCTCAAAGTCTCCTGTTCTTTGGGTGTGAGTTTGTCCTTGACGACGACATACCCTTCATTCTTGATTTTATTGATCGTCGGGTCTTTCAGATAAATGGTTCGGTTGAGCATACGTTACTCCTATTCATCGTGAGCCGTAATGGGGACAGCCAGGTAGTTCCACCCATCCCGTGCATCCAATAAACGATAATTCTGATCTTCGTATTCACCGGGGAAAAACACCAGGAGCCGTCCCCGGATATCGTTCAACAGGTCATTGACCACGTCGGAAACATGTAAAAATCCGAACAAACCAGCGACACCGGAAACGGCAACGACGGTATCGGTGTCCACATCATCCGCCTTCAGGACTGAAATAATCCGATCCACAACATGCTGCTTGAAATAGGGCAGCAGGTTATCCAGATCAGGTGTCTCGAAGTAACTGACCTTGTATTCCTGCTGAGCCATCCACTCACCAAATATGTCGATGATGTCAATATGTTTCCAACCATGCCCCGCCTGCCGGGTTGCCAGATCAAACTCATCGATCCGCATCCGAAGACGCCGCTCCTCGGTCTTGTCGTACACGATGAACCAAACCTTCTGAGCGCCGGGGATGGATTTCAGCCAGGGCGTGGAGACGAACTTGGCGTATTTTTTTATCAGCTCATTAACTCTGCTCATGCAGCCATTCCTTTTCTGCTGGAGACAGCCACTGATCGAACCTGATCTCGATAACAGTATCCACTCTGAGGAACGATATGAGACCTCTGCGGGAGGCGGCAGAGACCATCTCCAGAAGCTCATGTTCATCGCGATCAAGTATCTTTGCCCAGGGGCTGTTAAGCAACCGGTTATCCCTGAAACCCTCCAGCCAGGCCAGGAAGAGGGCATACACCGTGTTTTCCGGAGTTGTGACAGGCCGCCTTCGGATCTTCTTGACCTTGCCTTCCAGATGACCCGACTGAGTCCAGGATGACCCGATATTCTGTGATACCGACCTGAGCGTGTTGGCGCTGAACCTGTCCGGGAACTTCGTCTGGATGAACTCCTCGATGTTCGCGCTGATGATTGAGGTGCCCACATCAAGACCGAGTATGAAATCAGAAGAAGCCCGGAGCAGGGGATCACGGGCGATGGCACAGAGCAGTGCGAGAAGTGGCTGGGGTTCGGTGTTGATGCTCCAGAGCCGTCTGAGATGGCGGAATATCGGTATATCGGTGGACAGTCCGTACTCATCCTTGAGATGTCGAATGGTGAGTTTCCGATTTTTGACAGTGGACTTCTCCAGCGCATTGTCCTCGACAACAGCATGGTTGTAGTCACTGAAACCTGCGGTATCAGGCAGGAGATCGAAGAGCTGGGATATTTCCTGGAGCATCATCGTGCGGCTGGTGTGCGCGGTATGGTTGCCGTCTTTGAATCCGAAAAGATCTCTGGGCAGAGCCTCCCTGTGCTTCCTTTTTTCTGAATAGTCATCCAGGTTGAAGAGCGGACTCACGGGGTATCTCCGGTCACATGCTGATCGGTGGCTTTGCCGCTGCGAACCCATTCATCAACCTCGGAGATTTTGAACTTCCATAACCTGCCTACTTTATGCGCTGGGATGCCCCGTTTCTCGATCCAGCGGTAGATGGTGTCCGTGCTGACTCCCAGGTGTTTTGAGATTTCCTCGACTGACAACCACCGATCTTTCATGGTCACTCCCTCCCCAGAGTTTGGGTTGCATCGTTGCGGCTTAAATCATACCAGAGTCGGTTTGGAAAGAAAACACTGAGGGACTTTCTGTACTAGCACATTGAGTTGAAATCCTGTAGTTTTACGAACAGGGAGAACCCATGTATTTCAATGATTTTCACGTAGATCACGAACTCGCGAGGAGGGTTGGATGTATAATTTTTACTCTATGAACAGGGATGGAACGCATATTCAGTTTAAGAAGCTGAGAGAGGCTCATATTTTTGGATGCAACGTAGGAGTGATTGCGTCACTTCTAAAAAAACGGCTGCTCCCAAATGATTCACAACCTTTTCGGTGGCACGTGTCAGTGGAAGATATTCTTGGAGAGCAACTCGAAGCCCTGATTATCGATTTGAAACCCAACAACTCCGACAAGGGTACCTCAAGAAGCCTCTATATGGTCAAGGATGTCTGGGGATTCAGTCATTGTGATTGGACACCGGCCCTTATGAGAATGCGTGGTCTGGTTGTTGATGGAGACCCAGTTATCGAAAACCAGGACGATTTCACAGTGGATATCAATCCGGGTCATGAAAACATTTACACAATTCTCTATTTTGATGGGACCATCAAGAATGGCCGCATAGACGGTAGATGGGTACCTCCCAGCCGAAGTTCAACGAACTCGGCATTACTTTGGCCAGATACTGTCCGGTATTTTTTCCAGATAATTAAAGAGGTTACTCCCTCGATACTGGATAGCCTGTAGAGACTTTCTAACGTAATTTAAATCCGTCAACGCGACAGGTGAATCTCTTCAACAACTTCATGGAGAAGCATATTGAAAGCACCCTGATTCAACGGTTTCTCACCCATGTACATGGGTGAGAAAACTGATTTGGTACCTGGCTGAAGTCACTCATTACAGCGTTGGTATGCCTGGTTTGGTTTATTTTGGAAGACCAGGAAGGAGGTTCACAACGCGCCTCTCTAATAGAGAGGCGCGTGTGCTTGTTCACCGGCATCGTGTTTTCATGAAAAAGACGAATGTGCGATCATCCTGGAGGAGCGCTTCCGCGCCTCGGAACCACCACGAACATCCGGAGAGATTTCCCACAGATGAGACGAGCCTGGCGGGTCCAAAATTTGGGATACCTTGAATTTTTGAGAAGTGCCCTGGAAAAAAACAGGAGCGGCGCAGGGGCAGAACCCATGACCTATGGGGATCGGTCATTCACAATATCAGGAGAATGAACCCAAACCGCCAATCTCGGTCTGATGGGGAACCCATACGCACGGCTGGTACCTGAAACAAATCTCTCTGACAGGCACATCGATGACGTTTTCCTCCGGTTCATTTTTATGGCCGCAATTCCGCCTTTGTGGCCATAGACCGGGAAAAATGGTTGCTGAAAAGGTCAATATCGCTCTCTGAATCAGGTAGGTTCCAGACACGTTCATCCACTCAGAACATCTGGATTGTCAGAATCGATTTTTAAGGGCAGTGGCGCTTGAACCAGGGTTGGGTATTCCCCGAACCCCCCGGATTGGTTATAGGGCAAACTGGAGCGTTTTTTGATTGGTTATCAGGTGGTGTCGATAACAGCTCCACTCAAATCTTGATACAGCGTTCCGCTCCGGACTGGACACGATCAAGATTATGGAGATAAACCATCGTTGTCCGGGGGTCGGTGTGACGCGCCATTGCCTGGGCTTGCTGGAGGGATGCTCCTCCCCGGATGCTCAATGTGATGGCAGTGTGCCGTAGGGAGTGTGCTGATAACCGGTCGCTGTCCAACGCGATTCCCCGAAAAATGCTCTTGATGATCCGGCGGATACTCCGAGTCGCCAGTGGTGACCCACATGTGCGGTTGGAGTGGGACGCAAACAGCGGATCGCTGTCGGAGGTTATCTTCCTGGTCGCCAGATACTGATTGATCGGCTTCAATGTTTCTGGAAGCAGAAGCACGAAATCGTCCTTCGTATCACGACCCTTCCCCTGTACCCAGAGTACGGCTTCACCCGACTGCTGACGAATATCGCCAACCGTTGCACGTGCTATCTCGATGGTTCGGAGTCCAGTGCGGACCATGAGATTGAACAGAGCGTAATCCCGGAGACCATCCTGGGTCGAGGTGTCGATGGATTCCAGAGATTCCCGAACCTGTTCCGGTATTAGACACTCCTTGCGGAATCCTCTGGGCTTTTTTGCACCTTTCACGCCTCTCGCTATATTCGGGTATATTTTTTCAGCCTCCAGCCACTCAAACAGTTTCCGGACTGCGGTCAGGTAACTGGAGACTGTGTAGGCGTTCAAACCTGACTCACTGAGGGTCTTTTTGTAGGTCAGGATATCCTCGCGACTGAGAACCGACAGATTGAAGACCCGACCCGTCGTTCTCAGCCATTCCGTGAATTGTTGCAGGGATCGCCGGTAGGTTTCCCTGGATGCTGGTGCTACGTCCTGTGATTGCAGGAAGCGGTCGATGCACTGATCCAGCATAACAGGGAGGGTCAGGGTATTCCGCTGACCTGCTTCAAGCGGTACGGTCGTTATGATCAGGTTTGAGTTCATCGGTCACCTCCTGAGAGATATACGACGAGGGGGTGGTTTTTATTTGGTTGGGTTGGGGGATTTTATGATTCCATACAACTCCCTCAAAGATTCCATTAGAGCCATGTACATTAAATTATGCGGGTATCTGGCCTGGGGATGGTAATAATGGAGGATGTAGCAGTTTTCATTCCCCAGTTTCTGGCACATAACTCCCGTTGACAGGGTAACCTCTTCCAAAGAACCAGGTTCAGTGAATATCTTTGGGATCAACCAACCCGTACCTCCCGCCACGATAACATCTGGTGCAATTATCCCAATCTCATCCAGGATGAAAGAACGCGAAGATCGAACCGCATCCTCCAGCTCTTCCCATTTATTCGTACCTGCACCGCCACTTTTCTTTATGTTCATCGCAGCAATCGATTTAAGGTAGTCCTGGCGTTGAGTATGGATCGAAAAATCTACTCCGGAATTCTTGAATTCAGTCAATATCCAGGTGCAGAAGCCTTTCTGAATCCCATAAGCGTACCGCGCAATCAAACCCCATGTGGCGGTGTACCCTTGAGTTCCATCGAATGCCCCTTGACGTAAAAACCCTCGTAAATCCCAGTCTTTTGTTCCCCCTTCATCGTTGGCATCCTTTAAAAGAAAGAGCACCTTGAGCTTGGTCGTAATCCAGATATTTTCGTCAACAATGCCATCCTCGATGAAGTTGTGTTGTTCTACTTTTCGTCTCCACTGCGTAAACAGGTCATCTAGTTTGGTTGTTCTCTCACCTTTCACTCTGTCGTTCATATCGATCCCTCCCCTCAGTTCTTTTCAATCGATTTTCCCAATTCCGTTCAAGTCAGCACAAGCTGAGTTCCAGATACGGACGCATCACCTTCTCCACCCGGTTGATTCTAGCATAGTCGAGAATCTCGTTTGTTTTGGGTTTCCTCCTGGACTTATAGAGTTTCAGAGCTTCAAGGATCACGTCCATACCGACTCTGCGACGGAATTTGAAACAGTCAGCCAGCGTTTTTTCCGGACTGTAGATTTGTATTGGCACATTGTCGATCAGATGCTCTTCGATGCCACTCTGATATGACGTCTTGGAAAATCGGTGGACGGTAATCGGTGGATAATCAAGCGATGGCACTCGTGCCTCCCTGGGAATCACTATTGATACCCTGTGCGGTATCTGGGTAGTGATGTCATGATATGCCAGTGCCGAGACAAGACAGATGACCGCTTTCGGAAAGCGCAGGCTGATCGTTACCAGATCGGGATTGCTGATTGGAGGAAGTTCAGTCAGGCGATACACTCCTCTGCTGATCTGCTCGATGATGCCATCATCCCTCAGTTTGTAAAGCATGTAGCGCGTGATTCCATGCTTGATCGCTGCACTCATCCGCATCTGGCCCCCACATTCTCTGAAAATGTCTTCCGCTTTCTTCCCCCTCATTGGCTTCTCCAGACATAAAGACACCACTAATCCATAACTGGCTACAATATGTCTGATTTTTCCTGAAATAGCAAGAAGGTTTTTTCTGTGTCAGAGAGGATTGAATTCAGATGTAGGTGCAATCCTGCTACAAATCGGACGGTTGATTGACAAGGAGTTTGGTTTTTGAGGTACTCTGAACGCTATGTAGAGAGGTTAGTCAGGGAAAACCGGATTAAAATCCGATTCGATAATAGACTTATCTCTTCTTTTTACCGGATATGCCTGAGAAATTTGATGGAGAACATCATTCAACAAGTCCTCTGACAGATGTCCTTTTATCTGGGATAAATCCCTCAGAAGGTTGTTGTAAAAGTGATCAAAATCCTTGTTGTGGATCGTTGTACAGTCGATGTATGAAGGATGTTCGATGAAGCTGAGGTCCGCACTCGGTTCGATCAGAATCATTCGATTCCTTAGATATGGCTTGGATTGCTGGAAGTCAGTCATTGCTGAATTGACGAGGACTATCTTAATCCTGTCATAATCCGGATCATAGCCCACGACCACAAATATCTTGACTTTAGGTGGATCAGTGGAATCCACAAAAGCACGGACAACTAAACCTCGACGAATAACTCCCCGGAGGTATTGTCGTTTTAAGTTGTCTGGAAAAGCATTACCAAGACTGGATGAGTCTGTCATTTTCTTCGAGGTGTCGGATGTGCTTAATGAGAGCTATATCATCTTCTGCCATGTCCTCGTTATACATCCAGTGGTTTGTTGATGAGTTAAAGGCTTTATCGTGAGCTTTCGCTTTCAATGCGGTGAAATTTTTACCGCCATCCTCCTCAAACACCTGGTCCATGACAGACAGCTCTGAGTCTGAGAACTCCTCTTTGTCGGACTGACTATTAGCATAGATCATTCTCCCTGTAGCTCTCAGATAATTGCTGACATCAGAAGGCCAGTCACCATCACTTCTCAGTGATTTCAGTAAATCGTAAACTCCAGAAGCAGTCGGTCCATGTTCCATACGCGCATACACATCACCGGTTATCGTTCTCCCGAACTCTTTGAGATGTTTTTTATCGGAGAAATAAACCAGCTTGACTAACTTGTACAGTTCAAGTCCGCCTCCGCCTTTGTTAAGCAGATACAATAAGACTTGTATCACCTTGTTCTCTTCAAATTTCTGCATCTGGTTCCTCTAAAATTCCTAGCGACTACTCATGACAGAACGAAGCTCTGGCAAAAGAGCCTTCATACATATAAACACTCTGAACAGCCAAAAGTTCCCTTCCCACTCATTTTTTGGGTACATTCTTGGGTACATTCCCGACGTCGATTTTGGTCGATTTTGCCCATAAATGCCGATTTTGGATTTTTGTGGATTTCGCCATAACCTCTTGAAACCCAATGATTAAAGGTCTTCATAGCGAATCCTGCGCTTGGGCTGTCTCCGCCTGTCACGCCGAAGGTCGCGAGTTCGAGCCTCGTCGTCCCCGCCATTTTTTTATAAGCAGTTACGCCCACTCCGAAAAGTGGGCGTTTTTATTTCAGATACATATGCAGTCCTGCCAGTAACGCGGCAGTCGCGACCAGATAGTAATTCTCGGAACAGCGTTCCAGATATCTAAATGCTTCCTGAACATTCAGGATTGTGATATCCCGGAGAACATTGGGAGGATTTTTAACAACTGGATTCGCCCCATCATATCACCCATCGGTGTATCGTCAATTTATCAATTCACAGCTCGGTTTCTGGTCAATCTGATATATAGAAAAACACAGACCACTGTTTAAAATAACGAGGGCATTATCTTATTGTTCGAACAGGATTTCGAAAACTCGAAATACAGGAGAGACTATTTATCTTTTTCAGTTAGATTGATCAGGGGAAGGATTACAGCAGGTATTCCCGATTGGGATGTGCACGAGGCGACGTAGGCTCTTACGAAGGGATACAAAATTGCTGGTGCATTAACCGAGTACATGGATTTGAACAAGTCATCCGACATATCAGGACAACCCTTGAATCCGCCGCGTATCACAATTCGAATCGATAGAGAATCATCTTCGGTCTTGATGGTAATGTCCAAATGGACTTCCACAAAACGCTTATCATCATCGGTAAATTTCTGTTGTACATTAACGTTCTGGAAAAATTTTATATTCGCGGGGTTGAACGAATCTTGGACAACCAGATTAAAATGCGAAACACGGTAACCAAGAAAAGTAAATTCGCTATCCCTCATGATCATGCAGCCTTCGGAAGTTCGCTATTAGCAGGCTTTAAAGTTATCGCAATCGATGAGACGTTTAAAGAGAGAGAGGCTGTGATTGTGTAAACATCAGCTCCAGTTGTGAAAACATCCGCATTCAGATTCATGTGACCGATTTGAGAAAAGGTGATTTCATTTATAAAATCAGATCCTGAAATACCTTCCACATCAGGGTGATTACATGCTTCTCTGTGGAGTTTATCATATTCCCCAAGAGTCATCGCTTGAATTTCTCTCAGAACTTCTTCAAGTATTTTATTCCCATATTCCATTTCACATCCCCTTCCTTTTAACTGATGTCGACTTTATACAATCCAGATTTTTAACGCAAACCTGTATTTGGTGTCGCCCGATAACATAAGAGAAAAAACCTGGGTTCCGCTGTGCCTCGACACTCGCTCGGATGAAGTCAACATCCTTCCTGGACAACATAATGAAAACCGACCTTAATTTAAAGTCTCTGATAGGTCTTCCACCTCGACAATGCAGATTAACCAGCTCGTCTTTGATCTGTTCATACAACCTTCTATGTTCCCGACAGAATGCGATATCAAGGTATTTTTCAGATTCAATGATCGATTTCAGGATCACCCACCTCGGGTATCTTCTTATTCTCACCCACCATTCTGCTTCCTCTGCTCCCAATGTGAATGGAGCACAATCTTCAAAAAAGTAGACTCCCGCACCGAACCACTCATCATCACCAGATTTTGAATATCCATTTTTCAGTATCTCATCACAATTCTCTTCACTCGTGCCATGATATCCGGTGATTCTAAGAGTCTCTCCCATTTTAACGTCGATCTCCTCCACTTTGAAAACTCTTACAGTCAAACCATTCATGTGATTGAATGAGGGATTCTCTGGTATTTGATAGGATAACCTGAATGATGTAGTCAAGATTACGGTCAGATAACTCTCAACTTGGGTACATTTTGGGGTACATTCCCGACGTCAATTTCGGTCGATTTTGCATTTTCTCGAAATTCACTGTAATCCCTTGAAACTCAATGATTACAGCTCTTCATAGCGAATCCTGCGCTTGGGCTGTTTCCGCCTATCACGCCGAAGGTCGCGAGTTCGAGCCTCGTCGTCCCCGCTCTCGGTGCTTTCATCCCGTGCAACCGATCCGAATATCCCCAATGATTCTACATGGAACTTCCGTATTTCTTCCAAATGAGTCTGTATGATCTGTATCACTTTTTCTTTTGTCATGTCCTTGCACCTATATAAATTCATTATATCCGGTTACCAACAAATTCGTTCAGGCGAAGGTCATCTCCTTCTGCCTCCCAGCATAACTCAATGGTTTCTTTAATCCGCTTCATCAGGACATCAAGGGATTTAGCCTGAGTATGGCAGCCTCGCAACTTGGGTACTGAAGCGACAAAATATCCCTCGGAATCTCGCTCGATGATGACATTGAACTCGTGCGTTATCATACATCCATCTCCCTGACATTTCCATGATGAATATGAATCTTTGACGCTATTCTGTCAAGGTGACGTGCAGGGCCGACCTGAATTCAGGGCATCAAAATAAATCAGCGTTGATACTAAGGGATTACACATGGCTGAAAAATCGCCCTGCGTCATGCTCTGTTTGTGCCCGATTGAATTTTCATTGGAGTTGGCTGCTACCGGAAGTTTCATGATAAACGGATTCCAGATGTGTCAGATGAGCTGAAAAAGAAAAACAATCCCGGACATGCATCCAGCCCTGCCTGCCCATGTATGCCGCCAGATCATCGTTTTCGATGAGCTGTTTCAGGCTATTTCTGAATCCGTTCACATCCATCCGCTCAACCAGAATCCCCGTCACACCGTGTTCCAGCCAATCGGATACACCTCCCACATCAAAGGCCACGACTGGACGGCCTGCTCCCATGGCTTCCAGACCCACCAGACCAAACGGCTCGGGATAAATACTCGGAAATGCCGTAATCCGGCTCCAGGAAAACCATTTCCCCAGATCGTCGTTGGCTAAATATCCTAAAAATGTCACATCGAGCTTGAGTTCACGGCTCAATTCCTCCAGACGTGCCTTTTCAGGTCCATCCCCTGCAATCACAATCCGCACCGGTATCTCCATGCGTGCCGCCGCATGCAGCAACAAGTCAAATCCCTTTATGGTTTCCATCCGCCCTGCTGCGAAGATCCGGGGTTCCCGTGCCGGAGGGTCAGGTTCTGCAACACCCGGATCGTGAAAATACGGATTCAGCACCAGCCGTTTTGCTTCCGGTACGAATCGCTCGATCATCCGCTTCATGTACCGACTGAACACCCAGATAGCAGAAAACCTGGGAAACAGTGCCATGGCTCTCCGTTCCACCCGATACCGGTATAGTGATCGGGGTGTCAATCCAAAACATCCGGCATGGAAACACGCCAGCGACAAATGCTGCTCACAGAGTTTGCTGGTATCCCGTTTTATCTGATTCTCCGTGCAGAATGGACGCAACTCATGGACGCTTTTCAAGCACGGTGCTGCTTCTGTAAAAAACTCCAGTAGCCGGTAATTCGTGATGTTGTGAATATGGATGATATCCGGGCAAAACTCCCGTACGGTTCGTTTTAGCTCTTTCAGAGAGCAATTCGTATTGTACAGCGCTTTCAATGGGCTGTTGTTCCGACTCCAATTCTGAATGAACAACCTGTTTTCATGGCCGCGATTACCAAGATGCTGCATGATTTTACGAATATACAGTTCTGTACCATACTCCTTTTGATAATAAAAATTATCTGCATGCAGAATCCTCATGACACCTTCATACCATTCCGTTATCAAAATATCAAAACGCTCAGATCTCCTGATGATAAATGATTCTTTGACTTAAAACAGAAATATTTGTATCCTGACTGCGAATTTTTCGATCGTAACCTGCTCTTGATTTTGTCTGGGTCCATCATGGCGTTGACATCTGTTTCACACATCATGAAGTCTTTTTTCCATCATCCCCAATATACCATGCATCTGATCCATCGGAAGTGGCGCATCCATCAACGATGCCGATGGCTGATGAATACCGGGAACGGGAATGCGGATGTGCCGCCGCCGTTAATATACAGACTGACTCTGAACCGGGCGTGCAATCTTCGATGCCGGATGTGCATGTGTTGGGGAGAATCCGGCTGGTGGCATGCATCAAACAGTTCCGATGAGGCTGTCAATCTGGATTGGGCAGCAGTTGACCGACTGGTGGCGCGTGTAGCTAAAGACTCCCCTTCGTTCATATTGTCGGGTGGTGAGCCTTTTTTGTATCAGGAGTTCGAAAATCTGGCGGAAACATTACGAAGTGCAGGATGTTTTTCGATCGTTTGTACCAACGGAACGCATCTGAACCGTTTCCCGAATCTCTTCGATAACAATCCATTTATGACACTTTTGGTATCGCTGGATGGCCTTCAGCAGGAGAACGACTTGTTACGGGGTGAGGGTGTTTACGAGACGGTGCGGGAAAATATCCGGTATCTCAAATCACTGAAACACCCCCCGTACATTGGAATTCAGTTCACTATCCGGCCGGAGAATGTTCATATCATCAATACGTTCTGTTCTGAGATGGTGCGATGGGATATCGACTGGCTGCTGCTGAATCCCTGCTGGTTTATCACAGCAGAACAGGCTGAGACATATCATCGCATTCTGCGGGAAAGATATGGTATTGAATCCTGGTCTCAGAAGGGATATCTGCTCCCCTATCCCCTGGACCGGCACGTCTTTATCTCTCAGATACACAACCTCCGGGACCGGCGATGGCCCTTTCAGATTTCCTGCTATCTGAAAAAACCCGAGGAGATCCATCGTTATCTTGACCAGCCGCATATCCCGACTCGCAACTCCTTTTGTTACAAACAATGGCTCCGAATGGATATAACACCGACAGGCGATATCACGCCGTGTGCCCAGTTCCCCGATATCGTTTTCGGCAACATCATGCATGATGATATACTGGCGGTATGGAACTCGGATGCATACCGGTTTTTCAGGGAGGATATACGGGAACGCCTGTTACCGGTCTGCAGCAAATGTGATGGATTGTATCTGTATGATGCAAAACGTAAATATCTGTAATCTTCAGGACCACGTGCGGAACCTGGAACCCCCGGTACTGATCGTCAGCACGGTTGTCGGCCGCGGGATGTATACCATGGGAGACGCGATCCGGGAAATGGTTTCAGAACAATCCCTTGTGAGCCACATTCCCATCGAATCATTGCTGGAACCTCGAGCGGTGAACGAGGACATGGTGCGGTACCGGTTTATTTCCTGTAATTTTCCGGTTCTTCTGAACCTGGTCTACAGATTTCCCCTTATTTACGCACGGAAGTATTACCGGGAGAAATGGTTTCCCCGTGCAGCCGGCAAAAAACTGGCACAACACATCCTGTCTTTGAATATTAAAACCGTGATCTGTATCAGTCACAGGCCAGCATTCTGGAGTTCTCTTCTGAAAACACGCCAAAAATCAGATTTCAAGATATGGGGGATTCTTGGGGAGTATGGCTCCAATCCGGGATGGAAATATATTTTCTGGGAATCCATGGACGGGTTTTTATCTCCGTTAAGCCGGGATTGTTTAAAATTCGAAATTCCTGGCCATGTCCGGTTTCACATGATAGAACTCCCGGCCAGGCAGGAGTATGCCCGTCTTGCAGATCATCCCGGAGATAAAAATCATCTGCTTCTGGTCTGTGGTTACTGGGGACAGGGTCCGTTTTCTGAGATCATCGACACACTGACGAAGTATTTCCCGAATCTTCACATTCACGTCGTATGCGGTGAAAACGAAAAGCTGTACCGCAGGTTATCGGACAGATACCGGAATCAACCCCGAGTGCACGTAAATGGTGTGCTGGTATCACTCCTTCCACTCATGAAACAATGTGCCGGTATCATCACCAAGCCGGGGATATCCACACTTCTGGAAGCGCATGCAGCCGGACGAAAAATTTTCCTGATCAACGGAATGCCGGTAGCGGAGGACAACAACGCCCGGCATGCACTGAAATACTTCGCTGCAAGCCGATTCACGCTTGACGGATTCCGGGAATGGATGATGGATGAGAAGTGATCAGATACTGAAATACCTGCGGTATTATGGCATCAACCACAAACGGAAAGCCTGGAATATCCTCCGGTCAAAATGGCGTTCTGTCCTGGCCGTCATGATCTCCCGGTATTCTACACGGGCATTTTCCCCGGATACTTTCATCCTGAAACTCACCGACCGCTGCAACCTCCGTTGCACTCAGTGCGGGCAATGGGGAGATCGGGGGGTGTATGCCCGTTCCGGGATATCCACCGGAAATCAGGAATTGAGCCGGGATGTATGGATTGATTTTATCAGACACTGTCAACACCAGATAAGTCATATCTATTTCTGGGGAGGTGAACCATTCCTGCGCCCGGACCTGCTTGAGATCGCAGGCGAAGCATCCCGGAACGGAATTACTTCTGAAATTGTCACCAATGGTATTTTACTCGAAAAATATGCTGAAGACGTGATGGAATCAGGGGTTGATAGCCTATATGTCAGCATCGATGGTCCCGAAACCATTCACAACCGGATCCGGAACGGTCCGGGAAACGGATTTCAAAAGATTCTGACAGGACTGCACAAATTGAAAACCCTGAAGTTACGTCGGAACCGTATTCATCCCATGATTCAGGTGATCATGACCCTGACTCACGAGAATCAAATGCATATTTTCGATACGTATCAGGTGGCAAAAAGCGCCGGAGCCGATGTATTCAGCTTTCAATACGGTCTTTTCACGACTGAAGAACTCGTCCGCCGCTCATCCGAGCGGTTTCAGTCGGATTTCGGTATGAATCCAGTATTCTGGAGTGGCTTTATCCGAGATATGACTGATATCGATACCACCTCCATCGACCGGCAGATGGAGATGATTCGTGCGGATACCAGATCTAATCACGAACCAGCCTTTCGCTGCTCCCCCGGATTTGATTTTGATACAGAATGTTACTACAGACACCCGGAACAGCCATTGATGTCGAAAAAATGCCCGATACCTTGGCGGTATCTGGAAATCCGACCGAACGGAGATGTCGCATTATGCGTCGATTTTCCGGATGTCATCGCGGGCAATATCACATCCAATGACTGGCGGACTCTCTGGAACAGCCGGATCTTCCGCCAGTTCCGGCATTCCATTTCCCAAAAAGGATTGTTTCCGGCATGCAGTCGATGCTGTGCATATCTGGATACCGGATCTCACTCCCGGTTGATGCATATATTGCATTCCATGCTTCATTGAGTTGTTTTCAAAACTGGTCCGGATACGTGATCGAGACGAGAAATCACCACGCGGCATTTACCAGAACGGTCCCGGATAACATCCTTGTCTGTGATGCATCTGATGCAGATACTCATTTCTTTTCCCGTCATCCGCCGGAGATACATCATCAGCTTTTCATGGGAAAGGTCATTCCATTGTTCTCCCGGAATGACCCGGACTTCGAGTGTGTTACTCTTTTCCTGAACAAACTGCACAAACCGTAATCCATCAATCCATTCCGGTATGATAAAGATCGAAGTGATATACCGGCCATCCGGTGTCATGATTTTATCTTCGTTACGCCCACGGATGCCCCGGATCAATGGTAACTTCCTGCCGCAGACACAGGATTGTGGCTCGGTAAACATCTCCACGGTATCACCGATCTCATATCTGATCAGGGGCATGGCATAATTATACAGCGACGTTCCGACAACATTCCCGGTAAAATACGATTCGCCCGTATTCTGCTCAATATTGATCAGCTCCATGACACCATAATCGGTATTCAGGTGATAACCGCCCTCCGGGCATTGCGAGATGGCAACCGTTCGTTCCATCGTTCCATAGGAATCCATTACCTTACAGTGAAAAACCGTTTCGATCAGAGAACGGTAGCATGGCAGAAGTAACTCGCCCGAAGAGAATACCGCTCTGATCTGCAGATCGCTGATCCCTGATTCCTGAAGACACAAAGCAAAAAAATACAGCCCCGATGCCAGTCCTTTGAGATAAAGCGGCCGGAACCGTCGGAAAATCGCAGCAATCCCGGTAATATTTTCACGAGATATCAGACTGCTGTTGATCATCAGGCGCCGGGTGTGTCGCTGTATGTGAAACGCCTGATCGTACTGGCGGGGTTGTGAAAGAAAATAATGCGCACCCAAGTCAGCGACACGGTCACCCAATCGGTATCCTGCCCAACTCCAGTGACGCCAGTAGTAACAGAATTCAAGAATATTGGATTTGCGGTCCAGGTAAAATTGTACCGGTGATCCGCTGGAGCCACTGGTACGGTACATAACCGGCTGAAACCGTCTTGCATTGTGTGCTATCAGATCATCGAACCGGTTCTGAAGAAGCCGCCGGGTCAATAATGGCACATGATCCAGATCCTGTATACTCCGGATCAGACGGTGGGATATCCCTGCGGCATCGAACACTCGCCGATAATAGGGCACATTTTCATAGGCATGCGTAATGACTTGTGACAACAACCTGTTTCGATACGCCTCCTGTTCCCGGGAATCCATCCACTGAGTCTGTTCCAGGATATGTCGCAGGCGGAGAATTCCCACAGGATAAAAGAACTCCCGCAACCGGAAATCGATACTCATCTGCCTCCCCTTGTACGAAACACTGTTACCTGTTCCCGATTCTATCCGGAGCCTTCATATCAGCAACTCATCGATCATCTGTTTTCCATTACGGATCATATCGTGAATCCAACTGTACCGGAAACTCCCGTTTCTACCTCCTGTCTGCAAATTGCCGAATCTTCGCAGGTACCCGTTTACCGCAATGAGATCTCCAGAAGTTTCGGGTCTCAGGATCGGATAAGCATCCTCCATCCGATACATGATCCCATCCATAATCTCAGATCTTTCGCACAGCTTCAGGGTGACCAGATGATCCGCTATCGTCTCAATCAACCGATCCGCGGTCATTTCCCAAACAGGATCCGATTTGTAACATGGGATCTCCGCCACTAAAGAGGTTTTCCCTGCTGGTGCCATACACAAACTCCGGTTCCGCGGTTCATGAATCCGTGTAAACGGTATCCGCTGATCCGGGAAATACATGGTTGCCGAATCCATGACTGAATTACGGGCAATAAACAACACGATCAGGATCATATCCCGAAATTGAATTCCGGATGCTTTTTGGAGAATCGCCGGCGGTGGTTCCGGATTCATCATGCGGAGTAGTTGCGTGAGCGGCAGTGTGCTGATCAGGTGATCCACTGCCAGCCGTTCGCGCCTGTTGATTTCAATCTCCTGAATTTTGTTTTCCCGATGAAAAATTCCTGTAATCCTGGTATTGCAGAAAATATGACCGGTATCACAACGATCCTTGAGCATATCCGTGATCATCCCGATACCCTGGCGTGGATAGAGAAATTCCCCTTCCATGTGCGCGGCAGCATTGCCGCCGGTTTTCATCAGCGCGTTAAAAAACATCCGTGCATTCAATCCGTTCAAGCGGCTTCCTGCAATATCCCGGGCCAGATTCCGGGATGCTAAACCCCATAATTTCTCGGAATAATCCAGGAGTAAAAATCGAGCCAACGTCCTTCCATAATGCCGGCACACATAACTCTCAAAATCTGCTCTTCCATCAGAACCCTTTGCCCGTTCAACAGCGATTTCAACCAGAGCCTTCATCACGGTTCTCATACCCAGAGATGTCACCAGATTGAACAGGTGAATCGGGAAATCGATCCGGTTACCATTCAGCCAGATATAGCTCTGTCGATTGACCCGGATCAGATCCTGACCCATCAACTCCCGAATCAGTCCCGTGATCTCCGCATCACGATCATGAAACCGATGTGCTCCTGAATCGAAAAGAAAACTGCCATGTCTAAGTGTTAAACTGTTTCCACCCGTTCGTGTCCGGCTTTCGTATAGTGTGAATGGTACCCCTTTCCTGCCTGCAAAAAAACCGGCAGCCAGTCCAGCAGGACCACCTCCCAGGATACTAATATGTCTTGGCGTTCTCATGACATTGACTTCTCACAAAAAAAACTTCATTCATCAATAATATGTCCACGGCATCAGCATGTAAAGGCAGGTAACGAAAAACATGGTTTGTAATATATTGATCTTTTCAGAGCAATCATGTTTCATGGAATCCGGAAGATTGATATCGCTCGGGTCTCATAAATAGAAAGACGCAGGTGCATATGAATAGCCCGGATGGCATGCTCTCCATCGGATTATTATTTTCATTGATTGGCGCACAGTTGTTCGCAGGGCGTGCCCGGCATCTGTTCCGATCCAATTTCTGGATGGATGAAATCGTCACATTCCGTCTGGTCACCAGTGTCAGTCTGGGGCACTCCATCCGAGCGATTATTGCCGGGCTGGATACGAACCCACCACTACACCACCTTATCCTGAGCATTCTCCGCAAATGGTTGCTTCGGTACCCAGAATACAGATTCCGGTTTATATCGCTGATTGCGGTATTGGCAGGTATCTTTGGTGTCTACCAGATAGTTCGGGACATCTCGACACCTCTTACCGGTGCGGCAGTGGCTTTCGCAATTTGGAATCATCCGGCAATACCGGAAAATGCCTTTTCCGCTCGGATGTACGGATTCTGGTTTACCGCAACAATCTGGTTTTCCGTGTTCCTTGGACACTCCACCCCAGCCATTCCTTCAACTGCCCTTCTGCTGGCAACGGCCATCACGGCCATTCTGGTATCCAATCTTCACACATTGGGACCGGTGGTATTCGGACTTGTTGTCACCGCTCATCTGATCGCCGGATTTAATGAATTCAAGACATGGACTGCCATTTCCGCCATTGCCGCCGGGCCTCTTGCCAGTCTGATCTGGAGTCCTGTGGTATGGCGGCAGAACCGGGCATATCCCGTATCCTGGATTGCCGAACGCAGAGGCAGATACATCCGGGAGTTCCTGAATTACACGTTACTGAGGAAATATGTGGTATTCACCATCGTCACAGCAGGATTGATCCTCCTGCTGCAACCACATGTACCGTTGGAGCATTCGATTGTTTCCTGTACAAGCTCTGCTGCACTGAAAGGACTTTCCGGTCTCCTCCTGATGCCGGCTGTACTGATCCTCATTTCCATCACCATAGCGCCTGTCTGGATGGGACGCTATGGATTTCCCACCGTTGCTGGCCTGGTACCGGTATTTGCATTCCTGATTATTCCCATGACCCCAACCGCTGCGTTGGCATTCATGGGAATCATCTTTCTGGCGGGATGGCTGCGTCTGTCCAGCCTGGCAGACGATCACCAGACCTGTGATTCACGCCATCGCACACTGATCGAAACTCTCTCCGGCCTGCCGGTAACTTCTCCGATTCTGTTCGAGTCTCCACTGGATCTGTACGTGGTGACGCATTACGCACCATCATTGGCACCACGGTGTGGAGGACTGGATTTTGAATCCAGTGAGTTGGAGGATATCGATCCCCTGTATCAGGCACACAGGGATCATATTCGGATTGCTCACCGATATTTCTCTGTTCCGGGTATGTTCCGATGGAATTTCCTTAAAACTCTACCGGCGTTTTTCCTGGTCGCTGATCCGGAAGCCAACCGATCCGGAACCCGCACAATGGGAATGAATTATCCGGGATTTCAGAAAATAGTAATGGGAGACGGTTTATACCATTTGATCCAATGGGAGTCTTGAATCCATAATCTGCGTATATGGCAACAAATAACGAACTCCCATTCCTTTCATCTGTGGATTCTTACTGATGGCTTACCCTTATTTTTGTAGGAAATACGATTTTACTCGTGATAATTGGGCGATACTGACCGTGTTTCCATATTTCATAAGGAGTAAATATTATATTTTAAGAATAGATATGCCCTCGTGGTTACATGTCGTTTTTTTTATTTATAAAACTTATATGGGGCTTATCGTTCTTGTATTATTGGCGCTTTGGGATTGATGAATCAGTGGTGAGGACACATCTTATGGGTTATTTTTATCATTTGTGGTTGAGTGATTACTGAAAAATAACACATAGTTTTTCATGCATATCTGAATACCGCTCATTCCGCCTTTCCATATGATGAATATTTTCTGCAATCTGGCATCCTGCTGAAAAATCTGAAAAACATCACACGGAACACTTTGACTGTTCTTCAGGCTGATCCTGCCACTTTCACGTTCTGAATCCGGACAGTGGGCATGATCTGACCCGGCTCTTCCCGATAATCCGACGAGATGGCATCGATTTTTTGCAGCAGTTCCAGGATATGAATACCCATCATGGTGTTTTTCAACGGATATACCAAAACACCCTTTTCAATTTTATATCCATAATCAATGGTGGCGGAGATGTCGCCGGTGACCATATTGGGAAACAGAAAACAGCTATTCACATAAATACCTTCCTGGGTATCTGCGATCATTTCAGCCTCTGTGATGTCACCCAGATTCGGGACGATATTGGTCGGGTAAGTACCACCGAATCGAGAGCCATGACCGGTATTGTCTTCTTTGGCCTTATGAGCAGTATATGTACTGTGGAGATGGCCTACAAAAATGCCATGATCAATGATCGTCACTTTCTTGCGCAATGCGCCTTCTCCATCACAGGCTCCCGATGAAATGCCACCCGGAATATAGGCATCATCCCGGAGACTCAAAAAAGGAGGGGCAATCCGCTGCCCTTTTTTATCTGACAGGAATGATCGTTTTCGCTGGATCTTTTCCGCGCCTGCACCAAGTCCCACAGCCCAGAACAGATATTTTGTGGCCAGCGGTCCCAAAATAACAGGCAGGCAGGCATTCCTGATACTCCGGGCATCCCTGTACTTCATGGCTTCTGTGCAGGTCCGGACTCCCAATCCCTGGGGATTGAAATCGTCCAGAATCCTCGCAACATCATAATCATCAAAAGCCCCCACATACTCTCCATTTTTCACCACACAGGCGATATGACATCCAACATATGTATTCGGACTCTGGTTTTCGACTCCCAAGGAATTCACCAGCACATTTTCCGAGATTTCCAACCGGATAGCTCCATTTACGAGTGCTTCCGGCTGGACGCTCAATGCACCATCGACTTCT
The DNA here is from genome assembly GCA_964512995.1 of uncultured bacterium. Classification (GTDB taxonomy): domain Bacteria; phylum CSSED10-310; class CSSED10-310; order CSSED10-310; family CSSED10-310; genus CAZELM01. The sequence continues at coordinate 25,934 of CAZELM010000039.1, forward strand.
TTCAAGTATAATGATATCAATTCCTCAGCACTCATCCGAGCCAGCTTCTCATCATATAACCCGGGAATGCTGGGATAGTTCGAAGGGCTGGGCAAGGTCACAAAATCCGGATCGGGGTGAGCAAGTCTGGCGATTTCAACAGCCCGGGAAGCTGCAGCCTTCGCTTCCTCGATGTTGACTCCGGAAACACGAGAAACCCCAGTCGCTCCATTGATGATGGCACGCACGGAAACAGCGGCTTCTATAGATTCACGGGAATAGTGAACACCATTCTTTTCAACTTCGAGGTGAAGATTTCGCCGATCAACAATTTCCACATCGGCAAAGTGAGCACCTTTTTGCATGACTATGTGACAGATTTTTCGAGCTAACTCACTGTATTCAGACATGAAAGATCTCCTTGTTTGATTATTCCTGTCCACCGATCACCACTTCTTTAATGCGTAGATGAGGACCACCAAGATCCACATGCATACCCTGACCTCCTTTTCCACACATTCCAGCTTCGACAAACTCCATATCCCTGCCTACCGCGTCAATATTCATCAGCGTTTCCAGAATCATCCCGGAAAATGCGACATCCCGGAGATGTTCGCATAACTCTCCATTGCGGATCATCCAGCCTTCTCCCACAAAACATGTATATTGACCCCGATCACACATCACATATCCGCCATTTCCACCTTTCATGTATATTCCCTGATTGACATCCCGGATTAATTCCTCCACCGAATGGTCACCCGCAGCAAAACAGGTATTGCTCATCCGGACGATCGGTACATGGTGTCCATTCATCGCACGAGCGCTTCCGTTAGGGGGAATGCCAAACCGGGCGGCGGTTTCCAGGGAGTGCATGAATCCCTTGAGAATACCCTTTTCAACAAGAATTCGTTTCTGACCTGGAGTTCCTTCGGAATCATACCGGTAGGAGCCATATCCTCCAGGAATCGTCGCATCGTCCAGGATGGTGACCAGAGGAGATCCGATTGGCTGATTCAGTTTTCCTTCCAGAATGGAATCCCCACAAAAAACGAGATCCGCTTCCGCATTGTGTCCCAACGCTTCATGTACGAGAAGACCGGACACGGAGGGGTGGAGGACAACCGGAAACTTCCCGGAGGGCATCCGCTGAGCGCTGAGAAGCGCTACCGCTTTACGTGCTGTTTCCTCAGTAAAATCGCTGGCGGCCGTGCGTTCCAGAAGCTCAAATCCACCCTGACTATTCAGTATGGTATGGGACATCTGCCGCACTGAACCTTCCTGAGCCGTTATGGATGCCCACAGGGATGTCCGGATGATCTCCTGCTCGATAAACGTTCCCTCCGTATTACACACCGTTTCCCGTGACCATATATCGCCATACCCGACGAGTGTGTTACAAAGTTTCTCCGGAGCGAATGCGATGCCGGCCTTTTCATACTCCACGACTCGACGGACTTTTTCGCAAAGAGATATGGAGCGGGGATCGATCTCAACCTGTGCACTGACGCAATCGATCACAGATTCAATCTGTGTGATGACTCCCGGATGCACCACTCTCGACCGGGACGCACGAGCAATCCCTGAGGCTGCTTCGAGACAGTTGTCCAAAGAAACGAAATCCAATCGGTCCGTTGACGCAAATCCCCAGACTCCATTTATCAGAACACGTATACCTGCTGCGGATGATTTTTCATGATTGATTTTGTCCGCTCGGGCATCCTGAAGCACAATATCAGTGTTTTCTTCTTCAAACACCCGGATATCCATGAAATCTATTTTCAATCGTCCGGCCTTATCGCGAATACGTTCCAGAATCTGCTTCACTTTTACCATTCTCCTTTCGGAAAACTCTTCGATCTCCTCGTCAGCTATCTGCTTTAAGTTGGATCAGCATCGGCATCAAATCAACCAGGTCGACCTGAATCGCAGTCCAAAGAATTTTGTCATCCACCTGAACATAGGCATGAATAATTTCATTGCCCATTCCTCGTACTTCATGCCATGCGATATCAGAATCAGCCTCCTTCACTTCATGTGGTATGTGTCGCACGGCTTCCTCAATACAGAGATATCGGTTTTCCGGGCAAAGCACACAATGTAACGTCAGGACATACTCCCGAAACTTGTGTGATTGACTGCCAAGGGTCCGATGATGATCCGCATCAAGGATTCACATGTTATCATACATGATCTGCTGGAGCCGGAACAAGCCCTTCTCGAAAATCTGTTGAAATGAACAGAACCTTCTTTCTCATCAGAATCCCGTTTTCATAGTTTGCTTTCATGAAATTTCCGGATTACTCATTCTTGAAACAACGAAGAGCACACCAAAAATCAGGAGGATACACGTAACACCGATCGGGGTAGTAGTTGGAATCGACGGTGGCGGAATGGGAGTGGGAGATGCTGTAGGTTCTGGTGTGCGTGTTGGAGCAGGTGAAGGAGTGGCGGTTGGTGGTTCTATACCGATCAGTTTCACCCGGTTCGACTCATAAGCAATGGATAAGGAGGAAGGGAGATTGACGGTGGTGAACTGCCCCACAACTGCCAGATTGTTTATAATAACAAATTCATCGTCCGGTGATGGCACAAACCCATTGATGAGAGTCACATTCAGAGTCCCTCCCAAGTACGCGGATTCATTAGCTGGATTGCCACCGATTAATGCATCGAACTCGGTGCCCTGATTCAATCCACCGATCTCAATGTTCAAAACACCTGTTCCAGACTGACGATATGAGGCTAAAACTTCTGTCCCGATTCCGATTATTCCCGCAGAGCCCATGCCAAGTCCCGGACTGATGGTGCCATTATTCTGAACATCCCTTCCCTGGAAACTGCCGCCTGATCCCATCACCTGACCACCCGGCTGAATTGCAAAAGGCAGATCAATAGAAAAATTTAATCCATTAAGAATCAATGTTCCCTGAGAACCAACCTCCATTCCGAAATGTCTAAACTCATAAACACCGAATGAGCTGTCAAGCGTCATCGTCGCGGGCGTGCCTGCGGTTCCGATATTGACGGTCTGCCGAACATCAAGCATCGATCCGTAATGAATGAATGTGACATGCCCTGCCTGCACCTCCAGTATGGAACACATGCAATCCTGGTCCGGATTGAGGGTGATCTGCACTGGATAGGTGGCAGGAAGATCGAACAAAACCGTATCACTGGCTGCCGGAACCATATTCGGTGACCAGTTACTTGCATTGTTCCAGTCTCCGCCTGACGGATTGATCCAGGTGATCGGCGTGGGAGTCGGTGTCGGCGTGGTGCAAACCAGTTTCACCCGGTTCGACTCATAGGCAATGGATAAGGAGGAAGGGAGATTGACGGTGGTGAACTGCCCCACAACTGCCAGATTGTTTAGAATAACAAATTCATCGCCCGATGATGGCACGAATCCATTGATGAGTGTCACATTCAGAGTCCCTCCCAAGTACGCGGATTCGTTAGCTGGATTGCCACCGATTAATGCATCGAACTCGGTGCCCTGATTCAATCCGCCGACCTCAATGTTCAAAACACCTGTTCCAGACTGACGATATGAGGCTAAAACTTCTGTTCCGATTCCGATTATTCCCGCAGAGCCCATGCCAAGTCCCGGGCTGATGGTGCCATTATTCTGAACATCCCTTCCCTGGAAACTGCCGCCTGATCCCATCACCTGACCACCCGGCTGAATTGCAAAAGGCAGATCAATAGAAAAATTTAATCCATTAAGAATCAATGTTCCCTGAGAACCAACCTCCATTCCGAAATGTCTAAACTCATAAACACCGAATGAGCTGTCAAGCGTCATCGTCGCGGGCGTGCCTGCGGTTCCGATATTGACGGTCTGCCGAACATCAAGCATCGATCCGTAATGAATGAATGTGACATGCCCTGCCTGCACCTCCAGTATGGAACACATGCAATCCTGGTCCGGATTGAGGGTGATCTGCACTGGATAGGTGGCAGGAAGATCGAACAAAACCGTATCACTGGCTGCCGGAACCATATTCGGTGACCAGTTACTTGCATTGTTCCAGTCTCCGCCTGACGGATTGATCCAGGTGATTGGCACTGCGAAAACAGGTGGCAATAACTGAAAAATGCTGATGAAAATGATACACATGATTGAACAAAATACTCGGATATTGAACATGATTAATCTCCTTTTAGACCCCGAACGATGGTTCATTTTGATTGGAAGCGGCAAAAAACTCACAAATATCACTTATCTTATATTCCGACAAGGCACAAATGACATGCCAATCAACCTCCGGATCTCCCTATACCACACCATCGGAAAGGTAATAGAATCATCCCTCTCGGTGAGCTTAACAGAACAGAAAATCTTGTGTCGTATCTTCAGAAACGGGATTCGGGTTATGGAGATGGTCGACCAAAATGCCCTGATAAATAATCATTGCTTTTTTTCGCGAAATCAACAGTGACTCCCACACATACCCCGACTCGAGCCCACTCACCAACCTATACCCAAAATACGGGAGTGGCTCGGCACATTGCTCCCCGGCAGTTGCTGATCCTCGATGAAGCCCACCATGCGGCTCCGTCCGGCAGCGGACGATATGGCAATGAGTCCAGATTCAACCGGGCGGTCTGGGATCTCGGTCACCGGTTCACCTTGATCCCCAAACGGATCCAAGCCGCCGCCGGATTGCTCGTGATCGGGCTTCAGTAACGACTGCTCTCGTCGATCGAAGCTTTTACCCGCAGTCTGGCCGTTCATCGCAGAACAATGCAGCACTACCGGAATCAGACACTGGAGTCGCCGGAACCCTCCGATGGAGCGTCGGCCGATCCCATGCTCCAATCTCCCCTGCTGATCCAAGCTTCCATATCGGATGACGATCGGATCGATTCGGATATCCAGATGCTCCGAAAGATGCATGCAGCCATAAACCGGGTGGTGCTTGATCCGTATGGTTGGACGGAAATTCCACCGCAGTGCGAGTTCCTGCTCGATCACGAGGAGGTACGGCAATGGTACGCGTTCCGGATTTGTGACCGACCGGGGATGAGGGTGGTAACGGACGATCACCGGTCGATGAAAAAAATCAGGCGATATTGTGAACCGTTTACACATGCGCCATGTGATCGCATTGCATGGTTCCCTCACCCCGCCGGCCATGCGCATGGATCGATCCCTGACAGGCCAGCCGGCGACCCTCTCTCGGCCGCTGAGTTGAGAGAGGTGAAATAATAATCTGCACAAACCAACCTTTCTTCCCTCCTTCTCGCCCCGGGACAAGGGTCGATGATGAGAGGTGCAATGGAACCCATTCGGGATGGATAACGGATTGTGGATGTGGGCTGGCATTGGAACGCATTCGGAATGATTAACGGATCGAGGATGAGGGGCCGGTTTGAAACGCGCACATACCTCATTATAACATTTATGATAGGGTTCAAACCTTAACGCCTGTCCCGCTTCATGAATGGGATCGTCACTCATGGTCAATATATCATCGCTTCAGGCAATGGTATTACCGCTTCAGGCAATGGTATCACCATTCCAGACAATGTTATTACCGCTTCAGACAATGTTATCACCGCTTCAGGCAATGGTATCACCATTCCAGACAATGTTATTACCGCTTCAGGCAATGTTACTACCGCTTCAGACAATGTTGTCACCGCTTCAGACAATGGTATCACCGCTTCAGACAATGTTGTCACCGCTTCAGACAATGGTATCACCATTCCAGACAATGTTATTACCGCTTCAGACAATGTTGTCACCGCTTCAGACAATGGTATCACCGCTTCAGGCAATGTTATTACCGCTTCAGGCAATGTTGTCACCGCTTCAGGCAATGTTGTCACCGCTTCAGACAATG
>CAZELM010000039.1:31864-40100 GCA_964512995.1 uncultured bacterium
GCTTCAGGCAATGTTGTCACCGCTTCAGGCAATGTTGTCACCGCTTCAGACAATGGTATCACCGCTTCAGGCAATGGTATCACCATTCCAGGTAATGGTATCACCATTCCAGGTAATGGTATCACCACTTCAGGTATTGAGAGCGAAGCCGTGAAAACAATCGCAATCATGAAAATAATCGCTGCGATTCCTATTCTGCTGATGGTAACTACGGGTTTACTTTTGATAATTGTATTCATTTTTATACTGTTTACCGATGAATTTTCAACAAAAGAGCATCAGTATTATCAGACTGTGATTGGCGAGTTGTTCGAAGAGGAAATGGGATTTGAACACGATTCTCCCTATATCGAAGTGAATGGCAAAACGCGGGAGGTTATGGCTATACGCCCCATAGACCCGAATGGTACGATGGCTAAGGCGGGCTTGACTGACTACATGATTGTCGTTGAAATTGAAGGTCTGGATAGACTTAGCTTCACAGGTTTCTGCAAAACTCTTTATGAAAGCCAAGGTAAAGTTATAAAACTTCAACTCGTCAAATATGAAAATGGACCACCGATAAAAAATCGTCCCAAAACAATGATTGAAGTCCGAGTTCCTGACATAAGCAGCAGATATGAATTAACTGATTTTTCAACAGAAGATCACGAATATTACCAGAGAATTGGCAGGGGGTTAAGCGCTCAGATGCCATTGTATCTGGGTACAGCATATATACTTGAAAATGAAAGGACTCGTCATGTGGTTGTGATGGATCGTTTTCTCTCGAAAAAAATGTTGGTTGATAGTGGCGTAACCAAAGACAAAAGACATCTGATTATTGCTGGGATTGAGGGATTGAATCATATTTGTCTGACAGGATTTTATAAAACGCTGTGGGAGAATCAAGGTAAGAAGATTAAAATTTTCTTGGTTGAGTTTGGAGATGGACCATCGTTAGAGGATCGCCCCAAAACTGTGCTTGAAGTTTCTGTTCCGAATTAGACAGCGAGATTTAAACTGAATATCACCATGAGAAGAATTCATGAGTTATAAGCCGATTACGGTGTCCGCAAAGAATCGAGCCTTATATTTCAGCAGGAATTCCGTTTTTCGATATAGCAATCTGCCACGCCAACGGGTGGCAGGTATTAACCTCTATACTTTTCAATCTCGACGAGTGTTCATGTTCTCGCGACCATGAAAAATAACATCATCTCGATTCAATGAACGGATCAATACACGATCCGCCTCCCAATGCAGCATAAAAAATACTCTGAGCATCACCCGAGGAAACAATTCCATCGCCATTGCAGTCCGCACTGCATTCTTCTTCTTCGGTTGGAGATATCATCTCAAGCGCGATATAGAATGCCAGTTGAGCGTCTCCCGATGAAATGACGCCACTCCCATCCACATCACCATCATGAATACATGGTTCAGGTGTGGGTGTTGGCGTGTCCGTCGGGGTTTGTGTCGGCGTGTCCGTCGGGATCGGCGTTCGTGTCGGAGTATTGGTGGAGGTTGGAGTCTGTGTCGGTGTAGCCGTTGGAGTGGATATCGGAGTATTCGTTGGCATCGGAGTCGGCAGTATCGATGCCGAACTGGCGGCAAAATTTCTGATCACGGCATTGTATGCACCCGCACCACCGGGCGTCGTATTCTGCCATGAGCTGTGTGCGCTGGAGGGACCGTATTGGCCATTGCTGACATACGCGATTTCACCGGATCCATACGTCCGGAGTGTCCACTGGGCTCCATTACACATCGGTCTGGCAATCTGAAACAAAAAGCACGTTGGCTCCCCATGTCACACAGGGAACAGCCAGCGCGATCAGGCAAACAGTAAAAATACTGAAGACAGATTGATACTTATTCTTTTTTGACATCATGTTACCTCGTTTCTATGTTGAGAGAACAACTGACCTGATATTCTCCTACAACGAGTTATTGGGTCATGATGAGAATGTTCAAGTGATTGTTCCGGATTGTCACTGATACAATATCGGCTTATCCAGTAGCTCAGACATGCTGATCGACCAGAACCGGGTTGCCATCCGGATCAACCGCGATGAAACTGGCGGGGCCGGTCGTCGATTCATCCGCTTCCTGCACGAATGTCACTCCCCGCGCTTTCAACTGCCGCTGGATCTCCCGGATATCGGTAAATTCGGTGAGTTTTCTCGCGTTGTTGTCCCAGCCGGGATTGAATGTCAGGATGTTTTTGTCGAACATCCCCTGAAAAAGACCGATCACATGATCCCCGTTTTTCAGGATCAGCCAGTGTTGCGACGCGTCACCAGCAAATACCGTGAACCCGAACTTCTCATAGAACTGTCTCGATGCTTCGAGATCCTTGACTGTCAGACTGATCGAAAATGCGCCCAAATCCATTGTTGGCTCCTTTCCATCCGATTGGATTTCATTCGTGTTCCAGGAACGGATTACCGCATCGGTTTCGGATTTTCGGTAAAATAGCGTGAAAAGGGGACACGCGAGGACGGTTGAATAACTGCCCGTTCTCCGGGTATCTGTTCGCACCACCAACGACCTGTCATGATGTTGGATGACGGCATTCTGTTTCAAACCATAGCTTTCGTTTTCCGCAGGAGCAGGTATGCATCGCCTTCTGCTCGGTCAGCCAGGCATCTTCTCCCACGATCATCATCCGCTCGATGTTCTGCATCGCCACGAAATGATGTTTGATCCCGTCATGGTAGAACCCGACCATCATCTGACAGGGAAACTCCACGCACTGGCCACAATGCAACAGACCTTTCTGTTCGGCGCAGGGGCGTGTCGGGCAGTCGCTGATCAGTTCCACCTCATCCCGGCATCCCTTGCACCCCGGCTCCGTCGAATTCCCGATGTAAGACCCGCAACCGCCACAATACAATCCACAATATGCGAGCAGTTTATGTTTTTCCACTGGTTCACCTCCCTTGATGGAATCCATTATGACGGGATGGCGTTGTTTTGCAATATGCAGACCTCGAAAGGACACATTGCCGCCGCCCCGGTCTCCATTCGCCGGGAGATCAAAATAAATTTGATACTTAACATTTATTAGGTATAATAGATATTAGCATGTGTTTTAAGTGAAAGGAGTCACAAATGGTTCAGGGAAAATCAGGTCCATCGCTTCCGGATACGCTGACGTTTCGTCAGAAACAGGTCTTATCTGCCATTCAGCGTTTTATACGGGAAAAGGGATTTCCACCCACCGTCAGTGAGCTGGCGAAACGGTTGGATGTATCCGGAGCATCGATTCATCAGCATCTGGATTATCTTCAGCGGAAAGGCTATATCCAGCGGGATGAGACTTCCAAGGCACGGGGAATCCGGGTTCTCGTCGAGTCCGGGGATGGGTCGTCATTGCGCCAGATTCCATTGCTGGGCCGGATTGCCGCCGGGGTTCCCATCGAAGCGATTGAAAATATCGACGGCTGCATCCTCATCGACGAACAGAAGCTTCGCGGGGACTGCCTCTATGCATTGAAAGTCCACGGAGACAGCATGATTCTCGATGGCATTCTCGACGGCGATGTGGCGATTGTCCGTTCCCAGTCCATTGTCGAGAACGGCGAGATCGCGGTCGCGCTGATCGGTTCGGAAGCAACGGTGAAACGATTTTACCGGAATGCGGATCATTCCGTCACCTTGAAACCGTCCAATCCGGAATATGAACCGAAGCAGTATCGGCCCGACGACGTTCAGGTATTGGGCAAAGTCATCGGGATCCAGCGGTATCTGGAATAGGGTCACGGAGATGGAAACGATTCTTCACACCCGGATTTCATCGTTCTGGTGTTCCGTCGAACGGCTCCATGACCGGCAACTGGTGCAACGGCCGATCGTGATATCGCCGGTTGGCAAGCCGCGGGCGCAGGTCTGGGATGTCTCATTGGAAGCCGGCCGGATGGGAATCTATCGCGGAATGCCACTGGATCTGGCAAAAAAACGGTGCCGGGATCTGGTAGCGGTTCCTCCGCATCCGGAGCTGTATCAGCAGGAAACGCGGAAACTGTCCGTGTTGGCGGAGCAGTTTACGCCACAGTTTCAGGTGACGGATACCGGTAAGCTGTTTCTGGATGTGACGGGAACGGAGCTTCTGTTTGGTGCGCCGGAAACGATCGTTCACCGCATGGGCACGCACCTGATGGGTGATCGGGGATTCCGTGTCGCCTCCGGGATCGCTCAAAATCTGCTGACTGCCGAGATGGCTGTCAAAGTGATCGGTCAAGCCAGGAACAATGCCTGTATGCGGATAAAACCAGGCGATGAACGGACGTTTCTGGCGCCACTGCCTTCCCGGCATCTGCCGACGCTCACGCCCCGGATCATCGGTCAGCTCCGCGATCTGAACCTGATCCGCGTCGGGCACATTGCTCAATGCGCCATTCAGCAGCTCGTTCCGGTATTCAGACGGAACGCGCTCCGGTTGTGGAGAATGGCAAACGGTCTGGATGACCGCCGGATTCAATCACCATTGGAGCCGCCGTTTCAGGTGGACCGGGAACATCTGTTTTCGACCGACACCAACGATTTCCCGCTCCTTCAGGCAACACTCGCCCGCCTGATCGATGAATCCGGGTATGAGCTGCGGATGCGGAACCGGTTTGCGTCGCATATCCAGGTGACGCTCCGGTTCAGCGATGCCGTAGAACATACCCGGAAAGCAGTATTCACCACGCTCCAGAACGATTTCCTCCCAATCTATGAAATAGCCGAAGGTCTGCTGGAAAAACTGTGTGAGCGGCGCGTTCGTGTCCGGATGATGGGCGTGATGCTGCGAGAGAAAAACCATACAGCATCGCAGGGATCGCTCTTTCCCGAAGATCCGGTCCGCTCCGAATGCCGTGCCGTCACGCAGGTCATGGATACCATCCGGAAACGCTTTGGATGGAATGCCGTGCTCATCGGAAAGGAATTGGGAGCGTCATGATCGGCACGAATCTGGTTCATTTGCATGTGCACTCCCATTTTTCACTGATGGAAGCGACCGGGTCGATCCGGGATATCTGTGCGAGCGCGAAACAGCATGGCTATCGCGCACTGGCTCTGACGGATACAAACAACCTCTATGGATTGCCGGCATTTCTGGAAGCCTGCCGGGAGGTGGATCTGCGGCCGGTGATCGGAGCGGAACTGCGGCATGGTCCAGAACAGGTCGTGGCACTGGCTCGAAATCGGGACGGATATCGGAATCTGTGCCACCTGATCACACTCATCCAGTGCAATCAACTGCCGGAACCCCTTTCCCGGTCGCTCTCCGAATACGCGGCAGGATTGATCTTCATCAGCGATTCGGTTCCGGTGCTGGAGCATATCTTTGCGGATGGACTGGAAGGATATGCAGAGATTATTGGATTCCCTGGAAGTCTTGCCACGTATGCCAGAAAGCGGAGTTGGCCGGTCGTCGCGACGAATGCCGTGCACCTTCTGACGCCCGGAGACTATGACCTGTACAAGTTGCTTCGGGCCATTCACTGGAACACGAGCCTGTCACGGATTCCCGAATCGGAATTGCGGGTGGCCGACCGATGGTTATGGCCGCCGGAGCACTTTCATAACATGTTCGAGATTCTGCCGGAAGCGCTGGTCAATGCCGCGGGAATCGCCGCCGCCTGCCACTACCAGGGCGATGGAAAAACAGTCATTTTCCCGAAGTATGATGTCATTCCGGATGGGATGAATGCGGAGCAGTTGTTGCGGGCGCTGGCCTATGACGGGGCCAGAGACCGGTATGGAAAGATCACCGAACCGGTCAGACAACGGCTGGAAAAGGAACTGGCGATTATCAACCTGAAAGGCTTTGCCGATTATTTTCTGGTCGTCCGGGAAATCGCTCAGAAAGCGACGCGGATTTGTGGCCGAGGTTCCGGAGCCGCCAGTCTGGTGTGTTATACGCTTGGGATCACCAATGTCGATCCGATCAAACATCATCTCTATTTTGAACGGTTCTTGAATGAGGGCCGGAAAGACCCGCCGGACATCGATATCGATTTCTGCTGGGATGAACGCGACGAGATCCTGAACTGGATCTTTGAGCGGTTCGGTCGGGATCGGACCGCTATGGTCGCGAATCATCTGACGTTCCAGCCCCGGATGGCGGTCCGTGAAACGGCAAAGGTATGGGGCATTCCCGATGGCGAGATCACGGAGCGAACTCAGCGCATGCCGTATTTTTTTCATGAGGCGTTCGATCCGGCCACACTGACTCAGTCTCCCAGATTTCGTGAAATCGATTTTCCGGACCCGTGGCCGGAAATTCTGGACGCAGCCGGGAAACTGCTGAAAATCCCCCGGCATCTGAGCGTTCATTGTGGCGGTGTCGTGATTACGCCCCACCCGATCACCGATTATTGCCCGGTCCAGTTTTCGCCGAAAGGTATTCCGATACTCCAGTGGGAAAAAGACGGCGTCGAGGATATGGGGTTCGTTAAAATTGATATTCTCAGCAACCGGAATGGATTGCCCACGGTCCGGGATACGCTCGAGATGATTCGCGAAAATGAAGGCGTGGTCATCGATCATCCGAACTGGGATCCCACGGAAGATCTGGCGACGATCGCTATGCTGGCATCCGGCTCGAACATCGGAATATTCTACGTCGAATCTCCCGCCATGCGACAGCTTCAACGGAAAACAGAAAAGGGGGATTTCGAGCATCTGGTGATCCACTCCTCCATCATCCGGCCGGCGGCGAACGCATTTATCCATGAATACATCCGACGGTTACGCGCATTGCCGGAACCGCCCCCCTCTCTTCACCCGCAACTGGATCCCATCCTCTCCGAAAGTTACGGAATCATGGTGTATCAGGAACATGTCAGCATGGCGGCGGAAGCATTGGCCGGATTTTCTGTGGAAGAAGCGGATATGCTCCGCCGGATCATGTCCAAAAAAGACGTTCACCGGCGCCTGCAACATTACAGAGAAAAATTCCGGGATGGCGCTCGAGAAAACGGGATCTGTGACGATGTGATCGATGCGGTCTGGAACATGATCGCGAGCTTTGCCGGATACTCCTTCTGTAAACCCCACTCCGCGAGCTATGCCCAGGTCAGCTATCAGTCCGCATACCTCCGCTGCCATTTCCCTGCGGAGTTCCTGGCTGCGGTATTGTCGAATGGAGGCGGCTACTACACCTCCTTTGCCTATATTTCCGAAGCCCGGCGGCTGGGAATTCAGATTTTGAGTCCGGATGTCAATCTGTCCCGAGTCCGGTATCGCGGCCGCAGAAGGAAAATCCGGGTCGGATTGATGGCGATCGCCGGGTTACGGGAGCAGGCAATGACCGGCATCATTGAACACAGGGAAAAACATGGCAGATTCACCTCCGTCGAAAATCTGCTCCAACGGGTATCTCTGACTCAACCCGAGATGAAAGCACTGATCGATGCGGGAGCGTGTGATGCGATGGAGCCGAAATGTACACGGTCGCAACTGCACTGGAAATCCGCCCGGTGGTTCTTCGAGCACTCCGGGAAACCCGACACACCGATGGAATTGCCATTTGACAGGAAGGAAGGCCTGGCGTCGATACCGCCGCCGGAGCTCCCGGAATACACGCATCGTGAAATGTGCAAACGCCAGTGGCAGACCCTGGGATATCTCCTGGATTGCCATCCCATCGAGCTGTTCCGGGAACGACTGGAAGGCAAAAAGTACGTCCTCGCCTGTGACTTCAGAAAGCATATCGGAGAATGGGTGACGGCGATCGGATGGCATGTGACAGCCAAAACCGTCCTGACCTGCAACAATGAGCCCATGCAGTTCGTCAGCTTTGAAGATACCACACAAATCTATGAAGCGATTTTATTCCCCAAGGCATATCACCGGCTGATCCATAAACTGGACCGTATGAATCTCTATCTGCTGAAAGGCCGGTTAACGGAAGAATTCCATTGTGTGACATTCCAGGTCGAAGATCTGGAACGATTACTTACGGATACCCATCGCATTGCTGCGACTGCCGGGGAGCGGTCCTGAAATGGCCCTCCCACACCACCCGCGATGTCAGGCACCCGAATCCGAGCTTTCAGTTGCCAGCCCCGCGCAGATTGAGATTTGGATTCAGATGCTCCAGACCGTTCTTCTTGACAACACCGTTGATCAAAGTACACTCAGATCATGAATACCGTATCGAATCCCCATGACCGTTTCTTCCGGCAGCTCCTTCAGAACAAGGAAGTGGCCAGGGATTTTCTGAGGTATTATCTGCCGGAGCAGATTGTCCAGATCCTGGACC
>CAZELM010000040.1:0-37801 GCA_964512995.1 uncultured bacterium
ATCGGATGTCGCTGATGGCGGCGTGCCGTTGCAGTGCGGATAGCATGGAACCATCTCTTGACACGGAGGGGGAATCGCAAGCGACAGTGCATGGTTACGGAGTAACGGTTGAAACGCACCTCACCACTGCCAACGGTAATCCCCCATCTGCGCAATCTGTTTAATCTGCGTAATCTGTGGTTCAGACTTCTACCCCGCACTCACCCATTGCCAACAGCAATCCCCCATCTGCGCAATCCCTTTAATCTGCGTAATCTGCGGTTCAGACTTCTACCCCGCACTCTCCCACTGCCAACAGCAATACCCCCATCTGCGCAATCCCTTTAATCTGCGTAATCTGCGGTTCAGACTTCTGCCCCGCACTCTCCCAGTGTCAGCAGCAATCCCCCATCTGCGCAATCCCTTTAATCTGCGTAATCTGTGGTTCAGACTTCTACCCCGCACTCACCCACTGCCAACGGTAATCCCCCATCTGCGCAATCTGTTTAATCTGCGTAATCTGTGGTTCAGACTTCTGCCCCGCACTCACCCATTGCCAACAGCAATCCCCCTATCTGCCTTCACCCTCACATCGGATGGCACACTCCGATTCGAAGGATCTCTTTACTAATCAACGGAACCACCATACAATATTGGCGTTTCACCCATGAAAACAAGGAGGAGGACCTTTATGAGGGAAATAACCGCTCAGAAAATCACCGAAACCGTTGCCAGGTTGTGCATGGATGCGAATTATCACCTGAGTCCGGATGTCATGGACGCCTATGCGGCAGCAAAATTGGCAGAGGAGTCACCGGTCGGGAAAGAAATTATGGATCAGATCATCCGGAATGCCGAGATCGCCGCACAAGATGACGTTCCATCCTGCCAGGATACCGGCGTTGCGGTCATCTTCGTCGAACTGGGCCAGGATGTTCATATCACTGGCGGCGATTTCTATACAGCCATCGAAAAGGGAGTGGAGATTGGATACAAAGACGGTTTTCTCCGAAAATCGATGTGCGACCCCTTCACACGAAAAAACACCGGGACCAATCTGCCGGCCGTGATCCATACCAAAATCGTTCCTGGCACTTCATTGAAGATAACGATCGCTCCCAAAGGCGGCGGGTCCGAGAATATGTCCAGCGTTGTGATGCTGAAACCATCAGATGGTGAAGAAGGTATCGTGAACTACATCGTGGAATGGGTCAAAAAAGCGGGTCCCAATCCCTGCCCTCCCACCGTTGTTGGCGTCGGGATCGGCGGGAACTTCGAAAAATCAGCGCTCCTGGCCAAAAAAGCCCTGTTGCGCCCGATTGGGATCCGCCATGACAACCCGGCGATCGCGGCATTGGAAGTAAAAATTTTAGATCGTATCAATCGATTGGGGATCGGTCCCATGGGTCTGGGCGGCCGGATCACGTCATTGGATGTGCATGTGGAGTTCATGCCCTGTCATATCGCCAGTCTCCCTTTGGCCGTCAACATCAACTGTCATGCCAGCCGTCATAAAGAAGCGGTTCTGTAACAGGTGGAGGAAACCATGAGTGATATTATCAAGCGAATGAACACACCTTTTCACGATAGCGATGTGGAACAACTGCGAGCCGGAGACAATGTATTGATCTCCGGAACCATCCTGACCGGCCGCGATGCCGCACATAAACGTCTGATCGATCTGATCGCCAATGGACAGGAGCTTCCGTTTGATGTGCGCGGCCAGGTGATCTATTACGTGGGTCCGTCTCCGGCCAAACCCGGAGCGATCATTGGCAGCGCCGGTCCGACGACCAGTAATCGGATGGACGCCTACTCCCCCAAACTCATCGAAATGGGGCTGAAAGGAATGATCGGAAAAGGAAGCCGCTCCAAAGACGTCAGAGAAGCCATGATGAAACACAAGGCAGTATATTTTGCGGCAACAGGCGGCGCTGCCGCATTGCTCACGCAAAAAATCAAAGCCATGGAAATACTTGCCTATGAGGATCTCGGTCCGGAAGCGATCCGGATACTTACCGTCGAAGACTTCCCAGTCGTCGTAGTGAACGATATCCTGGGAAACGACCTGTATGAGATGGGCCGCAAGCAATTCGAGCGTTAAAACCACGAAGTGAGTTGACCGGTCTTTAACGCATGCAAGGGAAATAACAAACGGGATCAATTCCACAACCTCAAGTGGAGTCGTGAATGGTATATTTCCCATCAAGCATGATGATTGCATGGATGAATGGAGTGATCAACGAGAGCGTGAAAAAAACAGGATATTTTTTTGTCATCTCTGCGAGTGAAGACGAATGAAAATGACTGAAAAAACGGTTGCATTCGTAACACTGGGATGCAAACTCAATCAATACGAATCCATGGGCATCGCAGAAGATCTGGAACGGTATGGATTCCGGGTGGTCAATTCCCAATCCGGAGCGGATTACTATGTGATCAATACCTGTACGGTCACAGGGAAAACCGATCGACGATCCCGGCATGCGATTCATCGGGTCCTGACCTGGAATCCGAAAGCCAGAATCATTGTTACGGGGTGTGGCGTCCAGCGAAACCCGGAAGAGTTTTCGCACCTGTCGAATGTAATCCTGATCGCCGGAAACCGGGAAAAAAATCATATCGGGGAGCTGCTTCATACCATCGAAACCCGACCGGAAAACGGGTCTTGCATCCAGGTCGCTGCCATGGAACACGCCACGTTCGAAAACATCCCGATCTCCCGATTCCGGAATTATACCCGGGCTTTTGTGAAGATACAGGAAGGGTGTAATCGCGCCTGTTCCTACTGCATCATTCCGCGGGTCCGCGGTCCTTCCCGGAGCCAGGTTCCAGACCGTGTGATTGCCGAGATCAGCAATTTAAGCCAACGTGGGTTCAAGGAAATCGTGCTGACCGGCGTGGATCTGGGCACGTACGGACTCGACCTGCTACCACCGGCCACATTGACCGAGTTGCTCCATCGCCTGGTAATGATACCAGACCTTGCCCGTATCCGCTTAAGTTCCATCGAACCGATGGAGTTTTCTGCCGATCTCATCGATTTTATCACTGAAAGTCCGAAAATTTGCCGACATTTCCACATCCCGCTCCAGAGCGGATGCGATTCGGTGCTGAAACGGATGAACCGCCACTATACAACAGCGGATTACAGCCATATCATCACATCCATCCATCTCCGTCAGCCGATGGCTTGTCTGGGAGCGGACGTGGTCACGGCTTTCCCCGGCGAGACCGATGAGGAATTCCAAATCACATATGATTTTATCCGCCAATCGCCACTCAACCATTTGCATGTCTTCACGTATTCCAGACGTGACGGGACACCGGCAGTTCATCACAAGGGACACATAGATCCCCAGATCGCCCGGGACCGCTGCCACAAGCTCCGGGAACTGGGTCATCAGAAAGCCATGGAGTTCCGAAAGCAGTTGATCGGCCAGACATTGCTGGCGATCACGCTGACGGAAACAGACAAAGAAACAAGCCTGCCGACCGCTCTGTCAGACAATTATATCCGAATTCTTCTGAAAGGTCCGACGGTTGAACCGGGCCGGATCATTCCGGTAACGATAGTCGAATGCGACGGTCTGACATCATATGGCCACATCCAGGGAGTTGCAGAACCGGAATCCAATATCGTCGAACCTCAATAAAACAAGGCTTCCCCATCCCAGATTCCCGTAATGGCATGCCCGGAGCGGTTCATCGTGATTTCCCAATATTTGTCGCGATCCACCCACTGTAACTGGATGGTATCCTCAGGAGCCACTTCGCAGGCAACCCGATGCACCACCGCAACATGGCTGAGCCGCTCCAATTCCGATCGATGTCGTGGCGTGACTTTGGGGATGAGTGCCGCGATCTGAGGGATCTGCTGGAACAGATCCTGTCGTGATACGATCGTGATGGATTGGGGTGGCTCGGAAGGAAACGATATTGTTCCAGTCGAATGCCACGCCCGATCATCATCCATGCTCCCGTGCAGCGAAAGCGGGATCTGGCTTCCATCGTTCAGCCGGATCTTTCCAGCAATACGGATCCCAGGTGATCTCCGTGTCCAGACCAATAATGGATTATCCGACGGGAGATTCAGTTCCGTGGATGCTGTCCAAAGCCCATCCCGATTGAAACTCCGATCGGCGACCGTGATGATTTGCACGGGCAGCAATTGACCCTCCGGACCGTAATAACCAGGGCATTCTTCCAGATAGGGAATCACGGAGAATTCAGGAAGCAAAAACTTCATCTGGGGATAGCCCGCACCAAAACTCCATTTCATGGCCACAACGGTATTTTGAGACGAAAAACGCACTGCAATCTGCTGTGAAGCGGTTTCGTAACACCGATTCCATCGGCCGGGTCCACCTGTTGATTGATACCGGTCAACCATCTGATGAATAATGGGCAACTGCGATCCCACTGCCATCAGTAACAGGATGCATCCAGCAATGAAACCCGAAACCGAAAATTTCGGGAATCGGCACAGGAATCCGATCGGGAGGGCGGTTAATATTACGACAAATGGAAAGATGAGATCGAGATAATGGGGATGAAACCGGATGAGATCTCCAGCGTTTTCCTTTATAAACAAAGGGATTGTCAATCCGATGAATACTGTGGTGCATCCAAACCAGATCAAACTACGGCTGCGATAGTGCATGATCGCGATTACCAGACAGAGACAGCCGGTCATCATCAGAAAAGGGATCAGTGATCGGGTGGGTGTTCCGGGGAGTTCTACATCCAGCCAGAATCGGGTTCCATCGAGGGTTTCCCACAGAGTGATACCGTAGCCTGCGATCCGGTGAATGTAACCTGAAATAATCCCCTGATCCGCCCGGATCAGGAAGCCTTGCGATCTCCCTAACAGAACATCCGCGGCTGGCCACCGATTCCATGCGTTATAGATCAATACCGGAAAAACGATGGCAAAAATAGGAGTGCTCAAACAGAGGAAATGGCGGATACTCGACGATAACTGATGTTTATTCATCCTCAGGAACAGAACGGGGATGATCAAAATCAATGCAGTGAAGCGGCCGTTGGCAGTCAATCCCAATGTCATGCCAATGACACATACATACATCCATTTGTCTGTCGCCAGATAGCGGGTGATAAAATAGATAAACATGGAAATGAAAAGTGGAGACAGATTGCAGGCATAAATCACACGCGATGTTGCGAGTGCCCATGGGCTGACAGCGAGCAGCATGGCGGCGGCACCGCCGATGACCGGAGTTCCGATGTTCTTCCCGGCCAGGAAAATAAACAATATGGCCGTCATACCAGCCATTGCCATGACCGATCGGGCAGCATCGACAGACATTTCCGTCAATCGCATCGCCAAAGCGATCGAATATTCCAGCAGCGGACCTTCATAGACTTTATCACCGGTCAACGGAACGGATTGGCCCTGAGCGATCGATCTGGCACCCAGTAAAATCAGGGACTCATCATGCTCCAGACCTGGAAGGTTTACGCCGGGATGGAATCGGAAATAGCCTCCGAGGAGAAGAGCGATGACCACCATCAACCATCCGGCGATATTTTCTGACCTGCGGTGATTCATTACCACCAACCCAATTGCCGCCCGATGTTCCACACGGAGCGCGCTTTCTCCTGAGCATGTTGTGCTTGGGGTGTATCTCCGATCATGGAACAGAATTGACTTTGCATGGTATAGTGCCCTGCCAATTGCTGAGCCGATATGGGATCAAATCGCCCGTTCAACCGGAAAGGAAGAGATGACTGATGTGAACTCGCTGAGCCGGATGGTCCGAGTTCGGCACCAAAACCATCTGGCCGCAGCGCGATATCAGTTACGCCGGCATGTTGAATATCGCTGATAATCTCAGGATCCAGGATCATGATCGTTCGATGGCGATTTCGTTGGATGATGGAAGCGGTCACGGCACGATTCCACTCCCATGAATCCTCAAACGCCATTTCCAGCAACCGCGGGTCGGCCAGGGTGTCATCGGTCTGAAGCAAATCCTGATAGTACCATTTAAATGAGAGGAGATGCTGAAAAATCACTGGGTGACTGCTTCGTTTTTCAATATCCCGCAGATAAGCCAGGATAAAACTGATGTCGCTCCGGCGCGTAATCATCGGAGCTTCTGGTTCAGCGCGGTCCATGAAATCGATCCCGAGGAGTCTGGGAAGCATGACATCGTGGCTCCCTTGTTTCCAAGATTGTGACAATGGCACAGACAGAAAGAAAAGCAATACAACGCGTTCGAGGTATCGCCATACCATCCGATGATTCCTGAATAGAATGGAAACATAATAAAAACTGTGCTGGATCCCGAAGGCAAACCAGATCACACAGAGAATCAATGCAGGAAGAAAAAAAGAGGTGGATTCATTGCTGGCGTAGAGGGATACCGCCAAAAACAGAATAACAAATGAAATCCATGAAAACATCGCAAATCGGATATGTTGCTTCCAGCATTTGAAGGCTCCAAGGATAACAAATGGGAGGCCGATCCATTGAAATGTATCCGTGATGATGGAGAGGCAATGAAGGCTGCGGGAGGTGATATCACGCCAGGAACGGATACCGGCGAGAAATGATCCGGATGCTTCTTCTCTGGCGGTGATCAGATCATAAAAGCCCTGCACCTGATCCGGATTTCCCCAGACATTGAGGGGTGCCACACTTTCTCTGACCGGAAGATAAAGCAGAACAGACGATCCGAAAATAAAAAAAAGCAAAGCCAGCATCATTACATTTGACCGAACGTTCTTCCTGGGATACTGGATTGCGACGATCAGACCCGGATAAAGAAGAATAATGGTGAGATGATGCGTCAGAAAGATGCCTGACAGAAAACACAACAGCCAAAGATGTCTCGATGATTGCTGATGATCGAAAAATAGAAACAGGAGCAAAAGGCAGACGAAAAAAAGGTGCACCGCATAGACCTCAACCGCTGCAACACTGCGGATGATGGACAGAGATGCACAACCAACGCTGGTGCTGATGAATGAAATGGGCTTGGCGATGTGAAGTTTGTTGAGAACATGAAACAGAAGAACAGCGATACCGGCCAGAAAAACGCTGTTGATATGATTGGAGCGGGAGGCAATGTCACCGAAGACCAATCCGTGTTGAAACAACCAGAGCATCTGGAGAAAAGAGGAATAGCCGGGCGGGTGAGAACCTCCCAGATACCATGCCCGAGTCGTGAGAAGACTGCTTTCTCCCCAATAAATTTGTGACGAGGTGAACAATCCGGAGATGAAAAAAATAAATATGGCTATCAGAAGATGATAGCCGATGTATCCGAATGACGTCGTTGTTTTGATTTTCATCTCAGAGACCGCTTGCATATAAAAAAGGGCAGGAGGTTATCCTGCCCTTATGTATTCAACTTACTAAACAGTTGGTATTAGTCGATTGAATCCAAAATGATTGTAGCTGTAACACCCTGGATATCGCTGCCGCGGATAACGGCGGTTTCATCGATGTAGAAGGAGCGAACACCTGTGGATGCATAAACGACTGGCCAAGCTGTCGCTGACCATGACCAGTAAGATCCATTGTCATCCTGTACACTGGCGTTGACCAACAGAATGCTGTATCCTGATTTCAAACCAGAAGCTAACGCGGGGTCAATGTACGCAACACCACCGGCTCCGTTACCAGAACCCAAGCAGGCTAATGTACCAGTGTAGGTGTGTGGTGAGGAGTTGGTATTGTAGTCAGTTTCACCGGCTGCGATGGTCTTGAGAGATCCGATGGCGGCCGCTTCATTGGCGGACATACGGCTTCTCAGCAAGCTGGGGATTGCGATAGCAGCAATAATTCCGATAATAGCCACAACGATCAACAATTCAATAAGTGTAAATCCTTTTTCGCCTCTCATTAGTCTTTCCTCCTGCAATTAAAAGTTATTCATCGAACGGAAACATTCTGTTTCCTCATTCCGATTACTATGTATAGCAATCGGCGTGCCAAATATATTTCCAAATCCATATTTTTCAATTATTGTTGCCATATCCTTGATTTTAGAGTGTTTTAAAGCCTCCTACGTCGCTATTATAAAAACTCCCGGCAGGATGTCAACTGGTTTATGAAAGATTTCGGGAGCGCTTTTTTGTCATCTCATGATTCACCGATATTTGTTCATATAAAAATAAAACAATAAATTCAATCGGTTACATATGATGCCAAATATCAGACAAGGCAGTGCCCATAATTGTCACCGGGCACTGAAGCTTTTTTTGAAAACATAAATCGATGAAAATTACTGAAAAAAACTATTTCAGTTGGATTCCCTGTGTTTCCGGAGAAGAATTTCGAGGTTTTGATGTAATACCGGAGAATCACCATCTATCTCCAATGCACGATGATATGCACGGAATGCTGCTGGATACTGACCCGCATTATCCAGAGAGTTTCCCAAGTTGATCAAGGAATCCAGAAGAATGGTGCGACAATATCCCTGAGACAACAGCAACCGATTCCAGTGGATACGGGACGCAAACTGATTCCAGGAATCCATCTCCACCCGCGCCACCGTCTCATTCCAGTCTCCGATTTCAGTGACACGAAGAAATATACCGGCAGCCCCGATACTCTCACCCAACAGGATATCATCCTCACTGGGAAACCAATAAACCGGATACCGGGACGCATTGGACAATGCCACCCGAGCCAGAAACCGGAATAAAATCAGCTTCGCCTGTTCAAACGGGATTTGTTCACTGTGCCTCGAACTTCGGGGAGCCAGGTATCCCAGCGCCGGGCCTTCCGGACCAAGAAACTCGTCTTTCACCAGTTCCCAATGCCTGGTTTTTACATTCTGAAGCCCGCCTGGCCAGTATAATACTTCACCCCGGTTGATCTGACGCACATCCCGACGGTAATGATCCGCAATCCGGAGATAGTCGATCACGAAACCAAAATTGTAATAAAATCCATTGAAAACAACTGCATCCGGCCCACATTCATCCAATAGTGCGCGGCAAATCCACGATGCCGAATGATCCTCCTGCAAGCCGATCTCATCAACGCCTCGCCAGATCCATTGACCGATCGACATGATCACCATGGCAACCATGACACCCATTAAAATCCGACTCAAAACAGATCGCGGCATCCGATCCAGAAGCCATCTCGAACCTCGCATTCCCATCCAGCCGGCAATACAAAGCATCAATGTCGTCGAAAGCATCAGGTAGGCGGGTCCGGTATCCGGATTGGCATTGAAGTTCCGATTCATCAGCGTCAGTGCGATATTACTCCCGATCGCCAGATACAGAAACAGGGCAATTTTAAAATGAACGACCGCTGCAACAATCAGAGCAATCAAGGACATCACAATCAATGGAATGGAGAAAAAATTCTGCATCAGTGCCGCATAGCCAGGGAGGTTCGCCAGCCACTCCAGCATATGATTGCCGAAAAACCGGCTGTACGTCCCCCTCCGACTCACGGCATTCACAAAATTGAACCACGATTCCGGATTACCGGTATCGATCATGGGATTCGTTGCGGATCGGATGGGAAGATAAAGATATATAGAGCCCATCCCGATCAACAATAAAATGAGAGTCACAATATCATTACCCTTCAACCGCCGGCAGGTGATGAAAAACAGAAAGAGGAGTGCCGGTGCCAGATGAGCGGTCAAAAGAGAATGATTTCCGGCTCCGATTCCAAAGATAACAATGATCAGAGACCAGATTTTAAAGGGATTTCCGGAGTTCGTTTCCTGGGACTGAATCAATCGAACCGATAAAATCACGATAATCAGGAGCAGAAACAGATTAAAAGAATAGACTTCTGCTTTAAGCGACTGATACCAGTTCAGCGGATTAAGCGTGACACACAGCGCCGAAAGAAAACCCACAATCCGGGAGAAACGATCACCCGACCGCGATAAAACTGTTATGAGCCAGTACACTACAACAGCGAGCATCGCAGAAAAAAACGCAGTCGCCACATTATATCGAAATGCAAAATCACCCAACGGCACGAACCGAAACGAAAAACAGCTCAGGATATACGATGGAAAGCTGGGGGAATGCGCCAGTCCCATGCAGTTGAGAGCCGCCTGAATTTCTCCAGTATCCAGCCAGTACACCGAAGGACACAATGTGATATTAAACAATGTGAATGTGATGAGAAACAACAGAAGAGAATATACAAAATGAATCATGGAGCGCATTCGATCTGATCGATTCAGTCAGTCGATCGGTTGTTGGATGGGTCCTTCCTGTCGGGATGCAGGATATTTTGTACAGTATATATCCGGCTGCCCGGCAGATTATGATACAGCTTCACAATCAGCTCCCCCAGCAATCCCAGGGTCAGGCATTGGGTACCGATCAACATGAGCAGAATGGAGAGTAAAAACAATGGTCCCCTACTGGTCATTATGGAAATCCCATGGAAGAGCTTGACGTAAGTCAGATATAAGGCAATAAGAAAGCCGGAAAATCCGAGCCCGAAACCGACCGATCCGAACGCCTGGAGTGGTTTGTTCAAATACTTGGTGAGGAAATGAATTCTGATCAGATCAAACGCGACAGTGATGGTGCGGCTCAAGCTATAGTTTGATTTTCCGGAAGTACGCGGGAGACTTTTTATGGGGATTTCCTTGATTCGCACCTTCATTCCTTCAATCAAAGCCGGAATAAACCGATGAAAATCACCATACAGGGAGATGCTCTTCACAACCTCCGATCGATAAGCTTTATACGTTGTGCCAAAATCGTGGATCGGGATGCCTGACAATCTGGCCATCAATCCATTGGCAATCCGTGACGGCAGCTTTCGTGACCAGTACGGATCAACCCGTTGTTCCCGCCACCCACTCACGATGTCGTATCCCTCATCAATTCCTTTCAAAAAATTGGGAATTTCGCGGGGATCATGCTGCAAATCTCCGTCCATGCTCAATACGATCTTCCCCACAGCATGATCAAAACCCGCTGCCAGGGCTGCGGTCTGACCGGAATTTCCTTTCAGGGACAGGATGGTAATGCGCTGATGGGGATCTGACAGCGACAGAAGTTTCTGAATCGTCTGATCACAGCTCCCATCATCCACATAGATAATCTGATAGGTACGGTTCGTTTCGTCCAGGGTATCAGTTATCAGGCGATTCAGTTCAATGACGCTGTCTTCCTCGTTATATAAGGGAACAACGACTGAAATTTCGGGAATTCGAGAATTCATGGACGATCTCCCAACCGTTCGAGATTTTTCAGCGCGCCTGGATGCGATGGATTGAGTTGCAGAACGCGACGGAATGACTCCCGTGCCTCCTCAAAATAACCTATCCCCGCATAGGCAACTCCCAGATTATTATGGAACCGAGCCTCATCGGGCTTCAATTGAACAGCCAATGTAAACTCCCCGATCGCTCCTCTAACATTTTCCTGATTCAGAAAATAGGTGCCCCTATTATAAAGAAGCATCGAAACCTGTTCAATAGCATTCTGATCGCGAAAAAATACCTGGCCATTCTTTGAATTCTTTATGAAATAAAGCAGATCTCGACCCTGAGCAGGATGCATCTCCGATGGAGCTGCTATCAGAACAGAACCCGACAGGCGCATGGGGAGATCCTGGATCATCCGATCATCATCCGCCATTTCCCATGCAACCATCCGATCAGGGGAATTGATTCGGATCAGATCACAAATCCAATCTCCCACAGTTCCTTTCGATGCCGGTATATGGATGTGAGAGAGTTCCGCCCGAGACGTCTCCTTCCGAAGAAATCGGTCAACACGATTCCGGGAAATCAACGTCAGATCGGATCGATAATCCTCGACAGCGGATAAATACGTGATCATAAACAATGCATCGCTTCGCGTGAGTAAAATGGAATCCTCTGGCAGAATTTCCATAAATGTCAACGCATAAAGACGTGCATAGTTGTGATGCCGAAGCGAATTCTCCGAGATTGTTCTCCATCCGGGAATCATCGGGGCAATACTCAACCCCCAGATCGCCAAACGGAAAATCGTGTGATTCCCAACGAGACGGGACATGAAAAGGACAGCGGCTCCCGACCACATCCCCAAAATCACAACGCCAGGCATCAGATATCCCTGGAAATCCCAATTCCGCAAATCGAATGTCTGACAGGCTGCCGATCCCAAAAATGTTCCCAGAACGATCAGCAATCCAATAAAGCTTAACGGATGCTTCTCGAGCAACAAAAAAAGGAATCCCAAACCCGAGAGGATGAATACAAGCAGTTCGTCGATCTCCAGGCTCGATATCCAATATGAACCATGATGGATCCATCGATCTAGCACGTGTGATTGAGCGGAGTTGAAAAATTGGGATTGATAATCTTTAGCCGTCACATACCGATAAAAATCATGAACATTATCCGGATACGCCCATGAAACCGCCGCTTTTACATGACCTCTCAAAGGTATATAAAGGTACATGGAGCATCCCAGACAAAAAGCCAACAGTGCATTGATCAATGTAAGTCGTCCGTTTTTTTTGCCCCTGAAAACTCCCAAGATCCATGAGAAAAAAAGTCCGGGAGCGGATATTGCGGCCAGCAACAACTGATTGCCTGTCATGAGCCCAGAGATGAATGTCCCCAGTGTCAGCCGTTTCAGTGTTGGCCCTGACAGCAAGAAGTGCCATGCGAGCATCAGCAAGAACAGGTGTAATGCATAGGTTTCCCCTCGAATCCCCTGATGCAATACAAAAGGATGCGTCACCGTGAAGAAAAAATAAAAGCAAGATCCGGCAAAACCCTGCATCCGGTCCCTGGCCATGCGCAAGATCCACATTGCTGGAATACAGATCGCGAGGGAGAGAAACAACGCGGACATCAGGTTGTATCGGTACGCCAGATCGCCAAAAGGGCAAATCCCAGCCGGATGCTCCGACAACATGAACATCGGATGACCGGGAGCATGACCGAGCCCGAATACAACAGAGGCGGATATCAATAGGCCATCATCACCCCAGTAAATCGTCGGGCAGCCATTCCAGATCATCACACCAAATGCCGCCAGGAACATACAGGACAGGAAGACTGAATTGACCTGGTTTTGGGGAGTGGTCACTGAGACTGATGGATCAGATTGGAATAAATCAACTTGAAATACCCCATCATCGTTTTTCCGATTTTCATTTTGCTTCCGGATTGACCGATATCACTGATTAAGGTCAAAGGAACTTCACGGATTTTCACATGTGGGCTCCGGGAAGCCTTTAGCAGCATGTCCGCCATGCAGACAAACCCTTCCTGTTCAAAATAGCGTCCTCCGGTCATCTCTTTCAGTCGAAGCAGAAAATCACAGCGCCATAATCGATAGAACGACGTATAGGTATGCACACCCCCTGCCGGAAACAGCAGGCTCAAAACAGTGTTGATGCCTTTACTGAGTATCAGCCGGAGCAGTGGGTCACCGATCACTTTGCCTCCGGGTGCATAACAGGATGCTAATACCAAATCTGCACCCTGATTTATTTCAGCCAGCATGGAGGGAATAATCGTAGGATCAGCATTTTTATTCGCTTCCATGGTCAGCAAAAAATCGGATGGGTCGCTTCGTTCAAGCCAGTAATCGAATCCGGTTCTGAATGCCGCCGATACTCCCAAATTCCGAGGATGCTTCACAATCGTAATGGGGCACTGTGTCGTGAGTTCCTGAATCGATTCCGATGTTCCATCCACACTGCCATCATCCACAATTAAAATCTCATAGGTATCGGGTATTGTCTTCAGCACTTCTTTCACGTTCATCAACATGGACGGAAGCTGGTCGCTCTCATTATATGCGGGGATCAATAGTCTAAGCATTCACGCCTTCATCTTTCCTGATAGTATGGGAGTTGAGACTGCCATGCATAGGTTCTCTTCAAGCCTTCCCGATTATCAATGGACGGTGAAAATCCGAATAATCGTTCCGCTTTGGATATATTGGGAATCCGACGATTCACTTCTTCATATTTCGTGGTCTGATATACATCTTCATGGGACATGAATCGAATGGAAATGTGCTCATTTTTTCCTGTAACATCCAAAGCCAGTTGCGCCAGATCCCGGATGGTGATCTCCGAATATGGATTCCCGATATTCAGAATTTCACCGATCGCTGAATCGGATTCCACCGCCCGGGCAGTCATTTCGATGGAATCATCCACATAGGCAAAACACCGTTTCTGTAAACCATTTCCATGGACGACCAGATCCCTTCCCTTCAGGATGGCATCCAGAAATAACGCCTGTGGTCCACCGCTTCTGGGAGATAGCTCATGACGGGGGCCATAGGTGTTGAAATAACGCAGAATGGTCACATTCAGCCCATACCGCCGTTGGTATGCGAAGCATAAGTGCTCATCAAAAATTTTGCTGGAGGCATATCCCCAACGGGCAACATTCGATGGTCCGAGCACCAGATCGGCTTCTTCGGAAAATGGCAGCATGGGATTCTTTCCGTATACATCGGAAGTCGACGCAAAGACGAACCGGCTCCCCCATTCACTTGCCAATTGAAGCATGGATTCAGTGCCATGTGTGTTCACAGCCAGAATATCCGTTCCCTGAAGCCCAGGAACTTCGATCTTATAAGCCGCCATATGCACAATCACATCATGGTGCTGAATATGGTCAAACGACGTACGATCACAGACATCATATTGATAGAATGTAAATCGATCCTGTTTCATGGCATTGGCTAAGTGATCGATCAGACCCAGTGATAAATTGTCGACACCAGTCACACGCCAGCCACGATTCAACATGGTGTCAGCCAGGTGAGACCCCAGAAGCCCTGCCGCACCCGTTATTAAAATACTGCGAAGTCCATTGCTCATGTTTTTTCTCCTCGAATCCATTGACGCGCTGTTGCTGTCCCCATATTAAAAAGAACATCCAGAATACTCAAATGGAACATCGCAGGCTCCATCGGATCTCGATAGGGGAGTGGATTAAATGCCTGATAACACAGGTGGATACCATGTTGTCTGAAAACGGATTCATCCAGATAATTTTTGCCACCCAGGCCGGACAGATACGTTCGGCCTCCAAATGAATGGACGATCGCAACCAGCCGGTCCGTGGCTCCGGACATTTCGCCCAAACCCGAAGCAACGATGCAGGGCGTTTTGATGTCCAATGTGAGGCATATCCAATCCAGCAGCATGCGATTGAAGTCGACGAGGCGGTCGATTGGCTGCGAGTAGATCTGTTCAATTTCCGGAAACAACCGGTTGAAAGCCGGAGATTTGGCATAACATTGAAGGAGCGTTCCTAAATGCTTTTTTCGCCAGTTCACCTGTTCGTTGATCATCACTTCCGATGTCGGCTGAGCGAGGCGGCCTTTGGTCAAAACCGGAACCGTGAGCCACATCTCCCCCATCTTTCCCCATATTCTATTCCTGTTCTGAAAACCGTTTTTTGTATACGGAACATTATCGAGATAGACAAAGAAGTCCGCCATCAGCATTTTATGAAAGAAACCCGCCCACGGGATAAAATTGGGTTGATGTACGGCAACCACGGGCCGCATGAATCCGCATGACTGATTGTCCTCCATCTATTTAACACCTCCAATCCCAGCCCTTGGTTTGAGCTCGCCGGTTTCAGGCAAGTATCTCAGAGATAACCGCTATCACCCGATCGACCGCCGCATCGTCAAGACCCGGATATATGGGCAAAGAAACGACATGATGATAGGCACGTTCACTGTGTGGAAATTTCCTGGGATTCTCACCGATCAGTCGGTGAACAGGCGTCAAGACACCGTTTCCCAGTTGAACGCCCCGTTTCCGAGCCTCCGCAATGACCCGCTGCCGGGGGAGATTCGTTTCCATGATGTATCGATACCAGCAAGATCCACTCCCGGATCCGTCAGCGATGTGCACGGGCAGGCTCTGGAAAGCCTTGGTATATTGCTCCGCGATTCGCCTGCGGCTCGCCACAAAACGCTCCAACTGAGTCATTTGAACCCGAGCGATGGCGGCATTCAGATCCGACGGGCTGTATGGATACCGGATATCCCGGTCGTCCGCTCCCCGAGGGCTCCGCCGCCGTTTGACCTCTGCGATGATTTCCGAATTGCCCGCAACCGCTCCGCACTCACCCGCCGCAATCATTTTTGTCGCGTAGAACGAGAAAATCGCTGCCGCTCCAAATTTACCCATATGAAAACCTCGATATGCGGCACCCAGGCTGTGTGCACAGTCTTCAATGACAGGAACAGTGATACCCATATCGGTCCACGACAGATTCGGGAATCCATACGTGTGAACGATAACGACAGATCGAACATCCGGAAGTATTTTATGGAGGGATGCCAGATCAATACCCAAACCCATTGGGCCACAATCGTACAGTAATGGGATGGCGTGCAAATAATTCACAGCATAGAAAACCGATGGACACGTATGCGTAGGAATCGCGACATGGTCACCGGATCGAACTCCCAGTGCAAGCAAGGCCAGATGAAGAGCAGCAGTGCCCGATGACACACATGCGACATCCCGCCCCAGCATATTCCCCATTTCCATCTCCAATAATTCGGTTTCCGCGCCAATGCCGAGATTCCCTGATTGCAGAACCCGGTCGACCGCAGCGGATTCTTCCCTGCCGATGGTGGAACGTGAATGGGGTATCATATCAGAGGTGCGGATACTTGCGAATGTCCAGCATCACCGATTGCACCCGAAACTGACATAGTCGTATTGACCGATCAATGTGGATGTACCCGGCTCCAATGCCGCCGCCCAGATTACGATATCATCAAAACTCCCGTTGTAATATGGCCAGATGAAGTCGAATATGATTTCTGTGGTAATAGACTGAGCATTCATCGTCCGATGATCGGAATCCGGTAATTGTGTCCAGGACGGCCAATACCAGAATGCCCCATAAACATCCAGAAGGATATACAAATCAATGGGCACATCATCCGGTGTTGGATTGAGATAGTCGATCTCCAGGAGATACTGCATGCCTTCATAAAACATGTTGTCATTCAAACGCAGATCGACCCCGGAATGACCGGTATAAGGAGTCGGCGTCGGCGTTACCGGCGCTGGTTCGCTGATACTGACATCATCGATATACCAGCCCTCATAGTTATTGAATTGGCCGTCTATCGTATCGAACCGGAACCGAATCTGGATGATGTGATCGACGTACGGCTGTAAACTGATTGGTCCCCTCTGTTGCCATCCATCGGACGTATCATGCGTTTCCATCAACATGATCCACGTCTCACCACCATCAATGGTGATCTCGGTATAGCAAACATCAAAATCGGAACGCTGCTCTGTTTCCAGCCATTCGAAATACGTCAATTCCGGAGCCGTTGTTTCATACAGGCTGATACGCGGCGAAACCAATGCACAGGAGTTGCGACCCCCGGTATTGTAAGTGTAATTGGGATCGCCCGTATTATACGCCCAACTGTGTGAGAAACTGTAATATCTGGCAGTCTCCCGATGCCATAGACAGGTATTGATCAGCGGATAGACCTCCCAAGGAAGCTCCTCCTCAAATGGATCCAGGAATGGAATTCGGAATGGTTCGTATGTCGGCGTGGGTGTGGGCGTTGAAGTCGGCGGAATGGGTGTGAAAGTGGACGTCGGGATAGCAGTGAACGTCGGGGTGAACGTCGGGGTATTGGTCACGGTCGGGGTATTGGTCGGAGTACTCGTTGGAGTGAAAGTAGGAGTAGGGGTAAAGGTCGGCGTAAAGGTCGGCGTATTGGTCGCAGTCGGTGTGAACGTCGGGGTGTTCGTGGGCGTATGAGTGGGGGTTGGTGTAAATGTCGGCGTAAAGGTCGGCGTATTGGTCGCAGTCGGTGTCAGCGTCGGGGTGTTGGTTGGCGTCGGTGTTTCCGTTGGCGTATATGTCGGTGTGTTCGTCGATGTGGGCGTCAAGGTCGGGGTGTTTGTCGGAGTATGTGTGGGAGTGGGGGTATAAGTGGGCGTAAACGTCGGGGTATTCGTTGATGTGGGCGTCCAGGTCGGAGTGTTTGTCGGTGTCGACGTCGGTGTCGGAGTATAGGTCGGCGTCCAGGTCGGCGTATTCGTGGCAGTCGGCGTCTCGGTCGGTGTGTTCGTCACTGTCGGCGTAAGCGTCGGTGTATACGTCGGTGTATTGGTGGAAGTGGGCGTCATGGTGGGCGTGTTGGTCGGTGTCGATGTTGGTGTTGGAGTATAGGTCGGCGTCCAGGTCGGCGTGTTCGTTAATGTTGGTGTCATGGTGGGCGTGTTGGTCGGTGTCGATGTTGGTGTCGGAGTATGGGTCGGTGTCCAGGTCGGTGTATTCGTGACCGTTGGAGTTATCGTCGGGGTATTGGTCGGCGTATGCGTTGACGTCGGCGTGTAGGTGGGAGTCCAGGTCGGCGTATTCGTGGCGGTGGGCGTCTCGGTCGGCGTGTTGGTCACAGTCGGTGTCAAGGTCGGCGTATACGTCGGAGTATTCGTGATGGTGGGGGTGAAGGTCGGGGTATTGGTCGGAGTATGCGTGGGTGTGGGAGTAAATGTGGGCGTGTTCGTGACCGTATTTGTCGATGTTGGTGTCAATGTGGGGGTATTGGAAGGAGTCGGTGTCTCGGTGGGAGTATAAGTGGGTGTATTGGTGGGAGTTGACGTGGGTGTGCTCGTTGGTGTCGGAGTAAACGTCGGTGTGAATGTCGGTGTATTGGTGGACGTTGGCGTAAATGTGGGCGTATTGGTCGGGGTAAATGTTGGGGTATTGGTTAAAGTTGGAGTTAGAGTAGGTGTGTTGGTTGGTGTAAATGTCGGCGTAAATGTCGGGGTATCCGTGGGTGTAAAAGTGGGAGTGAAAGTCGGTGTTGGTGTGAACGTCGGGGTATTCGTAGGGGTACTCGTCGGGGTTGGCGTATAGGTCGGAGTATGTGTCGGGGTCGGGGTTTGAGTCGGAGTATGTGTCGGGACGGTTGTTCCGGTGGGCGTCGATGTGGGTGTATTCGTGGGCGTATTCGTGGGCGTATTGGTGCCGGTGGGTGTTGTTGTTGGAGTATTTGTCACAGTTGGTGTCAATGTCGGGGTTTGAGTCGGCGTGTTGGACGGGGTAGGGGTTTGCGTGGGAGTATTTGTCGCAGTCGGTGTCATTGTTGGTGATTGAGTCGGTGTATTGGATGGGGTTGGCGATAGGGTTGGAGTTCGGGTGGGAGTGTTCGTGGGGGTGGCCGTTGGATCCGGAACCCACCAGCCCGCTCGGATGATCAGATTTCGGGTTAGTCCATAACTCTGACCCGATTCCCAGGGAGATCCCATCGGATCGCATCGCCGGAGCATGCTTTTATTGGGTAAAATAGGAGAATTATCGACGCAGATATCCTGGTCAGCATCATAGATGGCCTGCGCACCAAAATATTGGAGGCACACAACTAATTTATCGCCTGCCTCCCTGTCGATTTGCCAGCCTACTCCAGGTGCATTCAGATCAAGGACGGTGAATCCATTTTCCGGCGCGACAAATTGGGGGGTTCCATGCGGAAAATCGATAATGGTTCCCGGATCAGGGAATACACCATTTCCCTCATAGCACCAGACACGGAACTCACTGTACACTTCATATCCCCACAGGAGAACACCGACTTTGTCGATCCGGCAATCCTCCGGAATATCCAATTCCACGCAGACTTTGTCGCCATGATAAAATGACGGACAATATTCAAAGGTCGTCACCTGGTAAAACGCCAGGCCCGACTCCCATGTATCATTCTGAATCCAATGATATCCGGCATTGACAGAGTTTAAAAACGAAAAACCACAAATGATCAAAAATAAAACCAACCATCTCATTTTTTCTTTCATTCCATCCTCCGCATCCTTGAGCAGTTGTGGACGTATCGAGAAACCTCATTCATCGGTCGTAAATAGAATGCCACTTCGTTTGACATTAAGAAACCCGATACCCAGTGCCACATCCTGGTTTTATTTTATAAGATATTTGTATTTCTTAAAAGCAAAATTGATGAAATGATTCAATTTGTCGTTTTCAATTTTTTCTGATACCAGAATTACCTGCTGTCACTCACATTGATGAATCGTGCAACCGGACACAAAAATCGAACCTTGGCGTCATCGGCTTTTTGTTTGGAAAATAACGAGAAATAGTTCAGAATATCTTGCGTTGATGATTCACCGGGAGGTAACTGGATTAATGAAAAAAAAGAAGCTGTCGATCTTGGATACCGATCGTGATCAATTCATACAATGGATGCGCTCTCAAAATGAACCCGAATACCGAACTCGGCAAGTATTGGAATGGATCTATCAGAAAAACATCTTCGATTTTTTTAAAATGAAAACACTGCCCAAATCGCTCCAGCAGCTTCTCGATCAATATTTTGAAATACTTTCCACTGAGGTGTCTCATCGGATTGACTCCATCGATGGCTCCTCAAAATATCTACTGCGCCTTCATGATGGACAGACGATGGAAGCTGTTTTCCTGCCCAGAGATAATCATTACACGATGTGTATATCCAGCCAGATAGGCTGTGCTTTGGGTTGCCGTTTCTGTGCGACTGGGAAACAGGGCATTGTCCGGAACTTGACGGCGGGAGAGATCGTTTCTGAAATTCTTGAGCTCATTGCAGCGAACAATCGAACCGACAAAGGAAACATCGTTCTGATGGGGATGGGAGAACCTCTGTTGAATACCGGGAGTGTTCTGAAAGCCATTCAGATATTGACTTCCCCAGAGATCATGGACTGGTCTCCACAGCGGATCACACTGTCCACATCTGGCATTGTTCCCGAAATAAAACGGATTGGAAACCTCCGCCTGGGTATCAATCTGGCCATTTCACTCAATGCCGGAGATGATCGCACACGATCGCGATTGATGCCGATCAACCGCAAATATCCATTGAAGCAGTTGATGCAGGTTTTGGCGGAATATCCACTCACATCCAAACAGCAAAAGATCACCTTCGAATATATTCTGATCAAGGGGGTCAACGATTCAGAGGACCAAGCTCACAAGCTGATAAAATTGTTGAATCCCAAGAAGTCCAAGATCAATCTGATACCTTTCAACCGGATCTCAGATAGTACATTTCAGCCTTCCGGTGAGGAACAAATCCTGGAGTTCCAAAAGATACTTCAGGATGCCGGATTTCTCGTACGTATCCGGCGAAGCCAAGGAGCGGACATCCACGCTGCCTGTGGCCAGTTGAAGGCGGATGTGACCTAATATTAAGCCGGAAGGGCATTTAAAAAGCCGGCTCAGATACCTTTTTGCAGTCTCATGTTCACTCCATCAAAAATTCGGATTCATAATGTCAGGAAAATCAAATAGAATGGCCATAAAATCAATCGGTTAAATCAGATAATGCGCAGATTGGAATGTAAAAAAATTTTAAAAACATCTTGCCTTCCATGTAAACATATATTACTATCATTTTGTCGAGCCGGATCGAGTGATTTTACAATAGGGAGTCAAAGATGAATATCAAATCAAAAACACTAATAAGAAAATACAATGTTATCGGGGAACTGGGTTCAGGTCGATGGGGTTCTGTCTATAAGGTTCAAAATAAAAATACTGGCCAATTGCTGGCGTTGAAAGGTGTTTTAACCGACACAGGACGGG
This sequence comes from uncultured bacterium, assembly GCA_964512995.1. GTDB lineage: Bacteria > CSSED10-310 > CSSED10-310 > CSSED10-310 > CSSED10-310 > CAZELM01. The sequence continues at coordinate 21,561 of CAZELM010000040.1, forward strand.
AATCGGAATCATTGGCTCATGAATTCCGGATGCTCAGCCACCTGGATCATCCCAATATTGTAAAGGTTTATGATCTGGAATTTTTCGATGATGGCTCCCCATTTTATACAATGGAATATATCGAGGGATCATCGATTCGCTCATATTTTGAACCGCTCCGAAAAAACCCAGCGCAGATGAAAGCGATTGTTAAACAGATATGTAATGCCTTATCGTATATACATAACAATGGAATTGTTCATCTGGATTTAAAACCGGAGAATATACTGATCAGTCGAAGCGGTGGCGATATGACTGCCAAAATTTCCGATTTTGGATTGGCGGAGTTGTTCAAGAATTCCGCTATAACAGAGGTCGGTGTACCACTCTTAAAAGGAACTTACCCTTACATGAGTCCGGAGGGGATCAGTGGCCGAAAGATAGACCATCGAAGTGATCTCTATTCAATGGGAGTAATCCTTTATGAGTGGCTGACAGGAACCAATCCATTCGCACTCAACTCCGTACCCGCCATTATTTCAGCGCATATTCACAAGCATCCAACTCAACCCAGCGAATTAAACAGCGATATAGATCCGGTATTCAATTCATTGGTGCTCCAGCTTCTAGCGAAAGAACCGTCTTTCAGGCCCGGCTCAGCGGATGAAATTGCCGTCGCCTTGCAGGTTGCGGATCATAAAATCCTTACACCTCCACCGATCACGTCTGGTATGTTCGTCGGCCAACATCTTCCTTGGAAAGAACTTTCAAATGCATTTGAAACAACCTGTCAGGGACATGGAACGATCGTTTTGGTACAAGGACCTGAAGGTATCGGAAAATCTCGATTGCTCGAAGATATCAAGGCAGATTTCCAATTGTCAGGAGCTCATGTAATCGATTTGAAGGCAGAGCCGGATATTGAAAGCAGTTATGATCTATTCAAGAACCTCTTCCGCCGGTTACATGAAATAAAGCCCAATATTACTGAAGAATTTGCAGATGCGATTTTTGGATTCGACGCGAAACAGCACCTGTATCAAAATGCGGATCGCGATATGATCCGTAATATGCATCAGAGGGTCGCCAAGTCGATGCTCAATGAGTTGAAAACATCAGAGGATTCCCAATGGGATGCTCCTTTGGTAATTGTACTGAGGGATTTCCACACGGATGAACAGATGCCATGGCTTTTTCTGAAGGAGTTGGCTATTCGTTGGGAAGAACAAATGCCAATCCATGTGCCATGCCTGTTTTTGATAGAAACTCGAAGCGAGATGGGTCAATCAATGATCCATTCTTCAACGCACGGCCGGCTGTTTCAAGTTGACCTGGTTCCGCTGACGGAGGACGAAACCAATATTCTGTTGGGATCCTTGCTTAGTGTTACGCCATTTCCTCAATATCTGGCCCAGAAGATTCATGAAATATCAGAAGGAAATCCCTTACAAATCAACATTATCGCCCAAACACTCCACCAGAACAACGTGGTGGAGTGGAAAGATATTGCGTGGCGGGTAAATCAATCCAAAGCAGATGAACTGGAGTTGGCGGCGAATCTGACTCGATTGTTTAAAGGCCGGATCAGTCAATTATCTCTTTCGATGGCAAGCTTGTTAACTCACGCTGCCCTGTGGCCAAGGCCTTTTGAAGTCCGGGAGTTGCTTCTGACATTACCCGACAATCTCAATCTCTCGGTTTTACTTCAAAACGCCATTTTAGATGGATTTATCACCAAGTCCTATCGAAATGGTAAGACAGTTTATGCAATCCAACATGCCATACTTCGCGATCAGCTTCATAATTCCATTCCTGCCTATATCCGAATCGAGTATCATCTCGCAATCTCCAAATATTTATTAAACCAACCCGAAGCCGAACCGGTAGACATTGCCTATCACCTTCTCTCCGGAGACAATCGGTTGGATGGCTGCGAATGGGCGATAAAAACAGCTCGTCAGTTTGCCGACGAAGGAAAATATAAAATGGCGGTGAAATGGTATGAAGCTGCCATCGAGAATATGCCAGATCGTAACCGGAGCAAAATCGCGCAGATCAGTTATGATATGGCACAAAACTTATATTTATCCAATGAATTTCAGAAAGCCATTACCGCTCTGGTTCAAGCAGAACCGATTCTTGAATCCAGATTCTACCAGAAACGTGAAAAGGCTAAGTATCTGATGCTGACGGGTGCTTGTTTTATGCGGCTGGGAGATTATGAATCCGCTGCCCGGAAATACGAAGAAGCCTTGGCATATCTTCCCAAAACAACCGCCTTGGAAATCCGGTTAAACCTGCTTGCTTTTTACACACACACACTGACACGCATTGGGCGGAAACGAGAAGCCATCGAACTCGCCACAGAAACACTCCAGGAACTTCCACTGGAAGAAAATCCCTATTTTGCTGGTTTGCTGTTGTCATCATTGGCATATGCCTATCTCCATATGGGTCAGTTAACAGAATCCGAATCCGCTCAGAAAGAAGCGATCCGGTATGGGGAAATGCTCGGGAATCCCGTTGCTATCGTCGATCGGTATATTATGCTGGGACAAATATACCAATATATGGGTCGACACAAAGATGCTCTGCAGGAATATGAAAAAGTCATTCAATTAGCTCGAAAAAATGGCGACCCAGCTTATCTGGCCAGTTCACTGTGTCTGTATGCAGCATTGAAAATCCGGATGGATATGCCAGGAGATGCCGATGAATTGCTCCAGGAAGCGCTCGATATCGCGGAGCGGATCGGACGGACAGATCTGATTGTCTCAAGCCTTTCTTCGCAAAGTATCTTATTGATTTCACAGGGGAAACTGGATCGTGCCACCGAACTCCTCACCAAAGCGACGATGTATGTCGGTGAGATTCATGACTATAATACAATTTATGAGATTTATAAAAGTCAGGCAACGATTGCGCTCCGGCGGGGAAACTGGTCTCTTGCGATCAAACACTATGATAAATTTTTGCGCAATGCCCGAAAGAACCGTCAGTTCGTAAACATCGGTTTTGCTTATTTGTTCATGGCCAATACATTCAAACATATGCAAAATTGGGCCAGAGCAGCCATACTCCTGAAGCGCACCCGGAAACTGCTTGACTATGCCAATTATTCTCTTCCGGAATGCGACATTCTCGAAGCAGAAATTTCGCTCGGAACATCCGATATTCGCAAAGCGCTGGTCCTTGCCAAAAAAGGCTTGTCGGATGCAACGGAACGATCCTTGTTACATGCACAGGGCGATGCTCATCGTGTATTGGGGCAGATTTATCATAAGCAAGGCAACTTTGATAAAGCACGCAAACATTTTGGAGAAGCGATCGCCTCATTTGAAACACGACAGAAAATTTTTGAACTGGGAGTTTCACATTACAATTTAGGAGAACTCTATCAGACCCTGGCAGATATCGAAAAAGCCGGTGTCGAGCTGAATAAAGCGAAAGAAATATTCACGCATCTGAGTGCGGAGCACTATTTATCAATCGTCAATCGATCCATGGAAATGCTCAAACGGAGCACCGATTCCAGCAAAACAGAGCAGATCGATCCTGTTCTTTCAACATTCGAAGAGCTTACTTCACTCATAAACTCCATCACAGACACAGAAAAACTTCTGGAGTTGATTCTGGATGTCGCAATCCGGTTTGTCCATGCTGAACGCGGATTGATCATTCTGAATGATCCGGAAACCGGAGAACCAGAAGTAAAAGCCATTCGTAACCTCGACGAATCAACCTCCAAAGACGCGTCGTTTCTAAGCAAAACCATTCTTCAGGAAACAACCTCCAAAGATACCGGCGTTTTCTCCGGCGATGCACCTTCCGATCCTCGATTCAGCACCATTAAAAGCGTCCGGGAGTATAATATTTTATCCTTAATCTGTGAGCCATTGCGGATAAAGGGCAAAGCAATTGGTGTCATTTACGTTGACAGCCGACGTGTCATAAACCTGTTCTCCGAAAAAGACCGTCGGTTTTTAAGAGCCTTCGCCAACCTCGCAGCCGTATCGATCGAACGCTCGCAATTTTATCGGCAGCAGGAAGAAGAAAAAGAATTCCTTCAGCAGGAGATCCAGGAAAAATATCGATTTGGGAATATTATTGGTAAATCTCGTATGATGCAGCAGTTGTTTCAGCAGCTCATGTGTATCAGCCGGACAGACACAGCCGTTTTAATTACCGGTTCCAGCGGTGTCGGAAAAGATTTGGTCACACATGCGATCCATTACAACAGCTCCCGAAAAAAGAAAAAACTCGTAGCTGTCAACTGTGCTGCTATTCCCGAAAATCTTGTTGAGTCCGAATTGTTCGGATATGCCAAGGGAGCTTTCACAGATGCAAAGACTGATAAACCAGGTCGATTTGAATTTGCAGATGGAGGGACATTATTCTTAGATGAAGTGGGCGAACTGCCTCTCAGAATTCAGGCCAAGCTGCTCCGCGCAATCGAAAATAAAGAAATCACTCGATTAGGAGAAGATAAAACAAGACAAATCAATGTGAGAATCATTGCGGCTACGAATCGAGACTTGCGTGCCGCAATACAAAACGGCTCCTTTCGAGAAGATTTTTATTTTCGGCTGCGCGTCGCTCAAATCAGAGTCCCTGATCTTAAAGAGAGGATGGATGATATCCCACTATTATCGAAATACTTCCTTCAGAAAGCAGCAGAACGGACTGGCCGGGGATTCACTGAATTCAGCCCTAAAGCAATTGAAGCTCTCATCCATCACACATGGCCGGGAAACGTAAGGGAATTAGAACACGCAATCGAAAGCGCAGTGGTGTTTGGGATGCCACCAACCATTAACTTAAAAGATCTGCCCCAGGATATCCGAATACCCTTTGCCAAGTCGGGAGCTGCATTCTCTAAGCCAGACTTACGAACAATGGATGAAGTTGAAGAAGCACACATTCGATCCATTCTGGCAGGAACTGGAGGCAATAAACTTCGTGCATGTCAGATTTTGAACATCTCACGACCAACCCTGGATAGAAAACTGGAAAGATTCAGTATCAAGGTAAAAAAGAATAAGCGGAAATGATATATTAAGTTACATCAAATATATAAAAATACATTTCGAGAAAAAATCATTTATTTTCATCATGTTATATAAACATATTATTGATGTAATGTAAAATTTCATTTCATCCATGCAACCACCGATATCATCTCCTTTTTTTATAATTTTTTGATAACGCTTAAAATATAAAGAGTTATACGATTACTCTGAATTGGCATTGAACCCGCAATAGGTCATGTCCAGTGGTTATCGAACCGCGTAATCAAAAAAACATCATCGAAAAGGAGAATAACGATGAAAATGGTAACTCTCTTTAAAAAAGCTTTATATGTGATTGCATTAAGTTCTATGATTTTAATGGCTACTGTCCCCGCTTTCGCTGATCCAGATCCGATTCCATTACCTGGAGACCTGACACCTCCTCCGGGCGGATTGAAATCAGGAACACAGGATTTCGACCTGGATATGGCAAAATATATCGCGGGTATCAATACCTGATCATTAAATATATACATTTTTCCACATAAATATATCTCATCACAATTGATGTGATTTATCAATCCGTGTAATCAATAAAACGTCATCGAAAAGGAGAATAACGATGAAAATGGTAACTCTCTTTAAAAAAGCTTTATATGTGATTGCATTAAGTTCTATGATTTTAATGGCTACTGTCCCCGCTTTCGCTGATCCAGATCCGATTCCATTACCTGGAGACCTGACACCTCCTCCGGGCGGATTGAAATCAGGAACACAGGATTTCGACCTGGATATGGCAAAATATATCGCGGGTATCAATACCTGATGCATGAACCGTCCTTGGATATCAAACCAGGACAGTGAACTCGCCAATGGCATCAACACAACCAAAGCCAACAGATAACAGATATCGCCAAAATAAAAACCGTGATACTGACAGCGAATAAAAATGTCATGAAATTTAATCGGTTGGAATGAGTTTTCGATTCAATGGTCAAAGAAGAATCAGGTGTACATTTTGAGATTGTTTCTTTATTTTCAGAAATCGAACGATCCATTCCTGAGCTGCTGTCAGGTAATCGAAGCGTGAGTATGGCATCTCCGATCTTAATTTTGTCACCGGGATGAATTCGAGTGATTTCCTGAATCTTATACTTATCTATAAATACACCATTCGCTGAATTTTCATCTTTGATAAAAACATGATCATATCGATCTCTGATAATAGAGGCATGTCGGCGAGAAATCTTGGGGAGATTCAGAATAAAATCGCATGATTTATGCCGTCCGATTGTCCAGGTTTTATCCCGTTCATCCAGTATCCATGTGAGTTTGTTTTTTTTGTCTGCAACGACTTCAAAAAATGGATGAAGGTCATTGTTTCCAATATACTCCAGGAGCTTCCCCCAGAATTTTTGTTTTGGGTCATCAGGTGTACTGATCTCCTCCGGCCGAGCCAATGCTTCTGTTTCGACATTATCTGAAGGCTGTTTATATGGTTTTATTTTTAAAAGATACGGACCGATTTCGATTTCATCATTCATCTTCAATATAGTAGGTTTTTCCGGAATAAGCTGTCTTCCGTTTAAAAAGGTACCATTTAAACTGCCAAGATCCTCAATAAAAAATGCATTTTCCTGAAAAAAGATACGTGCATGCTGTCGGGATACTATCGATGATGGTAAATAAATATTCGCATATGAAACATTCCCGATCGCAAGTTCAGTCTGAAAAAATGGTATGCATGGCGAACCAGGTGCAGAGATCTCTTTCTCAGAAATCCCAGGTTTTACCTCTGGATATGCAGCAAGTTGATATCCCTCCATATCAAATCCTTTCCTACCTGACGACTGATCTGTGGCTTCAGAAAAAAATCAATGATAAATAAGCCATGGAATTGGAAACCAGCATAACACAGCCCCAATGACTCCCAATGCAAACGAGATCAAAAGAACAGGTTTTCGTGATCTGTCTTTACACCAATCTCGATAAGATCTCAATTTATCGTGAAGATAGGGTCTGAGCGGGGGATTTTCCAATCCATGATCAATCGTATTCAAAATAAACAGAATTCGCAGATAGCTTGTTAAAGCAATCATGCCAAAAATGACAAAAAGAACTCCTAAAATTTCTAAATTCATCATATCCACATTGATCAGCCTCCTATTATCATTTTTATATCAATTACCGCCAACTGCCAATCTGAACTGCAGTTTCATTCATTAGCCAGCGCGTTCAGGGGTACCATTCATGATTGCGTGGAAAACAAAAAAACAAATAAAAAAAATCAATCACCTGCATTCAGATTGTCAGTTCGTTGCATATCCAATCGACATCAGAACTTCATTTGCCTCTTCTACTATTCCTTTTTTGGGTTCCGGATAACATTCACCATCCCGACAGAACGCCATGACCGTATTCAGCAGTTCTTTGGCGGAATGCGGATCTTTTCCGATAAGGTTAATAGATTCTGATGGATCCTCCTTCAGATGAAAAAGATTCGTCGATGCGATACGGAAATATGGTTCAGATAAACAGTAAATCAATTTATAATCCCCGCGACGAAATGCAACAATCCGTCGACTGCAATGCTCTGCGATCAATTCTGATGGTTCTGACTTCCAGGTGATGATTTTTGAATGGGAGAGAGTATCACTCTGAATCTTGCCAAACAGCAATTCTCCCAAAGAGGTCAATGGATGTATTCTTGTGATGATTGTGGCTGGAGTAGTAGGATGAGTCGAAATGATGCCGGTTAAAAAAGGGACATGGAGTATTTCCTGCGACAAAGAATCCGTTGACAGGATATTTGAATGGAAAGACCGCTCGATACCATGCGTCGAACATATCGCCCATATCAGATCTCTGGATGGCTCGAGCACAAGATGTTCCCGTATCAGATTCCCGATCAACCGATCAATACCAAAAATGAAATGATCTTGCTGCTCCAACAGAAAACGAATATCTGATTTTTCTTTCAGCATGGCTTTCAATCGATTCTGTTCATTTATCGGGAGATTAACATCGTCGATGGTAACAGCGTTCAGACTATAGGCAGTCAAGGGTGAAATGGGGTTTTCATTGGGGTTATAGCTGAATTCCGGGTCGAGATGAATCCAGATAAACCGAGACTGCTCCCCGGATTTATTCAATTCCATACATGTTTTAAAGTTGGACAACAAAATATCAGAAGAAAATGCGGCTGTTTTTGTGAGAAAGACACGTTCAAAACCATCCATTTTACTAAAGATTTCGTGAGTATTTTTCGTTGAACATACAATGCCGAACGCTTGATAACCCGACTGCGTCAGGGCACGGATAAAAGAAGGAATGCTTTTAGCAAACTGAGTCTCACTATTATAAATCCCATGGTCTCGTGGCAACAATCCACTGGACATGGACATCAATGACGCTTCATCACCATTTGAAACGGACTGCATTTCCCGAAAAATATCTGCAAATTGACTTAACCGATTGAGAGAAGGAGTCCTCCCATTTGAATATCCATAGACTGGCAATATATTTGCGCCAACCGATCCAAGTGTAACGAGCATGAGATCCGGCATTTTCGGAGGATGTGGCTTCTCCATCTTCTCTTTACTGACAATTCGGGCTGCGCTGATCGCCAGATATTCTGAATCCATCACTGGATAATCATCTGCATTGAATCGAAAGGTGATATATCCTTCCGTGTAATCATCCAAATGAAAATCCATCTGGAAATGCTGCCAGGTATACGATTCAGGCTCTGCCGTATCTATTTTGATACTGTTTTTGAAGAACTGAACACCATCATCCAACCGATGGCCTCGAATATCCAGCGTATATGTAGAAAACGCTGTTTTCGATGTGTGTTTGGGGGAATAGACGCCAAAATCAAATACGATGGATTGATTGGGATGGAGTGATACTGGATATTTTATTGAAATGGGTGATGCCAGGAGTATCCCGGGCCTGATTTCATAATCCAAATTTATCGCCGTTCTAACAGCCGCACCATATGTCACTTCGATTGAATGAAGTGCATAGTCTGATATTTCGCCTCTTTCAGGAAGAAGCTGGGATCTCAGCTTTAATGCCAGAAGATTCAATCCATTTCTTTGATTTTCTGCCGGTAAAAAAAATTCCATCCTACCTGGAGGCTGATCTCCTGGCATTTTGGCAACAGGAATTCCATTCAGTGTCACATCAAGAAAAGCACTTGGCGTATCTGCTGAGATATTGAGGATTTTGATGGCGACTCGCCGGTCGAACCGCTGATTCCACTCCATCCGAACTTGACCGGCACTGATTGTGAATATTGGCCACGGAAACTTGTCTCGTTCGTCAATGGATTTCAAAAACCAACCATCTCCCAGGTGTTTCTTTCTTACTAAAGGATCGTGAAACATGACACGTTCATGTCCCCCCTGGATGGTCATCTGACTGAAAGATTCAACAAAATCCAGTATTTTTTTGACATCATCTCCCGATCGACCTGCTGTTTCGCATGAAATATAGGACATGAGGAGGAAGATGTATGTGAAAATGCGGATCAATTTTGCCAGAACGTCTGTTATGAACATGGGATGGATATCATTCGAGATGTGTTGAATAATACTCGACGGTTCGAATCAGCCCTTCATCGATATCGATTTGGGGACAATAATCCAACTGGTGGATGGCTCGGGAGATATCCGCAACAGAATGTCTGACATCACCCACACGCTCTGGTCGATACATCGGGTTCACACTGATATTGATTATTTGAGATAATTTAGAGAACAATTCATTCACCGAAGTCTGCCTTCCGGCTCCAATATTGAATACCTTTCCGGCTGCTTTCGGCGAGAGACATGCTTTCAGATTCGCATCCACAACATTAGAGATAAATGTAAAATCCCGCGTTTGTTCACCATCGGAATATATTGGGGGAGTTTTTTTCGCCAGCAAGGCGGTGATAAAGAGCGGAATAACTGCTGCATATTGAGAGAATGGGTTTTGTCGTGGTCCGAATACGTTGAAATAACGAAGTGCAACTGTTTCGAGATTGTATAGTTCATAAAAAAGCCGGCAGTAATGCTCACCCGTTAATTTGGTCAGAGCATATGGAGATTTTGGAATTGTCTGTTGATCTTCCTGTTTCGGATTCTGCGGATTCAGCCCATAAACAGATGAGGAGGATGCAAAAATGAATCGCTTCACTTTCGCCGTTCGTGATGCAGTCAAAAGCAGTAATGTGCCGTCAATATTCGTGGAGTTGCTGGAGATAGGATCATCAATGGATCTGGGCACGGAAGGCAAGGCTGCCTGATGAATAACATAATCGACGGATTGAAATGCCTCCTGAAGACAATTCCCATCACGAATATCTCCCCGGAGAAGGCGAAACTTACCCTGAAAAGACGAAATGTTCCGATCATCTCCTGTCGAAAAATTATCAATAACCGTTACCCGTTCATTCTGCCCGATTAACGCTTCGACAATATGAGACCCGATAAACCCAGCTCCCCCCGTTACCAAATAGTGTGCCATATGTCTTTCCTGTCTTTACCGTAATATGATTTTCAATGATGTTCACGGTGGATGCTGTGGGAACCGATGGATCTTAAAATGGTCCTTAAACGATCTTCTGGGGATGATTTCTGTCTCCTGCTCTTCCGTGGAAGAGAGATCACTCATGGAAAACATCTGATCCGGTTCTTGTTTGGCAAAGCTCACGAGTACAACGGTAATATTATCATCTCCACCCCGATCATTTGCCACTTGAATGAGTTTTTTAGCAGACATTCTGAGGTCTGATTTATGCTGATTTATGATTTCAGCGATTTCCTTGTCGAGCAGGAGATTATTCAATCCATCCGTACACAGCAGAATGATATCTCCTTCCTGGATGAGGTGTGACATGATATCAACTTCTACATATTTTTGGGTTCCCAATGCCCTCGTTATGACATTCCTCATCGGGTGATATCTCGATTCTTCGAGAGTCATATTGCCGAGTTTGATCTGCATATTCACCCATGAGTGATCGCTGGTCAAAAGTTCTTCCTGGCCATCCCTGATCCGATAAATCCGACTATCACCAACGCTGGCAATATGGAGTGTCTGGCCTCTTACCAGAGCACAGACAATGGTTGTTCCCATTCCCTCCAACTCGCTCCGTTTCTGTGTCGCTTCCAAAATTTTCGAATTTGCCAGATGAATGGATTTTTCCAGTATTTGACCCGGATTGATACTGTCTCTGCCATGCGAGCGTTGGCGTTCCAACTCCTGCTGAACCGATTTGGAGATGATATCGACAGCCATTCTGCTGGCAATATCACCCGCCGTATGCCCCCCCATTCCATCTGCTACAAGGAACAGCTTAGAAGAGATACACAACCGGAAATAATCCTCATTAACCGCACGTTTACGGCCGAGATCCGTTTCACCATGTGCTAATAACTTCATGGCAAAATACCTATCGGATGCTCTTTTTTCCAGTTCCTCCAACTCATAGGAGAATAATAGTTTGATCAAAACTAAAGGTCAAGAATGAATTGTTTCCTTATTCTCAATCCGTATAACGGTCTCGATGAATTTATCTGCCACATGATCCAGAGAATACTCCTCAACATGACGATAGCCGCTTCTCCTAAATTTTTCCGCTTCCATGGGATGATCGATCAATGTTTCGATTTTCTGAGCAAATTGACAGAAATCAGAGTCGGACAGGATGAATGATTGATGTTCGGCTGGAGTATAGGACCGGATGCTGCCGCCACCATCTGTAGCGACATATGGAACACCCATGGCCATCGCTTCCAGAAGAACCCGCGAGAATGCCTCAAAACTACTGGTCATGATATACACATCCGCGGCAGCATAATAATGTGGAGTCTCGATATTGGGAACTTTTCCAACAAACTTCACAACCCCACTCCCAATACATTCCGCTAATTCGGTCTCGAGTGTTTTTCGATAACGGCCATCTCCCGCGATAATGAAATGCAGATCGTTTCGCCTGCCACACAGATCCCTGATGATTTGAGGTAATCGAGACGCTCGGCCCTCCTCGATTTCGTGGAGATATAAAATCATTTTTTTCTCCGCAGGGATACCAAGAGATTCACGAACGTGGTCTCGGTTTACCTGTGACCGATTGAATCTCCGCAGGTTTATATAATTCGGTATAACATCAACCTGACTCCGATCAATCCAGTACCGGTCAGCGTAATACTGTGCCATGAATTCGGAGCCAGTGATCAGGCGATGTATCAGTTTGAAAGTCAGATTGAGTTTCAATCGGTTTAACGGACTGCTCCGGACGATCTGTTCCAGTGCCTCCATAATGATACAGTGCCATAAATATGTTCTGCCTCCGAGCATCCGGTTTACAAGAGCAGAAAACCGTGCCGGTCCCATGGTGTAGTGATGGTAGAAAATTCGATACCCATCTTTCCATGCTCTGATAATTTCCCAATTCCGGCGAATGATATTCACTACACCCTTGCCAGTCAGATTCACGATTTCTGTCACGTGATCAAAAACAGGTGGGTCCTGCGTTTCCATAATCATCAGTCGAAGATCCACCCGTTTGCCAATTTCTTCAATGAACTCGTAAATATGATAGTAATGACGATGCGTTTCCTGCTGGTAATTCAGAAGAAAAAAACACAGTTTATCCTTGACCATTGAAATCTCCTGATGCGCTAATGTCCTGGATAGGATAGCAGTATGAAAATCCCTCTTTCAATGCGAACCATGACATACGTTCAACCGGCAAGCGTGTCCCGCGAAGCAGGTTGATACGGCGTTGAATAAATGAGCATAACGAGTAACACAAGGTGCTGTCCGGTCGAAGTTTTTTTCAGATATCTTCTATTTCAAAAAAATCATTGTCAATAGTCTTTATTTCATAAGTACTTCTTATTTGAACGCCTACTCCAAACTCATACATTAAATCTACTAATTTAATTCCATCAATAAGGATTATTTTATGATGTGCTTCTTTGGCTTTCTTTTTTGCATTCTCATCAAATCCTGTTGTGGTAACAAATATTCCTTTTGTAGTATCACCACTCATTGCCCCAATGAAATTTCTTATATCAGTTTCCCTTACTTTATTATCAGTAAATCGTTTTGCTTGGATATAGATTTTTTCAAGGCCGAGTTGGTCTTCATTGATAACTCCGTCTATCCCGCCGTCTCCTGATTTTGAGGTTTCAATGAACTCACCATACCCCATTTTTTTGAGTAGTATTAATATTACTTTTTCAAAAGCATATGGATCGAGATTTTTTAATCTTTGCAGTAATTCATTTTTAACATTTGTTTCAATTTGCATAATGCCGCTGTCAATTAAGTCTTGTGGGCTGGAAGTCGCAATTAGCTTATCGTCAGTTATTTTATTACCAGGCTTATAAAAATTAATAACATCTGATTCCATCTGTTCAATGGATATACTTTCCTTATTTTTTACATTCTTTCCCTTTTCGGTTATCTGAACAAAACCCCTTTGTGGGTAATGAACTAAACCACCTTTTTTCAAATATGATTTTCCCCAATTTATACGATTTTCAATTAATCTTTCCCCACTTTTTGTGGTCTGTTCAAGTAATTCATCAGGCAGATCAGAATAAAATTTCTCTTCCACCAGTTCTAGCAATTTTCTGCCTGAAATAATCTCTCCGTTTTTTAATATGTCGAGAATCGGCAAAAATGTATCATTGAATTTTGGCAAATCCATATTTTACTCCTATTCCACCAATAGTGTGTATCTAACAACTTAACTGCCAGTTCCACAGGTTGTAAATCCTTTTTATCGTCATCTGTTTCCGGCTCCCGATATTTCCAGATTAGACAAAACCAGTTGGATTCTTACCGATAGTCAGTCATATCACAGGATCAGGCGATCTCAATAGAACGTCTCTCTTAAAAAAAGAGACTTCAAGTCCATCTGGGGCACGATACGAGACAAAACTATTTCTTTATGAGATGCGTATATATTTTTAGGAGTCTCTGTATGAATGGCAGGAGAATCATCAGAGAAATAAGAATTCTTGCGCTGGCCATGATTTGTTATCTCAGCGGGTGTGCTCATTTCAGGCAGCAGATCTTCACTGAACCCGAGATATACACGGCTCTCCAGGAAAATCTAACGCCAGAAGAACTCAACATACTGGAAATCCCTTTTCACGCAACGCCAGAAATGCATACCTTTGCCCGGAAGACCGTAGGAACTGAAAAATCCAGTTATCGAAGGGCATTACTCCTGGTTGAAGCGATGGTTTCCAACTGGAAACTGGATGTGACTTACGATCAGAAGGCTGATCATACCGCTCAGGAAGTATTCAGCAAACGCAGAGGTAACTGTCTGGCGTTCACAAATCTGTTCATCAGCTTGTCGCGATCGATTGGCATGCAGACAACGTATGTGGATGTCACTCAGGCGGAAGAAATCTATTTTGAAGATAATCTGATCGTCAATAGTGGCCATATCTGCGCCGGTCTGCATGATGGGGCACAATTTTATCTCATTGATTTCAATCGAAACCCGGAGAAAAATTATCGAATCTACCGTGAAATTGATGATTTTGAAGCGCTTGCCAACCATTATAATAATCTTGCCTATCGACAATCCGGAACCGCTCCGGAAGCACTCACCCGAACACTCCATTACTATGACCTGGCCATCCGGATAAAACCATCGTTTACCAGAGCCCGTAACAATAAGGGTGTCACATTGTCGTTACTGGGAGATCATCCGGGTGCAGAAAAGGCATATCTGGAAACGCTGACGTTTGATCCTGATATGCCGGAAGCGAACTGTAATCTGGGAAGTATTTTCTTTTCACGCGGGCAGTATGAACAATCCGTCATCCACTTCCGAAAAGCTGTTCAGCAAAAACCAAGAAATCTTCAATATCGCTATCGACTGGCGATGGCGTATTATTATTCCAGCCAGACTGATTTTGCGATTCAGGAATTCAAAAATTCGATCAAAGTGGATCGATTGTTCGCGAAAGGATATCTCGGACTTGCCATGGCTTATCACCGAAAAGGGGATATCCCAAAAGCCATGGAGAATTACAAACGAGCATTTGAACTCGATGCATCGCTACAGGAAGCCTCTGTTCATTACCAGTATTTGAATCATCAGTAGAAGCATTGGTATGAGTTCAGTCAGGACATCCATTCATGGTGAGCCTGGAAGTGGGTGCGTTTCCAGGAATTCCTGCACCTCCAAAGCTGCCATGCATCCCATCCCCGATGCAGTGATTGCCTGCCGGTACCGTGGGTCTATCACATCACCTGCAACAAAAACACCTGGAATACTTGTATGGACCGAACCTTTGGGCACTTTAATGAATCCGTGATCATCCAGCGGCAATTGTCCTTTCAGAAACATGGTATTGGGATTATGTCCGATGGCAACGAAGAGTCCTTGAATGATCAACTCGGAACGTTCACCCGTTATTACGTTTTTGATCAGCAATCCAGTGACGCCCGTTTCTTCAGATCCCAGAACTTCGTCAACAATCGAGTTCCAGCACCAGGTGATTTTGGAATGATTGAACGCCCGTTCCTGCATGTATTTTGAGGCTCTGAGCGAATCCCTCCGATGAATAATGACAACTTCAGAAGCAAACCGGGTTAGATGGAGAGCATCTTCCATCGCAGTATCACCACCGCCAACAACCGCAACTTTTTTGCCTGTGAAAAAAAATCCATCACAGGTTGCACAAGAAGAGACGCCTCGGCCGCGTAATTTCTTTTCGGAAGGGAGCCCCATCCATTTCGCGGATGCTCCCGAAGCAATAATCATTGCCTCGGCCAACATCATTTCGCCATCTCCAAAGTGAATTCTGAAAGGGCGTTCCTGTAATTCAACCTCTGTCACGATCTCCTGGATCATTCGAGCGCCAAATTTTTTGGCCTGTTCTTTAAAATTATCCATCAGATCGGGACCCATTATTCCATCCGGAAATCCCGGAAAATTTTCAACCGTTGTTGTCGTTGTTAACTGGCCACCCGGTTCAATTCCCTCAAAAACAACCGGGAACAAATTCGCCCGTGAAGAGTAAATCGCAGCAGTCAAGCCTGCTGGACCACTACCGATAATTGCTAGCGAGACTTTTTCCATGATCTCCCCCTTCATCGAATCTGAATAAAAATGCCGACTCTCGACGCCAACTGTAGCAAACTCCTCGAAATAATCAACAAACCTTTTGTGAATTAACAATACGGCGAATGCAATGCCCGTTCAGTGCCGTTGGGGCATCGTTACGG
>CAZELM010000041.1:0-18840 GCA_964512995.1 uncultured bacterium
ACGAAGACGCAAATTGACAAGGATCGGAGAGGCTCGCGCGAAGACACGAAGACGCGAATGGATTCGGACAGAGCATTCGGGATGTCTTTTCTTCGTTGACTACTTTTTCCTCACCTCTCTCTTCACTGTCCAGTGACCCCTGGCCACTGACCACTGCTTCTGTCCAGAGGCGAAACTGCCGTTTCACATAGGTTTCCGCGGTTTCATCGGGATCGGGGCGGCAGGCGGCGGGATCGGGAAACGAGATTTCCAGGTCATCCGTGGCGAACTCCGCGACGCGGAGCCGGTCCTCGCCGATCACCGCGTCGGGACCGAACGTTTCGCCGAAGAGTTTGCCGGCGAACCGGGCGAGCCGTTCCTGGGGAGATTCCTGGGCGTCCTGATCGACCGGATCGGCCAGAGTCCGAATCCGGGACCGGTCGTCCAGAGTCGCGCTGGTGCCGACCGCACACAGGGAGCCGTCGGGAATGTGCAACCGCTCCTTGAGCCGCCGGATCAGACAGGCGACATCCGACCCTTGGGCGCCGTCGTAGGTGTGGAGTTCATCCAGAACGAGGTACCGGAGCGTATCCGGTTGATTGTGCTGCCAGAGCGGCTGGTCTTCGGGCCGGATCAGCAGGAAATCGAGCATCTTGTAGTTGGTCAGCAGGATGTCCGGCGGATGCTTTCTCAGGATCTCGTGATTCGAGATGCCGTGATCGGGTCCCATGGTCCGGTCGCCGCCCTGCATGGACCCTGCGGGGTCGGACGGATCGTACCGGCCGATGTAGCAGCCGATCCGGATTCGGGCACTGGCCAGTGCCGGAGTCTGATGAATGAACGCTGCGAACCGGCGTTCCTGATCGTCGGCGAGGGCATTCATCGGATAGAGGATGATGGCCTTGATGCCGGGCGTTCCCGCGGTGCGCAGGCAGTGGTCCAGAACCGGGCAGAGAAAACATTCGGTTTTGCCGGAGCCGGTCCCGGTGGTGACGATCGTCGACCGGGGAGACTGATCCGTTGAGGAGAGCCGCTCCCAGGCGCGGATCTGGTGGCGGAAGGGTGTGAACCCGAGCGGGAACCGGAACGGCGGCACGCTGTCATCCGAAGCCTGCCGGAACGGCCGCTGCAGATGGATCCACGGTCCTTTGAATATGCCGGTGTCGGGATCGGACAGGAACCGCTGGAATGCCTCGCGGGTGGGCCGGTCCCGGAACTCGAAGGTCGATTCCAGATAGTGCCGGATCTGCTGCCGGATGTTCTGGGCGATGATCGCGGGGATCATGACCGGCTCCGGGAGTTGAATGCGTCCCAGGCCCGGCAGTAGTCGGCTTCGCGGTCCACCGGCTCGAACGGCGGGTAAAAGGTGCGGGTGACGGTCTGGCGGCCATTGTCGATGGGCCAGGTGACGGTCAGGGGGGAGTCCCCGTCGTGGGAGAGCCGGGCATCGCGGACTTCCTTGCCGCCGGGATCTTTCCGGCTGGTGTTGGGCAGGCGGCGGCCCTGGATATCGTATTCGTCGGCGGCTTCATACTGCCGGAGAACCGGGAACTGGATCCGGTACACGGTGAGGAGTTCGTCGAGGGTGAGACCGAGCGCCTGGGCAACAAGCACATCGATCTCCAGCAGGGCCTGCCGCCGGGAAAAATCCGTCCGGATCGCCGACTTCCACTCCCAGTACTCCGGATCCAGATCGTACCAGGGATGTTCAAATTGATTCTTCAGGCGTTCGGCATCGGAAGTCCATTTTTCCTGAACCATCGATTCATCCGCACCTTGACACCATAGATCTATGTATTCGCTCGTCACACAATTAAGCCGTAAAATCCTGAATATTGCATGCTTACTTTGCGCTACTAATGGGATTGTCTTTACAACGTCATGGCGTAAATTAGATTTACCAGACACTTTAACAAAATAGTCCATAACGATTGAACATGTCATGCATGCCAATTCAAGGAGTTTTGTTGTTTCTTTAAAGCAAATACTAAATACACCATCCATATGTGTTGGTCCCATACATGAAATCGCACTAATCAGTGTTCTTTCCGCTGATGCTGAACACATTTTCCGATTGATGTAGCGGTAATATGAAGTTATTGGTCGCGGTATAATTCCATGGTCGACCTCGCATTCCGGGGTCTGCCGGAACCGAACCGCGCCGAACTCGGATTCCAGCCGATCCGAAGAGCGAATCCGGGGATTCTGTTTCAGGAATTCGATGATTTTCGGGAGCCGGCTGTCGGCCTCTGTCAGGCAGACGAATCGCCGGGCGGTCCGGCAGCCGGGCAATTTGGGATCCACGCCGTACAGCCGAACCGGTTCGCCGAGCAGGATTTCCCAGATCCGTTCCTCCGCCGGGTCGATCACCGGCCAGAATCCCGGAGCCGATGGTTTCGGCCATTCGTCGATCGCGGCCTGGAACGCGGCCATCAGGCCGTCGGCATTGCCGGGCCGGTACACCGCCCGTGGCAGATAATCCGCCGGGATCTCCGTCAGGTCGACCGGATCGTAATCATTGTTGTGGGTGCAGGATGACCGGGGCGTCTTGTTGAACGGCGTCCCGACATAAAAATGCGGTCCGCTCAATACCCACTCGTCCACATGCCGCGGCTGAAACGCAGGCTGGTCCTGCCGGGTGATGATCCCGTCCCGCTGGGAATTGGATTCGTGGAACATCTCCGTGGGATAATACTGATCTTTCAGATCCATCAGCCGTCTGGCCGTCCCGGCGAATTTTTCCAGAACCGATATCAGGGGTTTTGCATGGATCTGCGGCAGCCGCGTGGCCAGCACCGGCGTGCCCGGTTCCTCGAGCAGGCTGCCAAACAGGCGTAGTTCCGTCAGTGAGATCTCGAGAATCCGGTGCCGGTGCGGCCGCGTGTCCCAGGTTCCGCCCACCACCTTGATGCCGGGAACCGGATCCCCCACGGCCGTATGATGCTGGCTCTGCGAGATCGTCTGGGGAAGAAACAGATTGGACATGTGTTTAAAACAGGGGAGAGGCTTGTCACCCCCATAGATATTGATGCTGAAATGCATATGATGATCGACATCTTCGAAAAGCTGTAGTTCATTATGGAATTGGTAATGCGCTCGCAACCGCGGATATAAAGCCTCCCGGAATCCGCCACCAGCCGCATCGTCATAGATTCCGTCCGGATGGAGCAGTCCCGCGGTCCCGGTCTCACCGATCAGGCTCCACGACCGGATGATGAAATTTTTATACAGGTTGGTCTGGATCCCCAATAATTCAGGGTACGTCCGGTGGCCGTTCAGGAATGCCGTTGATCCCGCACTGCACCGGAATGCATCGAGATACCTTTCCCGCGATTCCCGGTTCTCCAGCAGCGCCATCCGCTGCCGGTTGTATGCCGCACTCGCGGATTCCCGGACGCCCAGCGAGGGTTCGATCTCCGCCAGCACCAGGCTGTCCTCCCACCCCGCCTTGATCCACGGCGGATTCCCCAGGATCAGATCGAAGCCCGGACGCCCGGCATGCGGTCCCAGGATCTCCGGAAATGCCAGCTCCCAATGATGGAATTTTTCCTTTTCCGCAATCCCCGCCGCCAGATCCATCCACGGCAATGCCCGTTTCACATCATCCGCGCCCGGCACATGATCGCCGATCAACACCATCAGACTCGCCACATCGATCCCCAGCCGCGCCGAGATCATCTCCGCCACATCCCCCCGGACCGATTCCGTCCGCAACAGAAAATCCGCAGCCGCCAGCCACGTCTCCCGCGGGGGAAGCAGATCCGCCATTTCCACCGGCCAGAACCACAACGCACACCACGCATCCATCAGCAGCCGGATCCGCTGAAACGACCCGCTCGATGATTCCAGCTTCCGCCGGGTTTCCTCCTGCGTCCGGAGATCGGGTCCGGTCAGGGGATCAGTGACCGGCTCCGGCCAGACCGACGCGGCACAGGCCGTCTCTTCCAGCGCATTTTTCCGCAACCACGTGTATTCCAGCCACCGGACATCAATGCGGTCGCACACCAACTCCGCCTGCCGGATCTGATCCAATGGCCATTTCGCGGACACCTCGGCTTTCCGCCAGGCCGCCACCCGATCGCACGCCGGTTTCATCCAGCCGCTGACCAGCTTGTCCGATGCCGCCGGGACCATCTCCGGATCGAACACCATGAACTGATAGATCTCACCGGGCTGCCGCGCTTCACCGGGTTTCAAGAGCCGCGGCGCCGGCGCGGGTTCACCGGATTTCGATTTTTTCGCGTGCAGACCGGCCCGGAGCTGATCCGCGGTCCAGACCGCCCGTCGGCAACCGATCAGGCTGTTACCCGGCCGCAGCCGCAACCCGAACCAGGGCGTGGCACAGGGCATGCCATTCGATCCGGTGGACACCGTGTGAATGCAGCTCAGCCACAATGACAACGCACCGAACTCCACGGCCATCGGATTGAGATCCACCCCGTACACGTTCCGGGTCGTGATGAAATGCTGCACCCGGCGGAGTTCATTCTGATACAGGCTCGGTTCAATGGTCCGGCCAGCCGATTTCTGCTTGAGTTCCAGATACCGGGTCGCCAGTTGCCGGGTGGCCTCGATCAGAAACGCGCCGGACCCCATCGCCGGTTCGCACAGCGTCAGATCGAGAATCCGGTCCGCATCGGCGGGTCCGAATCCGGCCAGCCGTTCGGTCAGCGCCTGTTCGGTCAGGCATCGGGTCAATGGCTCCGGCGTATAGTACGACGCGGTCTGGCTCCGTTCCAACCCGCCCAGATGCAGGATAAACGAGCCGGCGGGATAGATCCGGGGCCGCCGGTTGCCCGGACTCAGCAGGATCTGTTCGATCTCCTCGGGACCAAAATCGGGTTTGCGCGATTCCGGCACGAACCAGACCGGTGTGCGGCTGTCCTCGACATCTTTATCCTTCGGTTTGACCCGGATCAGATTCTCCCGTGCGAACATGCCCTTGTACGACAGCAACCCCTCATACACCGCTCCGAGCTGGTTGACGCCCAGCTCCGCATAATTGACCCGGCCAACCGTACGGGTGTTGTCGTCCCGGCTCAGCGACAGGCACCGGATGACCTGTTGCAGGCACCGGTTGGAGAATCGGGCCGCCAAAAACAGCGGCATCGCATCCTCCGCAAACAATGTCGCGGTCAGCGGCCGGATGGAAAACACGGATTCGAACTCCCCGGCAAAGAGATCCGTGGATCGGCCGGCGCTGCCGTGTTCCGGATCGAATCCGTCCCGGATCAGCCGGAACAACCGGGTCAGGTGCTCGTTGAAATACGTCCCGGTTTCCGTGGCCGGTGTCAATGGGATCTGTTCCAGTTCCCGGAGCGATTCCAGGCTGTATCCCGACTGGTACACCGGATCCCGGACCGGAAGAATGCCCAGTTCATCACCCCGCGCTTCCGCATACAGGCAGAACAGCAGCCGGTACACAAAGACCAGGGCTTCGCGCCGCAGATCTTCGGCCGTGACCTCCGACCGGCCGTACGGATGATTTTCATCGGGAGCCAGTTCGCGATATCCCAGTTTACGGCGTTGCCGGTCGCGGATCCATTCATTGGCCAGCAGCCCGATCGCCTCCCGGACGGCATGCTGGAGCGCTGCGGTGACGCCATGGGCAAACTTGTGACTCTGTTCCCCGATCGTCTCATGAAACACACCGGCGTCATCAGCACCCGGACAGAGCGTCTCCCGCGACAGAAACGCCGCGATCAGATCGAACGTGGTTTTCTCCTTGCGGCCGAACGCATCGTCGAGATCGATCATCAGGTACCGGCCCTGGCCGAATGTATGCCGGTCAAACAGCAGTATCCGGCTCCCGCCCAGGAGCATCATCCAGCGGGGCGACCCGTCCGCAGTCAGGACCGCACCAGCCGCACTCTCCCAGTTTCCCCGGCAGATCCGGTGGAGTGGATCGTTCAGTTGGTCCGGTCGGGGCGACATGGCCAGCAGATCGTCCTGGCTGACGGTATCCGGGAGTGACGCATCCGGGAGCCAGAACGGCGCTTCACAGATCACCAGCCAGGGCTCATCGGACCGCGTGATCGACGCCAGAGCCGGCACATGGAACCGGCCGCCGTCAACCGGGATATCCTGGCCGTGACGGTCCGTATATCCAAGCGCTTCCAGAAGATGGGCATGCCAGCCGGTTCCGGGAACGTCTGACTGGGACCGTTTTGCGTTGATCCTCTCGTCCAGCGCCTGCGCCTTGATCCGGAAATACAGCATATCGAGCCGCTGAATCCGCCGGGGAACGGCATCGGCTCCGCCAGCCCGCCATCGTTCAACCAATGGTTTAATGTCCCGCATAAATACGCTGTCCAGGTAGTGAGCGGAGTAATACTCCCCGATATTGTGGATCGCGGTATCCAGTGGCATGGGTTACCTCCCTGTTCCGGTGATGACCAGGACCGGTTGCACGGATGGTTCACTGGCCGTTTCATAGTGCACTTCCCGCCAGAGCCGGTTCCGGGATGCGACCATACGCTCGGCGTCATCGATCCGCCGCCGGATCCACTCCGCCCTGGCATCCTCCGACAGGATATGCGGGGCATGCTCCGCGATCACAGCCGTATGCGCCGTCAGCCAGGATTTCAGGCGGGATTCCTCGGCCTCGATGACCGGCGCCATGCCGCTCCCATACTGATTCCGAAGGATTTTCATGCGATTCTGACTGGCTGCGACCGCGGCAGGCAGCAGCAATCCCGCGGTGGCGGTATCCGGTGGCGTGCCGGACGGAACCAGACGCGAGAATTGCGCTTCCGCCAGAACCTGATCCATCGGCCGGCAATCCGGTTGAGAGCCGCCGAATACGATGGCGTGGGTGTCCGTGATGAGCGGCGCACCGCTCCGCGAACTGACCAGTCCGATGAAACAGAATGCGATCGTTCCATCCGGGAGATGCGGACTGGCCATGACCGGCGCCGTTCCCCGATCCATCTGCATGACCAGCCGTTCGGTCAGCCACTGGATAATCGGATGCTGTTCCGTGATCAGGAGTTCCGTGGACCAGTATCCGGAGTCGTTCCGGGCAGCATCGATGGCCATGCTCACGCGGTGGGGGAGATGCGTCAGCGTGAACTCGTCGTGGTCCGGCCAGGCTTCGCCGGGAATCGTCGCATGTCCGGGGGGAGCGCCGTTCTGATGGCCGGGAGCACCCAGCCGGCGTTTCAGATCCGGCGGAGCCGGCAGCCGGATCGTCTGATCACTGATTTCCAACGGGAGATATTGGCCGGAATCCGTTTCCATCAGATGCCGATATCCCTGAATCAGGAACTCCCGGTCGGAAAAGAAGCGCACGGGTTTCGGCGGACTGACCGGAACCGGCCGGTCAATGGATTTGGATTCGGCCTGCAATGCCATGGCACAGGCTTCGGCCAGCAGGGCTTCAAGCGCAGACGCTTCATCCACTGCATCCGGCGGCGTCCGGTCAAAAACACCGGGATCGCCTCTGACAAACCCTTCCGCACCGATCCAATCCGCCTCCCGCTCGCTGTCATACAATCGGAGCACGCTCTCGCCGGTCTGCCGCAACCGGTTGATCTCCTCGACTTTCTGAACGAGCCGGTCGAAAATGACCCGGTCCCCGGCCAGACCGGGATTCGCGGAGTGGATCAGCAGGTACCGGATTTCCGGCCGGTGCTTCTGACCGAGCCGGTCGATCCGGCCGTTCCGCTGAACCAGCGTGATGATCGACCAGGGGATGTCATAGTGGATGATGTGATGGCATTGATGGTGGAGATTGATGCCTTCGGATGCGACATCCGTGGCGATGAGCAGCCGGATGGGTGAACTGCCGGTGGCAAATGCTTCGACGGTTTTCATCAGGTGGATATCCGGGAACCCGCCGTGGATGACGGCAATGGGCTGACCCGGCTGATCCTCGGGTTTCATGGAAACGGGGATATTGAAGCGCCGCGACAGGGCCGCGGCCAGATGATCCTGGGTCACGCGGGACTCGGTGAAAAGGAGGAGGCGCGGCGATGACCGGGTCCCGCTCCAATTCAGGCCGATTAACATGTCGATGAGGAGTTGGAACCGGGTGGATGTTTCCAGTGACTGCCCGGTCAGCGTGTCCAGCAGGCGTTGAAGCCATGGGATCTCCGGATGATCCGGTGTGGCTATCTTCAGTTTTTCCAGTCTATGGAAAACAGTGGAGCGGCAGGCGTCGGGGCTGGACAGAAACAGTTTGTAGAGACCATAGGCAATGAACCGGCTTTCCTGCCAGGCGGTGGGATCGGATAACCGGTGCGACGCGGCCGACTGCCGCATGGCGGCAAGAAGGTCGAACACGGTTTCTTCGTCTGCTGAAGCGGCCCGGCTGGTCTGCGCCAGGGGAATGACGATCCGGTCGGAGAGGAGATCGCCGGCTTCGGACCGGATATCTTCTTTAAAGCGCATCTTGAAGAAACGGCTGATATCCGTAGCACTGTATGTCTGCATCCGGGGATCCGGGATGACGGAGGGATCGAGCAGGGAGATCAGCCGGCCGAACGTCTCCCGCCGGCCATTGTGGGGCGTGGCAGTGGTCAGGAGCATGCTGTCGGTGCGCGTCGCGAGCAGCCGGGCGAGCCGGTAGCTCTGGTTGCGTTCGGCATTGCTGGCTCCGGCGACATTGTGGGCTTCATCGATGATCACGATATCCCACCGGCTGGATTTGAGAAAATGTTCGTATCGGGCGATGTTTTTGAGCGTATCGATGCTGATGATGATCCGGTGATGGACATCGAAGGGGTTTTTGCTGGCGGGAATGGTGAGTCGCAAACGGGCGATGCCGTCGGAATCCAGCCGGATGAGCGGGATGGCGAAGCGGTTCCAGAGTTCGGACTGGAACTGCGTCAGCATGGATTTTTTGGCGAGCACGAGAATGCGGGAGGCGCGGCCCCGCCGGATCAGTTCGGTCAGGATCATGCCCACCTGGATGGTTTTGCCAAGCCCGACGGCATCGGCCAGCAGGAGGCGGGGCCGGAGCTGACCGAGAGCATGCCGGACTGTGGCGATCTGAAACTGCATCGGGTCGAAGACGCCCATGCCATCGGGATCGGGTTCCAGACCGGACACGGGCATCTGACGGAGCCGGGCTTCGAGAAACAGCCGGGACTTGCGGTATCCGCCGGATGTGTCGGGTTCCAGCCGGGTTTTAGCCGGATCGATCCGGGTGATGGTATCGAGCTGGGTCAGGAAACAGGCGTCATGGCCGCGGACGAGGTCGTCGGTGCCGGTGCAGTGGACGGCGAATTCGGTCCGGGAGCGGTTGGCGGGTTCGACTCGGGTGACAAGCCATTCGGCGTCGCGGCACATGATCCGCATACCTGGTGAGAGCGATGGGGTCATGATGATGTCCTCCAGTGGCATATTGTGTAACACACTGCCAAACTGGAGTCAACAGCGCTCCCACACCCAGGGTTGTGCCAAAGGGGATGTGGAAACATGGGCGCGTTCCCTCACCCCGCCGGCCATATCAGGGACTGAACCAGGCTGCATTCGCCGGCGACCCTCTCCCGGCGGGAGAGGGTTGTCAAGGATCTGCCTCTTTCCCCCCTTCGCCCTCCGGGAGAAGGGGTCGGGGGATGAGGGAACATGCATGTTTTTAGGCAAGGCGTCCTGGATTAAGGGAACATGCATGTTTTTAGGCAAGGCATTATGGAATAAGGAAACATGCACTTTTTCTGAACGGCGTCCTGCGATGAGTGAATCCGTCATCGCTTCCGCCATTTTTTCAGCATATCCGCCACATCACTGCATTTTGCTTTTCGAGCCAGACGGTAGGCAGTCTTGCGGTCGATCGTTCTCGCATCCGGATCAGCTCCACGTTCAAGCAATCGTCTGGCAATCCCGACATAGCATTTCGACGCTGCCTCGTGGAGCGGTGAATAGCCCCACCTGTCCTGAACATTGACATCCGCTCCATTGGCAATCAGCCGCTCCACAGTCCGGAAATCGTTGAACCGCACCGCCCAATGTAACGCAGTCTGATCGTCTTTCACCCTCTGATTGATATCCGCACCGTGATCGATCAGCAGATCCACCACTTCCCGATGCGCGTTGACAATGGCCACACATAACGGCGATAAACCATGACCACTCTTCTGATTGACATCCGCACCCTTTCGGATCAGCACCCGAGCGATCTCCGCATGACCCTTTCGCACCGCCAGATCCAATGGCGTATTTCCGGCAGCATTCAGTCGATCGACACGAGCCCCTCGAACAAGATATTCATTCACCTGATCCATCTCGTTGGCATATACCGCCCGGTGAAGCGCTGTATTTCCATATTTGTCGGCCTGGTTGACATTCTCCCCGCTATCTCTCTCTGAACCATCTTTTTCCGTTGGAGACTTCACTGGTAACTTTCGCATTGAACGATCGGCTTTCGATGTTCCATGTGAACCCGAAACGGTCTTCCCAGACTCCCGCCATCTCTCCGGCTCCCGTTGTGGCACTCCATCCGCTGTGTGTGATGGGAACGAACTCGGCCGGACCGTCGGGACCGCCACCGGTTTCACGGTTGGTTTTGGCGTTGGTTTCGGCTTACCGGATGCCGCTGACCAATCGGACCGCTCCATAGCTGCATCGGTCAACTCTCCCCAATATTTAAGAAGGACGTTTTTCACGGTGAGCGCGTGTCTGTCCCACGACTGATGAACCTGATTCCACCGGGTCACCACCCCCGTGTCCTCCACGATCATCCAACCCGCTATCAGAAACGGAAGGATAACGCCGACTGCGATCGCCCATTTTTTTCCGGGAGTCGGTGTCCATATCCCCCGACGACGAATCCGGTTCCGGATCGGTCGCGCTACCGCAGAGCCCGCCATGGGAGACTGGACTGGCCACTGCGCCTGTGGGAGCGAGCGCCCCGGCTGGTTCGCGAGCTGTTTTCGCGCTTCACAAGCACACCACGGGCATTTCCGAACATGTTTCGAAAACCAATGAGACGCATCCGTTCGGCACTGAACCAATTTCGATTCCGCTCTGTCAAGCGCATGGATCCACTGCTCGGCACTCGGCCGGGAACGCGG
Organism: uncultured bacterium; assembly: GCA_964512995.1. Taxonomy (GTDB): domain Bacteria; phylum CSSED10-310; class CSSED10-310; order CSSED10-310; family CSSED10-310; genus CAZELM01. Next base: position 10,995 of record CAZELM010000041.1, read on the forward strand.
ATTGCGGTGCCCCTTGACAAAACAACGCAGGAGCAGCGATTGCACATCCTTGTGAAGTGTGCTGAACAGGGGGGCTCCGGGTGGAGGGTTGAACGATCTGTTGGAACGGTACGGGAAGATACCGTTTTTGATGCAGTGAACGTAAATCTCTCCCAGAATCGATACGCTCGGGTCCTGGGGAGCGCCTGTGAAGGGGTGATATCCCTCCATCAACAACTGAAAAATCATAGCCGCCAGTCCGAACAGATCATGATGGACGGTACGGTCGACCGAATCCAGGGATTTCCCCTGCAGTTCTGGAGGGGTATATTCGGCGACACCGACCCGGCACCGGTGGATGGTCCCCTGAGCATCCCGCACCTGGAAGGAATCGGTATCGACCAACGTCACCAGGGCATTAGGTGTTACCAGGACATTTTTCTGATTGATATCCCCCAGAACATACCCACGGGTATGCAGCGCATGAATGGCAGTCGCCAGATTCCTGGCGGTTCGATGCAGGTATCGCCAATCGAATGCCGGATGATTCCGGGAGCGCTGCTGCGGATTGTAGATTTCAAAAATATCCGGACTCCGTGAGATGCGCGGCATGAGAAATCCGGCAAATCGGCCATGTTCATACAGAATCTCGATCGGCCAGGCGATGGAGATGTGTGGTGGAGTCATCCGGCGCGTGTCATCCTGCGGCGCATTCTCCAGCATGGCCTGCAATTTCAGTTCTTTCTCCGGAGTCCGATGGGATGGATGGTAGATCTTGGCAACAATACCCGACTGCCCGGCAACATCATAGACGACACCTTCCCCCCCTTGGCCGATCTCGCGGGTTGTTGAAATGGTCGTATGATATCGCGTGGTGTAGATTGGCATCGCTTTAGATCGGGTCAGGCTCTCCGGTCTCGATCTCGGAAGAGCACTGCACATGCCCGATCAATACCAGGGTTTTGTCATCGTCGGTCCTCGCACAGACCCGCTCGGAATTGAGAAAGTCCACCAGTCGCAGGGATGTTTCATCAGCATCGGCTGGTCTGCAAACACCTTCCAGCAACGGACGAAAAAAAGGGGCATGTGGTGTTCCGGTGATCAGATTGATCGACAGATGCTGCAGACCATCGGTGAGCATTGCGACGGCTTTTACCGGAGCGGCATGAATCGAACATCGCACATGAGCCAATGCATCCGATGCTGTAAGAGGCGTGACTTCATTGGCATACTCCCCCTGCTGAGGTCGGCTGATAGTTTCGAGCCTGTCGTCTTCGGACAGAACGACAACCGCTCCATCCCCGATATGTCCGGTAATCACCTGATTCCGAGTGATCACACTCACGATCAATATGGTGCCAAACTCACGCATGGGTAAATCCACAGATGCCGCTGTCTGCGCCAATGCATGGCGCACTATGGAAAAAACGTCGGATAATATGAACAGCCATTGATCATCGGAGGAGGGGAGACCGACCGCCAGGGTCTGGCTCAGTGTTTCCAGCGATGTTTCAACAGCCAGCCATGCGCCTTCATCCGATCGGGAGGCTGAACCCAGTCCATCGGCCACAGCAGCGATCACCCCATAATTGAAAATACGGTACCCGTGACTGTCCTGACACGGTAAACCGATCCGGCTATGATTGGTACCGGGAACGGATGCTCCGATGATTTGCCACATCAGGCCATGCCCCATCCCATCGGCGATTGCAGCGGGACCGTGTCAGTCGGATTGGAATGGGAGACACCTTTCAGACTCGTTGAAAGCCAGATAAACATCTCCCGGAAATTCAATCCCTTGAGTTTCAAGGGCTGACGGACCGCGATCTGAGCCAACAGGTTCATGTCTGCACCTTCCACTCCCACAACGAAAAAACATATTTTCTTGTTCGTTTCCGCGTCTTTGATACGCTGAGCGGCGGTTTTCCATACATCACCATCTGTTGGAGCGCCGTCCGTAATCAGGAAAATCCACGGCCGGTAATAGGAGATGCCATTCTGTTTATAAACCTGTTTGCGGTCATTGATTTTATCGAGAGCCAGATTGATGGCTCCGCCCATGGGTGTGTCTCCAGTGGCATTCAATGCAGGAGGTGCGAATTGGCCGGCTGTGATGAAATCCTGCGCAAGTGAAACAGGGCCGAATGTGATGATGGCAATTTCGACCCGGAGCATGGCCAGCGTGTCTTTCGACAGCTCATCCTGAAACATCTGTAAACCGGCGTTCAACTCCCGGATGGGTGTTCCGGCCATCGAACCGGATGTATCCAGCAACAGAACACAGGGACACCGGGGTTCCGGATTGCTGGTGTCGAACTCCACCTGATTGAATTCGATTGTCATGTTTTTTCCTTTCGTGACAGATTGGATAGAGAAAAAGTGATCATGTCTCAGATTTGTAACAGATTTTCAGATGGCAATCAAAAAGAAATGCGGTCATGATACTCGGGGAGACATGCACGGGGGAACCAGGAAAAAAGAAGTGAGAAATTGGCAAATCAGTCCCTCATACTGCTTGCTGCCAAGGCGTTGGCCAAACAAAAAAACGGGTTCCCTCACCCAGGGTTTTGCAAAGGCGACGATTAAACAACGGCAGGTTCCCTCACCCCGTCGGCCATATCAGGGATTGAACCAGACCCATTCGCCGGCGACCCTCTCCCGTTGGGAGAGGACAGTCACGGATCTGTCTCTTTCGCCCGTTCGCCCTCCGGGAGAAGGGGTTGGGGGATGAGGGAACATGCTTTTTCAGGGAAGGCGTTATGGAAACAACGGCAGATTCCCTCACCCCCGCCAGCCATAGTAAGGGATTGCTCCTGGCTGGCATGGCCGGCGACTCTCTCCCGGTGGGAGATGATAAATTTTTGGGCTCTTTCAACGATGGACGAAAATAAAAAGTTGATATAGAATATAAACTGATTCACAGGCCAGAACTATTTAACCAAAGATAAAAGGAAACTATGTCATGGAAAAATTACTGCATATCACGAGCGGCGATTGTGCCGGAGACATACTGGTTAAGTCCGGCATTCCGGGAGAAGTCTTTGTCTGGCACGACATCCTCTATGACGGCCCCCGCAACGCAGGGATTTTTGCTCCCGGAGTAATCGAGAAACGAGCGGTCTTTCTCGAACAGACGACCGGAGGTGGATTGACACAGGAAATCATTGTAAAAACCTTGTGGAATCAATTTTACAAACTTTTGAGTGCAGATCAATATGACCGTATCGTACTATGGTTTGATGCGTGCCTGTTCGATCAATCGATGCTCGCACACATCCTGACCTTTTTGAATCATATCGATTACAGGCACGTTGAACTTCTGTGTATCGATGCTTACCCGGGCATCGAGCCATACCATGGACTGGGACAACTGAATCCTGAAGAGATGGCTTCGGTTTATGATCAACGGAAACCGGTGACAGATGAGCAGTTTAAGTTTGCGATTCTGGTGGATATTGCATTTGCAAAGCAGGATATCGAATGGATAACCGACCTCGCCCAGCGCAAAGAAGCTCCGTTGCCCTGGGTTCCGGCAGCCGCCGCACGATGGCTTCAGGAACAACCCGATCCGGTCACGGGATTGGGACGTCTGGAACAGCTCGCGATGGATGCCATCCGATCCGGACTGGAAACGCCTCCTGAAATCTATAGATACGCGTCTGCCCATGACACGCCTCCGCAGTTCTGGGGTGACACGACGTTGTGGATGAAGATCAATCATCTGGCAGACCGAGAGCCAGCCATTGTGCAGATCAGCGGACCAGCCAAACGGCTGCCTCAGTGGGAAAGCAGTCTGGATTTGAATGATTTCCGGATCAGACCACTGACCGGTTCTAAAGACCACTTCCCCGACCCTTCCCCTGATGGGGAATGACATTATTCAGAGGATCTTCTTTACCCTCTCCCACCGGGAGAGGGTCGCCGGCCGACCCGCATGGGACAGCCAAACAACAACGGCCGGCGGGGTGCGAGTATTGCGTCATTGGCCAATTATATACCCGGTTACGCTATATAGCCGGCCGGTGGGGGTGACCGCCAAACCATCGCACATCATAACAGTGGGGGGCAGAAGTTTGAACCACAGATTACACTGATTAAACAGATTGCGCAGATGGGAGATTACCGTTGGCAGTGGTGAGGTGTGTTTCAACCGTTACTCCGTAACCATGCACTGTCGCTAGCGATTCCCCTCCATGTCAAGCGATAGTTCCTTGTCGGCCGCGCTGCAACGGCACCCCGCCATCAGTGGCATCCGATTCATCAGCGCAATCAGCGGTTCAGGCCTTTACCACGCAGGGATTATTGCGAATTCCGTGAAATGAACCCTCTTTTCTCACTTCTCTATACTCTCACCTTCAACAACGGCTGGCGGGGTGCGGGAAGGCATTACCTGAACCCGCACCCCGATATCAATCGATACAGGAACCGCCTCCCAACGCGGTGAAGAAAATCATCTGAGCGTCACCCGAACTGACAGTTCCATCCCCATTACAGTCTGCAGCACAATACTCTTCTGCGGTCGGAACAACCATGCCCAGCCCGATGAGAAATGCAAGTTGTGCATCTCCTGCGGAAACGGTTCCATCACGATTAACATCTCCGGTATGCAGACAAGGAATGGGAGTGGGTGTCATCGTGGGTGTATCCGTCGGGATCGAAGTTGAAGTATGCGTGGGAGTGATCGTCGGAGTGTCTGTTGGTATGGCAGTCGGCGTTGATGTCGGTGTGTCCGTGGGAGTTGACGTGGGTGTGTCCGTGGGAGTCATCGTCGGAGTGGGTGTATCGGTCGGGATCGGAGTGGGTGTTTCCATCGGTCCGATCTCGATCGTTTCCTCCGGGATGTTCTGACACCGAAAACAGGCTTCCAGCCAGGATGTGCTGCGCACCACATTCGAGATTCGCACTTCATCCATGTACGCATTTGCCAGATGGTTCGCTTCCGCATAGGCGATCGTCATCGGAGCGGACGCATTGGGTACAAGAGTTCCTGCGGAAACTGTACCCAGCAAAGCTCCATTAATGTAAAAATTCCAGTTCGTTCCCGATCGGGTGAGACCAACGTGATACCATGTGTTTAAAACCGGCGTCCAACTTGGAGAATTGATCCATGCAGATACCGCTCCATTGATATGAAATGTGAATCGATTCGTCATCCCGGAATAGTTCACGAGATATCCGATGACCCATTTATTATTGGAGCCGCCACCTTCATCCTGTGCGACCAGCCAGGCATTGGCCATGACCGGCAATTTCATCCAGAACTCGATCGTAAAACTGTTCCCTCCGAAATACCAGTCATCACTGTCCGGGAATGAATGCCGGTCATCTGATCCGTCGAAGTAATCCCCGCCATCAATTTTCCCGACCACATTCTGACTGACGCCATTCAATGGAGTTCCATCATGATCTCTGATTGTGGAATCATATACCGTTCCGGAGGTCTCTTCCAGATGCTGAACCGTTATGAATTGGCCATCCCATACATTTGTTGCATCCTGCTGTGATCCAGTGGCTGGATTTCCGTAATACATATAGAGGGTCGTCGTTGACGCCACCTGTATATATGGCACTCTGACCCAGATTTTCAGGTTCCGGCTACCGGGGGTTGCGACAAACCATTCGATCTCGTGGCTGAGTTTTGTGACTCCGTCTTCGGCAGTGAACAGAATATCATCGCCATCCGTCTGAGATGAGTCGAACACCGGGTTGGCTTCATCAGTGATGGAGATCAAAAATGGAAAATACACCAAATCAGAACCTGAAAGCCCGGGATTGATCACAATCGATTGCCGGGATGACCAGGAGGGATGGTACCATCCGGCAGAACTCCCGGAACAGACAATCCACGAGATCCAGAGAAGTCCCGCCAGACACATTGTCGTTCTCATGATACGATTCATCGTAAACCTCAATTCATTGTGTTTGCATAAATTTTACAGAGGGCTCAGTTTGATTTTGCCAGAAGAACCGGTGGCACCCATTGCGCCTCCAGCTCCGGACCCGGAATCCACACCACTGGGACTGGCCACGCCACCACCCGATCCAGCCGTGGCACAGCCGCCGCTCGTTCCACCAGCTCCGCCACCACCAAGGCCTGGATCGGCGGAGATATTGCTTTCACCGGAAACAGCCGCAGCTTTGATATAAACCGTTCCACCGGCTGCGCCACGGCCACCGCCACCACCCCCTGCCAGATCGAATCCGGCGCCGCCGCCACCACCACCGGATCCGCCAGCGCCACCAGCTCCTGATGCATCATATCGGCCTGGATCGCCAGCAACGCCGTTGCCACCGCCAACCACATTCGTACTACCGCCAGCACCACCATAGGTGTTGCCGCAATCCGGATCGGTTCCCCGTGTGCCACCAATACCGGATCCCGTGTTTCCAATGCCACCCGTGCCATTCGATCCAGTTCCTCCCAAACCGATGGTTCCACCGGCACCACCAGCGCCTACCATGGGAGCACCGGATGGATATCGGGTGGATGCACCGCCTCCACCGGCACCCACCGCCGCATCCGCGTTGATTGTCCCGGCCACCTGCACATCATTGGCGATGATGATAACGATACCTCCACCTGCGCCACCACCACCGCCGCCGGCGGTTCCTCCGTCATCCGTGTTGAAGGATCGGTTGCCACTTCCACCGCCACCACCACCACCTGCACCGGGTCCGAGGCAGATCGTGTTGGCACTCCAGTTCGTCCGGTTCTCATCGGAATTTCCACCGGCTCCGCCACCGCCACTGGAGTCCCAGCAACTGCTGGCTGCGGCACCACCCGCTCCCCATCCGCTCGCGTAAATGCTGCAACTCGTTCCACCCCGAACACCATCTGCGATCAGATGACCGACGCCACCATTCCCGGTAGTGCCATTCGCTGATGCCGCCAGATATCCAGTCACGGTCTCTCCGCCCTGACCGCCCCGACCGCCTTTATCGGAAGCACTGGGAGCGCCAGAACCCCCATTGCCACCCCGAAAACCTTTACCGGCTACATCGATTGTGCCGTCAACATATACCGTTCCGGTTGCCTGGAAAGCCACAATACCTCCCACATATCCGTTCCAGGCTGCTGTGGATATCGATGCACCGCTGTTGATTGTCACGTCTGTATACTGCGGCACTTTCACAATCTGCGCGGCAGATGGATTGGTTGTGTTGAAGGATCCCGAATAGTAAGCATGAGTCAATCCATCCGATAACGTGATCACATTGCCCGTAATCGACTGGATATCCGCAAATTCGTAGACACCGTAATTCGTCGCATGCTGCATTTGAATAACAAGGATATGATCGTCAACCTCGAACGATGATGCATCATTGATGTTGAGAATTGACGAGCCGGAATTGATGACACTGTCGGTGATGTACGCCGTTGAATTGATGATCGTTCCCGGATCCGAAACCGTCAGTGGTCCATCGGAACCATCTCCCAATACCGGTGGACGGGTCAATATCGCCACCCACTGGTTCCCATCACACACTTCGAGAGCATTGGCATGCCAGCGTATCGTTCCAGTTTTTTCAGACGAACAGACATCAGGATCATCACTCACCTTGATCCCGCCGTTGATGTCCACCGCAGCTCTGGGTGATGTGACACCAAATCCAACTCTGGCATCGCTGTTGGAATAATACACCTCTGCGCCATCCGGAACATTGTCGTTGTTATAAATAAACTGCATGTTGTCTCCCGCCACAGGTCCAGCCGGACCGGTTGCTCCCTGGACACCCTGCGGACCCGTCGGTCCCACAGGACCGGCTACTCCCTGAAGCCCTTGCGGACCCGTCGGTCCCACAGGACCGGCCACTCCCTGAAGCCCTTGCGGACCCGTCGGTCCCACAGGACCGGCCACTCCCTGAA
>CAZELM010000041.1:19047-26053 GCA_964512995.1 uncultured bacterium
GAAGCCCTTGCGGACCCGTCGGTCCCACAGGACCGGCCACTCCCTGAAGCCCCTGCGGACCCGTCGGTCCCACAGGACCGGCCACTCCCTGAAGCCCCTGAGGACCCGTCGGTCCCACAGGACCGGCCACTCCCTGAAGCCCTTGCGGACCAGTTGGTCCCACAGGACCGGCCACTCCCTGAAGCCCCTGAGGACCCGTCGGTCCCACAGGACCGGCCACTCCCTGAAGCCCTTGCGGACCCGTGGGACCAGTTGGTCCGGGCACACCCTGTTCTCCAGCCGGACCGATCAATCCGGTGGGATCACCCACCCACTGACCGGATGCATCGATCACCAGACCAACACCGGAGATGCTGATACTTTGCGGGTGAATGTCCTGCTGGTAGACATCCTCGGCATGGAGCGTGCGGCCCGTGCTGAGGATGGGTTGCCGTGGCGCTAACGTCTCTCCCATGACCTGAATTTCCAGCCATAATGGACCGGTGAAGTCGATATTCAGTGGATTGACGGATCCCAATGCAACATGAAAGATCCCATGGATGACACTCACCGATTGGATTTCACTCCAGATCGCAACACCTCCGGTTTCCACATCATATAGACCAAATACAAAATCGAACTCTCCTGAAACAGGAGCACCCTCATTATCTTCAAGATGTCCCTGATAATTGATTTGATGCGGAACCTGAGCAAAAGCCGTTCCATGCCACACAAAACTTACGACCATCACTATCCAGATATTTTTCAATAGTTCCTTCATTGTATCCTCCTTGTTTCCTGTGTTCACGAATTCCAATAGACACGGTTGAACGATTCAACACCAGATAAAAACGACTATTAAAAGCCCCTTATTATTTTCAATCTGTTCCATCCACAGTACCGGGCATATATCCACTTCAATTGATTGAACAAACCCATGCCCATCCAACATGGTATGGATACTGAAAAAAATGTTCCGGTAATCGGTTTATGTACCAATTCACACATTCATTATATCATACAAAGTCCAGACAAGCCTGTCACCGGGTTAATTTCAGTGATCCTGCAATGCTGTGATGGGCATGAATCGAAAACCTACTGCACGTCTGTAACGATGCCGTTTATCACGGTAATGGTCTGGCTGGGTGTTCCCGTGATTTCGCTGTCATACGGGCTCGCCGGTGGCGTGAAATTGGATGTCCATCGGGCAATTCCTTTGGAAATACGAAATTCATCGATGTACCCGTTCAAAAAGAAGGTGCCTCCGGTATAGGCGATCCGGCCGATATTGAACAAAGTCCCGCTCTTGTCGATGATAGCTCCGGACGCAGTGACCGATATATCCTGCTGACCGTTCAGATATACTTTCCATGAATCACCGTTCCGGACGACCGCGAGATGATTCCATTGATTGAGCGGCACATTCGCCGTTCCGATACCGTTTCCACCCGCATCCGCTGTGATCATGTTCCATGTCGATCCATTCGAACTGGCCCATAAACCCAGCTTGCTGGTACCCACCGAATTGTAATCCAGACCGAATCCATAATGAGACGCAGTATCCACTCCAGGACCATAGAAATACTGACGGCCAGTGCCTTTGATATATACCCAGAAATCAACCGTGAAGTTGCTGCTGCCAAAGTTCCAGTCACTGCTCCCCGGGATCGTCAGATAATCGCCACTGCCATCGAATGAAACCGCTCCCGGAGGAAATTTATTGGGAAATGTCCGGTGTTGGAGATTCCCGGCGGGAGTCAACGTGTACCCGGAGCTGCTGCTGTCTGTAAACGTGGTGCTCCCATCGGTGGTATCGGAATGTATCAGGAGTTTAGTGGCTGCATCTGCTGTATATGGCGATGTCGGCGGAATGAAGTTGGCTGTCCAACGGGCGGTATTCGATACTCGCACTTCATCGATGTAGCTATTGAGCATATACTGCGTCGCACTCCATGCCCCCATCTCGATGCCGGTGTCACCCGTGTAATTGGTGGTCCAGGCGGATGATGTGATGAAGTTCCCGTCCACATACAATCTCATGACACCTGAACTGCGTACATACGCGATATGATGCCATCCGCTCCAACCGGAACTTGGTCTGATTCTGTATGTGGTCGCTTCCGTGTTTCCAGGCCAATGCAATGTGCCATTGGGGCCATCGATCAATTGCAGATGTCCCTGGCTGTTCATCCGGATCTGTAATCGTGTCGCATCCGCCCATTGGGAACCCGATTGCAGATGAATGAATCCGGAATAATCGGCGGAACTGCTGCTGACATTCGCCCAGAAATCCACCGTAAAATCACCAGTCCCGAACATCAGAGCCGGTTTCTTGTCACTGACCAGCGTTGTATTGGCTGTGCCATTAAAATACATGGCGGTCGCACCGAATTTGGGAGCCACCAGAATCGCATCCCCGTTTCGGGTAATTGGATGATTGGAACTCGAACTGTCGGTCAACCCATCATCATCCATATGCAGGAGGAGTTTGGTAAATGACTCCTCAATAACGCCGGGAATGACAATCGTGCCCGACCATCCCGGTGTTCCCTGCACCTGATACTGTAATGCATTGATACCGCCATTGACATCCAGTTTGTCAATCGGAACGGATGTCCCGATTCCGACGTTTTCAGATACTGCATCATAATATACATCGGCTCCGGCAGCAGTCCCATTGTCATTATAGGTGAGCTGCATGTTTTCACCGGCGACGGGGCCTGTCACGCCCTGGGGGCCCGTGGGACCCCGAATACCCTGATCTCCGGTGTCTCCCTTGGGACCGGTTGGACCTTGAAGTCCCTGAATGCCTTGGAGACCCAATGGACCTGTCGGTCCCACAGGACCCTGTTCGCCTGGAACACCTTGCGGACCTGTCGGTCCCACAGGACCCTGTTCGCCTGGAACACCTTGTGGACCCGTCGGTCCCACAGGACCCTGATCGCCTGGAACACCTTGCGGACCTGTCGGTCCCACAGGTCCTTGTTCACCGGGAACACCCTGCGGACCTGCCGCACCCGTTGATCCCTGGATACCTTGAGGTCCTGTCGGACCAATCAATCCGGTGGGATCACCCACCCACTGACCGGATTCATTAATCACTTCCCCCACACCTTCAATGGTGATCGATCGGGGATGGATATCCTGATTCAGGACATCCTCAGCCTGATAGGATTGTCCAACACTGGTCAGTTTCTGCCGGGGTGACAGGATCTCGTCACTGACCTCGATTTCCAGCCAGAAACTCCCATCGAATGAAAGGTCTACAGGAATAGATTTCCCTAATGTCACATCAAAAATGCCGTCCACAACCTCCACGTCCTGAATTTCAGACCAGAGCTGATTGCCAAGAACTTCCGCATCGAACAGCCGGAACTCGAATGTCAGGAACCCGGAGAGTGGATTACCCGCTCCATCCATCAGATGACCCTGATAATTGATCTCATGGGGTATTCCGGCAATACCGATGCCATACCCAAACATCAAAAAAAGAACCGTGATAAATAAAATTCCTCGCTTCATGTCCACTTCCTCCTCCATTCAGATAACAATGATAAAAACACGCCCAAGTCAAATGCTCCAATTGGAAACAGATTTCGTACCCATGTCTCTGGTTGGACACTCACACATCCTCGATCAGTTCCTGGTTCCCAAGCGAGCCGAATCCAATAACCCCACAAAATTACTATATCAGAATCTGATACACAATTTTATATCATTGGCATCGTTTATCGAATTCTTCGGGGAAAAGAAATGATCAGCCGATATGTCCTTCGCGTGTTTCCCTCATCCATCCAGCCTTTTTAGATCACCGGATCATGTGCCTACTGGCCGTCACATCAGCATGTTTCCCTCACCCAGACAGCGCTAAGGCGTTGATGATACAAAGGCATGTTTCCCTCACCCCGCCGGCCTTGTGCAGAAATCATACCCGGCGGTTTGGACCGGCGACCCTCTCCCGGGGGGAGAGGGTAAATAATGATCCCACCACTTTTCCCTTCGCCCTCCGGAAGAAGGGAAGGGGATGATGAGGAAACATGCATTTTGGGGATAAATCGTCATGGGATTAGCGAACATGCACTTTTTCGCCAAGACGCTATCGATTAAAAAGCCCACTCCCCTGAACAACAAATACTGTCAATAGCTTCTCAGACATTAATCGTTTCGATGGTGAGTCCGGTATCGCTCTGCAACCCGAAATAATCGGTGACGGGTTTTGCCAGCCGATTCATCCGCGAAAACAGACCGATCCGAAGTCGTTCCAATGGCGTTCGTCCGGGGGTCACAAACCGTTCCGCTCCGATCAGAATCAGCCAGCTCGATGGCTGCTTGGGAATTTTGAGGCGGTGATCCTGTTTCAATTGAAACAACGCATTGCGGATATCAGGCTGCTCCATATAACCATAATGCGCCTGGATCGAAACCACCGTGCCGGATTCCTCCTCACAGAATTTCGTCACAATAAATCGCTCCGTTTCCTTCACTGTAGGTGATCCGACCGGTACCACTGAAAAAAATACGAGGTGTTTGGGCAATCGTTTCCAATTCCGGTAGTGGATGGCGAGAACCGGAGGAACGAGATCCTCGGGATTACAGATCGGTCTGGATGCCATGACAACGAGAGAGATCGATTTCTCTTTATCGAGCGCGTTATTTCGATCCACCAACAACTCAGCCACTGTCAATCGATGCACATTTACACTTTGCTGATACACCATCCCGATCCACTTACGACCCCAACGCCACGTATCCATAACAATGAAAAAACCGAATCCAATCAGTAAAGGGATGTAGCCACCATCCGGCAATTTCAGGAGATTTGCGGACAGAAAACCAAGATCTATCAAAATGATCAGAACCATTCCCGGCACCAGAACCGGCAGAGGCCATTTCCAGACCTTCCAGGCGACTTTGGTGAATGCAATCGACGTGACCAACATGGACCCGGTGACTGCGAGTCCGTATGCTGCAGCCAATGATGATGATGATCGGAATATCAATACCAAGCCAACACATCCAATGAACAGTAAAAAATTGATAAACGGGAGATAAATCTGTCCGGGCATCTCTGGATTGGTGTGGACCACCCGCAGTCGCGGGAACATTCCCATGGAAGTAGCCTGTTGTGTCAATGAAAAAGCTCCTGAGATCAATGCCTGACTGGCAATGATGGTCGCCAATGTTGCCAAGCCGATCATCGATCCCATGCCCCAATTTGGTATCAGAGCATAAAACAGGAGTCCATCCGGAATCGGTTGCCCATGGAGAATATAGGCAGCTTGACCCAGATAGTTCAGCAACAAGCAGGGAAATACCAGGAATAACCAGGCCCGAGTGATTGCTCCACGCCCAAAATGACCCATATCCGCGTACATCGCCTCTACTCCCGTAACACACAGGACAATAGAGCCCAGAATATGGAGCGAATGAAACCCCTGTTCTCTCAGTAAGTACATAAAGTATATCGGGTTGAAGGATCTTAAAACCGAAGGCTCTTTGTCAATCCACCATATTCCGATTACTCCGATCGTCAAAAACCAGATAGCCATGACTGGACCGAAAAGCCAACCTATCCGATGAGTGCCTCTTTTTTGTATAGCAAAAAGTCCACATAAAATTGCCACGGTCACCGGAACAACCAGATATTCAGCCCGGGGATTGACAACCTTCAACCCTTCAACAGCCGATAACACTGAAATAGCGGGAGTTATCATGCCATCGCCGTATAATAGTGTTACGCCAATGAGAATCGTCATCATCAGCCAATTAGATGCTCCTTGGGTACGACCATCTGTTTTTCCAATATCCCGGTTCCTGCGAAGGATCAAACCCAGTAAGGCCAAGACACCACCTTCCCCATCATTGTCCGCTCGCAAAATAAAACCCACATATTTCACTGTGACCACGAGGATCAATGACCAGATGATCATGGAAACCGTACCAAGCGCATGGACTTCACTGACAGCAATACCCCGACGGCCAAAAAAAACCTCTGAAAAAGCATAAAGGGGAGACGTACCGATATCTCCATAGACAACCCCGAGCGCTCCAACAAGCAGGCCCGCTCCAGCCGCTCGTTTCAGTCGATGACGACCCGCTCCCGGAAATTTCAGGGAATCTCTATTGATGTCTTTCTCGGTTGTATGCATCAGAAAATCTCCACCCGTTCAGCTCGTTTTTACCGGCGAGCGAGTCTAATGGATTGCCTTCCGGACGTCAACCTTTATTCGGACATCAATCACATTTTTCCTCAATATTGTTATCGACTGCGATATTTGATACTCTCAGTGAAGCATTATGATACAGGAAATTCAATGGAATCGTTCATAAAAAGGAGGATTTAAAATGAACCGGTTTTTTTCCATCGTCGCAGTGATGCTAGTGATGCTTCTGTTTCTTTCCATCCATGACTCGCGTGCTGAAATCATGAACCAGCTTACCTATCAGGGTCAACTTTCAGACCATCATGGAGTTGGTGTGGATGGAATCCATGATTTCACTTTCACCATTTATGGGTCAGAAACCGGGGGTGAGATACTTTGGAGTGAGTCACAGAACGGGATCACTGTTGATCAAGGCTTGTTCAACATCGTTCTGGGAGATATCAATCCCATCGATCTGTCATTTGATAATCCGTTGTGGCTCGAAGTGGTTGTTGATGAAGAAGTGTTATCTCCCAGACAAAATATCACTCCCATCGGCCAGGCTCTTTTGGCAAAAGAAGCAGTGGATGTCACAGCCAGGGATATCCATCCCAACAGCATCACGATCGGCGGATATGGTTTGATCGTTGATTCACTCGGCCAGTGGGTCGGCGATCCGACTGGGTTGATCGGACCCCAAGGTGTACGAGGTCCTACGGGTCCTCAAGGCGTTCAGGGACTCCAAGGACTCATTGGACCCACTGGTCCTCAAGGCGTTCAGGGTCTCCAGGGACCCACTGGACCCACTGGTCCTCAAGGCGTTCAGGGTCTCCAAGGACTCATTGGACCCACTGGTCCTCAAGGCGTTCAGGGTCTCCAGGGAC
>CAZELM010000041.1:26264-32636 GCA_964512995.1 uncultured bacterium
CATTGGACCCACTGGTCCTCAAGGCGTTCAGGGTCTCCAGGGACCCATTGGACCCACTGGTCCTCAAGGCGTTCAGGGTCTCCAGGGACCCATTGGATCCACTGGTCCTCAAGGCGTTCAGGGTCTCCAGGGACCCATTGGACCCACTGGTCCTCAAGGCGTTCAGGGTCTCCAGGGACCCATTGGACCCACTGGTCCTCAAGGCGTTCAGGGTCTCCAGGGACCCATTGGATCCACTGGTCCTCAAGGCGTTCAGGGTCTCCAGGGACCCATTGGACCCACTGGTCCTCAAGGCGTTCAGGGTCTCCAGGGACCCATTGGACCCGTCGCCGGGACGAACAAACAAATAATCTATAATGACAATGGATCCGCTGCCGGCGCGGCAGTCTATTACGACAACATCACGGGGAAACTAGGTATTGGAACATCTACACCGGCTGAAAAGCTAGATGTCAATGGCATTGCCAAAACATCATCCGGTTATATCGGCCCGATATATCTGTACGCCATTCCCGGCATCGATTTCGGTACCTCCGGAACATTTTTTTATGACCTTGCAGCCGGTGGCCGAGTGGATCTGAATTTTTCCGGAAACCCTGGCGCTTATGGTGGATCGACCATGCATGGCAGCATGAATTATGACAATGCAACCGATACCAATTTCAGCCAGATGCGATTCATCATTTACGGATGCTCCAATAACAGCACCCATGCCCAGGAAGATGAGTATATTAAGATAAGAAGCTACCATTATATCGATGGATATGTTGACCGGACCGATTGGATCAATGTGCGCCATGCAACAGATGGCACCAGAGGATATCGCATGGTCTACAGTCCCTGGTTCGATGGTCCGCACACAAGCGATGTTCCCCATTTCGCGATCCAGGCGGATCCCGTAAATGCTTTCGCTTTCCGGATATCCCGGATTTATGTCCAATTCAGATAATCATCCGAACAAACGAGCCGGATCGAATGACCAATATCGAACAAGGACGGAATAGATGGATTCCGGAATGAGATCAATGCTCGTGTGTTCATCGCTACCGCTGCGGAAAACCGCTTCTGCTCATATCATGAGATGGATGTTCTGCGGTTGTGTATGATGGTTCAGATGACAATATCTCAGGAGTTTCCTCTTATTGACTATACAATCGAAACTAGGTCTGTGATATATTTGTGAAGAGATTAGCTGAATTTCGAACCAAAACATAACTAAAAAGGAAATCGGATTATGAATTCACAAAAATCACAAGAAACACAATCCAGTGCGAAAAGATGGCGTTTCGTCCGGATCGGTGGTTTTGATCACGTATGCATCGAGAAGGGAATAGATATCGCCGCTCTTGATCAACTCGATCAAAAATTATGGGCGGCATTAAGCTGTCCGACACAAGGACTCGAATTTGATACCAAAACCCTCCAGTACATGGATTCCGATGGCGACGGCCGAATCCGTGTTCTGGAAATCCTCAATGCTGTGAAATGGACACTCTCTCTTTTGAAAAATCCGGAGGAGTTGATTCAATCGTCAGACAAAATGCCATTGTCAGCCATTAACGACAACAATCCATTGGGAAAAGAGATCCTGACATGCGCCCGTGAAGTATTGACAAATCTGGGAAAGGGCACCGAGACCGCGATCACTCTGACCGACACCGCAGACAGCGCTAAGGTATATGCAGCAACCCGTTTTAATGGAGATGGCGTAATCCCAATCTCATCAGCGGATGATGACGCAACCCGAACGGTCATCAAGGAAATTATGGACTGTGTGGGATCTGAGCCCGACCGGAGCGGTCTTCCTGGGATCACCATGGAAAAACTGAACCTGTTTTTTACGGAGGCTCAAAGCTATTCCGATTGGATAACCGAATCTGAGAAAAACCCGGACCTGATCCTGCCATTGGGTGATAAAACAATCGAAGCCGCAGCGATTTTTTTGTTGATCCGGGATAAGGTCGATGACTATTTTACACGCTGCAATCTGGCCATGTTTGACTCGCGATCCATCGATCCATTAAATCCAACACCTCAACATTACGCAGAAATTGCAAAAAACACGTTGTCGACTTCAAGCCCGGACATCGCGGTTTTTCCTCTTGCCAAAGTGTCTCCGAGTGATACCCTTTCACTCGATCAGGGATTGAATCCGGCATGGTCCGGATTATTTGAGAACGATGCATTAAAAGCCTTTTGGGGATCCCAAACAAGCATCACTTCTGAAGAATGGACCTTCCTGCGAACCCGGTTCAATGCCTATCTGGACTGGAGTTCACGGAAGAAAGGCATGCTCGTGGAAAAACTGGGAATCAACCATATCCGGGAAATCCTATCCGGTTCCAGCAAGCAAGAGATCGCATCCCTGATTGAAAAAGATAAATCACTGGATACGGCATTCAATGCATTCAACGCACTGGACAAACTCCTTCACTACTACCGGGATCTGTTTATTTTGTTAAACAATTTTGTATCTTTTTTCGATTTCTACTCTCCAAACAAAAAAGCCATTTTCCAGGCGGGAACGCTGTTTCTGGACGGACGGAGTTGCGATCTGTGCATCAAGGTACATGACATAGCCAGTCACAGTACTCTGGCAAATCTGGGACGAACCTATATTGCTTATTGTGAATGCACGCGGAAAGACAGCTCCGAAAAATTGAAGATCGCTGCCGCATTTACGCAAGGAGACGCCGATAATCTGATGGTGGGCCGGAATGGTGTGTTCTATGATCGGCAAAACCGGGACTGGGATGCCACCATTGTTAAAATCATCGAACATCCGATCAGCGTCAGACAAGCGTTCTGGTCGCCATATAAACGCATCGCACGGATGATCGGCGAGCAGATTGAAAAGGTCGCATCCGCTAAAGATAAAGCAGTTGACACCGGTGCTTCAACTACGATCACCGAAGTCGGACAGAAAGTCGATACACCGAAGACCGCACCCGTGCCACCATTCGATGTGGGTAAATTTGCTGGTATCTTCGCTGCGATCGGCCTTGCAATTGGAGCGATCGGGACTGCAATCGCATCGGTATTGACGGGGTTTCTGTCATTGTTGTGGTGGCAGATGCCATTGGCCATATTCGGCCTGATGCTTCTGATTTCAGGTCCGTCCATGATCGTTGCCTCGCTGAAACTCCGGCAACGCAATCTGGCCCCCATCCTGGATGCATGCGGCTGGGCGATCAATACCCGGGCAAAAATCAATATTCCATTCGGGACTTCGCTCACGACCATCGCCAAACTCCCGATGGGATCCAGCCGGATATTGACCGATCCATTCGCCGAAAAGAAAAAACCCTGGAAATCCGTTATTGCGATCCTGATTATCCTGATCGCTGTCATTGTCGCCTTTGAAAGAGGCATCGCTCAAAAATGGATCAACCACTTAACAACGACAAATTCCGAACAAATTCCAGAAGATGCTCCGGCAAATCCACCGGTATCCGAAGGAAAAACACAATAACTGGAACGACAGCACTTCATTGAAGGAGGAAACATGTTCAGAAAATTCAGTCACCCATCATGGAGAACAGTTGGAATCTGCTGTTATTTTATCCTATGCTGGAATATATACGCTGCGGATCTTACCGGATATGCTTATAAATCCGACATGGAAGACCATTCCGGAATCAGCATCACTCTGACGCAACACCCGACCACTCCTGCTCAATCCACATTTGGGCTGATTCTTCTGCTGATTCTCTTGAGTGGCATACTGGTTTTGAAAGGCAGAGACCGCAAAAAACTCGCTGTTACCATTGGATGTGGAACAGGAATACTCGGATGTCTCTGCTGGGTGTATGCACTGACTTCCTATCAGACAACAACGAATAGTCTGGGTGACTGGCAGATTGCCGACGTGGAACCGGGGCATTATCGATTGGAGGCGTCAGCATCCGGTTATCAGAATGAAGTGATTCATGATGTCACCATTGTAGATGGTATGAACACCATCGATGATATCACGCTCATACCACTCACAACACCCACCGTTCCACCGCTGCCAATGGTCAATGCATGGCATATCCCCACATCATATGAAGCATGCACCTATAACGCTTCCATGCGGGATGCTCTCAATCCAACAGATCCAGCTGATCCAGTCTGTATTTATATTGGAGTTTACCCGATCGGTGGAGCCAGCCGGGTTATCCTGTATTACCGGATCAACGAAGGGAACTGGCAGATACATGATCTGAACTGGGTGTGTAATGATGGATCGAACGATTTCTGGTGGACGGCATGCGACACCGGCTCCGCCTGGTACCCAGATGCCGGGATTGGCGATACGATCGAGTATTTTATTCAGGTTGAGCATCCCGATCATGCGGTCACCTACCTCCACAGTGAACATTCGCCCAATCGGACAGCAGAGGAGAGCTTCGCTCAGTCTGACCCCTATACGTTCACCTATTCCACAACCTGGCAGGCTCAACTGGATGAATCACTCATCCGCTGGAATACGCTCTATGGAACGCATGTCCGGATGATCGATTGGGAGTTGATCGGTATCATCGAAGATGAATCCCATCGTACTGCCATCATCGGTCAGATGACAGATCCGAACCAGGTTTATATCATGAGCGGAGATCCAATGATACCAGAAACGGTCAGTGCCCAACTGCTGCAGAACATGCCTCCGGAAATGATAACAGAATGGAATACCCTGGTGAATGAAGTGACAACTCTGGGACAGACCATCATCCGGATCAACTGGGAGTTTATTGGGACGGGTCATTCGTTTTCCACACTCACCGTGGCCGAAGATAGTGCCGTTATACTCGATTCGATGCTCCATTCCACTGTCAATATCACCATTCCAGAGAAGGTATGTGGAAGCAGCATGGTGATTCGATGGCTCTGGGGAGGTGTTCGTGGAGCGATTTCCTGGTCGATGACCTGCGTCACATCCCCTCCACCAGCCTGTTCCAGCGCATGCAGCGCCTGGATGACCCTGGGAGACGCTCAGATCATGTGCATAGACGAGTCTCTTACAAACTCCTGCAAATTGAACTATGGTTGGGGTTTCGCCGTCACACCGGGCTCTGTGACGATCTCCTGGGATCCCAATGCATCGATATTCAATGTTGTCACCTCCGGTTTCTGTTCGGGCCGGGGACAGGGGAACTGTGTCGATCCTTGCCCGACGCTGACGCCCACTCCGACCAATACTCCGACATCAACACCCACCCCGACCAATACTCCAACACCCACTATTTCATTCACAATGACACCCAACCCGACGACAACACCGGTTGTAACTCCCATTCCGACGTCCACACCCTGGACACCGACTCCGGCACCCACCATCACACAAACCATGACACCGAATCCGACAATACCTTCCGTTACCGTTACAGCCAATCCGACGTAAAATATGATAGAATGCTTCAGAGAATGTGCAGCTTGCAGGCAATCGTCATTCAGATGAGGCAGCAATTGGCTCCGCGCCTACTGATGGATCTGAGACCCATGCGAAGCGCTCCCAACTGTCGAATATTATGCCAAACAACCTAGAATCCTGGATATCCCATCGAATGGGCAGGATCTGGTAAGCGATTTGCCCATAGACATGTTTGGATAGAATATGCAACCAACAATCAATAGGAGGTTAAGATTATATGAAAAATGCAATGTTTATTATCATGACAGTATTCATGATCATCGGATGGAACACCGCGATGCCTCAGATCCCACATCAGATCAACTATCAGGGACACCTGTCGGATGCTTCCGGAAATCCAGTCACCGGTGACTTCACATTCGTTCCAGCCATTTATGATGCTATATTGGAAGGTAATCTGATGTGGACGGAGACACAGGATGCGGTTTCCGTCGATGGTGGGCTTTTCAGTATTCAATTGGGAGCCGTGGTACCGATTGATCTGCCATTCTCCAGCCCAATGTGGCTCGAACTGACCGTAGACGGCGAAGTGCTGTCTCCGCGGTTGCCCCTAACCGCCATCGGTCAGGCTTATCAGGCAAAGGATGTTCTGAATCAGGATATCCACCCCAGAACTCTATCGATCTCCGGATACGGACCCGTGATCAATTCACAAGGGGAGTGGATAGGCATGCCAACTGGACTGACCGGTCCAACCGGAGCAACTGGTCCTCAGGGACCAACGGGGCCGCAAGGTCTGCAAGGCGAGCAGGGACCAACAGGGCCACAGGGTATCCAAGGTCCCACCGGACCACAGGGCATCCAGGGACCAACGGGGCTGCAAGGTCTGCAAGGCGAGCAGGGACCAACAGGGCTACAGGGTATCCAAGGTCCCACCGGACCACAGGGCATCCAGGGACCAACGGGGCTACAGGGTATCCAAGGTCCCACCGGACCACAGGGCATCCAGGGACCAACGG
>CAZELM010000041.1:32841-37216 GCA_964512995.1 uncultured bacterium
CAGGGGATCCAAGGTCCCACCGGACCACAGGGCATCCAGGGACCAACGGGGCTGCGAGGTCTGCAAGGCGAGCAGGGACCAACAGGGCCACAGGGGATCCAAGGTCCCACCGGTCCGGTCGCTGGATCGGACATGCAACTGATTTACAATGACAATGGCAGTTCCGCCGGCTCAGAAATCTACTATGATGCCACTACCGGTAATGTGGGTATCGGAACCTCTTCCCCTACATCCGTTCTTCAATTGATTGGCGTCCAGGAATATGCCACCAACACTGCTGCAATTGCTGCCGGATTGACTCCTGGAGCGATTTACCGGACCGGTGATGTGCTCAAGATCGTCCGATCGTTATCTGGCACCGAAGACAATCCCGGATTGAGCTGTAAACAGATACTGGACAGCGGAAGTTCGATCGGGAATGGACTCTATTGGATCGATCCGGATGGAACCGGAGGGGGAAGTGCATTCCAGGTATATTGCGATATGACAACCAGCAGCGGTGGATGGACATTGATCATGAAGGCGATCGGAGACGATTTCGATTATGATGACCCATTATGGGAAGATACCAATGTGTTGAACCCCACCAACTTCAATTTTACAACATCACCATCCAAATCCAAATACAACTCCTTCAACACCGTCTCCTTTTCTGAATTGAGAACATCAGATACAACCGATTTTACACAAGGATACACACACAATCTGGGGTCAACCATAGCCAATGCCCGGACACTGTTCCTGGGTTCCGGTGTTCAGATCGGCACCTCCCTGCTTTCCTATTTCAACAGCCGATCCCCCGCTGACAGCCAGCAATGGGGATGCACCACCTACATCAACGCAGGCATCAATCAACGGGAATATCTGGGAACATCTTCCTTGCCGGGCGGCAGCTACTGCGACTGGAATGGTGGGGCTCGATTCGGTCAACGGGTCAATGCATCCCACGGCGGAACCGGAAATCATGCCGGCCAAGGCTGGGGAAATTATACAACCGTCGGATATGCCTTTCTGGATATTTCTCAACTCCTCTGGGTGAAATAGCATCGCCATACCAGACTGACAAAAAAGGGCAGGTTCTGATGAACCTGCCCTTTGTTTTCACCATCTGATGGGATGAACATGCCAAACCCCAACATTGCCGCGACCGTCAGAGAGCGGTCTGGAAATTACCTCGCACTCTCCCATCGCCTCTTCAAAAAATAAAAAAAGGAACCAGGGAAAAAAGCTCATTCTGAAGCAAGCCTCCGTCCCGCCTCCCGGGCTTTCCGACTGATCCGGGACGATATCACCGCGGTTTTATTCACGCTTGCCATTCCAATAAAAATCGTGGCAACGGGTTTGGCTCCGATTGTCTTGACAGCCAGTTTTAATGCACGCATTGCACCAGTCAGAAACAATCCCATGGACGCAGGCATCGCGGAAGAAGTAACCAGAACCGCTTTTTTTGTTTTCTGTTTGATCCGGAAAGCCGGGGCATATTGTTTCCATGGCCAATAACAGTATCGAATCAACCGTTCCAGAAACCTCCGGGTCAATGCGTTGATATTAAATGAATTCACCGGAGCTCCCAGAACAATCGCATCGGATTCACCAATCAATCGCACCATTTCATCCATATCATCTGTCAGAACACAGTGACCCGGTTCAATGCCTTTTTCTTGCGTACAGGTCCTGCAGTTGGTACAGAACTCAATGTTCGTATCCAGCAGATAGATCTTGTCAACCTCAGCGCCGTGCTCCTCCGCAGAAGACAAAACCAGGCTCACCACCTGATCGATCACACCGCCCTTCCGATAACTCCCAACGATACCTACTATCTTCCGACTCATTGCTTCTCCATTTTCATTCGTCCCGGAGCAATTAATTGTCCGGGGTTCACGTCTCCATCCAGATCATCCTCTTCCGCCTGCATTCACCAGCTATTCAAAATAACTCCAACTGACAATCTGGAGTCCGCCAATCAGTTCGAGCGTATCTGAATCCAGAGCAGCTCCATAAAAATGCAACCCCGACATAGCTCCCACACTATCCGGCCAGATGAAATCGAGCACCGTCTCCTGATAAAAACTGTTTGGTTCCACAGCGTTGGATGGACGATAATCAAATCCCTGTTCCAGGTCGATCCACGATGGATAACACCAGAATGAGCCATTGAGTTCAAGAAGAACCCATGCATCATAACGGCGTACGGAATCGGTGTCATTATACAGATTATAATACAACAGAAATGTTTCATCTGGAATAACATGGCGGTTTCCCATGATCAGTTCCATCCCGGCAGTAACGGGTGTCGGAGTCACATCATCACACTGAGTTTCATCACAGATCCAATCTCTGCCGGCATTGTCGATCTCCAGATAATACTCGAATGTGGCAGTGAATGGAAATTCCGAATCGCAATACGATGCCACTGCGGTGCAGTTCAATGATACTTCTTCCCGGCATTTCGTCACTGGGTCAATATGCAGACGGAATGCATAATAAGAAACGGCATTCAGTTCAATATCACCCAATTCCGCTCGGAGCGGCTCGATTGTAACATGCGGATTATCGGAAACGATAATGGCATAGCAATCAGAGCCACCACAGGAACCTTTATTGTAGAATTTCAGACGAAAATCAATCCATTCGCCCGAATCCATGTTCCCATCGGCATCCGAACAGAATCCAGCCGTGTCATCGACTTCATCCACCGTTGTTTCCAGGTATGGCATACACGGGGGACAGGTGGGACTGGGAGTCGGCGTGATGGTAATAAACGGAGTCGGGCTGTATCTTGGAGTAGGGGTCAGGGTAGGCGTTTTATTATGCACAATGAACTGCTCCGCAAGAAAGGTATGAATCGCATGCGACACCGTTGGGTGAAAAACAGTGACAGTGTCATTCACCCGTTCAATACGAATAATCGGGACGCGAATGCTCCCGTTCGACGTGATTTTCAGAAGATCATCACCGACATCGAATGCACCGATCTCAATGAAAGAATTACTCTCAACATCATAAAATGGATGATGCTCGGTTACGCGGATTTCAGCACCATCCACCGTATGGACAATCAGATATCCATCAGCCTCCACGATCCACATGTCGGAAACTTCTGTTACAATCCGCATTCCGGATAAGGGATCCACCGCATAGATGGGATCTCCCATGTGGAACAGCTCGATGGGCTTTGAGCCACATGGCGTATCAATCATTGTTCCTGCCAGAAAACAGGCAGAATAGGTCGGAGTGGGTGTGATTGTATTCGTTGGTGACGGGGAGAGAGTCGGTGTGGGTGGAGGAGAGGGGGTTTCGTCTCGATGGACAAGCTGGACAGCCAACACACGATCTACATGCAAGTCCGTCGTGTCTTCCGCCTGACAGATCACAGCGGAAAAACCGGCAAGGAGAAAGATCATCAACATGATCACTTTTTTCATGCAAACCTCCTCTAAAAATAAAGAGCGGCACATTGGCCGCTCTTTCTGTCAAACCGAATGACTTTACCCGGTGAGTCTAACTTGGATGTGTCAATCCATTCTCATTCGTGTGGTCTGACCTCATCCATGCCGGTGGCGTGTTTGGTTACTCCCAGATTTGAATGGGATCTTCACACGACATCGTTCCAATAACCGAATAAAAGATATATTGGGCATCACTGGCGGCCACTTCACCGTTTCCATCACAATCTGAAGAGCACATTTCTTCTTCTGTCGCTGGGAAAGCTCCCAATGCAATATAAAATGCATATTGCGCATCACCGGCTGACAGCAATCCGTCATTATCGACATCTCCGTCGTGGATACAGATCGGTGTGGGAGTCGGTGAAGGCGTCATCGTCGGAGACGGTGTTTCGGTTGGAGTTGGTGTTTCAGTGGGTGTACTCGTTGGGGTTGGTGTCCAGGTTGGTGTATACGTCGGCGTGTTTGTGGGTGTAGCGGTGGGGGTATTGGTCGGAGTCGGCGTCCAGGTGGGGGTATTCGTCGGTGTGGCGGTCGGAGCATTGGTCGGCGTATGCGTCGGGGTATTGGTTGGGGTTGGTGTCCAGGTGGGTGTATACGTCGGTGTATTTGTAGGTGTTGGAGTCCACGTCGCGGTATATGTCGGTGTATTGGTCGGTGTGGGTGTGCGGGTGGGTGTATACGTCGGTGTATTCGTCGGAGTTGGTGTACGGGTCGGTGTCAGGGTTGGCGTTGGCGTGCGAGTGGGCGTATTCGTTGGCGTATTCGTTGGTGTCGGCGTGCGCGTCGGTGTATTGGTCGGAGTCGGTGTCCAGGTCGGCGTGTTTGTGGGTGTCGGCGTGCGCGTCGGTGTATTGGTCGAAGTCGGCGTCCGGGTCGGCGTGTTTGTGGGTGTCGGCGTGCGCGTCGGTGTATTGGTCGAAGTCGGC
>CAZELM010000042.1:0-15568 GCA_964512995.1 uncultured bacterium
CGCAGTGATAATACGACCATCCGTGGTGATAATATGACCATCCGCGGTGATAATACGACCATCCGTGGTGATAATACGACCATCCGTGGTGATAATATGACCATCCGCAGTGATAATACGACCATCCGCGGTGATAATATGACCATCCGTGGTGATAATATGACCATCCGCGGTGATAATACGACCATCCCGCAGTGATAATATGACCATCCGCAGTGATAATACGACTGTTCGCGGCAAAATAGGCCGAGGCAGCAGACGGTCATTCACAATCGGAAGTCAACGGCGAAATGAATGGAGAAGGGCAATATGCAGGTTCCTTTTTTACCCTCTCCCAGCGTCAGCGACCGGGAGAGGGTCGCCGGCCGATTCGCTCAGGGATCAATAGATCAACATGGCCGGCGGGGTGAGGGAACCAATCCATTGCCATCGTTCAGCATATGTGGGAACAGTGTCCAGCAACAGCGGATATCTGGATAGCCTGTGATCGGAGATGGCCGGCGGGGTGAGGGAACCATGCCATTGCCATCGTTCAGCAGACGTGGGAACAGTGTCCAGCAACAGCGGATATCTGGATTGTCCTGTGATCGGAGATTGCTGATGGACTGAGTGCCGTTGTGCGCTATTTAACGTCGCTTGCTGCCGGCCTCTCTTATACGCGCGGTGTGCGGGTCCCGGCTCAGAATCGTTTTCTCAGCAGTACACGATCAATCGACAGAGCGTGTTCGTCAATACAATAGGAGAGCACCCGGAATTCCATCTGAGCTGCTCCATCGTATAAAAACGGCAGGTAAAAATCCTGATAGGTTCCCGGTTTTTCAAACATCCGCGCAGTCAGACCAAACGATGCATACACTTTATGCGTCCGTTCATTGCCGATCCGTCCATCGTGTGCGAATACATCGAGAGTCGCAATATTGTCGGAAACAACGTTGGGATCGATTTTCAGTCTGAATACCGCATCATATAGTCCGGGGAGTGGCAATTCGATATACGGGCCATACAGCAATGCATGGCCATTGGTTATCACCAATCCGTCCGATGGATCAGACTCCGGCACCATGACAGCTCCGGAGTGAAGCAATGTGGAACTGTCCCATGTTTGATGGAAATTGGTGCCATCAATGCTGAGCTCCTTCAGAAAAAAATCATGATATCCGAACACCATCATCTTTAATAATGCCCGGATTTCTGTTTGCTGCTCCAGTTCGAATGCCAATTCCAGACTCGTATAGGAGTTGGTAACACTGAATTGCTCTTGCAGAAAATGTCGTTGTTGAATAATGGAGCCATCCGGTACTTTCACCACCAGCAGACCGGCAACGGTGTGATGAGGTTCTGTTTCCATCACACTGTAAGCTGTAATCCGTGCGCTGTACTCTCCGGCATCCAGCACGATCGGAGGTGATGATGCGATGGTCGGGTCTGTCGTCCATGCATGGCGATCGTTGGCCTGATCATCGGGATGCAACTTCCCGGTAAAATGAGAAAAAACCGATTCCTCCAAAACAATCTCCGGCAATGCGTAATACCGTGTCAAGTCCTGTTCCAATCGCTGTTTTCCGATATTGGTACCGTAAATATGTAACGCGTCAATCTGGACAGCAACCCTGGCATCGTAAACATTGCCATCAGCAGACACAACAAGTGACACCGGTGTCAGATTTTCGATATTATCCGGGCAATGGGATGATTCCTGATCGTTCAGTGTATAATGAAGTCCTTTATCATTGCCATTGATGGTCACATGGATAAATGATTCGCACGACTGAGAAGTAAAATCCCATGTGATTCCCAGATGAAACCATTTATTGGGACACCAATAATCCACCGGGAGATTGGCATCGAAATAATTCTTATGCGCAGCATCTTTAAATCTGAGTGATAGCCGCGAGTTGTCTTTGAAGAAAACAAGTGATCCCAGGTTCGGATCAAACGCTATTTTCATGAGAGATAAGGATTTGGGGAGCGGTTCCGGTTCCATCACCTTCATCCAGCACGTGACAGCGCCTCTGGAATTCCATTCATGATCTTGAGGAAATTCCATCCGCCATTCCATGGGAGATGCGATCTGAAGCGCATTGCCCTGAATACCCGGAACAACCGTACCCCCGGAATGAACGATATCATCAAACTCCATCTGCTGAAGTGGTTGATCTGAGGCATCGGGACAGGAGCATGCTGTGAAAAACACTGTCAGGCTGATGATCATTTTCAGGCTCGTCTGACACATGGCCTAATGCTCAGAAATCGGTTTGGCTGAGATGGGCAAAGCGATCATTCGGACCGGCATGAATTCAAAATCAGCCGTTTTATCGCCGTAAAGAACGACCTTGAAAAGCGCTTCAGAACCATCCGGAATGGGCACATCGATCGATAGATTATCCTCCTGTTGCGAGTTGGCCGGGTTGACTCGTTCGGTGGTGTGTTTCGACTTGTCGAGCCGATTTTCAATCTGAAGAACGACTCTGTTTGGCTGATCATCGGGCAGCCACCGGATGGGAGCCTCGAAACGATAGGTATAACCTCCCGGCCACGTATAATCGGGGAAATCCTGAGCATAAACAGCCGGATAGAAGATCGTATATTTTTCCGGTGGAGCCGGCCGCCAGATATCCGGCACCTGTCCATATGTCACATACGGCAATCCCATCTGAGGGTGTCTGTGGTATTTATGAAACAATGAAAGGTATCCATTTCTCAGATCTTGCGAAAACCATCTGCGTTCGACATTGTTGTGAGTCATTGGAGATGAAACATAATGAGCTCCCGTGATAACACCTGTCACGATCCCAACCCAGACCATCAGCAGAATCAGCGGAGGCATCATCGGGAGCTGAATGCGTCTCGATCGCGAATAGGCGGTTCCGATTGTGATGATGAAGAACCAGTAGAGGAGCTGCTGATACTCCCGTCGACCTGCCTTCAAGGCATCCGGCGTGATATGGCTCCATCGACCCCCACGTTCGATCAAGGGGAGGATTTGGGTCCAGTCGATTTCTCCAGAGATCGATGCCCAATGAGATGAGCCCCAGGGACTCTCTTCCGGATACAGAAATGGCGAACAATCCTGGTGACGATACGGCGTACTCATCACGGATCGATATGAAAAAACAAGTGACATGATCAGCACAGAACTGCATAGCCATGTTCGTGGCCAACTCCAGGATCGTTCAGTGACAAAAAGTGAAATCGGAATCCACAACAGAGGCACGATGGGAATCAGGAAACGGCCTGGCGGTGAGAACCCCCCCCACCACATCTGGTACATTCCCATCAGGGCAGTAAATCCGATAACCATGAAACTCCACATCAGAAATCGATATCGATCCCGCTGCATGAAGATCCGTGCTCCGGGTAAAACGAGAAGGTAAACCGGTGCGATTGCAAACAATCCCCATTTCTGATCCAGTAATTCTCCGAATACTCCCATCCAGCTTTCTTTCAGCATCAATCGGGCGAAGAATTCTTTCCCGATGGAGTAAGGGGCTGTTGGCAAGGGTGTTCCAAATTGAGCCATCATGAAAAAAGACAATATGCCGAGGGTGATGATGGGTGGAATGATCAGCAGAGGTCTGAGCGATTTTTTTCTAAACATGATGCAGATGATGAAAATTCCAAAAGATACAAGCAGGAACATATATTTTTGATGGAGAATCGGGATGATGGCCAGCAGAAAGCCATCCCAAAGGTCATGCTGGTTTGGCAGTGGAAAGAACAATCGCCGAAACAGACGCAGGACAATCCATGCCGCAATGGTTTCTGGGTAAACCTGACTCGAAAATGGTAAGAGTGGAAGAGTAAACAGTGCGATCAGGGTCAACCCGCCGGCGATGCGCGTATCCCGAGAAAGTTGGAACAACATCAGACATAACTCGATGGCGATCAGGGTATAAATGCCACTCATGAACAGATAAAGGCTGTATGGCAGTCCTGGCCAGGCGATGTGGCGTCCTGCCAGATAAGCGGGTATCAATAAACTCGGAAATCCGGGTGGTCTGAATGATTTGTGACGCAGATGGAATTGACCACTCATGAACTCCCGATCCCGGCGGAGTTTTTCATCCGGAACAAGATTATAATCACCATCATCCCATAAGCTTCGAGCCAGCATGATATACTCCGGCTCATCGCCGGTCGGTTCATCCTGCCGGATCAATGGTGTCTGGATAATCAGCTCGATGGAACCAATTGCCCAGACAAGTTCAATAACAGCTATTATAACAATAACCTGCTTGAGTGATGGCTGGATGAGCCACTTGATAATCCGGCGCTCGGATGTGATCGCAGGCTCAGATCTGTGAGATGGATTGACGGCAGAGTCTATTTTTCTGGTGGAGATCCTTCTGATTGCCAATGTGACTATGAGCAGGAGATACCAACCGAGTGCACTATCAGATAGTATCCGGACCGGGATGGGTGGAGATTGCATCCATGCAAGCCGGACTCCGATGGGGATGGCAATCGATAATCCTGCCAGATTCCATTCAGTGATCGATCGAGTCAGAAAAAGAATCGGGAGCGCCATGATGATACCGATCAGACCACCTAGAATGAATCCCGTGAAAGTCCCCGGCAGGATTCCCAGGAAATGACCGTTCTGATGGATGTACTGATCGGGTGATACCGCATGGAACAGGTGGTGGGAATGGAGTGTACAAGCGGCAATTACTATAAAGCAACTCAACAAAGATAAATATTTGGAGCGGTCAGGCATGAATCGAATTCCGTCTTGTCATGGGATGAAGCAGGGACTCATTTCCGAATCGCTTCGGGAGAATACTATCGGGAATGGTGAATTTCAACCGTGTTCATCAGACCATTGGAAGATGAATCCAAGCGCCATGGGGTTGCTTGACAATCTGATCGCGCTTATCTAGGCTTCAGGTTCGTGCGATTCTGTAAGTAGATTTCTGAAAATCCACAATGTCTGAAACGCCATCTCCCGGATAAGCTGGTATCCGATCATTTTCAGTGGTGACCATGTCAAACATCAAAACAGTGCTTATTCTGTTGTTACTGATACTGACCGTTGGTATCCGGATACCCTATCTGCAGGATATCCCGCCCTGGAGTGCTGAGAATGAGAATGCACTGGTCATCAAATTATTGAATGGCGAGTTTCCACTGATCAATCAAAATCCTCACATCGGCTCATTATCGTTATATATCATTGCCGGGTTTCTGATTGTCTTCGGTAAACATTGGTGGGTTGTCAGGCTGGTGCCATTTATCTTTGGTGTTGTCACCGTTCTGTTTACCTGTCGGTTGGGTTCGAACATTTTCGGCAAACGAATCGGGCTCGCTTCGGGTATCCTGATGAGCGTGACATGGTACCATGTGATTTTTTCAAGTCATTTTCCATGGTCAAACAGCCTGACACCATTCTTTACTACCGCGTTTCTGCTGGCATTTCAGCCATTCACAGTCTCCGGACCAAACGGAAGGAACTCGGGAGGTATACTCCGTTTGGGTTTATCGGGATTGTTGTTTGGTATGGCGGTCCAGACTCACCCTGAAGCTATCGTTTTATTGCCAGTCGTACCGATCGGCTTCGCTGGACATGACAATCATGTTTTTCGATGGATGAAACGACCGGCGGTGGTTCTTTTTTTCCTTTTCATGATGGTCGGGTATGGAAACATGATCTGGTACAATATCATAACCCGGCTTCATACGATTGCGTTTACATTATCTTATCCGAAATATGCCCTTGTTGAACATTATTCGGCAGCTTCGGTCGCACTGAATTATCTGCAGGCGTTTCTTTATCTTCCCCGGATGATGCTCGGTTTTTATGATGATTCCATTCCGTGGATGGCCTACTTCCGAAATCCGATCCTATGGATGATGTGGATCGCGATCATTGCCGGTATAGTGAAAGCGTTCAGAAAACATCAGTATATTATCCCCGTTTCGTTCATCTCCGGTATCCTGCTGATTCCTGCAATCAACAAAAATTATACGATCTTTCTGGGACGTTATCTCGTTTTTCTGTTCCCGTTGGCTACCATTCTCTGCAGCCTGGGTCTTTCATCACTTTGGACCCATGGTGTTCTATGCAAAAATCGTTTTTATAAATTTGGAGTTCAGTCGGGTGTTTATCTGGCAATGGGTGTCTTTCTGATACTCCCCATTCATCAGATCATGCAATATTATTCCGATGCGATGAAAATTGGAGAAACACGTCATCATTTTAAACAATTCCTTACTCTGATCGAAGAGAATGAGTTAAAAAAACCATTCATATTTCTCGATGATTCTCCCACCATTGCCAAAGATTTCAGGCAATTTCTGGAGGAAGATGGGAAAAATGTTATTATGTTTGAATGGGATCAGGATGGAAACGGTCATTTACAGGATCGAATGTTTCAGGAGAAGCTCATGGCGATCCGGCGACGATATCCGAGCCGGAGGATCATTGCTGCTGTTTCATTCTGGAACCGGGAATCGTTTCTGAAGTGTATTCCCATCCGCCGTATTTTGGGGAACATCGATCGAGTCGGATCCGGAGGTTGGGGGAACGTGTATCAGGTCTATGAACTCACAACCATCGGTAGTTCTGACTGGGTATTTAACACACTCATTCCAGACCGGATCAGAACACCCGTGTTCAGGACAGAATCTCCCGATCAGGCACCGGCGCTGAAATTATCACTCGATATCACTCCGATCGCACACCATTCGTCTGTACAGCGGATCTCTGCAAGGGTTCAGAATCTGGCCGGTGAAATGGAGGTGGATATCTGTTTTGGGGTGATCGCTGCCAATAACCGGATTTTTTATTATCCAAATTGGGATGATATCCCTCACTTTTATTCCACTCGATTGGATTCCGGAGTCGATACTGGCTTCTACCAATTTATGGATATTTATCCCGGTCAACTCCCGCCCGGCGTGTATGAGATATTTTTTGCCGCTATGGCTCCCAATACCATCCATCCACTCGGGCAGAGTGAATTGATTTCATTGTCGATACCATTGTGATTATCTGAAGTATATCTCCGAGATACCGATACCATACGGTGTGTTGTCCGATGTATCATGGCATTGGGCTTTGAAAAATAGTGGAGTGACGGTCAGTGTCACCTTTGTTTCATCTGAATCGCTGAATTGCTCTCGGGACAATGGAATCCGGATGCAGATGGATTCCTCCGTATGGTTTTTCTCGTAGATTGTTTGATTGTTGACAAGTATCTCAATGGATTGAGGTCCCGGAATACACTCGATATCCCGTCTGCCCTGAATATACAGAACACTGTCCGATTCGGGAGTCGGAAAAAGGAACTCGGTCACCGGACTGATCCAATGAACTCCCTGGCTGTCGGCTTCCCCGAACGTCCCCTTCACGGTGATAAACTCCTTCAGGTCAAATTCTGAAACGCTGAATCCCAGTATTCTCTCATCCATGATGTTGGAACAGTGCTCGGGAGTAAATACTTTGTCACTTCGCAGAATCAGTTTTTCGTGTCCGAAAGGGAATGGTAATGGTCCGGTATCGGGGAGCGGGTTCACTTCACCCCGTAGTTTATCGTAGCGGAGTAACGCATAGAACGAAAACGTCGGCAAGGCGATCGGCTGCTCCAGTAATTTATGGGAATCCCGTTCGAGGGTGAGTTGCCACTGATGGTCAGGTATGCATTTCAGATCAACGCCGCCTTTGCACGTCACGAATACCGGAAATGGCGGCGCTTCGTATTCAATGGTCCCGGTCCCATCATTCCATTGATGCGTTTCTTTCGTGGGTCCAGCTTCGGGCGGATACCAGCCTTTCGTCAACTGAACCCGATTCATCATGGCATATGCATGGAACAGTGTCAGCCATTTCTGTTTTTTGGATTCTGATCCGATTCGCCCCATTTTTCCGGAAACGGTATTGATGATGCCCACACGAAAAGCTAATTTAAGCGAGTTAGGCAAAGGAGGGATTTTCACTAACCGACCGGTGTGTGAATAGTTCCCATCGAGGTCGATCTCCGGAAAAAACCGCTGATCCAGCCAGATCGTTTCACGTTTATCAATTGCCTGAAGACAGAGCATATAATTGTCAGGCAGCTTTTGTCCGGATGGCCATGTCAGGTGAATGAGAAGGGTGTAATTACAGGTTATGAAATAGGTTTCCGAAGTACCGAAACTTGCCATAATCGCCGGATCCAACTCACCTGTGATATCCAGAAGGAAATCGTCAAGCAGGTAATCACCTGATATCTGGCAGTGGGATAACAGAACAATAGAAATGAATAAAATGACACGCATGGTGACTCCCTTCAGTGTCAATCCCATTCAATCGACGATCTGATTCTTTTCCATCAGACCGTCTATCGCATGATCCACAAGAATGAGCTTGTCCGTCTCGAATTCCAAAGATCTGGCATAATCGATCAGTGATTCACGGATTTTAGGATCCATTACCGGTTGACGAGCGAGTATCCACAGATAAGAACGATTCGGACCACAGACCATTGAATATTGGTAATGGTTCTTGTCCAGAGCGATGATATTATAAGCGCCATAAAAGGGACCAAAGAATGAAACTTTCAACCTGCCCAGATCCGGTGTTTCCACAAAATAGGCTCGTCCTTCAGCTTGTTTCCACTTCTTCGATGCGATGTCGTACCCTCTGTTGACGACATGGATACCGCCATCTTTTCGCAACGTATAAGTTGCAGTAACACTTGTAAGCCCGCGCTCGAACGAATGATCCAGCCGGGCGATTTCATACCATGTCCCCAGATAGCGATTCATATCGATCCCATCAACGGCTGTGATCCGATCCGGGAGATGTACGCATCCAGAGATCATCGTTACCAGAAACAACAATAATCGATTTTTCATAGAACGATCCTCTGACAGCAAGAAACAGAAAAATGAGAACGGAAATGAAGGCGATGATTATTCCGGTTTTCTGTATCGCTGTGAGTTTGAAGTCAAATTGAATAAAATGGTCTCCGGCCGGGACACGGATCATCATAAGCCCGGTTTCCGGTTCTTTCTCTATCGGAAGCGCTGTCTGTTCATCGAGCATGGCATGCCATCCGGGGAAATACAGGCAATTGAAGCGGATGGTCGACGCGCTATTGCTGATAACATGAAAACTGACTGAGGTTTGTGTATCCGTTTCACCGATGATGATGGCAGAATCACTCAAACCAGTGATGGATTCTTTCCGAATCCCCCAACGATCTCTCGGGTTTACAACCGAATCTTTGGGCCGATATTCATCGCCAACGACGGCAGTGGTTCCGGATTCGATCAGGTTTGATGGTGATAATGCGGAAGATTCACTATACAACGAAATCGACCGGAAGTAATGGTACCGAGCTCCCCAGATTGCTGTAACCGTCGAAAGCGCCAGGATTATCCAGACCGTCATTTTTTTCTTGAATGGAGTTAACACGATGGGAGCACAAACAGCAGCGCTGAATCCGGCGCATCCGGTGAGCCGCCAGGGAAACTGAATGAATTGCAGGATTGGAATGTGGTCCCATATCAGTCTTGAATAGCCAGTCGTGAATCCAATCAATGTAATGCTGATGACGTGAAATGTATGCAGGATCCATCTCCCATATTTTATCTGAAATGGACTGAACAGCGGGAGTATCAGTGAGGCGATGAACAAGATGGTCAGCGTATGACCCAGTCCGGCATACCCCCATGACGGGTGAAAGAGATGAGCGAATGATACGAAATGATGTCGGTATGAAAGATGAGTCTGCTGTATCAGATTGTCAATGGCGACATATTGTTTCTCCATCAGTGCTGGGAGCCAGTAATATGCTGTAATGCCCATACTCAAGACGATCGCTCCGATGGTATGGAACATGATACTGGGATTTCGTGTTTTGATCGCCGAAATACTCATCATCCCCGCAATGCACGGCATGACAATCAGCCAGGTCGCATTGTGCGTAAGCATCAAAATCGCACTGATCACAGTGCTGGTAATGATAAATCGTTTTTCCTTTCCATCGATGCTCAGAAACATCAGAAACACCCCTGGAATCATTCCCTGAGCCAGAAACTCCGCAATCGCGCCACGTATCAGAACCGTTATCTGATGATAGGGAAGATACATATACAGGATGGCAGCCATAAAGCCGCCGGGACGATCCCACAGACGTTTCCCCAACAGATATGTGAACAGATTCGATATCAATATGCCAACACCGATCAGCAGTTTCGTGGAGGTGAGAATCGGTATTCCAAACAACCAATGAAGAAACGCGACAATTTGGGATGTCAACGGAGGATAGAACAGGAGCAGGGGATAGCCATACCCGGAATTCAACTCCCGAGACCATACCGGACAGAACTGACCTTCGTCGAAACAATGTGCAGTCGCTGCAAAACGAGCCAGATTGAATGGCAGATCATGTGTCTCCCAGATACAACCAGAATACCAGATACGATGCACTCCGATTCCACTCAAAATCATCAATATCGTAATATAAATAATATCTTTAGTTCTGGAAGATGGCAGATATGTCATGGATCATTGGAACCATTATTGAAATGAACCAGTCCAGACTCACGCAGGAATTGACCGATCGATTCAGCGGCGATCTCATGTCCTGCCTCATTTGGATGCTCCACATCATCAGGTCGTCGCTGGAGATCTGGAGCGGATTTCTGGCTGGATTTAAACGCGGGTAAGATATCGTGCGTCAGAAATCCCCGTTCTCGAGCCATCTGGATAACGGTATCATGGAGTTCAGCCCATCTGTAGTGATCAAAGTCGATCAATAGTGGAAAGATAACGAAAACAATTCTGAAATGATGGTGAATACCCATCTGTTTTAACTCGTCAAATGCTGATCCCAGTTCATTCATCACAACGGTGTTCTGATACAGATGAAAATAGCCGTCATACTTTTTATCGGGCTGGTCAGAAGTTGCGATTGCGCCGAGTTTTTGCCGAAGCGTCCGGTATTCGATCATGAAGGCGAGATCCGAATAATGCGTCAGCAGTGATCGGATCTTTTTCCACGGAGACTGGTGAGTTCCATTCCATTGCTGTGATTGCCATTGCCGGAAATACGGTAATTCCCGGCTGAAATCACCCGGATCATTGAGATTATATGCCAGAATGACGAGATCAGGTTCAAAACGCAATCCATGAGCGGTCAGGTGAGCTACTTCCTGCGTTGTTTTATAGCCATTCACGCCCATATTCAGAACTTCACAGCGAAGCGAGCCGGAGGATGCAATTGTATTCAGGAGTGATTCCAGCACTTTGGGATATGTCGCTTCGGCAGTGACGCCCAGGCCGTACGTCACCGAGTCGCCAAGTGTAATGATCCGGAAGATGCCATCGGGTTTTGGTATCTGAAACTCCCGATCACGAAGACCTTGCTGGCTGATCCTGTTTTCGACTCCGTCGATCAGCGAATATCCACCCGGTTTCGGTTCATACACCAATCGCCGAATATCAGACATCTCCAGCAGATTTTTCGAGAAAATCCGACGGGTGAACTGGTCGTTGATTCCGGACCAACGAACAGCGATTTCCACAAGAAACAACCCAATAATACTGGAGATTACCAGCAGAAGAATTCGGAATAGAATGTTTTTCCCATAGCTGCGATCTGTGTGGTGTGTCGGTTCCATGTGAGTGGTTATCGCCAGCTCGGATATCGATTGTCAAGCCCATCCGTCGTCAATGGCCTCAGTTGCGTTCCATCCGTATTGACAATCCACAGATCCCAACCGGACTTTGCTTCCCGGCCCCGGGAAAAACAGATCGATCTTCCGTCTGGAGACCAGACAGGATCATAATCATATTCGGGTGTATTCAGCAATCGCCGCAACCCGCGACCGGATCGATGGAAAATCCAGATATCGGAGGTGCGGTTTTCTCCAGCAGAAACATATGCGAGATATTGACCGTCTGGGGACCATTTTGCGCGACAGCCGAATTCCGGAGAAATCCGTTGAGATTCACCTCCCTGCCAGGGAAGGGAGTATATGTGCCACCCGGGCATAATATTGGATCGGCTGGTGTAAGAGATCTGACCATCTCCGGGTGATACGGATGGCAGGATGTCCATATCGGGAGATGGCGTATTTACTTGCTTGAGATTGGAACCATCGAGCGACATCGTATACAATTCGTAATTGCCGCTTCGATTCGAACTGAAAATCAGACTTTTCCCATCCGGTGACCAATAAGGGTATTCTTCATCCGACGCGTCTTGTGTGACCTGTTGAATTCCTGTCCCATCGGGATTCATCATGAAGATATCCCAATTCCCTGACCGTCTGGTTTGGAACAGAACTTTTTCTCCATCTGGAGACCAGATGGGCCAGGAATCCTCTGCGGGATCGGTTGTCAGACGTTTTCGACCGGAACCATCTTCCTGGATCAGATAAATGTCGGTGTTTGATTCGTGGGTAGCGACAAATAATATCCCACGATTGCCGGTCTGATGTGTCGATGCGGATATGTTGATCTGACCATAATACTTCCCGATTTGTTGTTCTGCCGCATGAGACAGCGGTCCATTCAGAAAAATGGAGAGCAGAGTAAAACACGCTGACGTTCCAGCCATCAGCCGGATGAGTGGAACCGGGAATTTTCGATAATATGCAACCAGCATCAGGAATAGGCCGCCGATGGCCGTTTCTCGAAGTGCGACATTCATGTTATGATACCCAAACACCAACTCCAGAGAACCCCGCCAGACATCGAGGAAGATCGGATAAGGGAAGATGTAATAGGTGTCACTCAGGGGCCAGAATGCCATCACACCATACGGTTTCGATGTGTCTGCCGTGAAGTAATCCAACACCAGATGGGAGCCGATCATCAAGGTCAGTGCTGTGAACCGCCGACGGAATGACCAACCAATGGGCCGCCAGAAAGGAAATATCAGGGCTGTACTGAGAATAATGAATGCGATGGTATGAATCTGAGCATGATGAAATGATTTCCCGAGAAAAAAACCGATGATGAAATCCGAGTCCATCAAACAGCCAGCGGCCGCAGCAAAAAGCATCCGGGGCAGAGGATGATGGCGGGAATGGGCAGGCTGACTCAGTAACATGATCCCGATGCCTGCGAGTCCATGTGCAATCGGACTGGCCAAATTTACCTCCTGAAAATCATAGAGAAGCGAATACGCTTTCTTTGAACGGAGACGTTGCGAGGTGTGTTATGGTTCGTGATCCAGTATCCCTTGATAGAAGCCTCGAGCCATTATCAGATAACCGTCATAGTTAGGATGTCCCCAATCGCAAAAAAGTTCCGATAATGTATGATCATCAGACCAGAACATGGCATTCAGATCCACAATCGGTGCTAGGAGTTCATCTGCCATCTCCAGAATGGCTTCATTGAGTTCATCGATGTTATCCTGGGCAATCGCTAAATCGCCCTCTGGGTTGACTGGCAAAACCGTACTGAGAATGGGGATCGATCCCCGGCTTCGGGAGACTTCGATGATCTCTGTCAGATGTTCCAGGACCTGACAGTCATTCGGGGGATCACAGTGATAGGGATCCACGGTATCATTGATTCCAAACATGATCAGAATGTACTCCGGAGCGGTTTCCTGAAGTTTCCGGACAATGTTGTCGGCTCCCCATTTCGATTTGGCTCCCGGCAAAGCGATATTGGCCATCGAGTGCCGCTCCCAATGATCCGAAAGATGATCACTTAAAAGATCGGAGTAGCCATTTGGGTAACATTTACCCGCGGTAATCGAATCACCATAAGCCGCAACCCGGTGATAACCGATTTTTGTCAACTCGCGGGGAACACTATAAGGACCTGCTCGCC
Source organism: uncultured bacterium (assembly GCA_964512995.1). GTDB lineage: Bacteria > CSSED10-310 > CSSED10-310 > CSSED10-310 > CSSED10-310 > CAZELM01. The sequence continues at coordinate 13,778 of CAZELM010000042.1, forward strand.
CCACAGAATCAAAAGAAGCCACCGACCAATAGAAATTTACATATAAATACCACCATTCTTCCGCTGGAATCTCCAATTCCACCCCGAAATCATACCGGGTTCCAATAAAATCAATCACCATGATCTCCACCAATCCTTCGTCATCGGCAGACAGGCGAATCTGGTAATGGTCATTGTCAGTTACTGGCTCCCATTCGAGGTAGAATGGATCAGATTGAGCCGGAAACCGGGTGGAATCTTCGGGATAGATTGGAACCGGTGGCGGAAGAAGTGTTTTTGAGAGCCGGCATGTATCGGAATAGGGGCTTGGTAATCCTTCTTCTGTGACGGCAAATATGCGCCAGTAAAACACTCCTTCAATTGGATCCCAATCGGTGCGATCGATTACGGAGAAATCTAGAATCGGATCATCACAGATGAGACTTCCCAGATAATCATCAAACGCTTCGTCGTTGGCGAACTCGATGGTATAATTGTATGCGTTTTCCATCTCACTCCATTCCAATACCGGCATATCCGTATACGGACTGTATCGGCCGTCTTTGAAGCTCAGAATCGTTGGATTTTCGAAATCTGTTTTAAAAAATATCCGAGCATCACTCCAGGGGCCGGTGATCCCCAGGCTGTAGACACCGCGGACACGCCAGTAGATTTTAATTGTCAATGGCAGCCAGATATCTTCTGGAATGAGATCGTAAATATTGTAAATGGATTGCGATGATGTGCTCAGCGGGCCGGTTGTGAGTTCAAAAGTTTCATCCACCGCCAGTTCCAGTTGATAATCCTCTGCATTGTCGGATGTCCACATGAAGACGACCTCTTCACTTTCGATACCAAATCGAGCGTTTTCTTCGGGTTGGATCAGTTCAGGAGCATCGAACCATGCGTATCCACTCGCAGTCGATATCATGAGCAGGCCGATCACGAAGAAAAAGTTGGGATTTGAAATCATTGTATTGCTCCTCCCGGCGATGATCTGGTTGATATAAGATCCACGCATGGATTCAGGCTTCCGGACACATAGCAGATTTGACTGAAACCGGATATGCAGGTTTTTGCCTGAGCTTTCAGGATGTTGTCGCGAAGCTGGAGAGATCGTCGTCCGGTTTTTTCTGTTTGCCTTATTTTATTTATTTTCTGATGATCCGCTTTACTTTCAGTCGATAATCGCTCAATTCGCCATGCTTCCCCTTTTAAAACATCGAGATACAATCATCAGAATTATAGACGAAATGGAATGGAATCCCAAGATAAAACAGAGAAGAATGGATGTGTCTGTCGGGGGTTTCCGAAACTTGGCAAAAGAAAAAGCTTTTTTTAGAACACGCACAGTGAAAAATGATGGAAGGATCCCAAACAGTCAGCTATGGTGAGGATCATCTCTTTTGGATAATCCGTGAAAGTAAGGTTGCTCCGGCGAATGGCATGGTAAATGCGAATAAAATTATGGCCGTTCCTGTAACGGGCATCTTGATCACCGGTCGAAGAAAAGCCGATGCGGTGAATGTAGTTGTCGGTGTAGTGAATGTAGTTGTCGGTGTGGTGAATGTAGTTGTCGGTGTCGGTGAATGTAGTGGCCGGTGTGGTGAATGTAGTTGTCGATGCGGTGAATGTAGTTGTCGGTGCGGTGAATGTAGTGGCCGGTGTGGTGAATGTAGTTGTCGATGCGGTGAATGTAGTTGTCGGTGCGGTGAATGTAGTTGTCGGTGTGGCGAATGTAGTTGTCGGTGCGGTGAATGTAGTTGTCGGTGTCGGTGAATGTAGTGGCCGGTGTGGTGAATGTAGTTGTCG
>CAZELM010000042.1:15668-33923 GCA_964512995.1 uncultured bacterium
GGTGAATGTAGTTGTCGATGCGGTGAATGTAGTTGTCGGTGCGGTGAATGTAGTTGTCGGTGTGGTGAATGTAGTTGTCGGTGCGGTGAATGTAATGGTAGCTTCGGTGAATGATATCACAAGGGTTATCTCAAAAAGCCATACATCGAACCACTGCATTATGTACAAAACAGTCTGTCCAATCTTCTTTCGGAGGATTGAGAATGCTCGCTGGAAATGGAATTCGTTGGTGTCGTGTGACAGACTGAGGATGAAGCGGCAACGGTTCCGACTTTACAATGCAACAATCCCCTGCTACCCGTTACCCGCCATCCATATCATCCTTGATGTTGAAATCATGAACAGTTCAGGTTTTCGCCAGTAATGCACGAGCTTCTTTCCCGGCAAGACTTCGTTTATAGGGTTTTTCATTGGCTAATGTATTCAGCCATGTTCTGGAAGAGGGATGGTGGATGTCTGAGAGTGCCTGAACAGAGGCTTTTTTTATGGCTGGCATCCAGTTGGGAGTTATCAATCCTTCTTTCATCGCTGCTACCTCTGCAATGAAGGAGACAATCTCATCAACAGGGGCATCCGGAGCGTTTCCCAGTTCAGACAAGATTTTTAAAATCTGAATCCGCTCATTGATCTCATTTTCTGTGTTGACCATGCTCAACCGCTGATACAGCTCTTTCAGACTTCGAACCGCAGCAGTCAGTTTTAAAGTTGATATGATTTTATATGTTTGTTGCCGGATCATTGGATTGCCATCACGCAACGCCATAAAAATGATCTTCAGGAGAGGATGAATGGGATTCTGTTTCAAAACAGCCGACACATCAGCGATTCGATTATGGAGTGCTGTGATAATCGCCAGCCTGACATGATAATCCGGATCTTTGAGTGGCGTTCGAAGGATGTCTGTCTGATTGAGTGAGATGGTTTCTCCGAGTACGGTTGCCAGATTTCGTCTCAGATACCAATTTTGGTTATCCAGACCCCGTAAACAGATCCACGAAACAAAAGGGCCAAATTCTGAGAGACTCTTAATGGTTCTGAAACGCACCTCACGATCATTGTCCACCAGATTTCGATACATATCCTGGAAATAGCTGGTCTCTGCAAATGACTTCCAGGATGCATTCAACATGTTCTGAATCTGACGGTTTTCAAATCGTTCGGGATTCAGTTTCCCCTGACTTAATGGAGCGATCTGCTTTTTAAACTCGTCAGGGCTGCAGAGAAGAAGGGAATATGCTGCTTCCCGCCAGATTCCAAACAGAAATTCAAGGCACTTGAGTGATTGGCTTTTTATGTCGATTTTCCCCACGATATAATCGATTACAGTGCAATGGTCGATACACGGACAGGTATTACAATTCTTACCGACCATCTGATGCAGCCGAGATCCGAGACGTTCGATCACCAGATCAGACTGGGCATCCAATATTTTCTGTATGATTTTAAACGTGAGATGATAACAGCCTTCATCGTGATTATCGCATGCGTTGATCAGCCGGTTTTCAAAAATGGATGTGATCGTGGAACTTGGGTTTTCGAGTGCGATATATGCATCCATCGTCGCATCGATCACACTGAGCATAAACGCACGATCTCTGAGGCGTTCCATCGCACTGAACAGCTTTTCGTTGATGGTCGGATAGATCAGGGTCTGAGGCATGAAGTGAAGCAGATCCGTCATGAACTCAGTATTTTTTCCATCGCCCGTGAGATTCTTTTCGATGAGATTTTCATCGAAAAAGATACACTTTTCCAGGAATTCTCGTTTCTGCTCCAATTCTTCACTCTGGTTTTTCAGAAATTGATTCAGCAATTTTATTTTATCTGTGTTATTCGCATTGGATAACTCCGAAAGAAACGTCTCCACTCGCGTTCCTTTAATGGAAATGGGCATCTTGCTGATCGTTGGGAGCAGTTCGTTCAAGACATTGACGACTCGGATATTGTCCGATTCAAGTGCATCTTTCCCGAATATTTTAATAATGGAATCTCCGAGCAGGTGAAACCATTTTTCGCCCTGGGAGGAAAGCAGATCCCGATGATTGATCGGATAGTTCGCTCCTTCCTCCTTGCGGATGAATTCCAGCATCTGGTGTCCTGCTGATCGGGCTGTTTTGATGAACTCCAGATAGAGACTCTCCTGGAGTTCGGAATTGATGCTTGTCATGAAGATTCCATTGAAAAAATGATCCAATAAGATGGATTCTTCCGGAATATTCGATTCATTGTCATTATTCATCGTCACCTGGATGGCTGTGATATCTTCCGATTCCAGAAATTGAGAGACGTTCAGTTCGATGACATCGTTTACGGAAGGAGCTTTCAGTCCGATAGCAAGCGCCAGGATGTCCTCTTCGGTTATGGATTGCATGAGTGTCACGGTGGCAAGATTCTTATCCGAGAATAACGTCTGAATTCTTGAAAAAATCGGCTTCGTTGTATAGATCGGATCGGCTATTCGGAAAATATCAAAAATCAGGCCATCATTATCCAGCGTAATAACATAGTCTGGATTCGATCCGATCAGCGTTTGAGCTGAAAGAGTACACCGGTGAAGATAATCCATGGTGATGGCGTGTGTTTCAGTATACATTTCGAGCGATTTCACGAGGTTAAACAAATCGGAGCAAAATTGGTGGATCTGTTCAAATTTGCTTTCGTTTTGTTTCAGTATAAGTTCCATCTCCGTTGCCCTCCCGTCGGATCAAGATGTTCTCACGAAATAGGCTCTCATTATCAGACGTAATTGCTTGTGATTAGATGTGAGATAAAATACAGATTCTATTGTCTCTTGAGAGATTATTAGCGAAAAATTTGTTTGAAGTCAATGAACAGATCTTATAAAAAATATGAACTCCCATTTTTGAATGAGGCGTTGGCATGATCATCAGTGTCAGCAGACGAACCGATATTCCGGCTTACTTTTCACATTGGTTTTACAATCGGATGGATGAAGGATTTGTGCTCGTTCGAAATCCCTGGAATCGCCATTCCGTGACGAAGGTCAATCTGGCTCCGGATAAGGTCACATGTTTTGTGTTCTGGACAAAGAATCCGGAACCGTTTATCAGACATCTGGATCTTATCATGAATTACCCGTTTTACTTTCAGTTTACAGTCACTCCCTATAATCAGAATATCGAAGTAAAGGTTCCTCCCAAACATCACATCATCAGAATTTTCGCAGAATTGTCGGAGATGATCAGCCCGGAGCGTATTATCTGGCGATACGATCCTGTCATTTTTACGGAAACCGGAATGGACGTCATGTTTCATGTTCAGGCTTTCAGAACACTCGCCGAGCAATTATCGCCATTTACGCGGAAATGCATCATAAGCTTTTTCAATCAGTATCGATGGATGACGAAAACCAATACCGCATTGGGTATCAGGAATATTCATCCGGAAGAAATGTTCATGTTAGTCAGGGAGTTTTCCAGAATCAGCCGGGAATGTCATATGTCCATTGAAACGTGTTCAGAAGCGATGGATTTTGATGAATTTGGAATTGAACATGGAAAATGTATCGATGACCGCCTGATATCGAAATTATCGGGGAAACGCATCGATAATATAAAAGACCCGAACCAGCGTGGGGCGTGTGGATGTATCCGAAGCGTGGATATCGGCGCCTACTCGACCTGCCTTCATGGCTGCCGATATTGTTACGCATCAAGATACCCTTCCACAGGGAAAAAAATGATCGAAAAGCATGATCCGTTATCGCCTTTTCTGATCGGTAATGTGGAGCCACAGGACAGAATAACAGAAAGGTCATGACCAGCGGATTCTGGATTTGATTTTTTACATCCGCTCCAAGGTGACTTCAGCATCCATATGGAGTAAAATTTCAAAGGAGCCATGAATTGCAGATCGTTCATCCCGGATGGATCTTGTGACAGGAATACATGGATGGGAGGCAATATGCAGGAACCGAAGGACATTTTGGAGGGTATCCCGTTTCAGATACCCAAACGGAAAAAGACATTATTGGGTGGCCATCACCTGGTTTATCTGCTGGCATTTTTACTGGGTATTGTTATTGTTTACAATGCACTGTTCGTCTATGTCCAGCCGGGCCAAGTTGCTCTGAAAGAAGTGAAGATCGGTATCAAACGGGGAATCCACTCTACTGTTTATGGACCGGGCTTGTTGTTCCGTAAACCATTTGGCATGGATATCATCCATTTATTCCCACAAACCGTTCTGGTATTCGAGATGACGAACTTTCCGGATATATCGGAGAAAGTCCGAAATGACCTGTATCGGTTTGAAAAGGCAGCTCACATCCAGACGTCCGATGGATTTTATGTCGATGTCGATTGCACCATCATTTATAAAATTGCCGATCCTTATAAAGTCATAACGACGATCGGTCCTGGATTATTGTATGAAGATAATGGAATCATGCCCAAGGCAGAACCGGTTTTAAAACAATCACTCGGCCAGTTGACAACCGAGGAGTTCTACAATTCACCTCTTCGATATGAAAAGACATTGATCGCCAAGGAGATGCTGAATGACCAACTGAATTCCAAAGGATTGATTGTCGAACACATTCTGGTCCGGTATTTTCAATATTCAGATGAAATTCAGAAGAATATCGAGGAGAAAAAGCTGAAAGATCAGCTCGTTTTTAAAAATCAGGCGGAGGCCAAAGCCGCTCGGGAGGAGGCCAACCTGAAGCGCATTATCCAGGAAGGTGACGCCACTGTTAAAGTCAAACTCCAGGAAGGTCATGCCTATGTTACAGAGCAAAATGCGGAGCGGGATCTGTATGTCAGAAGCCGCCATGCCGAGGCGGATCTTCTGGTGAAACTCGCTGAAGCAAAAAAGACCGAGCTGAAAAACAATGCACTGCAGACAATCGGATCAGATCGCATGGTCGGCCTGAAGATGGCAGAAGTGTTAAAAGGTCTGGAAACCGTGGTACTTCCATCCGATGGACAATTGGGTTTCAACCCATTGGATGTGAAGAAAAGCCTTCAGCTCTTCGATGTGAAAGAACGTGAATAGAGAGGACTTCATGAAAACACAGCTCATAAAACTCATCATGTTTATCTTCATCACAAGCCATTTATCCGGATGTATGATCGTCTCAACAGGACCCACGGAAGTGGGAGTCCGAACAAAAAAGCTTGGACCTGGCCAAGGCGTTGAAACACGGATTTATCCTCAGGGTTCCACGTATTTTTTCCTTCCATTAATTAATGACTTCAATACATTTGATACCAAATTGGTTAATCTGGAAATGACTTTCGATCCGGAACGGGGCGATCGGAGAAGCAGGGATGACCTGTTGTTCAAAACAATTGATGGAAACGATATATCATTGGATGTCATCATCAGTTATCGGATCGACCCTTCCAAAGCGCCTTATATTCTTCAGCATGTGGCCGACTCGGATCGCACATTGAAAAATATGATCATGAGAACAATCGCACGCAGCCGGCCACGGGATATTTTCGGGGAACTGCGAACCGAGGAGTTCTACAATTCCGAGAAGCGTGACGAAAAGGCTCAACAAGCCCTGGAAATTCTGAATGAAATGCTTTCTCCATACGGTATCATTGTTGAGAAGGTCCTCACACGGGATTATCGATTCAATCCCGCTTATCAGAAAGCCATCGAAGATAAAAAAATCGCTGACCAGATGACGGAAAAAAACAAATCCTCAGCCAAAGCTGCCAGTGAAGAATATCTGAAAAAGCTGGAGGAAGCCAAAGGCGATGTTGCCCAGATGAAAGCCGAAGTGGATGGCATCTTTCGACAAGCCAAAATCGAAGCAGATGCATATTACGAACAGCAATTGCGGATCGCGAAGGCGATCGAAACGGAAGGTGAAGCTGATGCCAAGGGTATTGAGGAGATGAACAAAGCGCTTGCCGGTTCCGGAGGAGAAGTGATGGTAAAACTCCAGATAGCCGAAGCGCTTGCTAATAAAAAGATTATTTTGTTACCGACTTCCGGCGGAGGGATCGATCTGCGCACTCTGGATCTCAACACCTTGATCGGAGTGTCCGGAATCAAGCATTTGTCCGATGGACAATGAACGATACTCTGACCGGTTTTGGTTTTTCTGGAGAGATTCGGGCAGAATGGAATATTCGCTGCTTATCATCATGACTGGAAGAAGGACCGGAATCATTTTTTTATAAAGTGATTACTTTTATATATTAGAAAATGGGGGAGATATATGCCAGATACGGATACAGTCGTTGTCGTCGGTTCAGGGCCAGCAGGTCTCGGTTTTGCCAACCATATTCAGAAAGACTTCATATTATTCGAAGCCGAAGACCAACCGGGCGGATTGATGAGATCCAAATCTATCAATGGATATATTTTTGATTGGGCCGGCCACATTTTTTTCACGAACATTCCACGGATCAGAAGCTGGGTGGAAACCCTTCTGAATGAAAATTTACATTGGCAGGACAGAGAATCATGGGTTTTCTCAAAATCCGTCTATACCCGATACCCTTTCCAGGCCAATACATTTGGATTACCTATTCCCATTGTCAAAGAATGCTTGATGGGACTCATCGAAGCGACGTACCGGATCCGTTCCATGGAACCCGCTCATTTCCAGGAATGGATCCTGGAAACCTACGGTCAAGGCATCGCAGATCATTTCATGCTGCCGTATAACGAAAAATTATGGGCTCGGGATATTTCCACCATGGACCATCACTGGCTCTCCGGTCGCGTGCCTCGACCGGGACTGTCAGAATTCATTGATGGTGCTCTTGGACCCGGCCGGAAGGATATGGGACCGAATGCACGTTTTGGGTATCCATTGCACGGAGGCACCAAATCTCTGGTGGATAAACTGACGGCTTCACTCGGAGATAAACTCAAGCTCAACATGCCCATTGTTTCCATTGATCCGGTCAGAAAATGCGTCACGACCGGAGATGGTTCTGTTGTTTCTTATAAATCGTTGATCCTGACGAATCCACTCCCTCAGATCATCGCCATGACGAACAATATCCCGGAATCGATCCAGGACACTACCAGAGATCTGGAATACATCTCTGTTCTGTGTGTCAATGTCGGTGTACACCGACCTAATATCACTCCTAAACATTGGATCTACTTTCCGGAACCAGAATTTCTGTTTCATCGGATATTCGTTCAAGGTAACGCATCCCCCCACGTCTGTCCCAACGATTGTTTCTCATATACCGCTGAAATTACATATAATTCCAAAAAGAAAGTGAATCAGACAACTGCCGGAGAACAGACAATCCAGGGATTAGCCGCAGCCGGTCTGCTTCGCTCCGATGATCCAATCGATGTGATTGATCTGATCGATATCCCGGTCGGATATGTAGTACCAACGCATGATCGTAAAAAAATCGTCAGCCGAATCCGGGAATGGTATGGCCGCCATGATATCCATCTTCTGGGGCGATTTGCCGAATGGGAATATTACAATATGGATCATGCCCTCGATGCCGGCTGGCAACTGGCAGATGAACTCAGCGGTACAATATGAATCGATTTGACAGAAGCCTGAAATTCGGAACATTATCCCTTATCTATCTGGCGAAAGGCATCGGATCAGCCTGGGATCTGAAACGGCGGCCACCGCGATCTCCGGATGATGGAGATCTATGCTTCGTCTCCTATTCGATCATTCCGTGGAGCGGCGTCTGGCAACGACCCCAGCATTTTGCTCAGCGCTTATCGTTCGATTTCCCGTTGCTGTATGTCGATCCAGTCGGATTTCAGCATCTGCTCGCCGCAAATGAAATCCCCAAAATTCTCACGCCCGTCAATCAGCATCTCACGGTCTATCGTCCGATAGTATTACCCGGAGGCAAGACAACTCCCATCATCACAACGTTGAACGATGCCATGATTCTGAAGGAACTGACACGAAAACTCCAGCGGATGAATTATGACCGGCCGATTCTGATAACGAATACACCACTCGCCGATCGCATCGCACAGGACTATCCATGGCGAGCAGTCGTTTATGATGTGATCGATGACTTTGTCAAAGCATCCTGGGCGCCACCAGATGCCGAAGAACGCGAGCAACGGTTGTTCCAGCGTGCGGATACCGTATTTACCGGTACCTTTAGTCTCTGGGAGAAGAAAAAAGCATTCCATTCTCAGATCGAATTCATTCCATGCGGAGTGGAAATCGATCATTTTTTGCGAGCCAATGACCCGATGCTCTCGATTCCGGATGATATTGCCGATATTCCTCATCCCATCGCCGGATATTTTGGAGCGCTCAATGAACGTGTCGATGCCAAACTGCTGGTTCATCTCGCGACATCATATCCCGAGTTGAACATCCTGTTGATCGGTCCGGTTTTTGCTGATTTTGGATTGAGTGATTTCAGAGAGAAGTGGGCGTCGGTTTTACCGGGTCCGTGGAGTCCCGGATTCGGACTGACATCAAAGCCCGACAACATTCATATCATCGGGATTCGATCCTATGACCAGCTTCCAGCGTATCTCAAAGCGTTTGATGTCTGCCTGTTACCATACATACTGAATGATGTGACCCGGGATATTCACCCCGTGAAGATTCTGGAATATCTGGCAGCGGGACGACCTGTCGTATCGACACCATTGCCCGATGTCATACGATTCTATCCGGATGTTGTGGCGATTGCGGAGACGCCGGATTCGTTCACGGAATGTGTCCGAAAATCATTAGTGGAGGAGGATCCAATGCGGAAAAACGCCAGGATCGAGTATGCCAGACCGCGGACATGGGAGAATATGGCGAGCCGGATGCTGGATAAGATTAAGGCAATTTCTGGCATTACGGATTGACAAACCTGAAAAATGACAGCTCATACCGATTGGTACCCCGGTGGCGGGTCAGATCCTGACATTGTATCTGAAAAACACCATTTTTCAGATAATTGATTTTGCGCTCGAGTGATTGTGCCTTGGGAATCTGATTCAGCCGGGTGTAAACATCTGCCAGAAGCACATATCCAAACAGATTATCCACTGAAATGTGTGTCCAGAGCGCACGACCACGCTCCAGAGCCGCCTGCGCCAGCTTCAGATCGTTTCGTTGAAGATAGATGTGTCCAAGCAGATTATGATAATCGGCAATGTGGGGTGTATGTCCAAGGCCGATCATTAACACGTTTTCGGCAGACTCCATGTTTCCATTTTGGATGAAATACCACGCTGCATTGACAATGACATCCGGATCAGAGGAATGTTGGTAAGCCGCCATCATCAGCATATGATCGATGGGATCCTGGAAACCGGATTGCTCCAGAATCTGTATGAATGGCATCAATAAATGGAGATAAGGCTGACTGAAATCCGTTGGAAGGATGACCAGTCCGATGAAATTCATGGTATCACGGATTAACTCCTGATATAACCCTCGATGAGAATTCCAGAAGGGTTCTTTCGCCAGTTCCGGGTTCAGGAGCAGGGCAGTCCAGAGATCTCTTCGAGCAGTCCGTTCATTTCCGAGGAGCAGATTCAGGATACCTACATCAAATCGATAGATCCCCTTTTCATCAGAAGGCTCCAGCAACTTGGCAATCTCAAGTTGCTTCAGCGCTTTTGGCAGTTCGCGCATTTCGGAGTATTGGGATCCGAGATGATATCGGTAAAATGCATCGTTGGGGTTTAGCTGGACCGCTTTCTGAAACTCCCGTACAACATCATCCGGTTTGTTCATCTGTTTTGCGCAGAGCGCCAGATAATAATGGGGATGCGCCCGTAATGGCTCGATGGCGGCTGCAATCTGAAATGTCGATCGGACGGTCTCCCAATCCGTTGTCTTCAACAGGGTTTGTGCCTTTTTTACATAGAAATTACCGAGCCACGGCAATAAGGCAAAAATGCAGATGACAGTTGTCAGTACAAGTCGCCAATGAGCGGAAACATTTTGGGAAACATCGCGAACCTTGACCGATGATTTCTCCCGTGACGGGTCCAGGGCATGTGCGGATGTGATCATGGCCAGCAATATCATGAGAAAGGGACCCGTGTCCTGTGTATGCAGCCGATAATTGAAAAACAGGTCTATCCACACGGCTGCACTGACGGCAATCCAGGATTTCATTTCCAGGTTGGCCGGCCGCGACCGGAAAAATGTAACAGCGATCAGAAAGAGGATGAACATGCAGGCACCGATGATTCCGGTACCGACCAGGATATCAATGTAGGCATTGTGGGCTTCAAAGAGAAATTGCCGGGTTGGTACATCAATCGGGTTCACATGGGATAATGCCTGGGGGTAGATGTATCGGTTGGTTCCCAATCCATACCCAAAGAAGGGCCGATCCGTGATCAGATTCCAGAAAATTCGCCAGGCCTGGTAGCGTTGGCTGCCTTCCAGGTCAAAAATGGTGATGAATCGATAGTAAATTCCTTTAAACAGTACACAAACTGTGATAGCTGACAGAAGGACTGCCCCAATGCCCCCAGAAATGACCCGCCATGGAATGGATTTTTTGTACAGCATGGCGATAAGGATGGCATACACCATCAGAACGATCCAACCTTCCCGGGAGTAAGAATAGACGAGAATATAGAATAGACTCCCCAAAAAACCGCTCCCCGCTATAATGCGGGTAGCCAGAGGATGCTTGTCGAAGATGTATGGCAACCAGAGTGGTATTGTCAGGAGTATGGGAAAGATGGCATAGTTCGGATGCCGTTCGAAAACAAAAATCCGGAATCGAAGCCCTTCCTGCCATCCCATGTGGAATATCCGGATTCCCGCCGAGACGAAAGTAAATAATACATAGGAGCCGACCAGTGCCAATAAAAACTGGACCAGCATTTTACGATTTTCCTCATCCGTGGATACCGTGCAGATAGCCATGAACAGATACAAATCCAGGAGCAGTATCCCTAAATGCCGGGCAGTGGCATACGGGTATACCGAAACAGATACACCAATCATGACGATGAGGAGGTAAATGGAGAAAACAGCAATGGCTCTGAGTTGGCAGGAGAAAAATCGACATCCAGACACGCAGATCAGTTCGAGTCCCAGGAAAAATCCAGCCAGTAAACTCCAGGGATCCCGTTCCAGATGCAGTTCCGTTAACGGCGCAGCCGAAAGCCCGATCAGCAGAATGAGGTGAGCCAACTCAAATTTGGATTTTTTACAAAAAATACCGGACAGGAACGTAAAAAACGGCACATAGCACAGGATGATGAATCGACGCTCCGGTAATATCGAGATCGTACTCAAACTCCCTCCCAGAATCAGAATGAATAACGAACAGCGTGTCAGCAGGCGGGGGTTCAGTCCGGGGCGATCTCCGGACAGACTCCACGCAACAAGGCCGGTTCCCATACCGATGATGAGGTCCAGTGGAGCGGTTTGAGGGCTGACAAACAACCACAGCGAGACTGCCAGAACGATCTGGAGGATTGGAGTGAAACGCAAGATGCTGTTCATAGAACGTCCTTTACTGGATCTGATCTGAGTGAAGGATCATGACCTACCACTCAAAATCATACTGATTTTCAAGGGAAATGGATGTGGCGTGTTCCGGTTTTTTTTCAAACAGAAGCCAAGGCAGTCGCTGAAAGCGTATCGTCAGATCATCGAGATGTTCTCCAAAAAGAAGTTGCACTGATCGTGTCGGATGCAGGCGCGGAACACGAACCATAAAATAGTCGTATGCCGAAAACCGTAAATCTGTCTTGATCCCATTGGCAGTCGAAAAAACTTCCGGCCGAAATGTCGTTTCCTGTGACAGCCAGGGCTCCCGATACCGGATCGGCATGTGCGTTAGAACCGCAAATGGATTATGAACAGTGCCATGTTTTCTGATCACATAATACTGATCGATGTGATCAAAAGGCGTATGATCGGTCAACCGGCTGCGGGTATCGATTAACAGCATTCTGAGAGAGCGATTAGCCGGCAACTGTTCGATGATCTCGAGTGCGGGAGAAACTTCTTTTTCGAATGCCATGTAAAACTGAGTCGTATAAATTGAAAAAATCAGACAGACAATCCCACATGTGATATCCAGCAGATGTCGACCCGGGAAGTTACCTGACGGGAGCATCAGAACCAATGTGATAAATATCAGAAACGCGATCCGGTTATACAGCCATACGGCTGTGAGCATCGAATAAGGGCAGATAATATATATCAGAATCATCAGGAGGATCAGCATCGGGCGGACGGCAGATATGTCCTTAGATTTCCATGCCCGGATCGCTGGAAAAGTTCGGGAATGATGTGCAAAAAACAGAACAAGATAGAAAACCATGATTCCGACAAGGAGCCAGAAGAAGAACCGGAAACCATTCGTTCCATCACCACTGATAACAAATTCCGGAAAAAAACGTAGTTTGTTGGAAATGGGAGCCATCCGGAAGGATTTTTTCAGGAAATAGTCGTCGGCTGCGGTATAGACCAGAGAATGATACCATACCAGACTGACAATTCCGGTCGGAATGAATGCAATCACAAGGTTACGGATTTTGTTTCTGAATGAGTGATTGCCGGTCAGGAGAATGGCAGGGATGAGTATGATAGCCAGCAACCATGCAAATAAATGTGAGAAGAAAAGAAGCAGCGTCAGGACTGGCAGCACGAAGTACGCCCGTTTGGCCTGAGCAACCTGAATACTCCATCCCAATGTAAAAATCAGAATCGGAATGGAAAGAAGAAACGGCATGAATCCCCATGCCATGTTGAAATTGTAAAGAACGGGCAAGGTGAGAAACACATACGCGGCATTCTGTCCTACGGATTTCAGAAAGTAAACGATCGAGAGAGCCGTCAGAATGATATAGATGGACAGGATCACCTTCCCGACAAATTCCACGGTTTCACTTGTGTCCAGCGGAATCCATGGGAGAAAATGAAGAACATTCGTGACACTGTCGTAGAGGAATTTGCCGAGAATAAATGTTGCAGAATATGGAGTAAACCAGTTGTGCGTGAATGGCTGGGAGTCACTCGGTTGGGAAAGATGAAATTCGGATGCGATCTGGACCAACGCCAGATGGACCGGATGATCAACGAACGGATAGACATCGACAGACCAGACCGGCATCAATAAAAAACTCAGTGTAATAATAAATCCCGTGATAAAGATATGAGTTCCATTGATGCGGGGAGGCGTTTTTGAAATGTTATCGCATGAGGCAGAAATCATCTCCTGCATCATGCGATATTTGAGAGAAATTATCAATTGACCAGAAGCGGATCCATCAACTCCATATAATCACGTTTGTTCCGGACTCCAGAAAGCCGGTGAACCGGTTTCCCGTCTTTAAATACAATGATTGTCGGGATCCCCTGTATTTGGAATGAATGAGCAATGTCCGGATACTGTTCCGTATTGAGTTTTGCAATCATCGCTTTCCCGTCATACTCCCGGGCCAGTGCATCGATTGTTGGCGTGAGACGTTTGCACGGTCCACACCACGATGCCCAGAAATCGACCAGAACAGGTTTATTTGAATTCATCACAATATCGTTGAAGTTCGCATCATTCAGATGGATGACAGTTCCTCCGGTATTCTCTGAAAGGGACGTCTGAACGTTTGAAGATTGACTGGTCTGATCCGGTTCATCCAGAGGATTAATTGTATGGACCGTGTTTTTCTGATTATCAGTGGAAGACCTTCCACGTGAGGGTGCCATTCAAGTGGATATTCCGAGTTTCGGCAATATCCAGAGTTGAAGAGCGAAGTATATTCCCATGAATAACATGATATGCCAGAATTTCATTCGTATTACTCCTTTCGGGTCGATTCATCTCAAGTAACTCACAGAGTTAGACACTTAAATCTGAAAAAGGTTTCATCTGATCCATTTAATATTTGTACCGGCTGTTTCCTGAAAAGGGATGATTGCTGTCATCCGATAATGCGTTCCGAAGCATCCGGCAGTTTCAGCTTGTCAATATGGAATCGAAGAAGTAATATCATGCCGATGAAGATTTTGTTTTTGGGCATCTCTGGATATGAATACCCGCATGTACGGGTCAGATGTTATCGTTTCGCCGAGCAGTTACGGGCGAATGGTATCGATGCGGAAGTCTTGTCCTTCAAGGATCACCTGGCTTCCCACTATTCCGAATCCGAAATGTATGGATTACGGGATCGGGATCGGGTACGGTTGGTTTTCAAATCATTGCCTCGGTTGTGGCGGTCGTCTGATTCGATTCTGTACCTGCAGAAGCTGCATTATCATACCGCCGGCGCACAACTGCTGATCCGATGGCTGAATCGGCCGTTCATATTGGATTACGATGACTATGACATCGGCACAGATCATCATGGATCGGGTCTTTTTTGCGGGTTCAATCGACCCCTGCTCAATCGGTTTTTCTATGGGCACACCACGGATTATGACATTCTGGAGCAGTCGGCTCGGAAAGCCTGTGCCTGTATCGCAGCCAGTCATTATTTACTGGAAATATTGAAGCCGTTCAATCCGAATGTGTTTTATGTCCCGACGGGTGCCGATACCCAACGGTTCACTCCCTCGGTTCCCCCGGTTCATGCCGATCGATCTGAAATCATTCTCCTCTGGACGGGCATCATCTGGGGGGAAGCCATCGCAGAGAATCTCTATTTTCTGGCGGATGTTCTGATGGATGTCAGGATACGATTCCCCAATGTAAAACTGCGGATTGTGGGTCAGGGGGAGTCTCTGAACAATGTTATAGCGTATTTTTCGGAGTTGAATTTGATGGAGGCACTGGAAATCATCCATTGGGTTCCACCGGATCAGATGCCATTCGTTCTTCAGGAAGCAGATATTGGATTATTGCCAATGATCAAAGATACGCCCTGGACCCGATCGAAGTCACCAACCAAACTGTTTGAATACCTTGCTGCTGGATTGCCGGTTGTAGCCAGTCCGACCGGTGAAGTGAATCATGTGATCCGGAATGGTCAGAACGGGTGTCTCGCTTCGGATCGGGACCAATTTGCTGCCGCGATCCTGCGGTTCTGCGAAGATCCGGAATGGCGGTCCCGGATTGCCGGAGCAGCTCGAAGATCCGCAGAAACCGAATTCAGCCAGGATATCCTGGGCAAGCGTCTGGCAATGATATTGACAGAGAAATTACACCTGACCTGATCCAGGTCCAGGACGTTCCCATTTTTCCCTCCCCGGTACTGAATTTGCACATAAATTTTGTTGATTCTTCATGCAGGAATCGTTTTCTTTTATCAGAATGAGGTAATCCATGCGCATCGTGATATCAGTCATATCGATAATAGCAGGATTCTGGTTTTCGTTTTTGGGAGGAGTTGGATATGCAATGGACCTGGATGTCCCATTGAATGCTTCCCCTTCGACCGCGGATCTGGGATTTGTCTGGGAGACGGTTGTCAATGAAATCGACCAGCAGGTTGTGATGAGAATCACCATCCCGGAAGTGTCGGTCAGCACGCGAGATATCGGAGACAGCTTCTATACCGTGATTGAGATACCTGAAGCGGGGAATACTGGAAGAACCGGAGAGCCGATGTTACCGATGATCGGTGGTTTATATCAGATCTCCGATCGGCTCGCTCCGGAAGTCACGATCCGGATCATCCGTTCCCATCAGGAAAAACTCACGCACTCGGTCTTGCCGTGCCAGGAAGATCAGGAAGTCGATGATATCATCGCGGTCCAGGATTATCGGGATGCTGCTGATAGCGGATCGAGCTGGTATCCGAGTCAACGCGTATTTGTGGAAGAACCGGTCATACTCCGTGATATACGTCTCCTGCCCGTCGCCTTTTATCCCGTGCAGTATGATGCCAGAACAAACACCATTGACATCATCGAGGAAGCCGAACTGGTCATTCACATGAAGCCGGCTCCGTCTGCCAACATACTGAGGGAACGCGGTCCGTATTCTGCGACGTGGGATGCCTTCTATCGAGCACTAATTCCCAATTATTCGTGTCCCTGGACTCAGGCCAGGGATCGAAATGTGCCAGAGCACTATCTGCTGATCATGCCGGATCTGTTTGAAAGCCGGTGCCAGGGATTTATTGCCTGGAAAGAACAACAGGGATTTATCGTCGATGTCCTGAAGCTCTCTCAGATCGGCACGAATCCAACTGCAGAATCGATCAAACAAGCGATTCTCACCCAGTATAATACCGAGAATCGTCCGGTTTATGCGTCCATTATTGGCAGCACCAACACATTTCCGATCCATGAATCCCGGGATCAGTACTATTATGGCGATTTTGATGACGATCTGTTTTACTCTCAGTTATCAGGCACAGATCTGCTACCGGACATTTTTCTGTCACGTTATCCGGCTGTGGACCCGGATGAGTTAACCGTGATGCTGTCACGAATTCTATATTATGAACAGACGCCCAATATGACGGATCTTTCATACTATAAGACCGGAATGATGGCGTGTTCGAATCTCTATGCCAGCCAGGAGATTGTCAAGGAACAAACACGGGAACGCCTGGAGACCAATCTGGATTATGAAACGGTTCATACGATGTACGACTGGCAGAATCATTCCGATCCCGTTTCCACCGTGCTAAGCTGGATCAATCAAGGGGTATCGCTCATCAATTATCGGGGAGAGGGCTGGCGGGATGGCTGGCATCCACTACACGTTTCTCAATATTATATCGAGTGGCCAGAAGTTTATACATTGCAGAATATCCGGAAATTCCCGGTGATTACCTCCATCGGCTGCGGTGTTGCCATGTTCGATGGATATACGGAATGCTTCGGCCATGCCTGGATGGCATTGGGAACGCCGGCAGAGCCAAAGGGTGCTGTTGCATTCATGGGTCCAACCTGGAATACGCGGACAACGATCAATAACTGGATCGATCGAGGCATTTATCGCGGATTCTGTTATCATAATATCACACGATCCGGCCCTGCATTTAATTACGGAAAAATTTATGCATATACGCATTTTCTTGGAACCCAATACATGACCAATGATATCCCGACTCATATGCGGGAATATATATTGTTCGGAAATCCGGATTTGTTTTGGCGGACGGATATCCCCAGAACGGCCAATGTGTATCATGCATGGCCTCCGGATGCCATCGGCCATGGAATCGTCATCATCGATGATACCGGCAAAAAGGTTGCCAATGCACAAATATCTTTCCTGAAGGACAACGAACGCCGCGTGTATGTCACCAACAGCGGCGGAGGATGCTTTATTCAGATGGATGATATTACGGAACCGATATCATGCACCATCACCGGGTGGAATCTGATTCCGGTGTTTTCAACCTTCGATCTTCCACCGGAAGGAGATGACGGGGATCTGGTGATCACCGAAGTGAAACCAGATATCCAGACAACGGGAACAACGGGAGATAAAGTGGAGATTGCCAATCTGGAGCTTGAAACAACGGTCAATCTGAAGGGATGGACCATTGGGGATCTGGATGGCTATGATGTTCCATTCGTGGAACAGGATGCATTCCTGGGACCACAGAAGATTGCAGTGATCGAATTCGTTGGATTTGAAGGCGTCGAAAGCGTTGAAATGACATCGTATGGACTCCTGATAAAATCCCGGTCCGTCATCGGTCTGTCTTCCGAGGAAGATACGTGTATATTGCGAAACACAATCGGCAGAATCCGGGATGCGATCTGCTGGCATAATCGAACCGGAATCGGATCGACCAATGTATCTATCGACATGTCCAAGCTGACTCAGCCGACAACATCGGTGTCAATGGGTTTCCGTGCCTGGTGGACGGGTCCGGATGAAGTAACACAGGAAACCTATGAACTCTACGCTATCGACTGGTCCTCATTTGCCGGTCCGGGCGGTCCGGATTCTCCCGGCTCCATCCAACGGATCGGGATTCCTGGTTCCGGAGTCTATGATTCTCCAGCATACTTCCGAGTTGCTGCAGGTACGAATTTTGGTGTCTACACCTTTCCCGCTCCCAGTGATCTGGCACTGGATCGATTCGTTCACCTGAAATAGAAACACAGACGACTTACACCATCATCTGTTTATTGTATGCAGTCATCTTGTAACTGTGAGCGGTTATCTTGTGACTGTAAGCGGTCATCTTGTGACTGTAAGCGGTCATCTTGTGACTGTAAGCAGTCATCTTGTGACTGTGAGCGGTCATCTTGTGACTGTAAGCGGTCATCTTGCAACTGTGAGCGGTCATCTTGTGACTGTAAGCGGTCATCTTGCAACTGTGAGCAGTCATCTTGTGACTGTGAGCGGTCATCTTGCGACTGTAAGCGGTCATCTTGCGACTGTGAGCGGTCATCTTGTGACTGTGAGCGGTCATCTTGCGACTGTGAGCGGT
>CAZELM010000043.1:0-33236 GCA_964512995.1 uncultured bacterium
TGGTCATCTACCGGGCTTCACTGGTCATCTACCGGGCTTCACTGGTCATCTACCGAGCTTCACTGGTCATCTACCGAGCTTCACTGGTCATCTACCGGGCCTTCACTGGTCATCTACCGGGCTTTCCCTGGTCATTTACCGGGCTTCACTAGTCATCTACCGGGCTATCCGCGGTCATCGGGCGACCTTCCGCGGTCATCGGGTGAACTTCCACGGTCATCTGCAGATTTTCCATAGAAGGCGCTGACTCTGTTCTGCTGATATTCACTTAATTTGCCTGTCGCAAGCAACGTTCCCCTTCGAGAGAATGGCATAGAAACGGAATTCTTATTTACCCTCTGCTAAGAAACCTCTTCACGAGCGGTCGTTTTATAGGTTTCTTCATTTAGTGTCATGCGGAGCGTGTACGACCTCCCAGCGGAGCGACCGGGAGAGTGTCGCCGGCCGGAACAGCACGGATCGATCCAGGATCACGCCGACGTGGTGAGGGTGACATGCCGATACGATCGCGCCACGACTCCCAGATCTATTGATCATCACGGCCGGCGGGGTGTGTGTGACATGCCGATATGATCGCGCCACGACTCCCAGATCTATTGATCATCACGGCCGACGTGGGGTGAGGGTGACATGCCGATACGATCGCACCACGACTCCCAGAACGAATGAGCCAGTAATATGATGGTCCCGGCCATGTTGATTTCAGATCCACCGGTGTTCCCGATACCACTGAATGGTCCTGGATACCCCTTCCCGGAATCTGATCTTCGGAGTCCATCCCAATTCTTCTGCTGCACGGTGGATCGAATACGCCCGGTTGATCACAAAAAAGGCGACTTTCCGGTGATCCACCGGCGGTTCCCCGCCCCAGACAGCAAACAGTTTCTCCACAATCCAACCCGGTATGCAGGCCAGCCAGACCGGAGGGTGAAATGGGAACAACGTCACACCTGCGGCATCCGCAATGGTCTGACATAATTCGTGCACACGCACGATATCCGGTCCCCCCAGATGATACACCCGGCCCTCGATCCCTTGAACTGTGGCACATCGCACCAAACCCTCCACCAAATCCCCGATCCAGATCGGATGTTGTTTGTTCTCCGCTTTGCCGATCTGGAGAAACCGCCGCCGGGCAATCATCCGGAACAGCTTCAGTGTTCGGGTATCTCCCGGACCATAGACCCACGCCGGACGAGCAATCACCGCAGGGAACCCCTGACCGGCAGCTCCCAGAACATATTCTTCCGCTTCCCATTTCGTGATCTCATATATGTCCTGCGGTTTGGGTGGTGTCCCTTCACAGGCAACGGTCCGATCCGGCAGCGGTCCCAGAACCGCCACACTGGAGACATGAACAAAACGCTCCACAGCGGATTGGGCACGGCACGCTTCGACCAGATTCCGGGTGCCGGTCACATTCACGTCCCGATACACAGCGTGTGGAAGATGAGCGGGTCCCAGCACTGCGGCTGCGTGGAAGACCGTGCCGATTCCCTCCAAAGCAGCCGGGAGCGTCTCCGGACGGGTGATGTCACCCACGGCAATCTCCACACCCAAATCTCTCAGAGGCGATGCTTTTTCCGGATTCCGAACGAGTGCGCGAACACAAATCCCACGGCTCCTCAGAAATTCCGCCAGATGATACCCCACAAATCCGGTTGCACCGGTGATCAGGGTACAACGGATGTCACGTTCCAGTATGTTTGCCATGGTGATCCTGGTTCCATTTCCCCCGAGTCAGATAGACCATTCCGCCAAACAAGGCAAACGCGATCTGTACAAACCATGCCAGTTCCGCGAACGCGACCGCCGCCGATCGGGATACGCCCACCAGACCGAATGCCGTGACATCGAAAAATTCCCGAAGCCCGATGCCATTGATGAAAAACGGGATCATCAGCGTGACCGTACGGATGGGAATCATGACGAAAAAAAACGACAGCGGCATCTGAATATCCAATGCCCGGGCCAGAAAGTAATAATGAAAAAAATAGTTGATCTGAAGCAGCGTACCGATGGCCAGGGCATTCAACAGAGCTGGAATACGCTGGCCATAGATCTGAAATGCTTTATAAATCCGAGCACTCATGCCCTTCAGATTCCGAATTATGGGAAACGAGAACACATGATCGAACACCAGACGCTCGATCCGGGGATGAAACAAAAACGGGAAAAAAAACACACCGAGCAGGAAAATCGTTATTCCCAGATTCAGCCCCGGTATGCGGCTCCGGTAATCAAATCCAATCTGAATATTCAGAATTAAAACCAAAACAGCCAAAACCAGCATGGTGAGCATGCCGGAGATTCGCTCCACCAGAATCACTGCCAGGGGTTGCGCAGTGGAACCATGATCCCGGCTCGTATCATAGATGCGAACGACATCGCCCCCCACTTTGGTTGGCAGAAACATATTGAAAAAATGACCCACCAGATAATAGGAGATCAGCCGGAAGATCGATTGGTGAATATTCTGAGCGGAGAGAAGTATCTTCCAGCGGATGGATGAAAACAGCAATCCGGTCACATGCAATGATGCACCTGCCAGAAGCCAGCCCCAGTGAACATCCGCGAATACCCGGATCACTTCCCGGAAATCCACTTTATACTTAAACAAATAAAACACCATCCCAGCGCTCAGGATCATTTTCAGGGCCGTGATCAGATGTTTTTTCACTTATTCTTCCAATGATGGTGCGGCAGGCTGGTCCTGTGTTTCATGACCCTGCCGTTTCCGGATCACCCGGGCCGGAGCACCGGCAGCCACGGAAAACGCCGGGATATCCTTATTGACCACACTGCCCGTTCCCAGAATGACACCACGCCCGATATGGCACCCATCCATGATCTTTACATCCGCTCCCAGCCAGATATCGTCGTCCATCACCACACCATCGGAAACGGAGCCTTGCTGAATGATCGGCATATCCGTACGATCGAAACTGTGTCTGCCGCCTCCGATGATGTAACAGAACGCCGCCCACAGGTTCCGGGCGCCGATCCTGACGCTGCTTTCGGAGTGGATCATGCAGTTCAGGCTGATATTGCTGTTGTCTCCGATTTCAATATCGCCGCCTTTGCAGGAAACCACGGTGTTTCGTGCAATGACCACATCGTTCCCGATCGTGATGCCCTGATTGGTGTCGCCTTTCGCATCCAGAACCGTCATATCATCGAAAATGCACCGGTCTCCGATCCGAATCTTGTGGGCGTGACGAATGGTCATATTACGCCCGAATACCGTTCCCCGTCCCACCTCCGCAAAAAGACAGGGATACAATATCTTTCGCATTGCAAATCCCAATGCACCGGTCAATCCGTTGCACATGATCATGATGATCTCATATTTCAGCAACTTCCAGATGCCCGGTTGACCGATCACCATATCCTGATATTTTTGTAGTGCGGACCGGCGCTGATCTGTCAGCTTCATCTGGAGTTCTGTTTTTGCTACGTTTCGAGCTTCCGATTTCATAGTATTGTCTCCAGCAGCAGTCGTATTTTTTCGATATACGCCGGATAGCTGTAGCATGCCGCTTCCCGCCGCATGGCTTCCTGACCGATTTTCCGGCGCAATCCGGGATCCGAATATAATCGGATCAGTCCATCTTTCAATCCGTCGGGAGTGGCGGGAACCAATACCGCTGTTTCGTGATCCAGCACCTGGGTATGGGTATACAAATCCGTGGCGAGGATCGGCACTCCCGACCTCAGATAGCTGTACAATTTCAATGGAGTATTCGTGCCGATGGAGCGGGGGGATGCCAGCACGTCACACGCGCCCATGATCTCCGGCATCCGTTCCGCATTCAGACTGCCTGGGAGCCGGCAATGATCTTCGATTCCCAATCCTCGGCAATACGCCCGGAATTCCTGAATCTGCGAGGGTATTCCGCCAACGAGAAACAGAACGCCATCTGGAATATCCGGCAGTGCGGCAGCAAACGCATCGGCCAGAATGTTCAGCCCCTGATTGACTTCAAACGTGCCGGTGTACCCGACCACAAACCTGCCGGTCAGATCGAACTCCTGTTTCACCGTCTGAATCGACTCTGGAGTTGGATCACCGGAATGATGTTGAGCCAGATTCTCGATGACCGTCACCCGGGCGGACGGGCAGGATTGGAGCGCGATCGTTTTCAGATGGGGACAGACCGCGATGATCGCTTGGGAGCGGGATAAAATGAACCGCTCCGCCCAGTTCATAAATCCCATGACCGGTCTGGCGGTGGATGTTTTATAGTTCTCGAACTGCTGCGGCAGACTGGAATGCATGTCGTAAATATGGGGAACATGAAACATCGGACCCAGGATCGCGCCGATCATCCCGGCTTCTTCATGCGTATGGAGTATCTGATAACCGCCCCGGGTCAGTGCCCGGACCGCTTTCAGAAACAATAGACCATCCAGGGGAATTTTAGCCCATGAAAAACCGATTTTCACGTCATGAATTCCCGGAATGGAACGAGTCCGGTGGATGCGAACTCCCGGAAAATGAAAGTCCTCTCCCATGGGATAGGTCAGCAGATCCACTTCGTGACCCAGATCCGATAAAGCCCGGCACCGGTCACGGACACTGAACGGCGTCCCCCGGATCCGGAATACTGGTTCTGGAGCAATCATCAATATCTTCATGGCATTATTCCTTCCGGTGAGCGGCGATGGTCACGGGAGCACCCCAGATGTCGGCAGCACCAATCTGCGCAAGGAATCGTTCGACACTGGATGTAAACGCGATGGAGCCAATAAAGCGATGAAAACCAAACGGGAGGACGATATGGCGATCGATGGCAAAGGACTGAAACCCGCATTCTGCCATCACGCGCACGATTTCCGGGATTCGGAATACCCGATAAGGCTGGTAATTCGTTTTGATCCGCTTCAGAATCGGATGGATCATGGGAGCCAGACCGGCGAATCCCCACCGCGGGGGGAAATCGATGATCACGGTGTCCGACGCCACCCGGCAGATTTCCCTCAGCGTTTGCCGCCAGTCCACCACATGCATCAGCAGCCGGAAGGAGATGACCGCGTGAAAAGACCGGCTTGGAAACGGCAGATGGTGCGCATCGATCCGAATGCAATGGATCGGAGATCCCTGAAGCCATCCTTTCTCCTGTGCGATCCGCAGCATTTCGAGCGAAGCATCCCCTGCGGCGACCCTAGCGCCGGCCTGACTGATCGGCAACGCCGTGCGGCCGGTGCCGGCGCCCAGGTCCAGCACCCGCTTCCCGGCAATGTCCGGGAGGTATTTCCGGAGCAGTTGCTCCTGATGGTGACGGAACAACCGACCCACCGCTCCACCAAACTTCTGTTCGTCGAATGATGCAGCGATGTCCGGATTCTCATACACCTGATAGCTGTAGTGCTTGCGATTGTCTGATTCCATCATGGTGCGCTCTCTGCGGCCTGAGGATGAGCCATTCCAGCGAATGACCCGTTAACCGCGGGAAGCATAATGGATCAATCGGGAAAAAACAAATCCTGACCTGACGCATCCGTGAGTCGGTCCACGCCATTGTGCTTCGACAGGAACCGGTCCGGTCCTGACATGGAGCGTCCGAGATACCGTCCCTCCTGAAATCCCTTGAACTTACCGGGCAGGTCGATATAGTTTATGGGATCATTTCTGGAGTTGGTACGCTCCCGGCACATCATGGCAGCGGAATAGCGGGGAAACATGGCATCGGCACGGCATCGATTCATCAACTCCACAGGACTCTCGAATCAAAATCCAACAGGATAAGCCCATCATGATGCATCATGATGACGATCAAGGAGATTGAAACATGGCAAAATTACAGGCATTTCGAGCATACCGTCCCTCTCCCGGACTGGCGGACAAAATTGCGTCTCCGCCGTATGATGTTCTGAATTCCAAAGAAGCACGGATCATGGCCGAAGGGAATCCCTATTCCTTTTTACACGTTGTGAAGCCGGAAATTGATCTTCCGGAAACTATCCATCTGTATGATGACCGGGTCTATGCAAAGGCCAAAGAAAATTTCGATGCACTGATTCGGAATGGATATCTGGTCCGGGAGAAAGCTCCGTGTTTTTACCTGTATCGCCAGATCATGGGAAACCACAGCCAGATTGGTCTGGTCGCCGGAGCGAGTGTGAAGGAGTATCATGATGATCTGATCAAGAAACATGAGTTCACACGGAAGGACAAGGAAGACGACAGAACCCGGCATGTGGATACCGTGAATGCGAATGCCGGGCCTGTATTCTTGACCTACCGGGCGCGTCAGGACATCGATGCGAAAGTCGTTGACCTGACCCGGAATGATCCAACATATGATTTTACAGCTCCGGACGGCGTCCGTCATACGGTCTGGATCGTTGGAAACGAAGCCGATATCGCATTGTTCCACTCGATGTTCGCGGCAGTGCCCTGCCTGTACGTAGCGGATGGGCATCATCGGAGTGCATCGGCGGCGCGGGTCGGTGCGGCCCGACAGGCAGCGGATCCATCGCCAACCGGCGAAAAAGTCTATGATTATTTTCTGGCGGTGCTGTTTCCTCATAACCAACTGGCTATCATGGATTACAACCGGGTCGTCCATGACCTGAATGGTATGACAACCGAAACATTTCTCCATCGCGTCGCTGAATCGTTCATCGTGGAGAAAACGACGGAACGACGGCCGACAAAACCCAACACATTCGGGATGTATCTGCCGGATCAATGGTATCGGCTGACTGCCAGGCCGGGCACGTTCCCGGTGGATGACCCCGTCAACAGTCTGGACGTCTCCATCATGCAGAACAACCTGCTGGCTCCCATTCTGGGTATCGGTGATCCCCGAACCGATAAGCGGATCGATTTTATCGGAGGGATTCGGGGGATGGACGAGTTGGAGCGCCGGGTTCATGCGGGTGAAGCGGTCGCATTTTCCATGTTCCCAACCTCGATCGACCAACTGATGGCGATTGCAGACAGCGGCAATGTGATGCCTCCCAAATCCACCTGGTTCGAACCGAAACTTCGGTCCGGACTGATTGTCCGAAGCCTGGAAAGCATCTGACATCGTCCCCAATCCCAGGGTTTCGACCATTACCAGAACCAATGCACCGCTCATTCGACGGATGTGGTTTCTGGGAGTTGGCTGCCTGATGAGGGGTATCCGTTTCTGTTCATGGAGCGGTCAGCAATGACCGCTTCTGCCTCACCTCACGGAAGCGGTCAAACGATCGGGAAACTGAGAGTGACCGAGTAAAAAGGGAGTCTCTGAAAAGTTCTGATGGGTAATCGGATGATGGTAACGGATATTCGTTATCGGGACGGCTCAATGATCGGACCGATATCCCGGACCACATCGGTCATCAGATGATCCACTGCGGTATTCAGCGCGATTACGACCGCAGCGGGTGTCCGGTTGGAGATGGACTCTTCGTAATAATAGGCTTTCCGCCATTCGAACGATGGCGGATTCGCAGCTCCCAGAACAATATCCACTGCCACCACAGCCCGGCAGCCGTCAGGTCTATCGATCTCATGAAACGCCTTGACATGGCATCGGATCGTGGCGTCTGAATCGTCAACGCACTCCGACAACCGCCCCACTGATGCGGTTAAGATCGGATCATTCAGGAACCGCTCCCGCAGCAGTTGAGCCGGTGGTGCCACCCACTGGTGATAGTCATAATACCCAAACTGATACGGTGCCGGGCTGTAGGCCAGGT
Organism: uncultured bacterium; assembly: GCA_964512995.1. Lineage (GTDB taxonomy): Bacteria > CSSED10-310 > CSSED10-310 > CSSED10-310 > CSSED10-310 > CAZELM01. Next base: position 7,693 of record CAZELM010000043.1, read on the forward strand.
CTTTGATATCCAACGCAGCCACTGCCGTAAAATCCAACACCGCGATTCGAGCCCCCATGCGTTCCTGGATCACCGGATCCGGCTGCATCGGCAAAGATATGGAATAATAATGAACCTGGGGCATCTCATGAATGCACCCACAGACCATGCTTCCGATCACCGTCATCATCACGGCGAACCACATAAATCCTCCGGTTCCCGATGCCGGTCTCCTGTCTGACGATCCGCATCGGATTCTGGCATATCTGGTCGTTTCGGTCATGGGATTACCTCCTGTCCGGCTGCCCGGAAACGTCCCGGTCCGGCTTGGGTTTGCTGAACATGATCGACGATGGGTTCCGGCGGAGATCTTTGATCAGATAATCCAGCTCCTGAATCGTCTCCTGTGTCGTCTTCATGAATGAACGCATGTCCTGAGACACGGATACCAAATCCATCGCATCCAGTGTCCGGTTGAGCTTTTCCGTAAACAGCCTCAGGTTTTCCGTCGACTGCTGGATATTTGAAAACGATTCCGGGAGCGCTGACTGGTTCATCATGGCCGTGGCATCAGTCAGACCTTTCCGAGCGATGTCGCCGATACCCTGTATTTCTTCCCGGGTCGATATCACCAGGTTCTCGGTCTCTGTGCCGATCTCCTGGATTTGACCGAGACCCGGCTGCAGTTCGATCAGCGTGTTGGCAAGGCTCTGACTCAATCGGGATATCCCATCCAGCGTCTCCGCAAACCGGTTTCTGGAATCTTCATTGGTGAGCCGCTCCAGATTCTGGATCATCGCGGTGAGTTGCGCATACAGTTGATTGAACTGCTCATCGACCTTTTCCAGGAGCGTGGCCTGACTGGGGATCAGGGCGGGATGAATGGCAGTGCCCGGCCGCAATAGCTCCGTTTCTTTGGCGCCGCCCGTCAGCTCGACATATTTGATCCCGGTGATGCCGGTCATCCGCATCTCCGCCACCATATCTTTTTTAACGGGAGTTCCCGGACGGATCTCCATCATCACTTCGATCTGCGACGAATCCTGGGGATCGATCCGGATATCCGACACTTTTCCGACCGTGACACCCCGGAACTTCACGGCCGCGCTGACTTCCAGGCCCGACACCGATCCCGCAAACGATGTGATATAATAGTCCGATTCCGTAAAAACGTGCTGGGAGCCCAGCCAGATGACGATGGAAATCATCATGATCACTGAGATGACGACAAACAATCCGATCCGTGCCCGGCTGAATTCACGCGCCATCACAGATCTCCTTTCCGAGAAGTTCGATTGGAATGTTTTTGTCCGGTGGAGTCGGGCGAACGGTTTTCCTGGTTTCTCGGTATCCGATGGAAAAATGCCCGCACGAATGGGATGGAGCTTTCTTTGAGTTCCGCTGGAGTGCCTTCCGCGATGATTTTGCCTTTATCCAGCATCACCGCATGATCCGCAATCCGTTCGATGCTGGGAAGTTCGTGGGTCACCACCACAATGGTCAATCCGAGGGAGTGGTTCATGCCCAGCACCAGTTGATCCAGTTCGGCGGAGGTGATCGGGTCCAGCCCGGCGCTCATTTCGTCGAACAGCAGAATTTTCGGATCCAGAGCCATCGCCCTTGCGAGCGCTGCTCGTTTGCGCATGCCACCGCTGATCTCCGCCGGCATGTAATCCTCGAATCCCGAGAGCCCCACCAGACCGAGTTTGAACCGTACGATGGCCCGAATCACATCTCCCGGAAGATCCGTGTACTCATACAATGGCAGCGCGATATTTTCGGCCAGTGTCATCGCGCCAAACAATGCGCCGCTCTGGAACAGTACGCCCATTTTCCGATGAGCCTGCTGCAAATCGCTCCCGGAAGCGAACGTGATGTCCTGGCCATCGACGACGATTGTGCCGCTCGTGGGAGTCAGGAGGCGCATGATGTGCTTGAGGAGCGTGGATTTGCCGCACCCGCTCCCGCCCAGAATCGCACAAATTTCACCCGACCGGATCGTGAAGGAGATGTGATCCAGAACAATCCGGGATCCATATTCGGCCAGCAGATCCTGGATCTCGATCATGGGAGCCGGATGCAGGGAGTGCGGTTCCATATCAAATTCCCAGGATATAGAACATCACGGTGAATGCTGCGTCGGAGAGGATAATGAAGAAGATGCCGCTGACCACGGCGGAGGTTGTATACCGGCCGACACTCTCCGCATCGGTGGTGACCTGGAGTCCACGGAAGCAGCCGATTCCTGCGATGATAACAGCAAAGATGCCGCTTTTGATCACGCCGGTGACAATGTCGGTCAACATGAGCGCCTGGCGGGTTTCCTGGATGTAATGCGTAACGCTGAGATCTAATTGAAGGATGCCGACAATCAACCCGCCGAGAATGCCCACGGTGTTTGCCAGCAGTGTCAGGCACGGCAGCATGATCAGAAGCGCCATGACCTTGGGGATGACCAGGAACCGCATGGGATTGAAGCCCATGATCTCCAGGGCGGCAACCTCCTCCGATACTTTCATCGTGCCGATCTCAGCAGCGAATGCAGAACCGGACCGGCCGGCCACGATGATCGCAGCGATCAACGGTCCGAGTTCCCGTGTGATGGAGACGCCGACCAGATCCGCTACAAAAATATTGGCACCGAACTGACGCAACTGGATAGCCGCCTGAAATGCCAGGATCAGTCCCAACAGCAGCGCCAGGAGCGAGACGATGGGAATCGCATCGACTCCCGCCCGTTCCATATAGAAAAACACATCCTTCCATCGCACCCGGGCTGGACGGCGCAACGATTGGAGTATTTCCACGGTGAATTCGCCGACAAACGTAAAAAACTGACGCATATCCTGGAACAGAAGCAGCGAGACAGAACCAATCTTATCCAGGATGGGTGTCGGTTTATGACGAGCAGTTGCCGACGTCTGCCGGGCGATCTCCGGAACGACCAGTTCGATCAACTCCCGAAATTGCACGGGTAAATGGAGCAGTTGGAATGTCCGCCCGGACTGCTCGATCAGCCGCTGACCCGTCAGCAGAACGATGGCACCGGCAGTGTCCATCTCCCCCAATTGGCTTAGATCCAGACAGATCGTTTCCCACTGGGGATTCCGGATGGTTTCACGCAGCAGTCGGTCGAGATCGTGGGCTGTGGCGTTGATCAGAGAACCGATGACGGAAATTTCGATGCAATGGTTTTTTGGGTGTATATGTAAGGTCAGATCCACGTCAATCGCCCCCATCAAGTCAATATGCGATACTGTAACAAGGTATCCGGGAAATGTGAATACGAATCGTGACCAGACGGAAGATCGTTGACGGGTCCGGGTTGCGATAATCCGCTGATCTGGAGATAATGCGGATCTGATTATTTCTGGAACAGGAACAAAGATGGAACACGGCAGACATTGACAAATACGTTGTAACCGTTCAGCCGGTGCAAACCCGCAAGAATCCCCTCTATCAAGAGGTGTGGCTCTGCGAAGCCTCGGTTTGATTGGATTCAGCATGGCGTCCTGGCGAGCGAAGCAGAGACGGGGTGTGTTCCGATTTTCCGAATACACACCCCGGCACGCAGAATCAACGCGTCCAACAGGCATATCTGATTTCAATAACTTGATTCTACGGGCCACCCTTCTTTCCAGAGGGGATTTTCCCAGTGAACGGTTACAATACTTGGAGAGGCACTGAAACGAATCATTCAATTTAACCTAACCAGGAACTGTATATGAAGAAACCAAGCAGATTTTATCATTGTGCTAATTATCTTTTCCTTGGGTTGATTATCAACATGACCGGTGTTCCGGCAACCCTGGGGAACGCTCCCATTTTGACTGTAAGCGACTGTGCTGTGCCGGACGGGTATACGCAACAGACGTATCCGGCTGGCAGTTTCAGCCATTGGGTTCAGCACCTCCCGCTGACCGGATCCACACTCATTCATACCCATACCGGCCAACCGCTCGAAAGCAGTATGTTCCATGTGCTTGGCGTGGTGGCCATGCCATTGTTATTTTCGCAGGATCTGGAGCAGTGCGCTGATTTCGCGATGCGGTTCTGGGCGGAATATCACAAATCCACAGGTCAGCTCGATCGTCTCTATCTGTTCAACTACGACGGAAGCAAATCGATCTTTTCGAAAAGTGGATTGTCGTATGCCAACTTTTTGAAACGTGCCTTCTCCAACTCCAACTCGCATTCACTGAAACAGGGTTGCCATACGATCACAGAGACGGAACTGATGCCCGGAGACGTGATCGTGCAGAACCGGAATGGCGGAATCGGCCATGTGTCGATGGTGATGAATGCCTGTTCGTCACCCGGCAAAGAACCTTTGTATCTGATCGGATTCAGTTTCATGCCGGCACAGGAGTTTCACATTGAATCCGCCGGGGAATATGGCAAAGATGGCTGGTTTCCGCTGGCCGGATTCTATCATTATCTTCGGGATCACATGAATTATGGCGATCCGGTGCTCCGCCGGTTCTGAATGGAACGTCCGGCTACCTGGAATGACCGAGCACGTTCTGGATGAAAGCATGTTTGGCGGCAGTATAGCGGGTCCGGTCGTGAGCGAATTTCTGTGCCAGATCACGCTTCAGACCGGCATACTGATGACGGATGTCTGAACTCTCTCGTAACCGATCCCGGAACAGCAGATAGTCATACCATTGAGACCCCTGGTATTCCACGATATGCAGATGCACTGTTCGGACATCCGGAGAGGACTCTTTCACGAAAAACTCTCCACCCCTGTCTGCCGAATTCCCCCGGTAGATATACCCGATCCCGGTCAGTTGATGGATCAAATCGCAGATCACTTCCGGGGAGCCGACCCCGGCAACGATATCGACAATCGGCTTGGCCGGCAGATCGGGAATCGCCGTGCTCCCGATGTGCTGGAGATCGATGATCAGATCTTCACAGACGGATCGGATCTCCTGACAGATCGTTTTGCCGAGACGAAGCCAGTCTGGATCATGATCCTCAACACGTACGATATGACGCTTCAATCCGATCATTTGCAGATTATTTGATGCCCGAACGATTGCTCGGAAACGATGTATCATTCAACCCGCTCAGTTCCCTCTCTCTTCTTGAATCCAAATAATCGCTATACCATAGACCGCCCAGCGGGAGACCCTCCGCAACCATGTTTATCACGATGGGATCTTCACTTGCACGGTGAATCGCTGAGAATCCGTCTGGATTTTTTTCAATAACCCAGACTTCTTCGGGTGAAAGCGCATCGACGAAATATGGCTGATGCGTTGTGATGAATATCCGATCGAGATATCCCGGAACACACGGAAATTTTTAATCCTGATCCCTTCCATCCTGGGCATGATGACCTCCCGTTCTGACTGGCCATTTTTCTGATTCGCTGCTAAAATGTAACTCTATTTGTGGGGTTTCGCACCATTATTGAATCAAACCGTACTTTACAGGAGAGGGGAAATACGATGCAAGTGGGTATGATCGGATTGGGACGGATGGGAGCCAATATGGTTCAGCGCTGGATGGCGGATGGTCATGAGGTCGTGGTGCTGGGCCGGAGTGATGAAAAGATCCGGCCGTTCATTGATTCCGGAGCATCCGGAACGACACAATATCCGGAATTCGCTGCAATGCTTCAAACACCCCGTATGGTTTGGGTCATGGTGCCTGCGGGAGATGCCACGGAACAGGTCATTACCGAATTGACCGACCATCTGGAACCGGATGATATCGTCATCGATGGCGGCAATTCCTATTTCAAAGATGATGTCCGGCGAGCTGGACAGTTGAAACGACAGGGAATCCATTATGTCGATGTCGGCACAAGCGGAGGTATCTGGGGCCGCGAACGGGGCTATTGCCTGATGATCGGAGGGGAACCCGGTGTGGTTGCCGCTCTGGATCCCCTGTTCAAATCACTCGCTCCAGGACTGGGGTCCACTCCCCGAACACCCGGCCGGCTCTCGGATTCCGGCACCGCAGAACATGGCTACCTCCATTGCGGGTCGGCCGGCTCCGGTCATTTTGTCAAAATGATCCACAACGGGATCGAATATGGCCTGATGCAAGCGTATGCCGAAGGATTCGATATCCTTCGGAACGCCGAAAATACACAGCTCCCGGACGAATTCCGGTATTCATTAAACCTGACCGACATTGCGGAAGTATGGCGCCGTGGCAGCGTGATCAGTTCATGGCTGCTGGATCTCACTGCTGCTGCACTCACCGAAGATCCCGATCTGGACGGCTTTTCCGGCATTGTACAGGACTCCGGGGAAGGCCGGTGGACCATTCAGACAGCCATCGAAGAAAGCGTACCAGCGGATGTGCTCGCCACAGCCCTGTTCACCCGGTTCCGCTCCCGGCAATCGCATACCTTTGCGGAGAAAATCCTGTCTGCCATGCGGAGCCGTTTCGGGGGACATCAGGAACCTACTCCCCGATAACTATCCCATCGAAAGGACTGACCGGTGACACACTATCCTGAAAACGACCCGATTCCGTATATCCCCAATCCGGTTGCCGATCCCTGCGTCATGGTGATTTTCGGAGCGTCCGGTGATCTGACCCAGCGAAAACTCATCCCTGCTCTGCACAACCTGTATCAGGCCGGTCTTTTATCCCGAAATTTTGTGATGGTGGGAGTGGCGCGACGGGCGATTACCCCGGACGAATTCAGGCAGAAACTCAAGACCGACCTGCTGGAACACCTGACGGGCCACCCCGATCCCGGATTTCTGGAGTGGATTCAGAGGCAGACCGATTATCTCCCCGGAAATTTCAACGATCCGGACACCTATCAGCGGTTGCGATCACTGCTGTCGGAAATCGACCGCCGCCACCATCTTCCGGGTCACTATTTTTTTTATCTCGCAGCCGGACCAGGATATTTCAGAGAAATTGTCAACGGGTTGGGTGCGAGTGGTCTGGCGCACGATGACACGGCCATCTGGCGGCGCGTGATCATCGAAAAGCCGTTCGGTCATGACCGATCGTCGGCACGGTCGCTGAATGAAACCTTGCGGCATGTTCTTCACGAAAAACAGATCTATCGGATCGATCATTATCTGGGCAAGGAGACGGTCCAGAATATCCTCGTATTCCGGTTTGCCAACGGAATTTTCGAACCGATCTGGAACCGGCGGTATGTGGATCATGTTCAGATCACGGTGGCGGAGACGTTGGGCGTGGAGCAGCGCGGGGGCTATTATGATTCTGCCGGAGCGCTCCGGGATATGGTACCCAATCATATGTTTCAGTTGCTGAGTCTGACTGCCATGGAGCCACCGGTGTCCTTTGAAGCGGATGCGGTACGCGACGAACAGACAAAGATTCTCCGGGCGATCCCGCCTCTGACACACGAAGAAGTGTTGCGACGGGCGGTTCGGGGCCAGTATGGGGAGGGCGTGATCGATGGGAACCGGGTGGCCGGGTACCGGCAGGAAGCCCATGTACCACCAGGCTCCAACACCGAAACATTCACCGCATTGAAACTCCATATCGACAACTGGCGATGGGCGGGTGTCCCGTTTTACCTTCGCACCGGCAAGCGGCTCCCCAGAAGGATTACCGAAGTGGCCATCCAGTTCAAACAAGCGCCCTTCATCCTGTTCCGGAAAACACCGATCGAGAGCCTCTCATCCAACCGGCTGGTGTTGCGGATACAGCCAGAGGAAGGGATCTCATTGAGTTTCAGCGCCAAAATTCCGGGCACATTGCCGCGATTGGGCACGGTCAACATGGATTTTCAATATCAGGATTATTTTGGTACGTCCTCCAATACCGGATATGAACGGCTGCTCTACGATTGCATGCTGGGAGACGCCACGCTGTTTCAACGAGCGGATACGGTAGAGGCGGCGTGGACGATTGTGGAGTCGGTCCTGGATGTCTGGAACGCGATCCCACCACGAAATTTCCCCAATTATCGGGCAGGTGCGGAAGGACCGCCGGAAGCCATGGAGCTGATGCGGCGGAACGAACGGGCATGGCGGCCATGTGATGACTCCAGGGAGCAGCCATGATTTACGACGGTCGGATGATCGCAATCCTGGATTCACCGGAGGATCTGGCTGTGGCGGCTGCCGGGATTTTCACCGTTCTGGCATGCCGGTCGATCCGGAAATCACGGGTATTCCGGGTGGCACTTTCGGGAGGAAGAACTCCGGAACGGTTCTATCGATGTCTGTCCGATCCATCCCCATTCCGAGACCGGATCCCCTGGGGATATATTCATTTTTATTGGAGCGATGAACGGCATGTGCCACCGGATCATCCGGACAGCAACTTCAAACTGGCATGTGACACGTTGATCTCCCGGGTTCCGGTTCCGATGGAGCATATTCACCGGATTCGATCGGAGCTGACCGATGCCACCGAGATCGCGCACGCTTATCAGGGCGAACTCCGGCGATCGTTTGACGTTGCCGATGGTCAGCTTCCGCAATTCGACCTGATTCTGCTGGGATTGGGGGAGGATGGTCACACGGCATCCTTATTCCCGTCGGTTTCACTGGATGTTTATGGAGATGCCTGGGTAGCAGCGCCCTGGGTGCCGGATCTCGATGCATGGCGGATCACTCTGACACCGCAGGTGATCAATCAGGCGCAGTATGTTTTATTTCTGGTCAGCGGAGTAAAAAAAGCACCGGTGGTTCGGGAACTGTTTGCCGGGGAAGGCAAATCCGGCTCGATCCCGGCCGGATGGATTCAACCAGTGGATGGGCAGGTGATCTGGCTGCTGGATCGATGTGCAGCCCGGCAGATCTCTGATCATTCGGAATTGACCGATCACCAAAATTGAACTACTTTCACAATCACAGGGATCTGCGTTGGAGGACCCAATATGCTCACTCGAAACAAAACCGGATTCGGATTCAATCGATGCATACCCCGGATAGGCCATCGTACTTTGCACCCTGCCAAGCATCATGAAGAAAGAAGATCGATTCAGCGTGAGTCATAATTCCTCACCTCCCGCATCTGATACCATTAGAAATTGGAACAGAGATGCGCTCATCATACTCTGGATCTTTCTGGCTGGCCTGCTCCTGAGGATAAGCTTTCTCATCCAGTTGCAGGACTCTCCGTTCTTTTCGCATCCCCTGCTGGACTCCACATTTTTCGATCTCCGGGCACAGGAAATCCTGGACGGGAGACTTTTTTCCGATGACTATCTGTTCAACCCGCTGTATCCTTATTTTCTGGCCGGGATCTACAGGTTATTCGGCCACAGTCTGTACACCCCTCGGCTCATTCAGGCGATTCTGGGCGCTCTGAGCTGCGTACTGGTCGTTCTCATCGGCCGACAGACGTTCGGCCGCATCGTCGGGATGATTGCTGGAGCGTTTCTGGCCGTGTATATTCCGGTGATTTATTTCGACGGGATACTGATGACCGAATCTCTGATCATTTTCCTGACACTCGGTTCCATATATTCGCTGCTGGCAGCGGAATCCGGAAATCGATTCTGGATGTTCGGAATCGCAGGGATACTCTGGGGATTGGTTGTCATGGGTCGGCCCAATTATCTGCTGTTCGCACTCATCATGCCGGTATGGTTTCTCCGAAGCCGGACCGGGATTCGATCTGCTCTGCTGCACTATTCCCTGTTCTGGCTGGGAATACTTATTGTGATATCTCCCACGACCATATACTTCAAAATGACCCATGGGGAATGGATTCTGGTTGCTCCCCATGGCGGTATCAATTTTTATATCGGAAACCATGCGGATGCGACGGGGACGTACATGTCGATCCCCGGTATCTCGGATGAACCGTCCAGACAAGTGAAAGATTCGATGATTCTCGCAATGGCTGAAACCGGTAAAACACTTTCTTCCGGCGAGGTCTCCCGGTATTGGATCGACAAATCCAGATCATTCATCCGGGAGCGGCCGATCGATTTCATCCGGCTGGTATTGAAGAAAATAGCGTTATACTGGAACCGGGAGGAGATTCCCAGCGAATACAGCCTTTCATTCGACCAACGGTTTCACTCAGTCCTGCGGTGGCCGCTTCTGGATTTTGGCTGGATTGGACCACTGGGCTTACTGGGGATTGCTCTCGCATGGAAATCAGGGCATCGGGTGATGCTTCTCCATCTTATCATCGTGGCCATGATGGTTTCGGTTGTCACATTTTTTGTGCATGCGCGTTACCGATTGCCCGTGGTCCCATTTGTCGCTCTCTTCGCCGCGTTTGCGCTTCAATGGATATGTCAGCAGGTAAGCCGGAAATCACTGAAATCCGTGATCGGCGCGGCTGTCATGCTGCTGGGAACGACCCTGTTCTGTCACATGAATCTGTACCAACAGAACCCGCTCCCCGGATACTACAATCTGGCGAAAGCCTATTATCAGCAGGGCGATCGGGAGAAGTCCGCCGAACAGCTTCAGATCATTCTCGCCACTTCGGAAAATGCCAAGACACGGGATTTTTTGGGGCGAATCCTGATGGAGATGGGCCGATATCCGGAAGCGCTGGAGCAGTTGGAACGGGCTCACGTTCTGGATCCAGCCGCTTACTCCACGGCATTGAATCTGGGATTGCTGACATATCAGATGCAAGATGCCGGCACGGCCATCGGGTGGTTTGACACCGCCATCCGCATCGATCCAGCCCGGTATGAACCGTATTATAACGCGGGATTGATTCTGGCCCAGAATGGAGACGATCGCCGGGCAGCGCTGTATTTTCAGGAGGCACTGAAACGGAATGTTCCTGCCCAGACCGCCAAGGAGATTGCCCGGCTGCTGTCAATGGGTCAGCCCGAAACAGGTAATCCGGCACCCATACCCCTCTTCATGCGACCGGATCCAGAGAGAAAGGAATGATCATGACGGAGCCGGATACAGACCAGAGAATTCCGGAGTATATTGGGCCATACCGGATCATGGGATTATTGGGACAAGGCGGAATGGGAGTTGTGTATCGTGGAGAACACAGCGTGACCGGAGATTCTGCGGCAGTCAAGACCGTTAATATCGCATCGAAAATCCAGTTGACTGGTATCCGCCGCGAAATCCAGGCGCTTGCTCAGATACATCATCCCAATATTGTCCGGATTCTGGAAGAGGGGATGCATGGCGGACTGCCCTGGTATGCCATGGAACTCCTGCAAGGCATCACCCTGCGCCACCATTTCTGGAAACTGATATTGGGGAACGATGACTATGATGTATTGATCCAGCAGAAACAAGCTTCGAGCAAAGCGGGGAGTCGACCCCCGTTAACGAATGCATCATCCGGACTGGAATATCTTGAAACAACTGATCTGGAATTGATGGACGAAAACGACGCCATGGAGGATAATCTGCCTCCCCCGGATACCCGCCACGTCTGGATACCGCTTCTGAATATCATCCGAAAGATCTGCGGAGCATTGGCATATCTGCACGGAGAAGGGATCATCCACCTGGATTTGAAACCGGAAAACATCTTTATCCGCACCAATGGTACGCCTATCCTGATGGATTTTGGACTCGTATCCCGCTTTGTCGGCCAACTGAGCCGGGAAGCGTTCGAACTCGGGAACCCAGGAATGGGAACCCTGGAATATATGGCGCCGGAACTGATCTGGGGCCATCTGGTGGATGCACGAGCGGATCTGTATTCCATTGGGGTGATGCTATATGAGTTCATCACGGGACGCGTACCATTCAAAGCCCGATCTGCAGATGAGATGGTACAGATTCACCGCTCCACACAATTGATCAAACCATCTGAACTCGTCGGCGATCTTCCTCCGGCTATCGACGCGTTGATCGTCCAGTTGCTGGCGATTGATCCGCATCATCGGCTGGGTTATGCCAGTGATGTCGTGAACAAATTATACCTCCAAGGCATGTCTCAGAGTCTGGATATGGAAGACTTCCACCCTCGGTCATATCTGTATCGGACCAGTTTCGTCGGGCGGGAAGACATCTTTCACGATCTGGATGCACGATTGGCTGAACTCGCCGTGAACATCGGGAGTATCGTACTGCTGGGAGGTGAAAGCGGGATTGGGAAAACCCGTCTGGCGATGGAAGTGGGGCGGTACGCTCGAAATTATGGTTTTCATGTTCTGGTTGGAGAAGCATCGTCCAATGCCAATCTCAGTCCGGCTGGCGATGAATCACTCGGTGAACCCCTGCAGCTCTTTCAGAAACCATTGCAGATGATGGGAGACTGGTGCAGGGAACATGGTCAGAAGGTGTGTGATGCCGTCTTCGGTGAGCGTGGCAAACTTCTCGCTTTGTATGAACCGTCCCTGGTTGATCTCCCCGGTCAGGTCGCTTTTTCTGATCCCGGTCAACTCCCGCCAGAAGAAGCCATTACGCGTCTTTATCGGGCTTTGGCACGTACATTTCTGGCCTACGCGAACATTCAGCAACTGGTATTGATACTGGATGATCTCCAATGGGCGGATGATCTGTCTCGAGGATTCCTTCAGTTCCTGATTATGAACAAGGAAACGCATCTGTCGAATCTCATGATCATCGGAACGTTTCGATTCGAGGAGTCGACCGGATGGCTCAGCGACCTCCGGAACGCGCCATCCGTAATCACATTGAAACTCGAACGGTTCACCGCACGGGAAGTCACGACGATGGTCACGGATATGCTGGCCCTATCGGAACCAGCTCCCGGATTTATAACGGCGTTGTCGCAACAATCTGATGGAAATCCATTCTATATCGCAGAATATCTCAAAACCGCAGTGGAAGCCGGTCTATTACATCGAAATCAGGATGGACACTGGGTGCTTGCTTCAGGAGCAGAGATCGAAGGGTCGGGTGACGAGAATCTGCCTTTGCCCGGTTCTCTGCGGGAAATCCTGAATCATCGCATCGACACTTTCAAACCGGATGTCCGGAGTATCATGGAAAATTTTGCCATATTGGGGAGAGAATCCGATATTCATTCGATCCGGAAACTGTCTGGCCGGACTGAATTTGAGATCATATCCGTCATTCAGGAACTTCTGGCACGGATGATCATCGAGGAGGTGCAAATCGGTCGGTTTCGCTTCATGCATGATCAAATCCGCCGGATTCTGTATGACAGGATTCCCGGGTCTCAGCGCATTCTGAAGCATCTGAAAGCCGCTAAATTTCTGGAAACAATGGACGCAAAGAATAAGATACACCATTTTTCTGAAATCGGCCGGCATTTCGAACAGGCGAAATGTAATCAGGCGGCACAAAAATACTTTTTGGCAGGTGCCCGGATCGCAGTTCAGAAATTCGCTCATCAGGAGGGAGAGCGGTTATATCGCAGATATCTGGCATTGATAACTCAACCATTGCCAGAGGGTATCATCGCCCGAGTGGAACTCAGCCGCGATATTTTGATGTTCAATGGAAACACTTCCGAAGTGGAAATGGAACTGAAACAAGCGGCATCCGAAGCGCATCAGATCGGTTATGCGAAAGGATTGGCGGATGCCATGAAAGAGCTGGCGAACCTCTGTTGGCATCAGGGGAAAATGGAAGAGGGAGATACACTGGGAAACCAGGCACTCCACATCTATCAACATCTCGGTGACCGGCGTGCTGAAAGCGGCATGCTTCACAACCTTGGGAACGCAGCCGAACATCAGGGCCGCCTTACGAGTGCACAGATGATTTATCAGCAAGCTCTCTCCATTCTGAAAAAACAGAGCGATCAGGAATCGATGGGGCGAATACTGAGTGATCTGGGATCTTTGCTGATCGCGATGGGACGGCAAAGCGACGGTCTGGATTGCCTTCAGCAGGCGTTGGCAATTGAATCCCGAAGACAGGACCGGTTCGGAGAGGGCCGAATCCTGGAACGCCTGGGATGTGCAGCCATGCGTGAAAAACAAATAGAGAAAGCCACCGAATATCTGACCGAAGCGATTGAAATTTATCGGGAAATCGGATATCGGCGCGGAGAAGGCCTTGCGCTCATGCACCTGGTGACGATTCTCCAGGAGGTTGGTGATCATGATGGTGCTTTGGAGTTAGGTGACGATGCACTGGCGATTCATCGGGAGATCAAGGATTCCAGATCCGAAGGTTTGATCCGGTTTCGGTTCGGCATGATTTTCGCATCTCAAGGAAAAATCGACCGCGCCATGCATTTCTTTGAACAGGCACTGGAAACATTCGTCACGGTTCAGGATCTGCTGTCACAGGGAATCGTCCTCCGGCAGATGGCCATCCTGACTCGGTGGAACGGTGGTCCCTTCAATACGGCAGAAGAATACGCACACGAATCAGAATGCATTTTTCGAAAACTTGGAAATACTATCGAGATAATACTGAGTCTATGCGAGCGGGTACATATCATGCTCGCTCAACATCTCCATCCCCTGGATTTGATGGACGATTTGTCCGATCTCAAACCCAAGTTGAGAGGAACGGGCGAGGCTGAAGTGAAACATCCGCTGGAGAAACTCCAACGGGCCGTGATCGCATTTGAAAAAAAACAGACATTGATCCATGGTGAATGCATGGGCGATCTGCCAGAGTTTCTGAGAAAATCACAACCTTCATTCTGAAAATCCTTTGTCCCGGGAGAAAATGGTCGATAAAAAATTGTCGACATGACCTATAATGCTTTGTAATCTCAGCCGAAATCCGATATACTTTTTTTGATGGTTGGGGATACCTGTCAGATTGTTGGATTCCATATGGTGTTATTTTTGGATGATGGGGTAACAATATTGATTTTGAAGACATTTTTTCAACACAACAGGATATTCAGGGAATTGATCGAGCGATGGCGAAACAATTACACATCAAACGAGATGAACAGGAATACAAAAAAATAACGGAGAATGGCGATGATGCAGTCGAGTCAAGATGAATTAAAAAAATTAGGACAAAACATCAAACGATTGAGAAAAGCACGGGGTATGAACCAAACCTCCCTGGCCAACGAGGCTCAAACCCGACCGACCACAATCTCTTCCATTGAAAATGGATCAAACTTAAATCCGGGATGGGAGTTGCTCGGCAGAGTGGCCAAAGTGTTGAATGTATCCATTCACGATCTGACTCAGCCGGAAGTGATTATCGATGGAACCGAAAAGAGGAAAACCCTGGCTCCAGGTATCGCGGAATTGATGCACCGGCAGGACGAGTTGCTCTCCCTGGGAGAACGCCGGATCAGTTTAAGCGAACTGGAGTGGCTGACATCAATGCCGGTGGAAAATCCTGATGAGATGACAGCGGAAAAGTATCTGATCATCCTGCGTCATTACCGGCTGATCGCCAAAGAAACAATCTGAATCGTGCTCCGAAAGATAACAGTATGCTGCTGACCACTATTGTTGTCGGACCGCTGGAAGTGAATTGTTATGTCGTTGGATGCCCGAAAACAAAACATGTTTTCATCATCGATCCCGGCGATGATCCCGAGCACATCTTATCTGTCATCCGGCAAAAACAATTCCTTCCCAAAGCCATTATCAATACGCACGCTCATATCGATCATGTCGGAGCTGTTTCTGATATCCAGAAAACATGGGATATCCCCTATTACATCCATGCTCATGATCTGAATCTGTTGCAGGCACTGGAAATCCAGAAGCAGCAGTTCGGATTATATCTTTCTGGCATTCCAAAGGTGGATATGGTTCTGTCAGATAGGCAACGCCTGACCATCGGGGAGTGTCAATTGGCTGTTATTCACACTCCCGGTCACAGCCCTGGAAGCATCTGCATAATGGGTGAGGGTTGGCTATTATCAGGCGACACCCTATTTTCCGGATCGATTGGACGGACCGACCTGCCGGGTGGTGATATGAACGAAATTCTCACATCCATCCATTCCAGACTGCTTGTTCTGGACGATGACATTGCCGTCTATCCCGGCCATGGTCCTGCCACATCCATCAGGCAGGAACGGCATCACAATCCTTTTTTGTCCTGACGGATTATGGATGGACGCAGAGAAGCATCGCCTGGAATCCGAGGAAAGACATGACCCGATGAATGAGAACCTGAACAGCTTACCCGTTCAACCAGATTTTCCAACCGTTTCCTGTCTGTATGGTGAATTACAGGGGTTGTTCATGTCACCCATTCGCAATCACCCCAACTTAACGTGTTTCAGGGCCTGGTAACGATCATGTTTCGCTTGCCGATCATACGCAACATAATCATGATTCTGATAATACAGGGGTTCATTACCGTACGATCCGGTGAGCCGCAGATCTCCGTCATCACCCATCCGGTTGATGGAGCGGTCATGGTTGTTGTGCCGGCCGGACCCTTTATCATGGGAGATGATCAAGGCTGGAACGAAGCACAACCCCGGCATCAAGTCGATCTTCCTCAATTCTACATCGACAAATACGAGGTTTCGATCGATCAATTCCGAAAATTTGTCGCTGCTGGGGGTTATGAATATGACCGGTACTGGGAGTCAGCTCCTTCAGCGGATCTTGTCCGCAAAAAAGAACTTCAACCATCCCATTGGGACGAACTGATGCGATTACCGGGAGATTTGCCTGTCTGCTATGTGCGTTATTCTGATGCAGCAGCCTACTGTAAATGGGCCGGCAAGCATCTGCCATCAGCCGCTCAATGGGAAAAGGCAGCTCGAGGTACAGATGGCCGACGCTATCCATGGGGAGACAACTGGATGCCGGGATATGCCAACACCATCACCCGTGAGATGTACGATTCCGGCCAGGAAACATCCGCTCACTGGCCCATGTCTGTCATGGCTTTTCCCGAAGGGGAAAGCCCATACGGTGCTCGACAGATGTCCGGTAATGTCTGGGAATGGGTTTCCGGAGGTATGGATTTCTATCCTGACAACCCGAAACCATACAAGTACTACCCTTTTTCGGCATTTGTTTTCTTTCCGGAGTTGCGGGGTGGAAGCTGGACCATGGATGAACGCTTCTGTACTGTCACATTCCGAAATTTCAATTATGAAGATCTGGAAATCCGAACCTATGGATTTCGATGCGCGTGCGAGACGATCCCGGATCTGCCACCCGCAAAGAACACAAAAGCACTGCAATGACCAGTTCCACTCATCGCAAAATAAGTTTTGGCAAACGGGTGATTTTCAGCACCATGACCATGCTGTTGTTGCTCGGTCTTGTTGAGGGAAGTTTCTGGCTGACTGGATTCACGTTTCAGCCCATGACCCATCCGGGTGCGTTCAAGCACCATTTCGAGTCTGATGACCGGAATCATTACCGGCAACATCCCACTCGTTTCTGGATCCCAATCCCCAATCAGACCATTCACACATCATGGGTGGGTGACAGAGGAGCAACGATTTCGTCACTGTCCACCCGCGGTCCGGAACCCCCACGTTCCAAACCGGATAAAACCGTTCGGGTCTTGTGTCTGGGAGACAGCGGCACGTTTGGATGGGGCGTCAATGATGATGAAACGTATCCGGCATTTCTTGAAAAGCGGCTCAATGCATGGGCCGACCAACATGCCGCCGTCCGATTCGAAGTGATCAATGCGGGTGTCAATGGCTACTCGACCTTTCAGGCGGTAGAAACATATCGGGAGTTGGATCCAGTCCTGGATCCTGATATCATCACGATGTCAACGGGTCGCAACGACATTGTCTGCCTCCAACTGTCCGATATGGAGCGACCTGTATTGAAAACATGGCATATCCACACCATCGAGATGATCCGGCGCTTGAGGACTGGTCAATTTTTATTATGGCTGAGTCAGCGGGATTTTCTGGATCGGATGCAGGAGAAAAATCTCGCAGACGGCATTGCAGTACCCCGCGTCAGCCGGGAGCAATTCCAGTCTTTGGTAACGGCCATGATCGATGAAAACCGAAACAAAAACCGGCCCTTTATATTCATTGAACGTGGTGGATTTGATCACATACTCCATGAACTTGCGGCACAGGATGATGGATTGACGCTGGTGAAGCTATCCCGATGGGAGGAACTGGGGCACATCAAGCAGTTTATTGTCGGAGCGCATCCGAATTCAGAAGTCTATGCGTTCATTGCTGAGGACATTTTCATCACACTCAAGCAAAAAGGCATTTTAGATCGCTATCAGACACCGGGTCAATGATCGTGTGTTCCGGATTGGAGTGACGAATCAAATGACTTTGTGGTGCCGATTCCAGCTTGCAATTGTTTAGAGGTATTCCCGGAGCGTTAACTTAATCTTGACTTTTTTGCCGCCACGAAGCACTTTCAGCTTCAGTGTTGTTCCCTCCGGACCATTCAATATCTCAGCCACTTTTTCAGTCGACAGATCCCCGGATTTGGTCCGGTTGATTTTCAGCAGTTGGTCGCCGACCTGCAGCCCGGCTTCTGCAGCAGGAGTTCCAGGCAACACATTGGCAATCTCAAGGTGTTCTCCCTTCTGAATGGCCGCGAAGCCTGCCTTGTTCATCTGCATTTTTTCCGTCAAGTTCTCTTTGGATTCCAGAATCAATTGATTGTGGGGATAATCAAAATACACGGTGAATTTTGACCATATCGCGTTTCCAATCGTTCCAGCCGAATCGAGCATGGCCATGGCTCCCGCCGTCTCTTCAGAAACCGGAATCGTCGCCAGGGGGTTGGGGATATCAAAGGAACCGATTTTCAACGATTTTGCGCGTACCAGATAAACCGACTGATTCCCACCCGCTCCAGAAACCTGAACCTCAAATTTAGGTTGATACTTATCAGCCAGTTGATTGGCTTTTACAAATGGCACATGGAGATGAACGCCGCCGCCTGCGCCGGTATCAACCCGGAATACACCATCATACTCCCCATCCAGATTTCCATTGATATGGATTAGATTCCCTTTGATTTCTCCGGGGATACTTTCCCCTTCGCCTTCGTAAGTGAACTGGGTGGGATCAATGATCGTCACGGTCTTTCCGACAAAATCCAGCTTCACGATCGTGCGATTGAACAGGTCGAATCCCAGAACGCCATCAAATGACATATTGAACGTCTCTCGCAACTTTCCGAAATCGCTGGCGTACAGCCGGAGATTTTTCATTTTGAATCCATCGAGTTCCATGGAATCGATACTGACGGCTCCGATATTCTCCAATCCACCGACACCCAACGCCTTCATCCCTTCTTTCATCTCCAGTCCCAATGATTTCACCAGCGAAACGTCCAATATCGTTGTGCCAGCTCCGGAATCCAGCAGAAACCGGTATGGACCCGTTCCATTGATCTTCACGGATACAAACAGATGTTCACCGACGATATCCATGGGTATCTGCAGTTCCTGGACATTTGCCGGAAACTCAAAATCACGCTCTCCACCGGTTGGGGGATCGAACAGACCGGGAGATGGTTCTTCATTGATCCGAACGGATTTCAATGTGAATACTGTGGGTGGCATCCCCGGAATATCGGCCTGTTGCGTATAACTTTCCGGTATCTGGATGCCATCTACAGCGCGATATCGGCCATAGGTGATGGTTGCAGCAATGCCATCTTCTTCACCATCCTCCTTCATCACCAGAAACGTCACCGGGTCGATGAACAATTTTCGGGGTTTTTCCTGACCCGGCATCTCGACACTCAATACCCGATAACGGATGCCATCCCGCTCTTCTTCACCTTCATCGGTCACGGTGATGCCTTCCTGGGGAAACAAGTATTGATAGTCAAGAATCACGGGTTGGGGATTGGGAAGCCGATCATCCTTTTCTTTCACCGTGATCTGCTGGTTGTGATCCAACGTCCACGAAATCTCACCATTATCTCCCTGAATCTGGCTCATCACCGGTGTCTGCAGGTCGATATATTGTTTGTTGGGAGATGCTGTCCAGATCTCGACCGTTCCTTTGATGGTCATAATTTCCACATCCATAATCGTATGAAGTGTTCTGACGGCTTTTATCGCAGCATCGCCACCCATGGCTTCCCGATGTTTGATGAGCAATTCCGGCAGAGTTTGATCATCGGCCTGGCCTGTACTGCACACAATACCCCACACAATCATTCCAAAAACCAAAAAAAGTTGTCTTTTCATCACAAAACCCTCCAATCCATCCAATGCGCTTGTACGTCATGACACATGCCGTGTTTGGAAATGCCAGATCGCAGACATCTTTTTTACCGTTAAAATCGACTGTTGGCAAGTGGGTCACAATCATTTGTCATTCCTCTCTTGACCTTTTTTCAAAAAAAGTGCTAACTGAGAAGGCATGGCGCGTGTTTCAATCAACATCCTCAATACAAATGAATCCCACGTTCTTCCGCGGTGTATCGATGCCGTTCTCGCGCAGACCTATCGGGATTATCATCTGATCGTCATTGACAACGGCTCCACGGACGGCTCCCCCGATTGGGTCGCTTCCCACCATCCGGACATCAACCTGATCCGAAATCAGAAAAACTGCTGGTATTGCGGTGGCCATAATATCGGTATCCGGCAAGCGGAGACGGAATTTGTTTTGCTCCTGAATTCCGATGTGTTTATCCAGCCGGATTTTCTGAAGGAGATGGTTCGAGCTTTGGATTCTGACCCCCACTTAGGAGGTGTTCAGGGAAAATTATGGAAAATTTTCGATGCCAAGGCTGACATTCCTCCACCCGATCGTCGCTATATCGACACCACCGGGATACTGATGACACAAAGCCGGCGAAACTTCGACCGGTATCAGGAGATGTTGGATCAGGGGCAGTTTGATGAACCAGGTCCGGTATTCGGTCCGGATGGCTCAGCACCGCTTTACCGCCGGGCAATGCTGGACGATATCCGGATCGATGAGGAATTTTTTGACGCGGATTTTCTGATTTACCGGGATGTTGTGGATCTGAGCTGGCGGGCGAGATCCCGTGGGTGGACGTTTGCGTATGTTCCATCCGCAACCGGATTCCATGTCCGGGGTTTTTCCCCCCGCACCCGAAACAAACAACCCCTTTTTTTCAGGAAACTATCGTATCGGAACCGTTATCTGACATTGATCAAGAATGAAACCTGGGAATCACTTCAGCCTCACTTGGTCCGGTTTCTAGGATTTGAACTCGGAATGCTGGCACATGTCATTTTCCGGGAACCATCCCTGATTTCCGCCTGGTTCGACCTCTACGGGCTCCTCTCCAATGCACTCCGTAAACGGCAGATCATACAATCCAATGGGACGGTTCCAGCCCGGCAGATTACATGCGATTTTGCGGACCATGCCCCCAGACTCCATCACCGGTAATGGATCCGGATTTCGTTTCCCTGACTGCTCAGACAGGCTTGTTTTTCAAATCAAAAAAGCATATTTACACGATGTATGGATTCTGGAAGAAGCCTCTTTCAGAGTTCTTTGTTTGATTCAACTCTAAAACAGGAGGATGGTTTACTATGAAATCAGTATCTCGAATGATGATGATCGGTGCGATGATCCTAACTCTGGCCTGTGGTATGGCTCTGGCTCAAAATGCAGCAAAAGATCTGCCCAAAGATATGCCCAAAGAAATGAAAGATGCAACAAAGAGCAACATGCCTCCCGGTGCACCCCCAGTACCGAATCTGACCAAAGAGAATCAGCAGTCCGTCATCGACAACTGCAATAAATTTCTCGATCAGTTCATCGGAAAATGGGAAGGAACCCAGACGATCGACGGTCAGGAAGCGAAGATTGGCCTGGAATTCGAACGATTTGTACAGAACCAGTTTATCAGAGGATCCATGACCGTTAAGAATTCAAAGGGAGAAATCGTATCGGAAACGGCGTTTGTCCTTTCCTTCAACAGCGGCGGAATGCAGTTTCTGTTACACTCCTTCGAAAGCTCCGGCTGGGACAAAGTATTTATTGGCCCATCCAATCCTTCGGAAATGATGCTTCAGGGGATGACTCCCGAGGGTATGGAACATTACCGCTGGAAACTGACGGCGGATGGTAAACTGGAACGAGCGTATTGGGCGCCGGTGAAAGGGCAGGCCACGGCTCAAGGGGACCCGCAAGAAGTCCTTGTTTTCAAGAAGCTGTAATCACATCTCATGACAACCCAGCCCCTGAAATCCGAATCCCATATCAGCGTTTTCCGAACATTTTTGGGTTGGAGCGTTGGCGTCCCATGGACCGCACTCATGGCATCTGCTGCGGTTTTTTCCTATGCCATCACCCGAAACGCGGACACCATTCACGCCATTTCCCGGAAATGGGCAGCGTTTTTATTATGGTTGACGGGTGTGCGGGTTCAGATGGAGGGGCTGGACCATATTCCCGGGAATCTGCCGGTTCTCGTCATTTCCAATCATCAGAGCATGATGGATATTCTCGTGCTTTCCGCATATCTGCCGATTCGGTTCGCATGGATCGCCAAGCGGGAGTTATTCCGGATCCCATTACTCGGCAGCGCCATGAAAGCAGCGGGTTACATTTCCATCGATCGGGAGAATCGGGAGAAGGCATATCGATCCCTGGAGATTGCTGCAGAACAGATACGCCGGATGTCCATTGTCATATTCCCGGAAGGCACCCGGACCCGGACCGGAAAACTGGGTCCGTTCAAACAGGGTGCTATTCATCTGACGGAACATTCCCGCGTTCCCATACTCCCGATCACCATTACCAATTCATTCGAACGCATTCCGCCGGAAAAAAAAGGGATCGTGCCCGGGACGATTCACGTGGCGATCGATCCGATCGTCCCGACACAAAATCTGAATCGGGCGGGCATTCTCGCCGTGATGGATGAAATCCGGTTGCGGATGGAAGACCGGATTGCCGCGTCGATGGGAGACTGCTCTCAAGACTGATATCTGTCTCCAACGTCTGTTGACCTCATACCCAACGCTTCTCCACGATCAAATTACCGAGCAGCTTTCCCGTTCATATCTCGTTCATTCATCAATATAGAGTTCATCCATCGAGTCCAGGATACCTGTAAATCCAGGAAACAATTCAGCCACCATTCAAAAATTTTACTCGTTCCTTTTTTTATTCAGATCAGTTTAAATAAATAGACAGCGCAAAAATAAATCCCGACAAAAAAGAATATCACACCGGTAACACGCCTGGCCCATTTTTCAATCTGAGTGATTTTATTGAACACGATTCCGATGCTTCGAGCGCCCAGAGAGATCAATACGGCGAAACCAAAAACCGGCAATGCTGTGCTGATTCCGTAAACGGACGGAATGATTACCGAGGAGTTGTTTTTCAAGGCAATCGGTATCAGACTTCCAAAAAACAAAGCTGCGGAAACCGGACAGAAGGAAAGAGCAAAGACAGCACCCAAGGGAAGAGCGCTCCATGGTCCCCAGCGATCGGCTTTTTCCTGCATCCGCATGCCCAGATTCAGTCCGGGAATGGTAAACTTCAGGACTTCCAACAGGAATAATCCGGTGATAATCAATATAGGTCCCAAAAATTTGTTCATATACTGCTGGAGAAACCGCGCCAAAACCGGAGCAGATAAAACGCTGGAGACGATCAGTATTCCAAGCACAAGGTATACCAGCGTCCTTCCGGCGGTATACAGAAATCCAGTGAAAAATACGGTGATCGGGTGTTTAACGCGTTTTCCAATGTATGAAATCGCAGCTATATTGGCCGCCATGGGACACGGGCTGATCGAAGTCAGTATACCCAGCCAGACCGCGGACGAAATCGATACGATCATCTCCTGCATCTAGGACTCCAGATACGCTTTCATCTCTTTGAGAATATACTCGTTGAAAGCGGGTTCATCCCAGACAAGCTCCCAGACCTTCTGCAGGTTCTTCCACTCAACTTGTTTCCCGTCTTTGAATTTTACAAGGATCAGAGAACTTGACATGAGATCGAAATCCTTTTCAAAGTGCTTGTTCTCTTGCTGATCAGTGTCTATCGCTTGCCAGGTGATTACGCCACGAGTCATCTCCCCGGTAAATTCTTTCTCAATGGCATTTTTTGCATTTGATTCGATCGCAAGACACGTTTTGCATCGCCGTGTTCCATGAAAGTAAAAGACTTTCACCGATATACCCGCTGGATCGCCTTTTTCCATAACCTGAGCGGGAACTGAATTTGTCTTGGGTTCTTCTGAACGCAGTAAAGCAGGTGATATGAGCAAAAAAGTAATAACTAACGTGAGCCCTAAAGAATATCTTTTCATATGTCAGCTTCCTTATTCAATCATTTTTTTGAGTTCATCGATCCGGGGCAATTTGCCGGACACTTTTACAATCCCATCAACGACCAGAGCGGGTGTAAGCATGACTCCGAATGACATGATCGCGGTGATGTCCGTCACCTTTTCAATTTCATAATCAATGCCCAATTCCCTGGCAGCCTGCTCTGCCTGATCTGCCATTTTTTTACACTTGGGGCATCCAGTACCCAGTATCTGAATTTTCTTCATTTCTGTTTCCTCCTATGGAACGATTGATCCGAATATCAATCCGCTGATTGTTGCCATAATGACAACCAAGAGAACAAACACAATGGTCTTCTTCGTTCCCATAATGCTGCGTATGCCCAACATGCTGGGCAATGATAGTGCACAAGCCAGTACCGAGTCATGCCCATTCCATATCCGATTTCCAGTTCATCCAGAACCCTTCTGAATCCGTTCTTCATATTCAAGGCTGTTTGGAAAAAACGCCATGAATTGCGGAAAAATTATTCGACCATTCCCAGTTGTTTTTCGATGCGCGCTTTCAGGACGGATTCCACACAGTCAAAAAATGAGAGAACACATGGAATGGTCAGTGAATAAAAGACCTGTGATCCCCGTTTTTCGTCCTGAACGATCCCGGCATCTTTGAGAACCGTCAGATGCTTGGAAACCGTTGACACATCTACACCGATCATTTCCGTCAGCTCGCAAACACACCGCTCACCGTGGGATAACTCATCCACAATAAACAATCGAGTGGGATGACCCATTGACTTGATGATCCTGGCTTTTGTTTCGAATTTTTTTCTGGTCTCAATATCCATAAGTTCTCCATGAACACTTGGCAATTTAGCCAAATAGTCAAGAATTGTCAAGAAATTCTCCATCGCAATCTCGCGAATAGTCAGACGTTTCCATTGTTTTGAAGAATACAGGTCCGACCCTCATCCTCGCTGATTCACAACATGAACCGTTACCATTACCTCCCTCATTCTCAGTCCTTCTCCCGGGGGGTGAAGGAAGTAAGAAACACCGGTCAACCTCGGAAGAATGGCAGGTTTGAACAGCGGGGGTTTCACTATACCGGAGAAACTACCATTTCAAACCGGCCACAACAATCAGCCTCGACATCGAAAGAGCAAACCCTATCTTTACCCTCTGCTAAGAAACCTCTTCACGAGCGGTCGTTTTATAGGTTTCTTCATTTAGTGTCATGCGGAGCGTGTACGACCTCCCAGCGCAGCGACCGGGAGAGGGTCGCCGGTCCATTCACCTGGAACAGTCAAACAACTTCGGCCGGCGGGGGGAGGGGATCTCCACGCCCGGTTTTATCAATCATGACCAACGGGGGGAGCGTCACATACCTAAATCCACCGGTCAACCTCGGAAGAATGGCAGGTTTGAACAGCGGGGGTTTCACTATACCGGAGAAACTACCATTTCAAACCGGCCACAACAAAACAATTCGGCAACACATTTAGCGCAACGACCATTACATCGGGCGACGCGATCATTACATCACGCGCAACGACCATTACATCAGGCGACGCGATCA
>CAZELM010000044.1:121-23313 GCA_964512995.1 uncultured bacterium
CATCGTACGAGTGTTCGTGGTCATCGTACGAGTGTTCGTGGTCATCGTACGAGTGTTCGTGGTCATCGTACGAGTGCACGCGGTCATCGTACGAGTGCACGTGGTCATCGTACGAGTGTTCGTGGTCATCGTACGAGTGCACGTGGTCATCGTACGAGTGCACGCGGTCATCGTACGAGTGTTCGTGGTCATCGTACGAGTGCAGGCGGTCATTGGAAGACTGATTGTGTGTATCCTATCGCATGCAGCGATTAAGGAAAAGTCATTCAGCTTTGTTTTTAATGCCATAATGTTTATAAAATCGATTTATGGAATGCGGAGAAGATATTTAAAAGATGATATCAGAGAAGGTTTCCATTTATTTGCTGCAAACTAATCGAAACCTGCAGTTTACTGCTCTTGCGCAACATCAGGCTGGACAACTGCTGAGTCGGATGAATCATTTTGGATCAGTTGTTCTGTGCTTTATTGTTTTCACTACCATCGTAATCGGTAATGGAGTAACGGCTTCAGCACACGAACCTTATGAGAAACTCATGGCGGTCTTGGTGGATGCCAGTGGTGAGCATTTCAACGTCGTGAAGAGGTATGAGGACGGCATTTATGATTGACCCGGTCAGTCTGATCGTCCGAAACGAGTATGGTATCACGGTTGCAGAAACCGAAGAGTGTCGAGATCTGTCTCTCATACGTTTTTCGGACCATCGTTGCGCGGTGTTTTGTTATAATGGTCTGATGCCGATCGTGCCGTGGGATATCTGGTGGTTGGAGGGTGCTGAGATTCGGAAAGCTCAGTGATATCAGCGAAAGGATGTTATCGATGGAACATACGCCGGGTCTGGCTCAGATACATGATGACACAAATCAGTCGAATCTGAGTGGCCCTGATCCTTTTTTATCGAGGGAAATGTCTTGGCTCCGAATAGAGCCAGGAAGCGCCGCGGAGATCCTCCAGACCAACCTGACCCAGGGACTCAATTCTTCGGATGTGGCAGATCGACATATGAGATTCGGGGAGAACATCCTGAATCAGCGTCCCGGAAGATCATTGTGGCGTTTGATGGCTGATCAGTTTACCAGTACCCTCGTGATCGTGTTATTCATCGCGGCAGGTGTCTCGGTGATATTCGGCAGCCTTAAAGACACGATAGCCATTCTTGCGATCATCATACTCAATGCGATACTGGGCTTTCTTCAGGAATTTCGCGCTCAGCGTTCCATGGAAGCGATTAAACGGCTTACGGTTCCCAGTGTCCGTGTTCGTCGAGATGGCAGTATACATGAGATTCTATCATCCGGACTTGTCCCTGGGGATGTTGTCATGCTCGAAACGGGTAATATTGTACCTGCCGATGGTCGCGTTATCGAATCCGCGAGTCTCAAGATCCAGGAGGCCATGCTGACGGGTGAATCCGAGCCTGTTGAAAAGACCGCTGACATATTGCCGGGGGAGAATCCTCTGGCTCTCGGTGATCAGGTTAATATGGTCTTCATGGGAACCAGCGTATCGTACGGGCGTGGACAGATGCTGGTAACCGCGACCGGTATGGCTACAGAACTCGGCCGTGTGGCAGATCTTCTCCATGGCATATCGGATACTGTGACACCACTCCAACGCAGGCTGGATCGATTGGGACGGATCCTCGCTGGCACAGCGTTTGTTGTAATGGCGGCTATTTTCGGAGTTGGTGTGCTCATTGGTGAGGACTGGCGGCTGATGTTTATGACATCAGTCAGCATGGCCGTTGCGATGATCCCTGAAGGACTCCCCGCAGTGGTGACCATTTCGCTTGCGCTGGGAGCACAGCGGATGCTCCGCAGGCAAGCCCTAATCCGTCGTTTGTCTGCCGTCGAAACACTCGGATCGGTGACGGTAATCTGTTCGGACAAGACCGGCACGCTGACTGAGAATCGAATGAGTGTGACGGTCCTGGATCTCGCCGGACACCGGATCAACGTATCTGAGGTTTTTCGTCGTAAAATGCCCGTCACTACCGTCAACGAGACCGAGGCTTCAACCATCAGACAAGATCCGTCTTTGATGCTGTTGCTTATGGGAGGAGCGCTCTGCAATGATGCGGTACTGCAACCGGTCGGGCGGGATACGGGAGTGTTACGGGCGTTGGGAGATCCCACCGAAGGAGCACTTGTAGTCGCGGCGGCTCGTTTTGGTTTGCTGAAAGAAAGACTCGAATCTGCGTTTCCGCGGGTCGGGGAACTTCCCTTCGACTCAGATCGAAAGCGGATGAGCACTATCCATCGGATCTCCGACTGCACCGTGTGGATCGGTGATTGCCACGATCTTTCGCCAGGTCAGACGCTGGTCTTTACGAAGGGTTCTGTCGACTCCCTGATCGATGTGTGTTCCTCGGTTTGGGAAGAAGGGGTGCAGAAACCCCTGGATATCGGCTTCCGCGAGCGCATCAGCCGAGCCAACGATGATCTCGCTCAGGGTGGTATGCGCGTTCTGGGCGTGGCGTTTCGGCATCTGAAGGAGTCGCTGACCCATGAACGGTTGCAGGATGCAGAACATGGCCTGACGTTCATTGGGCTTGTTGGCATGCTGGATCCTCCGCGGCCTGAGGTTTTACAGGCCGTTTTGACCTGTCGGCAGGCGGGCATCCGGCCGGTGATGATCACCGGAGACCACCCAGTCACCGCTCGTCGCATCGCGATGGATCTCGAGATTCTTGGGAGCGGACGGGTTCTGACAGGTACCGAGCTTCAAACGCTCTCAACGGAAGAACTGATCGAGACTGTCGAGAATGTCTCCGTCTACGCCCGGGTAGCTCCTGAGCAGAAACTTCGAATCGTGGAAGCGCTTCAGTGGCATGGGCATGTCGTAGCCATGACTGGTGATGGGGTCAATGACGCACCAGCACTGCGACGTGCGGATATCGGGATCGCCATGGGCATCACCGGCACCGATGTATCCAAAGAAGCTGCAGCCATGGTACTTCTGGATGATAACTTCACGACGATCGTCACCGCGATCGAGGAGGGACGCACCATCAATGACAATATCCGTCGTTTCCTCAAATTTTCGCTTGCAGGAAACCTCGGCAAGTTGATTCTGGTGTTCGCAGGTCCGTTTTTCGGTATGCCGCTGCCGCTTCTGCCATTCCAGATTCTGTGGCTCAATCTCGTAACCGATGGTATCCTCGGATTGGGTATTGGTGTCGAACCGGCTGAACGTGGCACAATGCAACGGCCTCCCCTGTCTCCCTCAGCAGGGATTCTGTCGGTATCGCTTGCGTTCACGGTGGTCTGGCAAGGAGTTTTGATCGGTACCGTCAGCCTGGCTGTCGCACTCTGGACATGGAAGACCAATCAACCGGAATGGCGCACCGTGACAATGACGGCGATGGTGATGCTGCAAGTGTTTGAAGCCTACGCGAGCAGATCCCTGAGCGGATCAGTCTTGAGCCTCAGCCCTTTCTCGAATCGGCCACTGCTCATTGCAACCGTTACGGTTCTCGTGCTGCAGACCGTTGTCGTATTTGTCCCCTCCCTTCAGGATCTCTTCGGCACCATGCGATTGTCACCATTTCAGGCGATCCTCACGCTGACCGCTGGAATGTTTGTCTTCCTGATGGTGGATGTTGTAAAAATCCTCAGTCCAAAGGATTCTTGATCTTGAATTCCTGATGGAACTCCATGAAAAGAATGCACGGATCGACCTTGTGATCAGTTTTCACATGAATACTTAATAATATGAGCAGGAAAACCGAAAATTTATGAAAAAGGGAAAGAAGAATGCCCAACGGCATATTCCGGATGATTGGCCTGTCTTTGTTACCGGTATAACAGCACTCCGGAGATGGACTCATCCCGAGGGCGACCAGCGCATCTATCTGATCGTCCGCTCGAACGGCACTTTCGGACGGTGGACGGAAGTATTCAGCTCTTTTAATGATGAATGGTGCTGGATTGCCGACGATCGACATGACCGACGAGGAAGCTTCTATGATTCAGAAGATACTGCGGAGCGAGAGATTACATCGGAGTATCCATGGACTCAGGATGCTGAACCTGAGTTATACACCAATAAGTGATGCTCTTCCGCAATTGCGGATTTATTGCTCACAATGTACAATCTTTCCGGATTGAAGCGACCGGATGGAATGAAGCTCTCCCAAAAAGTTAATCGGTCCATCCGATCTCTTCAATCCATAATCCAATCATTGTGTTTTGAGAACGAGTAAGCGGTACCGGACAGCAATCCTCAACAGACTCTACTCCAAACCGCTTGCATTGAATCGATGTAACTGGTAAGGCATCTTGATTACAAGGAATGATCATGAAAACAATCGAAATCATCACGGCTGACAGGCGGCATTTCTCAGATTTTGGATGGTTGAAAACCTATTGGCTATTCTCCTTCTCCCATTACTTCGACCCATATAATATCCAGTTCGGAGCATTAAGGGTATTTAATGACGATATCGTTGAACCTGGAGCGGGATTTCCAACCCATCCGCATCAGGAGATGGAAATAGTAACGATCGTGCTCAAGGGCGAGATGACCCATGAGGATAGCATGGGCAATAAAACCGTCATCCGGGCAGGAGATGTTCAACGGATGTCAGCTGGAACGGGTCTGACTCATTCTGAGTTCAATCTATCTCATGAACCAGTCCATTTTTATCAGATTTGGATCTTTCCCGATAAATCAGGACTTCGCCCGTCGTACGACCAGAAATCCTTTTCATCAACCGACTGGCGAAACCATCTACTCCCAGTGGCATCCGGACAACATCAACCAGGTGCAGTTACCTTTCATACGGATGCCACGATCTACCGGTGTGAACTTGAGAACGGCAGGGAAGTTTTTTTACAGGATATCACCCACCGACGAGTTTTTATCTATCTGACAAAAGGACGATTGTCTGCCAATGGATTCTGGATGGAATCGAACGATCAGGCGCGAATCGATAATGATGAACCGCTCATCCTGAGAACGGATGATCATGCCGAGTTCATTCTGATCGATGTTCCTTCATGCAAGGGTTGGGGATATTCAACCGAAACACTTGAGGGAGAACGAAAGACTTCTTTCAGAACTAAGTCTGATTGATATGCCATCTGATGTGAGGAAATTATGATCCGGCTTTTCTCCATTCATGCAAATCTCGTGACAGAGTTAAAATTCGATGAAAAAGATCTGCCTGCGGTCATCTCAGAAGCTCACTGGATCGATGCCTTTTCTCCGACGGATGAAGAAAGCGAATTTCTGGAGCGGTTGCTCAAGACAGAGATACCGGAAGCGGACGATGTCGAGGAAATCGAGGATTCGGCCAGATGCTTTATTGATCAGGCCGGCATCCATGTTCATTCCCTGTTTATCATGCAGAGCGAAGGCCGTCTGGAAACGGTGTCGGTCGCCTGTCTTTTGCAACAGGACCGCTTGATTACACTGCGGGACGAAAAACTGGCGGATTTCAGACTGTTTCGGATGCGAGCGAACCGGGGGCAGGTCGAAAGCACCAACCCCACCGAGATACTAATCAATCTGATGGAGCAGAAAGTGGAAAATCTGGCGGATTCACTGGAAAGTATCCATCGCCGTCTGGAGGGAGTTGGTGCGAAAGTGCTCGGAGACACCGTTGAAGATCCGGAAGAGATTGTTTCGGTGATTGCTGTATCGGAAGACAGTAACGGAAAAATCAGGCTCTGCCTGATGGATACGCAGCGCGATATTTCGTTTTTACAACGTCATATCAGACTGTCGACAGAGATGCATGAAACCTGCCGGGAAATCGCCAGGGATATCGATACCCTGCTGTCCCATACCACCTTCCTGTTTGACAAGATCAATTTTTTGATGGATTTCATGCAGGGTTATATCAACATTCAGCAGAATCAGATCATCAAAATCTTTTCCATTGCGGCAGTGGTATTTCTTCCACCCACACTTGTTGCGAGCATTTATGGGATGAATTTCCATTATTTGCCGGAATTGGATTGGGTCTTCGGATATCCTCTGGCTCTATTGCTGATGCTGGCATCCGGTATCGCTCCATACTGGTACTTCAAGCGAAAGGGCTGGCTCTGAACACCGTTTGATCCGGTGGTTATTGGGGTTGTCTCGATGACTTAATTGGCCGACGACCCCTCCCGGTCGCTGGGCTGGGAGAGGGTGTTTTGTTGTGGCAGGTTTGAAATGGCAAAAACCCCGTTATACTGAAATCACCGCTGTTCAAACCTGCCACTCTGCCGTGGTCGATCGATGGACTTAGGGTTGTTTCCCTCACCCCGCCGGCCAAGTTAAAGTATTGATCCATGCTTTATTGGCCGGCGACCCTCTCCCGGTCGCTGCGTTGGGAGAGGGTAAAGAAGGATCCTGCATATATGCCCTTCTCCATTCATTCATGGGGAAGGATTTGGGATAAGGTCAATAAAGGATACTGTCCACATCACAGGAATCAGAAGTGATTTTGCTGCGACTAATAACTGATGATGACGATCCCGGAGCCGCCATCCATTTCCGGATGGAACGCATTGTCATAATGCCAGGCTGCACCGCCGCCGCCGGTTCCATCATCTGCCGGCACACCATTGAATGAGGACAGATAATCTGAGGCGTCTCCGCCGCCGCCGAGTCCTCCGAATCCACCGTTCCCATGAGACGATGCGCCGCCACCGCCAGCATAATAAACATCTTCTCCGGTAATATCACTGATCCGGCCATCACCGCCATTCGGACCATTGCTGGGATCCGATGTGCTGCCGCCCGGAGCGCCGGCACCACCACCGCCACCACCCGAACCATGTCCAGTACCGGTGTAATAGCCACCATCATATCCATACCCATACACGCCGCTGTCACCTGCCTGAGCGGGTTGTGTCGCCTTGCCATTGTCCGACGGATTGCACAATTCATCACAGAAACAACCCCCTCCACCGGAGCCACCATCACGGGTATCAATGGTATAGCAATTGGATCCAGCACCACCACCTTTGGCAATCAGCGTGCCGAATACCGAATCGTTACCCCTTTCGGCTTTACCGGATGAGGCATCACCGGTATGGCCTCTCCCACCATTTCCCACCGTGACCGTATAGGTCAGACCCGGTGTCACGGCATAGGCCGGATGATCGATCATTCCACCGCCTCCACCACCGCCGGCTCGACCGCCTCCACCACCGCCTCCAACGACGAGAACGCGTAACGAAGTGACTCCCGCAGGACAGGTCCATGTGGTCGTGCCAACCGTGGAGAAGCTGATTACGGTCGGTTCATAACGAACATTTACGACTCCCCATCGAGCGCCATTACAGAATTCGAGAACTCCATCATGAAACCGGAATGTACCGGCTTTGGATGCGTCACAAATGTCTCCATCATCACCGATCTGAACACCGCCATTGACTTCCAGAGCAGACCGCGGATCAGTCGTGCCGACTCCCACCCGGCTGTTGTTCTTCACCACAAAATCCCTCGAACTGCCCGGATTGCTGGTCGAGACCATGAACGCATTAATGTTGTCTTTCCAGCCAATATAGGCTCGATCGCCGCCCGGCTGCCGGTATCGTGTCACCGCGTCATACGCATCATCATCCACCTGCTGGATGATCTGGGAGTCGAAAAATACGGAACCCCGCACATCCAGAAGGCCTGCAGGTGTCGATGTTCCGATGCCGACATTGCCTGTGGAGTTATCATAATAGACAGATGCGCCGGCTGCTGCTCCTCCATTGTTGTATATGAATTGCTTGTTTGTTCCGGCGACAGGTCCGGTGGGTCCGATAGGTCCCTGAATGCCTTGTTCGCCGACGGGTCCCTGAACCCCTTGTGGTCCGATGGGTCCGATAGGTCCCTGAATGCCTTGCTCGCCAGCGGGTCCCTGAACCCCCTGCGGTCCGGTGGGTCCGATAGGTCCCTGAATGCCTTGCTCGCCGGCGGGTCCCTGAACCCCCTGCGGTCCGGTGGGTCCGATAAGACCTTGAATGCCTTGTTCGCCGGCGGGTCCCTGAACCCCTTGTGGTCCGGTGGGTCCGATAGATCCCTGAATGCCTTGCTCGCCGGCGGGTCCCTGAACCCCTTGTGGTCCGGTGGGTCCGATAGGTCCCTGAATGCCTTGTTCGCCAGCGGGTCCCTGAACCCCTTGCGGTCCCGTAGGTCCGGTTAATCCCGTTGGATCGCCCACCCATTGTCCCGCTGAATTGATCACTTCACCAACTCCCAGAATCGTGACACTCCGGGGGTGGATATCCTGATCCAGAACATCCTCTGCGTTTTCTGACCGGTAAGACTGACCGATGCTGGTGAATGGCTGGCGAGGGACCATCGCTTCATTATCGACCGTGAGTTCCAGCCACAAAGGACTATCGAAACTCAGATCGAGTGGATGAATGCCTCCCAATACAACATTGAAAATCCCATCTGTGACGGAAATGCCAGTCTGTATCTCAGACCACATCATCGTCCCATTTTCCGCAGCATTGTACACGCGGAACGTAAAATCATACGTTCCCGTAAGCGGAGTGCCGGATGTATCCATCAGGTGTCCTTGATAATTGATCTGATGAGGGATACCCGCAAATGCAACTCCCATACATAAACCGCAGATGATCATCCAGATCGCCCAATTGTGTTTCATATGTTTGTCCTCCCCTTGATAGAATTACTAAACGATACTGATACAGATATACTATATCAGATGAGAGGCAGGTTAAAAAATAATTCATATTTTAGACGGTTATTCCCGGCTGTTATCATAAAGAAACGTATCCATTCATGCGATACCCTCTCCTGACGGGAGAGGGTTACCGTCTGGTCGACCATGGACCAAGTCATCAAGTGGCTGGCAGGTGCGGGAGACAAGTCCAATGGTTACGTTTTGAACCAGTGAGATTGCGTCACCGTATCCAGTCCAAGAAGATTCTCGTTCAGACAAATAACCGGATCCCTGATAGTTGGAGGGAACAGAAAGAAGACATGGCCGGCGGGGTGCGGGAACATGATCGCGCAATTCAGACCGTTAAGGGATGGTCGTGGCTAAAATATGGATTTGTACATTTTTTTTGAACACATGAAATCATATCAACACCCACTCAGACGGTGATCATCGGACCGAGAAATCTGGGACCCCGTTTGGTTACATGGATATCGATCCAGGCTTTGGTTCGGGCCAGATATTCCCGGTAGTATGTTTTTTTTGATTGCAGTCCCCTGACATCGGAAGCTGGGAATCCGATAACCTGGATCTGATGATGTTTGCCGATATAAACGGCGCGTTCACATTGGAATCGCTGGGAAATGACGATGAACTGATTGAGCCCGAACACTTTTTGGGCGCGAACGACAGTATCGAGTGTGGAAAAACCGGCATAATCACAGATAATATTTCCCTCTGGAACACCCCTCTCGATCAGATCCGCTTTCATGTCATCCGGTTCGTTATACGTTTTTCGGCCATTATCTCCCGATACAAGGATTTTTTTGATTTTCCCCGCATCGTACAACGCGACAGCCGCTTTAATCCGCGCCAGATAAAACCGGTTCAGATTTCCGTTGGTAAGCCGGTTGCATCCGAACAACACCGCAGCCCGGGCTTCAGGAAGTCTGGATATGTCCTCTATGACATCTTGAGCACACTGATTGACGACATGATTACAATAGAAAATAAATATGGTGAAAAACATCGAGATGCCGATCAGAAACAGTGATGGTATCAAGAACCACTTTCGAAATCGTCGTTGTATCCATGCCGTTCTTGATTGAAATAAGCTGATCATGTGTTCTTTTCGTTAACCCCATTCAAAATGTTGGTCGCCACATCGGGGAATTGGTATACACTAGATAAGACATACTCTCCGATTGCCTGTGCAGTAACAATTCTGGCAGTTTAAGCCGGAAAACGGACAAGACATACCATCATGATGCCAAATTCCGGGTACCAGTGCAAGAGGTGAATGCTTCATAAAA
Organism: uncultured bacterium; assembly: GCA_964512995.1. Classification (GTDB taxonomy): domain Bacteria; phylum CSSED10-310; class CSSED10-310; order CSSED10-310; family CSSED10-310; genus CAZELM01. The sequence goes on from CAZELM010000044.1 coordinate 10,053, forward strand.
TCCAGCACCATTCCAATATTGGCTATCTTGAGTAACCGTTGATCAATAGTTGTTTATCAATAACGAACATGCTACTGTTTGAGTGGTATTTTGAACGATCACGAGAAAGGAATCCGCATGTTATTCACGCGCTCTCAGTTTGGTTGGATATGTCTGTTGCTGATCATGACGTTCATCAACTCCGGTTGCGATCGTCAGTGGACAGGGAATATCTCCGGACAAATCACGGATTCTCAGACGGAAGAACCGTTGGAGGGAGTGATCGTCACCGCCTCCTCGATGAAAAACGATTATTCCGTCACGAGTATTACGGAGTCGGATGGTACCTTCATCATTCACGATGCACGGTGGGGACCGAATAAGGTAGAGGTTTATCATCCGTGGTTTATCAGGCAGATCAAATATTCGGATGTGATCCGGGATCAGACCGTATCGATTGACTTCGAACTCGTGCCGGAAATAGAATACGTATCTTCTGAAGCCACTGCATGGGTAACGGATATGAACGGTAATCCGATCGAATCCGCTCGGGTGGATCTCTATGAAAAACAGGACACGTCTTATGATCGATATATATATATCGGAACACAGGAAACAATCACGGATGGCACGACAACATTCGATCTTCCGAATATTTATGAAAACGAGATGCGGTTTTACCAGTTCCGGGTCGCAGCATATGGGTATCTGAATAATGAAGCCGATGTCACGGTCTCCTGGATGGCATCGGAACCAGTCGTACATATTTTGATGGAGAAAGTGGAATGAACCAGTCCTCTGCATGGATCGATCTCCGAAGCGATACGGTAACGCTCCCCGTTCCCGAGATGAGGCTTGCCATGGCCAATGCGGCCGTCGGTGATGATGTAATGGGAGAAGATCCAACGATACTGGAATTGGAAGCCTGCTCAGCGGAATTGTTCCGAAAGGAGAGTGCGCTGTTTGTTCCATCTGGAACGATGGCCAATCAGATCGCCGTCCGGGTTTATGGAAAACCGGGAGATGAGATTTTGGTTGTGGACCAGAGTCATGTGTTTTTTTATGAAGCCGGCAGTGCTGCTGGTTTATCCGGAGTTCAGTTATATCCTGTGCCTGCCGAAAACGGCATTTTTGAGGTGGAAGCCTTTGTCCGGAGGATTCGTCCGGTGGATATCCATTTCCCTCGGACATGTCTATGCTGGGTAGAAAATACACATAACCGGGGTGGCGGACGGATCGTTCCCTATGACCGGATGGAAGCGCTCCGTAAAACCGTTTCCGGTATTCATCGCATTCCGATTCACGTCGATGGCGCTCGTCTGGTCAATGCTGCAGCAGCAACCGGAATTCCGCTGTGGAAATGGGCCCAGCAATGCGATTCATTATCCATCTGCCTGTCGAAAGGCTTGGGAGCTCCCGTCGGCTCACTGCTCATTGGAAGCCACGCCTTCATTTATGAAGGCCGCAGGGCGCGGAAAGCATTGGGAGGCGGCATGCGGCAGGCCGGGATTATCGCCGCAGGCGGTCTCTATGCACTGAAACACCAGTTCGATCGCCTGGCCGAAGACCACCGGCGTGCTCGCCTGCTGGCTCAGGGAATCAATCTGATCCAAGGTCTGTCTGCTTCAGAGCCGGATACCAATATTGTCATGATCGATATCTCGCCCGATGTCCCTGTCTCCGCCGCTCAGCTCCAAAGGGAACTTCAGAAGTGGAAGATTAAAATCTTCGATACCGCTCCCAGACGGCTGCGTGCGGTTCTCCACCTTGGGATTACCGATGCGGATATCGATCGCGCATTGTCTGGATTTCAGGCTGCGCTTCGTCCGGTTTCCTGACCAGACCGATTCACCATGAAATGCGCGGTGATCGGAGGGGGGATCGGCGGACTGACCGGTGCACTGACACTGGCTCAGGCTTCTCACACGGTGACCCTCTTTGAAGCCACATCCAGTCTGGGAGGTGTCGCGGCAGCCGTTCATGTTCCAGGTGGCCGGGTCGATGGAACATACCATCACATCTTTCTTCAGGATGACCGGATTGTGGAGTTGATCGACCGGATGGATCTGCGCCAATATCTCCACTGGCAGCCGTCCCGCATGGGATTTTTCGATGGAGCGATCCATCCGTTCAGCTCACCCATGGATCTGATCCGATACTCCCCGCTGTCTTTCACCGATCGTATCCGGTTTGGCCTTTCCACCTGGTATTTTCAATTCAGACGCCAGTGGCAGGATTTGGAGACTGTGAGTGCCAAGGAGTGGATTGAAACCTGGTGCAGTCCGACGCTTTATCGGAAAATCTGGAGACCGCTTCTGGTCTCGAAATTTGGAGAAGGTGAAGCGGATCATGTGTCTGCTGCCTGGTTGTGGGGACGGATTCATCCACGCGCTCGCTCCCGGCAGAATGGCGACGAAAGGCTTGGGTATCTGGAGGGTACTTTTCAGCGATTGTTTGACGCCATGGCCGAACGTCTGAAAGACCATGACTGCCGGATTCAACTCCAGACTCCCGTTCTCAAGGTGACACGGGAAGGGGATAGGTATGCGATAACCACCCATTTCGGAATCGAATCAGGGTTCGATCGCATCCTTTGTACGCTAGCACCCCCTCAGGTTGCACGGATTTTTCCGGATATGCCCAGCCGATTTCTGGAAAAGATGAACGCCATCCGGTATCGAGGCTGTTTGTGTCTCATTTTGGTGCATACACGGCCATTGTCCGGGATTTACTGGCTGAATATCGCAGATCCATCCATTCCGTTTGGTGGGATCATCGAACAGACAAATTTCATGGACTTGTCTTATTATGAGGGGCATTGCATATCTTATATTTTCAATTATCTGGATCAGAATCACCGCTATTTTCAACTATCGGAACAACAACTTTTCCAGGAATACTGGCCATCACTCAAGAAAATATATCCAGAGTTGTTGCTAGAAACGATTTCGTTCGTCCGGAAGTTTCAGGTCCGGTGGGCGTGTCCGTTATATACGGGAGCATATTCCACGCAGATTCCGCCCCAAGAAACGCCCTGGCCCGGTGTCATGCTTGCGAATATGGCTCACATTTATCCCGAGGACCGCAACATGACCAACAGCGTTACCGTGGCTGAGAGGGTGGCTAAAAAATTGGCGGATCGAAGCTGATGGTACAGCTCAATCCGCCCGTTCTTTTTTGGGTGGTTCCTGGAAATGTCGTATTCTTTTTACGAGATTATTCCCCGCTCCATCCAAACTCCATCGAAGTGATCTCACCGATGAGATGATCTTCATCCCAGGAACCGGTTTCGAATGCAGCGGACCAGAATCGAGCCCCATAGTAGGGTGTATCGACATCCGGCCAGGTAAACCGCAGGATCTCCAGCAGTTCTGTCCGGTTGGGCATGAACAGTTCCTCCCAGAAGTCGATATCCGGCAATGCACACCAGCCCGGACCACACCAGAAATGACCGGCAACTTCCAGCAAAATGAACTGATCAATCGTGATTTCTCCACAGGTGTTAAACATCCGCAACTGAAGGTGAAACGCGTCCCCATTGTCAAACACATTTTGATTCATCATCAGGCGGGTATCGCGAAGACAGGTAGGTGTCGGTGTCGGGCTGGGTGTTGGCGTATTCATGGGGTGATATCCATAATGGAATCCCAGATCGGCCATGCTGTAATCGGGGATATGATCGGTTCGAGTGGTCAATCCGGACAGTCCCGCCTCATCGGATGTTTCCATTCCCGCATCCACACATTGGCTTTGAATATCCTGTCCCGCACTGAGTTGCGAGAGATAAAAATCACCATTGGGTCCCTTGCAGAAATAGGGATCAACATGAATGTCTCCGGTTCCGGGTTCTGCAACGCCTCCGAACCATAGCGCCGGATCACCCCAGATATCATTGGAAAACAGCTCCGGTCGATCGCCAATATCAAACACATATAAACATTCACCATTCTCTTGTTGAATAATGATGTTGTTCTGAATGACGCCGGTCGCGTAGATGAAATACAATCCACCTCCGTATTCAGCCGCATTGTTTTCCAGGATCGAATTGTTTTTTATTAAAGGATGGGAATAGGTCGCGAAAATAGCACCTCCATAATTCGCATTGTTGGAAGAGATCAGATTGTTGAAAATCATGGGTTCCGCTCCGTCACCGATATAGATGGCTCCACCATCACCCTGTGCGGTATTTCCGATGAAGTGGCAGTACTGGATCAGTGGATTGGAGAGATAATCCCGTATCAATATGCCACCTCCCTTCGGAGATATGCAGTTCTGGAGGATACAATCTTCGATGATCGGGCTGCTTCCATTGATGATCGTGATTCCGCCGCCTTTCATGGGTGCGCCTGCCTGGCCGAATCCGTTGCGGATGACGAAATTCTGAAGTTTCGCGGAGCGGGTTTCGTTGCCTGAAAATGTGACAACACTTCCCAATCCACTCCCATCCAGTATTGTCTCTCCGGAATGGGAGTCGGCTTTCACGAGGATGTCTTTTCCGATAAAGTTGATCTGTTCATAGTAGATGCCGGAAGAAACCAACACGATATCTCCATTTTGAGCGGCATTGATGGCCTGCTGGATAAATGCGAAATCAGATGGAACCCGAAGGATGCGGGGCTGATAAGTCGGAGTGGGTGTGGGGGTATCCGGTTCGGAAGTCGGTGAAGGTGAGGGTGTTGGTGTCGGATTGACTACAATATCATAGTGAAAGCCGATGTCGACGATTCCATGATCAGCGCTTTGGTCTGTTCGTGTCGTCCGCTGGTCCAATCCCAATGTGGCGGCATTGTCACTCCCAGCATTGACACATGGGCTGTCGTTTCCCTGCCCGGATGCAATATGACTGAGGTAATGCTGGCCTCCCGGACCTGCAATGTAGAGCGGATTCAGTGAGATGCACGACATTCCTTCAGCGGCAAATCCACCATATTCACCTAATGCATTGTGCCATACGTTGGTGTAGTGTACGGATGGTGACGCGAGTGCTGTCTCCGCGTATATGCCGGAACCATTGATGGTATTGGTGATATTGCAATCCCGGATCAGTGTGGTGTTGGATCCCTGGCAGAAAATCCCTGCGTTTCCATTGTACGTGACACTGTTATCGATTGTTGAACTCAGAATTCGTGATCCACAGTTTTCGATATAGAATGCACCTCCCAAATTGGCATGATTTTCGGAAACCAGGCAGTTGAAAATCATTGCATTGGGGCAATGTTCCATATACAACGCGCCACCCGCATTCAATCCCTGATTGTTCACCAGGACGCAGTGGGAGATCGTTGCATCGGAATCATTCAGATAGATACCGCCACCTGTTGTTGCCGAGTTGGACCAGATTACATTGCCGGAGATTGTTGGCGAACTGGATCGGCAGGTAATGCCGCCTCCTGGATGATCCGGCGATTCCGTTCCAAGCCCGAAACGAATGGTGAAATTTTTAATGGCGGTCGCTTCAGTTTCTCCATTGTGAAAACGGACTACACACCCGGAATTATGGCCGTCGATTACGGTGGCGGATGGACCGTATTCGGCTCTGATTTCTATATTTTTTCCAATAAAATCGATGGTTTCATAAAAGGTGCCTGGCGATACCAGAACAAGGTCACCGTTGGAAGCGGCATTTATTCCTCCCTGAATGGAGCTGTAGTCCTGGGGAATCCGGATCGTTGCTCCATCGGTGACTGGAACTACACAAAGTGCACTGATGATCAGAATCATTGTTTGGAGATATTTCATCGTTCTTTCCTCCCTTTCTGCTTAAAAAGGAGTGAATGATGAATTGCTTTAGTGCAGGATGGATGATTTTTCCGCGAGGTATTTTTCTGTCTCCATGAATGGGGAATCCTATTCGATCCAGAGTTTCCTATGAGGTGAACATTTGACACACGAAACAATTTAGACTAGATAAACGCGGTGATGGAGGTTTCGTATGTCTTCTCCTTTAGTGTCCGATGAGCGATTTTCCAGTGAAGAACTGGAGAAGGAGATTGTCCAGGTTACCCAATCTCAGATCGGTCAAGTGCTTCTGAATTCCCTCGATAGCATCATGATGCTCCTGAATGAACATCGCCAGATTCTGGCAGTAAATCAATACTGTCTTGATGTTCTATGGGGTTCGGATCCAAAAATTATCACTGGCTTCCGACCCGGAGAGGTATTTCATTGCATCAATCTGACAAACGAGTTCAAAGAGTGCGGTAACGCACCGGAATGTACTAAATGCGGAGCGGTTCATACCATAGCAAAAAGCCAGCAAGAGAAAAAAGCTGTCCAAGGCGAGTGTTCTCTCACATTCTGGAAGAATGGCAGAATGGAAAGCGGTGAGTTTCGGATTCGCGTTTCTCCCGTTACAATCGATTCCAAGACATTTTACGTTATGACGATGATTGACATCAGCAGCGAGAAACGCAGAGCGGTTCTGGAGCGGATTTTTTTTCATGATGTTTTGAATACGATAGCAGCTCTCGAAGGATGGACACAGATTCTGAAATTTCCGAGTGAGAATGAATCAAAACTTGCAGCGGAAAAAATTCTGGCGATCACGTCACGTCTGAAACATGAAGTGCTCAACCAGCGGATGCTGTTCAGTGCGGAAAAGAATGAGCTATTTGTCGAGAAAATTTTGATCTCTCCCAAACATATCCTGAATGAGCTGGCTTTGATTGCTGACCAGATGAGCGATAGGGATGACAAATTTCTGAATATTGAAAAAGGGTACGAACACACCGAGGTGTACACCGATCCGAATATTTTAATTCGCATCCTGGTGAATATGATTAAAAATGCATTTGAAGCGATCGATCGTGGGCAGGAAGTCAGAGTGTGGTTTGAAGCAAAACCGAAAGTAAAATTCAATGTGTGGAACCCGGGTATTATCCCGGAGGATATTGCAATGCAGATCTTTCAGCGCTCTTTTTCTACAAAAACCGGCTCCGGGCGTGGATTGGGAACATATAGCATGCGTCTGTTGGGTGAAATGTATCTGAACGGCAGAGTCGGATTTGAAACCTCCATGAGCGACGGAACGGTTTTTTGGATTGAATTACCGGATATAGATGGTTAGGAAAACAATATGCCCTTATGTCCTTCATGCCAGCAATGGTTTCATCCTGATAGCAATAACTGCCCGAATTGTAAATCCGACCTGATGCAAACCCAACCTTCCGAATCCGATCACCTTCATTTCATCGATCTCGATGGCTTGCAACCCCAGACGTTTTTCTCGGAGCGTTATTATATTATCGAACGAATCGGTACAGGTGGATACAGCGATGTTTTCAAGGCTGAAGATCAGGAGCTTAACGAGATCATTGCCTTGAAAGTTCTGAAAGCAGATTTCTCGCAGGATAATATCCGGTATCTACGATTCAAGAATGAGATTAAATTTGCCAGAAAAATCAAACATCCCAATGTCTGTACTATATATGATATTGTGGTTCAATATCCATACACAGCCCTCAGTATGGAATACCTCGATGGCATCGATCTGTCCAAATGCATTCCGGATATTCCCGAATCCAAACGAATCTCCATCTTTATCGGTCTCTCGCTGGCACTGAAAGCCGCGCATAATATCAATGTTGTTCACTGTGATCTTAAACCATCCAACATCATGATTGATGAAACATCCCGGCCCATTATTATGGATTTCGGTATCGCCCGGTACCTTGGCAGCACAACAACGGGTGACCAATCGTTTGTTGTCGGAACGCCTGCGTATATGTCCCCCGAACAATTTACAACCCGATCGGTGGATCATCGTACCGATATCTATTCCCTGGGTGTCATCATGTTTGAGCTATTGACAGGGGATTTACCATTCTTCGCCATATCCCCAACGGGTTTTATGTTGAAGCATACTCAAAAACCTGTTTCTTTTCCATCGGAAATGAAGAAACAATTGGATCCGGTCGTTATGGAAATAATCCTGAAATGCCTTGAAAAAAAACCGGATGATCGCTATCAATCCATGGATGATCTCTTGAAAGATCTGCAGAAACTCGATTCCACGCATCCTCGAACCTGGGAACCAGCTCGAAAACCATTAATATTGGTTGTAGATGATGACAAGTTGTTTCGGAAATCGATAGAGAATTTTCTGGAATTGAAAAATTTTGAGATCCTCAGTGCTTCCGATGGAGAAGAAGGCGTCAGAATGGCGATCCAGCACAAACCCGATCTGATTCTGATTGATCTGGTTATGCCGAATATGGATGGATTCGCCTCTGCACAGATACTGGGGAAAAACTCCGTGACAGCACACATCCCCATTTTACTGCTCACAAGTGTTTATGAACGGGAACGGAAAGCTTTCAGCAGAACGATTGGCATTAAGGAATATCTGACAAAACCATGTAATTTTGATGAATTGCTCAATAAAATCTATCTCCATCTTTCTCTTACCAGATTTTAGAGGGTGTTGACTCTAGCGCAATCGTTTAAAACTTTAAAGAACCTGTTTGTGCTGGAACGGTGACGCAAATTTATCGGCGTAGAACGAGGGCATTTGGCTTGTCTCCCTCGCTCCCCCGGTTTCTGAATGGTGGCGATGATAAGAAAGGCGTGTTCTCTCACCCCCTGGCCATGGTTATGGAATAGTTCGGCAGTGGTGGCGCGATCACATCCGCATGCCATCCTCACCCCGCCGGCCGTGTAGATATTTTCATACCTTCAGGTTCTGCCGGCGACCCTCTCCCGGACACTGCGTTGGGAGAGGGTGAAGAAGGAATCTGCCTATATGCCCTTCCCCATTCAGAGGGTGTTGATTTAGTCCCCAGATCAACATTTTTCACTGTTTCTGGATTTTTGATGTGCTTTAAATAAAATCAGTTGCAGGACCCATCTCAGATAGAAAAACCTGAAAATCCGATTAAATCAACAGCCTCTTCACAGGGAATGGTTTGGGATGAGGTAAAAAAGCACGAAATCATCCTTAAAAAAAGTGAGCCCTCCGGCAATTTGTGAATGGGAATACAACATTCTTCATGTGCATGATATTTTATCCGGATCATTTTTCACGGGAGATTCGCTTTTCCGGGAGAAGGCAGATATATAACGCGTTGGAGGTTACTGATTTTCAATGACGTCATTTTCACTTTTAAAACCTTATTTTGCCAGATACAACTGGTATTTTGGAGTTGGTCTGGCGGCATTGTTTCTGGTGGATGGGCTTCAGATCGTGATCCCATGGCTCGTAAAGCAGGCTATCGACCGGCTGACCACGGATGCTTCAGATCATCAGGCGATACTCAGGTTTGGCATTTATATCATTCTTCTTTCAGTGGGAGTCGGCATCACGCGATTCTGTTGGCGGTATTTTATCATCGGAATTTCACGAAGAATCGAAGAGGATTTACGCAATCGCTTTTATCGCCACCTTCAGACATTGTCTTTTTCATATTACGATCGGACACCGGTTGGCGATTTAATGGCACATGCCATCAATGATCTGGAAGCGGTCCGGATGATGTGCGGGATGGCGCTGGTTGCCGGGACAGATGCTGCGTTGCTGATGGTGGCGTCACTGGCGATGATGCTGTCGATTAATATTCCCTTAACATTGTTTGTGTTGATTCCATTGCCCATTGTCACGACAACGGTATTGCGTCTTGGACCCAAACTCCATCATCGCTTCAGGGAAGTTCAATCTGATTTCAGCCGACTGAGCCAGAAGGCACAAGAAACATTTGCAGGAATTCGCGTCATCAAATCCTTTGTTCAGGAGTCGGCGGAAAGTACGGATTTCAGCCACCTGAACCAGAATTATCTCAACAGCAACATGAAACTGGTGCGCGTCTGGGGAGTGATGCATCCCATCATCTGGACCATTTCCGGTGCGTGTTCCGTGATCATCCTTCTGATCGGTGGGGATCGCGTCATGCAGGGTGCCATGTCCATGGGAGATTTCGTGGCATTCAACAGTTATCTGGGAATTCTGGTGTGGCCAATGATCGCGGTCGGGTGGGTGGTGAACATGTATCAGAGAGGTAAAGCTTCGCTGGGCCGGATTTTTAAGGTGTTTGAAATTCAGCCGGATGTTACCGATGCTCCCGAATCAGTGGATCAGCAGATTCAAGGCCGCATTGAATTCAAAAACCTTACATTCGCTTACAAAGATTCGGCTCCTGTTCTGAAAAACATTCAGTTCACCATCGAACCCGGTCAGTGGGTAACGATCATGGGTCACACCGGCTCCGGAAAAACAAGCATCGTAAATCTGATATCACGGGTGTATGAAGTTCCGGATAATGCCATCTTTATTGACGGACGAGATATCCGGTCATTCCGCCTGGAATCGCTTCGTTCACAGATCGGTGTCGTACCGCAGCAGTCGTTTCTGTTTTCCGACTCGATACTCAACAACATCCGGTTCGGTAAAGAAATGACAGTGGAGCAGGTCGAAGAGATCGCAAAGATCGCTCAGGTCTACAAAGATGTGGATCTGTTCCCGAACCGGTTTGACACGCTGATCGGTGAACGCGGCGTGACGTTATCCGGAGGTCAAAAACAGCGGACCGCATTGGCTCGCGCCATCGCTGCCAATCCCCGGATTCTGATACTCGACGATTCGTTCTCCGCAGTGGATACGGAAACGGAAGCGGATATCATTCGTGCTCTGAAGGAGTTCGTCAACGGGAAGACCGTGATTCTGATCTCTCATCGGGTTTCCTCAGCCAGTCAAACGGACAAAATCATTTTTTTGGAGGACGGAGTCATCATCGAGCAGGGCTCACATCATGATCTCATCAAGCAGGCAGGACGATATTTCGCCGTCTATGAACAACAACGACTGATCGAAGAAATGGACCGTCAGGCAGAAAGCACGAATAACGGTTATCACGAGGAGACGCTGTAATGGCTACCGAAGAGTATTATCAGCAAGAAGAATCACTTGGTAAAGTATACGATTCCCGCATCATTCGCCGTCTCTTTGTCTATGCGCGGCCATATATCTGGAAATTGGCTGCCGCATTGGTTCTGGCCGCTTTTTTATCCGGTTCACAGGTCATTCTTCCATACCTTACGAAAACCGGTATTGACCGATTTATATTGGTAAAAGCCAAGCGCATTGATCTCTCTGGATTATCCGAAACACAACGAGACGAGATTTACAGCCGGTATGAGGGCCGATCGGTCCGATTGCCTCATGATCAGTTCGTGATTGTGGAAGGTCTTCCGGATCCCAAAGATCAGAAAGAACTGACCGCGTCCGGTGCGCTGGATCCGGAACCATATTACCTCCTGAATCTGGATCGGTATCCGGGCTCCGATCAAACCACATTCCGGGAGCTGATGGATTCCGGAAAATGGACTGTGATTCCGACTCTGAACAGCAATCAATATGTGATGAAAATGAGTGAGTTGGATAAGCTGGAACTGAAGATCAGAAACCAGATCCGGGCTCCCGATCACCAGGGCGTCGGACGTATCTGTCTGGTTTACCTGGCGATTTTGCTGGCGTCACTGGTCGTGATGTTTGGTGAAGTCTATCTCATGGCATGGATCGGCCAAAAAATCATGGTCGATATCCGGATGGCGCTGTTCGATCATGTCCAGCGCTTGCCCATTCAATTTTTCAATACACAGCCAACCGGCCGGCTGGTAACGAGAGTTACCAATGATGTGAATGTATTGAACGAAGTGTTCACATCGATATTGGTCGATATCTTCAAGAATGTTCTGATGCTGGCCGGCATCATCACCGCGATGCTGATGCTGGCACCACGCCTGGCGATCGTGACGTTCTGCATCCTGCCGTTCACCATTCTGGCCGCCTGGTTCTTCAAACATAAAATGCGCGGTGCTTATCGGAAAGTCAGAGCTAAAATTGCACTCATCAACGCGACTTTGTCCGAACATATCAGCGGAATCAAAGTGATCCAATTGTTCGCGTCTGAACGGTTGATGTTCCGAAAATTCCAGACGATCAATCATGAAGCATTTCAGGCCAACATGTACGAGTTGACTGTCAATTCCATGTTTTCTCCTGTGATTGTGTTTCTGGAAAATGTGGGTATTGCATTGATTTTGTATTATGGCGGAGGACAAGTGGTGCAGAACTCGATCACCCTGGGTACGCTGGTGGCTTTCCTCAGCTATTTGTCGATGTTCTTCGGTCCAGTACGGGATATCGCGGAAAAGTTCAATATCATGCAATCCGCGATGGCGTCGTCGGAGCGTATTTTCATGCTCATGGATCATGAACCGGAAGATATCGATGAAACTGAAGATCAAACACCAGAGCAGCCCCGGATTCAGGGAGCGATTGAATTTAAGAATGTATGGTTTGCATACGATGGAGAGGACTGGATACTGAAAGATGTTTCCTTTTCGATCCAGCCTGGTGAAGTCGTGGCTTTCGTTGGCGCAACCGGGAGTGGTAAAACAACGATCATCAATCTGCTTTCCAAGTTTTTCAATATTAATAAAGGGCAGATTCTGATCGATGGCGTAGATATTAAACATCATTCGCGGAATCATCTTCGTGGAAATATGGCGATGGTACTACAGGATGTTTTCCTGTTCGCAGGAGATATCCGGAAGAATATCCGATTGAATAAACACGATATCACCGATTCCGATATCGAACGAGTAGCACAATATGTTCACGCGGATCGGTTTATCGAACGTCTGCCAGGGACATACGCATTTGAACTCCAGGAAGGCGGAACGACTCTGAGTCAGGGCCAGAGGCAGTTGCTGGCATTTGCTCGAGCCTTGGCATTTGACCCGTCCATCCTGATTCTGGACGAAGCCACCGCCAATATTGACTCGGAAACCGAGAAATGGATCCAGGATGCTTTGGAAAAACTATGGATCAATCGAACCGCAGTAGTTGTGGCTCATCGGCTCTCGACGATCAAAAAAGCCAATAAAATAATTGTCATGCATCGGGGACGGATTCGGGAGATCGGCGATCATCAGTCGTTACTGGCCGCACGAGGGATCTATTATCGACTGTATCAGTTGCAATACAAAGACCAGGAAGCAGTTTCACACGGAAATTTTTCGCCTGGTTTCTCTGATCAATTGCATGGAAACTATCTGCAACTGCCCGAAGATGGATGATAAGTGACGGTCCCCGGATGCCAAGTGACAGTCTCCGGATGCCAAGTGACGGTCTCCGGGTGCCAAGTGACAGTCTCCGGATGATAAGTGACAGTCTCCGGATGCCAAGTGACGGTCTCCGGATGACAAGTGACAGTCTCCGGATGACAAGTGACGGTCTCCGGATGACAAGTGACGGTCTCCGGATGACAAGTGACAGTCTCCGGATGAC
>CAZELM010000044.1:23413-32313 GCA_964512995.1 uncultured bacterium
GTCTCCGGATGACAAGTGACAGTCTCCGGATGACAAGTGACGGTCTCCGGATGACAAGTGACGGTTACCCGATGACCGTTTGGTTTTATTTGGAGTGGATTGAGATGATTGCCTCCAACACTGATACACCATCCCGCTCATCTTCTCTGGCATCTCACCCGTAACTCGTAGTATAACTGGTGATTGTGTTTAGTGGAATGAAGGAAGATGAAACACCAGTCATTGTTCGCGATGGAGCGAAACCTGGAACCATGATGACATTCGGTTTTTTTGTACTTATCTGTCATGAAACAGTGGAACGTGATGCGTCATGTTGAGTCATAATCGCCAATGAATGCCAATGGTCATATCTCAGATCTGTCTGATGAAGCGCTGATGCTTCGTGTCAAAGATGGCGATCAACGGGCTTTTGGAGAGCTGTTGGCACGATATGAACGTCAGTTGCTGAATTTTTTCTATCGGCAGATGGGAGATTATGATGGTGCCAAAGATCTTCTGATGGATACATTTCTTCGAATATACAAGGCGGCTGATCGCTACGAACCTCGTTCGAAATTTTCGACGTTCATTTATCAGGTCGCCCGGAATCTCTGCATCAATGAATATCGTAAGCGGGAGTTTCGGAAGGCAGACAGTCTTGATGAAATGGAAGAGGTCTCCGGAATTGAAGTGGCAGGAGATCAGTTGAACCCCGCTGAAGTTATGGAGCAGGAGGAGTTGCGGGACATGGTTCAAAGAGCATTGGACAGTCTCCCGGAGGATCAACGGACAATACTGATACTCTCAGAATATCAAGGGCTTCAATATGACCGGATCGCCCAGATCATGGGATGTTCTGTAGGTACAGTAAAATCCAGGATGTTTCGAGCCAGACAGAAAATAAAAGAATGGATGGAAACATATGGAATGTAAACGCTGTCAGAAATATTTGAGCGATTACCGTGCCGGAACTCTGGATCCGGTTCTTCATGATTGGGTGGATCAGCATCTGTCAACCTGTCCGGATTGCCGGGAGGCACTGCGGAAAGAAGAATCGATCTCTCAATTTCTCAGGATGATCGAACCCCCTGAAGAATCCGGAAGCGTTGCGGATGTTTTAATGAAACAACTGGATGTGATTGAGGAAACACGGAAACGATCGCTGACAGACAGTTTTTCCAAATTATCTCCCTGGACCCGATGGATTTTGGCCAGTGGTATGATCGTTGTATTCGTTGTCATTGGATGGATCGTATTCAAAATCAATCCAGACCAGAGTCATTTCCGGCCCAGTTTTGGAGATGTCGGGTATATCTGGCTGGATCCTTCGGGAGCCGGGACCAGTCCGCCAGGAGATACAGGTTTGATGGGACTGGGAGCGATTACGGGTGCAGATCTTCCAGAAAACGATGACGGTGCGGATGGCAGGATTGTTCATACTTTTGATCTGTCAAAAAAGGAGGAAAAAACGATGAAATCTGAAATCAAGCAAGAGGAGACCCCCGAGTGATCTCCAATATACTGAGAAAGCGGAAAGAAGAGAGTGCCGCTCGTTCGAATATCTCCACTGTCCAGAATTCTGGTACGACACCATTGATTTTTCTCCGGTTTATGATCGGATTTCTCGTTATCCATACAACCGTCGTGTCAGGGATAACCGCTTTGGCTGCCGCCCCTCTGGATGAAGGAAATCGAGCATTCATCGCAAAGGAGTATCAGCAGGCGATATTAAAGTACGGTGATGTTTTCCAGAATGCAATGTATCGCGACGATATCCCGGCTGCTCTGTATCAGACCGGTGAGTGTTATCAGCGTTTGGGGGATTGGGAGATGGCACGGAGGGCTTACTGGAAAGTATGCATGGAATATCCCAAAAGCTCCTTTTCCGATAACGCATACCTGAATATTGCCGATTATACTGCCACACAGGGAAAGGACCGGTTATCAGAAGCGGTTGTCTTGTATGAAACGATCATTACACGATATCCGAACTCCGATTGCGAACCATTGGCCTGGATCGGTCTGGCTCGTGCCCGATCCGGTCTGAATTTCCTGGACGGAGCAGAAAATGCGTTGCTTCGGTTTATCGATAAATCTCCGGATATCCCTTTATTGGCTGATGCATACTTTGAATTGGGACAGATATACTCCAATCCGGTCAATCCAAGTCGAGATCTCGGGAAAGCGATCAGCAGTTATAAAAAACTGATCGAGAAATATTCGTTGTCTCCGCATCTGGTTTCCGCTTACTTTGCTTTGGGAAATGTTTCATGGGAGATCGGCAGCTACGAGCAAGCGATTCGATATTACCATGAAGTGGTGACCCGTGCACCCGATTCATATCTCGCTCCATTGGCACAAACAAACATCGGATTATGTTATCGCGATATGAATGATTATGAAAAAGCGATCGAGGCCAATCGGTATCTTTTAGAAAAATTTCCGCAACCCAAATCCGTACAGGAATCCATCAGAAAGCTCATTGAACATCTTGAATCCAAGACTAAGGATAAGCTCCAGGTCTCAGCATGGATCGCCAATGTGGATAAAGAGACAAAAATCGGGACATATGAGGGTGAGGTCCGGATAATTCTTGGGAAAACAACGATTTCCAGCGATTATGCGCAAGTCGATCTGCAATCCGACCGGATCAATGCTCGTGGTAATGTGCATCTGAACTGGGGATTGGATTTGAGTATTATTGGGGATCAGATCGAGTGTAATCTGGGAGATCGCATGTGCATTGTTAAAGGGAATGTAAAAATCCGACGGCATTTAAATAATGATGTTGTCGAAGAAACCTGGGACAGAATAGAGTTTTCAATGAATGATGGCTCGCTGTTGGGACACAATAATCAGTGAGGGATCGGCTCAGGTGAAGCGAATGATGTGTAATGAATTGAGAGAAGATCAGAGGCTGGCGGTGAAGTGGCATATCGACATATCTCCCCACGCCGCCAAATGCCGTACATTACTGGTCGTGTTATGGATCATGAGCCTGTACGGATGTGCTTCAGTGCGTTTGTATCGGCAGGGATTGCAGAAGATGGAATCCCGGGACTGGGAATCCGCAGTGATGGTTCTGGAACAAGCTGCGTTGAAGCGCCCGGGTAATATGCAAATTGAAATCGCATTGGATCGGGCAAAATCAGGAGCTGCTCAATTTCAGGCAGAAATCGGTAATAAGGCGATATTGGATCATCGATTCGAAGATGCCCGACTGGCTTTCGAAAAAGCCCTTGCCTTTGACATTTTTAATAGCATCGCACGGGATGGATTGAGAACTCTGATCTCCATCGATGTTTCGGAGAGATTGTATCAGGATGCATTGGCTGATGAACAACTGGGGAATACGCCATCAGCAAAACAGGGATACCGGGAAGCGCTCCAGGAATTTCCGGAACATCAGGCAGCACGGGAACGATTGACAGCTCTGGAAGATAGAGAAAACCGCTCCCCCAGATTGGATTTAAACAAAAATGATCAGCAGATGATCAGTTTTTCTTTTGAAGATACCCAGATCATCGATATCTTTCGCGCCTTGGCGGCTGTTTCCGGAATCAATATATTGGCGGATGATTCAGAAGGTCCACGTCGCAGAGTGACAGTGGATTTGAATAATACGATTCTCAGTGAAGCAATGTCCAATCTGGCCAGAACCTATCGATTGCTTCTGATTGATCTGAATCCGAATACCTATTTACTGACAACCGATACTCCCGAAAATAAAATCCGGTATTCGGAAGACAGTGTGAAATTATTCGCGTTGAAGTATGCGGATGCCACGCAGGTCAAGTCCATGTTGGAGCCGCTTTTGAAAGCATCAACTGTCCTGGCGGATGAACGGATCAATGCTGTTGTTGTCCGAACCGATGAGGCTCGAATGCAGATGGTGGCGGATCTGGTCGCATCACTGGATATCCGGGAGTCGGAAGTGCTGATTGAAATGGAAGTATTGGAGATCAGCCGCGACAATGTCAAGCAATTTGGGATGCATCTGGGAGACCAACCGTCCGCTTCGATGAATATTGGGGGAGGGATCAAGGCGAATCCGGATGGAGGAACCTTGAGTATTAGTGAGATGTCTCAGGTTTCCTCAGGACAACTGTTTTTGACGCTCCCGTCAGTCTATCTGAATTTATTGAAAAAAGATGCCGAAACTCATATTCTGGCACAGCCTCGGCTGCGTATCCTCAATCGAATGCCGGCAAAACTCCATATCGGGGAAAAGGTGCCGATCCGGGTGACAACAAGCCGATATCGGGACACGACAGAGGAGACGGCAGTCTACGAATATCGAGATGTCGGAATTCTGATGAATATAACGCCAAAAATACTCAGTTCCAATGAATTATCTCTGGAACTGAAGCTGGAGATCAGCTCCATTTTAAATTCGGGAGAGTCTGAAAATCCGACGATTGGAACACGGGATATTCAGACCACCTTGCGATTGCGGGATGGAGAGGCGGAGATTATTGCTGGACTGATAAAAGATGAAGATCGATCTGGAACTGCAAAACTTCCTCTTTTGGGAGATATCCCGGTGATGGGGCGACTCTTTTCATCGTCCTCCCAGAATAAACAACAGACCGACATCATCATTTCGTTGACACCCCATATTCTCGACCGGCGATCATCAGGTGGTTGGACCGACACATTATGGACAGGAAATTCTGAACACCGGTCTGGACGGAGTGAACCGGAACACGATTCCATTGTGGATCGATCGAATCAAGTGTTTATCGCAAGCGATACCAGAACACCCGCTCCGTCCAAGACGCCATCGGCGCTTGCAGACGATCAGAGTGATGACGGACAAAATATGGAATACCCTGTCCGAGTATTCATCAATCCGGCGGAACTCGCTCTTCCGAAGGCTAAAACGGCATCCTTTACAGTGAACCTTGAAAATGGTGTGAATGTGGGGAGTGTTCCATTTTATCTGGAGTATGATCCATCTGTTTTCCAGATCAATGAGATTAAAGAAGGGCCGTTTCTCTCTGGTGATGGGCGAGCGACGGCCTTCATGACTTCCATTGATAATGAAAAAGGGAGAGCAATCGTCGGCATGACTCGATTGGGAAGCGGAATGGGTATATCCGGATCTGGGATCCTGATATCGGTGGATATCATGGCAGTTCAGTCCGGTGAATCGGCAATTCGTTTCACCCATCATTCCGTCCGGGAGCCTTCGTCTGAACCTTTAAACTCCCGATTCGAAAATGGTCACGTCCGAGTTACTCCAAACTAAACGTGGGACAGCTTCCGGGTAGATCGTTTCAACTGTTTAATTTTTTTGCGGTAGACATCCCGTTCGTGCCGACTTAATGATTCCTGTTTTTCAGCTCGTTCTTTTCGCATGGAGCGAGCTTCTTTTTTCATGGTATGAATTTTTCCCCGAGCGATTTCCCGGCGCTTGGCAGCTTCTATTTTGGATGTATCAGTGATTCCTTTGACTTCGCATATGGATGCCAAAAGTTGCACTTTTTTCATTGAGTGGACGCCGTGAATCCCGCCGATGCTGAGAGCATACTCTTTCAACTTCGTTAACGGTAATTTCTGAAGATCGGCGAATGTTGTTTCCATGGAATATTTCCTCCTTAACGATCAGATCAAGTAATCCGTGCCGGATCAATGCCGGAGAATCCTAACAGATTTGCGGGAAAAAACAACGGTTTTATTTTTGGGGGGAGCAAGCTGGTCTAACCTGGCGCGTTGATAGATACAGGATGATCACTGTGAAAAATAGAAATACCATGCATGATCCTGTACTCAGGCACATCACCTGCTCTCGCGTTACTGAGACGATCAACCAATCCATTACAGCACTGTAAAATTCTGTCGGGGGCATTGGAGGTGTTTCTGAAAGCAGGTGTTGGATTTCCGGAGCAAATGATCGTTGAGTGACATGCAGGAAGGCTTGGTAGTATTTTTCAGTGATCCGGTATTCATTGTTTGCTTCGGAGAACCGTTTCAGATCGATCAGAAAGTGAACCCGGTCAAAATGCTCCTTGGCTTCACGATCATAGAAATAGCGGGAAATATCCAATGGCTGTCCAGATGCCAGCGCTTCATCGGTTACCGTAACAAATTGCCGATAGGATGCATCGGTGGTCTCCAATAACTGATCGATGGTGAAAAAAGAGTTGAATTGACCGATTTCTGTATCTGTATGTTGAGATCCGAAAGCATGAACCGTCAGGAAAAACCATCCACTGAGTGCACATAATAATGCGAAACTGATGGATAATGGTAACCAGGTTCGGATTGATGGTTTAGCGTGAGCCATTGGGAGCAATCGCAATACGAAAATGGCTAAGATCGCCAGGCCTCCGCTTTGAAGATTGATCACTACATCCCGCCATTCTCCAACTCGATTAGGGAGCGCCCACTGGAATAGTTCATCACCAAGTCCAACGAGCCAGACGATGGTCATTGCCCAGCCGAACGAGGTATATCCTAGCCTGGCCCGGCAGCAGCCCAGAGAGATAAGGACTGCGAGAGATCCATATTCAATGAGATGAAATCGTTCGGCATGAACCGGCAGAGTTACCAATCGCCATGCATAAAGCGCTGAGACCAGAAAAAAACCCAATATCCTGAGTCGATGATGAGAGGATTGCCGATGTAAAAGCCATCGGAAAGAGATGATCCCTGTGAAAATGATGATCAATGTAATCAGTAGAAAAATTCTGGTGCCAAATATATTTCGGAGCGCATGTTCCATTGTTCGGGCGATTGGTACGGCCAAGAAGATCAGAGCAATATTGATAATAGCAAAAAGCCAGATTTTCCAGTGAGTTGTAAAACGATTCACGCTCATCAGCCACACATTAGCATAGTGCTTGTAAAATGCATATCTTCATTTTCATAATGAGTTGAACGGGCAGAACTACCCGGGAGAAGGAAGGAATTTACACCCATAGAAGATGTTTTTGTGAAGCAGATGATCACAGAATTGGAATCTGGTGGTCTGTCATTCAGAAATCTGAACTGTTGGATGATTTTGATGTCTCGTGCTTTTATTGTGCACAGGAGTCATAATATTCCTTTCATGTGCAGTTCCCAAATGTTACACTCTAAAACTGTGATTATAACTTCATTGTTTCTTCAAAAAACCGGTTTTTTGATGAATCTGCAATATGTACTAGGCATAGATTTTTACATAAAAACTTGTATCGGGATGAATTTTGTGATATAAAGGACATGGGGGCAGATGTATTTATTAAAGTGTATATTTGAAATTAAATGATGATGTCGAATTTTGGTGTCACATTACCGGACTTTATTCGAGTTGGATATCATTACCAAAAGTGTTCGTAATTTTTGGTGAATCGGAATTATAGAAGCGTGTTGTCGGTAGTCAATATTCCTCGGAGAGGGGGTATCAGATGAAAGCGGTAACAATTCCGGTATTCATGAGATGGTTCAAGAGCGGGATGGTGGTAGTTGCTTTTCTTCTGCTGGTGATTGATTGTCCCTGGAATCCTGTCAATGCACAGATGGAATATCAGATAGTTGCGGACGACGGAGCTGCATATGACACTTTCGGTTTCTCGGCAGCCGTCGATACGATGTCCCTTGTGATAGGATCCCGAAAGGATGATATGTCAAGGGGTTCCGCATATATTTTTCATTATGATGGGATGAGCTGGGACCAGCAATGCAAACTGGTCGCATCCGATGCTGTCGCATCGGATGAATTTGGGTATTCTGTGAGCATTGAAGGAAACAAAGTTTTGGCAGGTTCCCCGAACGACGATGATATGGGGAGTAATTCAGGTTCGGTTTATCTATTTGTTTATGATGGTTCATTGTGGATTGAAGTGAAAAAGATAAAGCCATCAGATGGAACAGCAGATGATTATTTCGGTTATTCGGTTGATGTTGAGGCTCAAACGGCCGTTGTGGGAGCACGACGAGCAGGTATCTCCGGGAACGAAACTGGAGCTGTCTATGTATTTACAGAATCAGAAGAGGGATGGAAAGAAAGTGCCAAGTTACAGAATATTGCTGGCTCTGATATGGACGACTTCGGATGTTCGGTAGCGGTAAGTGGCGAATTTATAGCCATCGGCTCTAAACTGGATGATGTAGGTAGTGAAACTGATCAAGGATCTGTTTTTGTGTATCAATTTGATGGGGTAAATTGGAACTTTCATGCGCAAGTATTTGCCAGTGATGGGAATGAAGGAGATTGGTTTGGGAATGCGGTGGATATCGAAGGCAACTATTTGCTGATTGGCGCTCCATCTAAAGAATCTGGCTCATTCAGTGGTTCTGGAGCAGCATATTTGTTTTATTTCGATGGAAATGAATGGCACGAGGTGGAGATTTTTCGGGATTCGACTCCCGCGGAGTTTGATAAATTTGGTATGACAGTATCGTTGTCAGATGAGTTTAGTGTGATTGGAGTTCCGGGCCGAGATCATGTTACAGCCAATGTTGGTTCAATCATGGTGTATCGAAACCATGGAAGCCAATGGCTATTCCAGACTGAGATATTCGCCAGTGATGAAGCAAATGGTGATGCAATGGCCAGTTCGCTTGCCATGAGCGGATACACGGTCATTTCTGGTGCACCTTATTCGGATGAAAATGGGAGCAATTCCGGTTCCGGATATGTATATGATTTTACGAATCTGGCACTTACTCCAACCATTACACCAACCGAAACTCCTACACCATCCGTTACAGATACGCCGACGTATATCCCTACTCCAACGCCATCGATACAGCCGACCAGTACACCAACAATTTTACCCACGAGGACACCAACACCAGCATTGCCCACGAAGACACCGACTCCAGTTTTACCAACAAAGACTCCAACTCGTACCGTCACACCTACATACACTCCATTCATCAAGACACCAACGAATACCCCGACGTTGACGCCGACGCCAACGAACACGCCGACG
>CAZELM010000045.1:0-32298 GCA_964512995.1 uncultured bacterium
TATGGGTATTATAGCAGGATTTTAAGTTAAATCAACTTGAGGGACAATGTACTAGCACCAATACGCAGCCCATTGGTCAATAACTTCCATGGATATAGGAGAGATAATGAATACTGACAAATTCGGAAACTTTGAGATTGAAGAAACGCAACTTCTTCGTGAATTTCAACAAATGGTAGAATCGGTTTCTAATATTCAAGGTTTGCAAGTAGAGAGCACCATCCGAAAATCAGAGGAACATATTTTTTCAAATTTGTTGAACAACCTAGGGATTCCTCTTCAAAAACAGATTTCTGCACTGGAACAAAAGGTTTCCGATGAATTGAAAATACTTCGGAACCAACAAAGACGTTTTTACATAATTTTGTTAATTGCCGTGGTATTTTTTGTCGCAGATGTCCTTTTAAAAATTACACAAATGTTATAGTCATGCTTGAAGATTTTATTAAGTTCAAACAACAAGCTACCAGCACCAGTTGTCAGTTATTCAAGAGGTTAAATGATAATCTGTTCAAATCTCAGCCTGGAACCTATCCATTGTGGTTATCAAAAAAAATCAATGAAATCAAGCCGCTACTCTCTAACGACAGCGCGCTCGGATATCACAGGGAAGTGTTTTCTGATGCAGAGGAAAGACTTCATCGACCGTTTTGGCTCTTTATTGTTGGAGAAGGGAAATTTGGGAAATCAACTCTTGTGAATGCATTATTTGGGCAAGCGATTGCAGAAGTTGATGAACTACCTCGCACTTGGAGATTTGATCGATTTCGTCAGGTTGACGATAATTTCTGTTCAGCCGTCGTTGAACATTCGGAGATAAAAGCAGATGATAATGATCTTAAAAAAGTATTAATGCAGACAACACAAGAAAAACATTATTTCAAGAGCTATGCTGATCAGAAGAGCTTGCGTGCTGTTCTTGAAAATGAACTCCAGAAAATTGAGTTGAATCCGGATTATGAATCTCCGGTATATGCGGTTGAATGGCCCATTTCAGGAAAACCACTTTTCCCTAATATAGCTCTTATTGATACACCAGGATTGAATCAAATTTTCAATGATAGTGCACGGAGTTCGATCCTTAATCATCAACTTGATTTAAATATTCATCAAGCTGATGCCATCTTATGGTTAGTAAATGCTGCGACCGTTAATTCGGCTGTAACATTGACTTATATGAAGCGATTTTCACGCTACGGTTCTCCAATTATTGTGTTGGTGAATGGGATGGATAACTTCACACACAAAGATCGACATCGTATCTTATCTATGGCAGAGAAACACTATCAAGAATATTCAAATACTATATTGCCAATATCCGCAAAATTAGGCTTCAAAGGTGTCACCGAGAACAGACCAGATGTATTACAGGATTCAAATTTACTTGTTTTAAAGGAGTTGATACTTACTAAATTCGTCTTTAAAGGAATGCGCATTCGCAATGAGGTTACCTACATCCGTCTTCACGAAGCCCAACGAGAGTTTCGACGTATTCAAAATAAGGAATTGGATTTGATCCGGAGTAATAGAAACACATATCACCTGATACATAAATCGCTGGAAGAATATCTCTATTTACAAGAACGATCTGGATTACAATTACTTCAAGAACCTTATAAAAAATATCGATCCAACATGGAAGAATATCTTTCAAATATTGATCTTCACCATGGCAATGATGAAGTACGGATAATAGTAAAAGAAAGAGAATTCAATGATAACATCCGGCATAGTCGTCTTCAAACTGAGCAGCGATTAAGACAACAGTCTTTACAATTCGCTGTGTTTTTGAATGAACATCCATATTTTAGTAATGAATATGATCTGACAGGCGAACTCCGAAGACAAAAGCCCTTAAAAGAAATGAAACAGCTTTTAGTCCCGGAAATGCCAGATGTTACTTTTCATATCGATGTTAATACCTATTGGTGGAGACGTACGTGGACAGCAGCTTTGGGATGGCTGAGCAAGTCTGCAAAGGAAAAATATCGGGAGAATTCCAGAATTGAAAAACGACAAAGTGTGCGTAATATATTAATCAATATGCTTGATGAGAAAGAAAAATTAGTAATTCAACAATTCAAAAAACAAATGGAGAACATTCAGATTCAGTTGTTCAGTGATTTAAAGAAAGAACTCAATAGCTACTATGGGAGTCTAGAAGAATTGGAGTCGCAGATTAGCGACAAAGCAAACCGCCTTAACCCACTCATTTTTAAAAATATTTATATTGAAAAGTTCCTTGAATACTGGAAAAAGAAAGGAGAATAACCAATGGCGGAACCTGCAGTTAGCGAGATCAATCAATTGATTGAAAAAGTCATTGATTTGATTAAAGAGGCTGAAGACACGCAAAACGATTTCATGCTCAATAACCTCAAGATTGGCGAACATATTTCTCTTGTTAATCAAAACGGAAGTCGCTGGTTTGAAAAGCTGGATGCTATCAAACGGGCTTCTCGTCCAAATTTTGAACTTGCTGTAATGGGTGAATTTAGATCAGGGAAATCCACACTGGTTAACGCGTTGATCGGACGAAACATAGCCCCTACAGATATTCTAGAGTGTACATGTGTTTTAAGTTCATTTTCGTATGGACCAAATGAGCAGGTTACCTGCTTTTTTAAGAATAAGGCTGAAGAAAAAAAGTATGAAATTGTGCAAGCATTACAATTGCTGGAAGAGCATAGAGGCGACATTGAATGGGCGAAACAGATTAAGCATTTTTCTTTTGAGATTTCAGATATCCGTGATCGAAACATTTTTATTTGGGATACACCTGGTGTGGGTGCTACAACTAAGGAAAATGAGGATTTAGCACGTGAGTTTATAGACCAGGCTGATGCTGTCATATGGGTTTTTAATGCAAGCCTGCTTGGCCAATCCTCTTTGATTGAATTTATCGATCGATTAAGTCAAAAGGATAAATATTTATTAGCAGTCATCAATCGAATTGATCAATTTTCAAGTGGTCCCGAAAGAGCGATAGGATTTATCTCCAGGATCTATGGAAACCGCTTTAAACATATACTCCCGTTGACTGCAATTAAAGCAATAACCTTGGATACAAATGACGATGGTGGATTGTCAAAATTGTTGAATATCCTTGATAATGAGGTTTATGCCAACAAATTAAACATCAAACATCGAGCCGTTGCAGGTGATCTCGGGACATTAATAGAACAGTATATCAGCGAACTTGATACTTTATGCTGGACTATTGATCAGCAATTATCCATTTATGAGGATCTCGAAAAGAACCTGGGGAGCCAAACTTCAATCGTTGAACAAAAAATAGATAGTATAGTTGTTTCTTTTATAGAAGCTGAATTCTTTGCACCATATTTAACTGAACTAGAAAACCTACTTTGTGTTCTCGATCAGAATGAAGCGAAACCAAAAGATTACCATAAAGTTGTAGATACCATCTTTTCATCGAATGTCGAAAGTCTTGAAATGGATCGGTTATTTTTGAGGGTTAAAGAAGAAGAAGAATATCTCTGGAGAAATTATTTTTTTTGTGAGCAACAACGAGTAGAAAAGTCATTGGATTTGAGTATTCATCAGATTCCTTATGACTCTGTTTACGAGATATCATCTTCTGATCTGACATCATCTGTTAGCACATCTTCTCATCAACTTAACAAATTTTTTGGAGTAATTGTGGGTGTTGTAAAGAGTGCATCAGAAGGAGCTTTAGGTGGTGGTATCTTTTCAGGTGTTCTTGGTGCTATCGTTGCAGCAGCATCTACGGCAGTAACCATCACTGCAATCCCAGTGTTTGCCCTCAGCGGGAGTGTTCTTGGCGGTGCCTTTGGCGTAAAATATTTTTTCGATAATCTCTGTCCTGAATTACCTTCTGTAAAAATTATCAAAGACATAACAGCCAGAGTGATGAATAGACGGAAAGAATTGTTAGCTCCCCTACGAGAGCATATCAATGTTGTAGTGAAGTCCGATTCTAAAAATATTAAATCCGATTTTCTGCGTCAATATTGTCAATCGCAATTGAATGGAGTACCACCGGATCGATTATCATTTCATGGAAAAAAACTCAAAAAAATTCGATCCAGATTGAATGAGGCTCTTCGAGAAACGGAAGAATTGAGAATCAAGCTTGGCTCTAATATTAACACCCGTATTGTTGATGACTCGAGTAAAGAAGAAGTCTGGGACCCGAAAGAGCCAGAAGTTGTGTTTAAAAAATTATTAAGATTACTTAAGCAATCAAAAGGATATTTAAAGATTAATGACCGTCATTTTGGCCCAGAACAGCTTCTGTATCTACAACAAGTCGATTCAGATATACCGATCTATATCATGCTATTTAAATTCGATGACGATCAGATCAAAATTTCTTTTATAAGAGAACTTAGTAAGTTACGTCGCTCAAGAAAAGGCTCTATCTATGTCAGATTAGTTTCTTACTCCGATCGTCCGAATACGCCCATTCATGATCGCTATATTTTTACTAGCGATGCTGGTTATAACCTGAGTTCATCTCTGAATGCCATTGGACGGCACCATATCCGAGTGCATCGTCTCATAAATCCAAAAAAAGAAGAAGAAAATCATTTCAACCTGTTCTGGGAATTTCGAGAAATTCAAACTGCTCAAGGCACAGAGAGATTAACGCATATTGATTTATAAGTCCCACATGTCACTTCACAGTTTCAGTTTGAGGAAAAACGAATTCTTAACAATTGGTAACCGATCCATTTTTTGCTGACCAGAAACGAACCGATTCGAGAGATTTTTTCAGATCGAATTCTGAAGAGTTATTTTCACTTATAACATAATATTGAATTTAACGGGAGTTGATGTTACTCTCCTGTGAATCCCCCAGCAATGCTTGCGTGTTCCATTTGATACGATGTTACCTGGAGGCTGATGCGATGGATGTTTTCGATTTACGAAGAAGTGTCATTCACGATTACGGCTCCTATGTCAGAAGCTATCTGACCATTCGTGATGAACGGATCCATAAACTTGTGGAAGACGAACTCGACCAGGGGCTCCTCTGGCCCGATCCCCTGATCCAGCTAAATCCATCCTTCGAACCGGGCGAATCCCTTCCAAAACTTGTTACTGATGGCGTGCTCCATCCGGAATGTTTAAACATCTTCCGTGATAAGAAAACCGATGGAGCATCCGGGCATTTACTGCAACTTCATAAACATCAGGTCGATGCCATTCACGCATACCGAAACAGTGAAAATTATATCCTGACCACCGGTACCGGATCCGGGAAAAGCCTGGCGTATATTATTCCTGTTGTAGATCACATTCTGCGGAGAGGAAGTGGAAAAGGTATTCAGGCCATCATCGTTTACCCGATGAATGCACTGGCTAACAGCCAGATGGGTGAATTGGAGAAATTTCTGTGCAGGGGATATCCGAAAGGTCATCCACCTGTTACATTTCGCAGGTATACGGGTCAGGAGAAAGAAATCGAACGAAAAGAGATTCTGGAGTCTCCCCCGGATATTCTCCTGACAAACTATGTCATGCTGGAATTAGTTCTCACTCGCCCGTGGGATTACAAACTGGTGGATGCGGCTGCTGATTTGCGATTTCTGATACTCGACGAACTCCATACCTTCCGGGGTCGACAGGGCGCAGATGTCGCTCTTCTGATCCGACGCGTCAGAGAATCCTGCCGTGCAGCGAATCTTCTGTACATCGGAACGTCCGCTACATTGGCCAGCGCTGGAACATGGCATCAACAACAGGAAGAAATCGCTTCCATTGCATCCCGTCTTTTCGGTGCAGAAGTGAAGCCGGAATCGGTCATCGGAGAAACGTTGCAACGTGTAACCAGACCGCTCGACATCAATGATACAGCAACCGTTGCATCGCTTCGGGACCGTATTGTCCGGGGTCCGGGTTACCAGCCCGGTGATACGCCGTCCTTTGTGTCCGACCCGTTGACATCCTGGATTGAATCGACATTGGGGATTCAAACAGAATCGGGAACGGGTCGATTCATTCGAAGTAAACCTCAAACGCTATCCGGCGAACATGGCATCGCTCATCAGCTGTCCAAATTGACAGGCTTACATGAGTCAGTATGTGGTCGCGCCATCAAAGACACATTGTTGAACGGGTATCTCAATAAAGATGATCACGATCGACCGCTCTTCGCATTTCGACTGCATCAGTTTGTTTCCAAAGGGGAGTCGGTATTCGCATCTCCCGAACCCGAAGATATCCGGTATATCACACTATCTCCCCAGCAGTTTGTCCCTGGAAGCCAGAGACAAAAAGTATTGCTTCCGCTTGGGTTCTGTCGTGAGTGCGGTCAGGAGTATTACATTGTTCGGAAAAAAACCACTCCGAATGGTAAAACGATCTACATCCCCAGACAAATTCCGGATCAGCAGGAAACAGCAGACGGTATACCCGGTTTTTTATATCTCAGCACGGCATCTCCCTGGACGGAAGACCTGCAGAATATCCCGGATGCATGGCTGGAAACAAAAGGCGACATCGTGACCGTCCGTCGGGGGTATCTCAAGAACCTCCCGAAAAAAATCATACTATCCAAGGAAGCGATTGACGGTGTCGGAGATCAAGAAGCGTGGTGGTTTCCGACTCCATTCCATTTTTGTATGAAGTGCCATGTCACGTATTCCGGTTACCAGCAATCGGATTTCGGAAAGTTATCGACACTGGGATCGGAAGGCAGAAGTACAGCCACGACGATCATGTCAATCAGTACAATACGATATCTCCGGAACGACCACGGACTTCAGCCCATCGCCAGAAAACTCCTCAGTTTCACGGATAATCGACAGGACGCATCGTTGCAGGCCGGTCATTTCAATGACTTTGTCGGAATATCGCTCCTTCGGTCCGCGCTGTGGCGAGCGGTTGATCGGGCTGGGGAACGAGGCATTCCCCATGAAACCCTGACGCTTCGCGTATCTGAAAGCCTGGAACTGCCACTCCCATTGTATGCGATGGATCCCAACGTCCAATATGCTGCCCGGGATGAAACCGATCGGGCTTTCCGGGAAGTTTTGGGATATTACATTTATCGGGATTTACGCCGCGGATGGCGAATCACCTCTCCCAATCTGGAACAATGCGGATTGCTTGATATCGATTATCCGTCATTGGGAGATATGTGTGCGGACTATGAAAACTGGAAAGGGTGCCATCCTCTTCTCACATCTGCTTCTCCTGGAGATCGTGAGCGTGTCTGCCGGGTTTTACTGGATTTCATGCGGCGTGAATTAGCGATTCGGGTGAGTTACCTGGATCCTGCTCACCAGGAGTCGATCCGCCAGTTATCCAGTCAACGGCTCATTCCACCCTGGGCGATCGATGAACAGGAACAACTGGAGCGTGCCCATATTGTTTTCCCTGGCTCCAAAGGAAAACAAACAAAAGAAACGTATCACTTTGTGTATTTATCTCCCCGTGGCGGATTTGGCCTGTTTTTAAAACGCCGGGATACATTCCAGGATTGGCGGAAACCAATCACCACCGACGATGTTTCGGTTGTGTTAAGAGAGCTGTTTCAATTGATGCACGATCCGGGAGGATTTATCTGCCGTGCAGTTGAATCCAAAGATAAGAATACGCCGGACGGATATCAGCTCAATGCCTCTTCCATGGTATGGCGGGCCGGTACCGGTTCATGTGCCTTTCATGATCCATTACGAGTCCCCCAGAAACCGGCTGATGGACTGCGCACCAATCCATTTTTTACTGAGTTTTACCGTTCGGAGGCATTTGATTTACGGCAACTGGAAGCACGGGAACATACGGCACAGGTTCCCGGTCCGGTCCGGGAGGAACGAGAAGAACGGTTCCGGAACGCGGAATTGCCGGTTCTATATTGCTCTCCGACCATGGAACTGGGTGTTGATATATCGCAATTAAATGCCGTGAATATGCGAAACGCACCTCCGACGCCTGCCAATTATGCACAACGGAGCGGTCGTGCGGGTCGAAGCGGGCAACCCGCATTCGTCTATACCTATTGCACCACCGGAAGTCCCCATGACCAGTATTTCTTCAAACATCCGGATCTGATGGTTTGCGGTTCGGTGATGACTCCCCGGTTGGATCTCGAAAATGAAGAGCTGTTACGTGCACATGTTCACGCGATCTGGCTGGAAACATCAAAAATGTCGCTCGGATCGTCACTCCAGGATATTCTGGATCTGAGTGGTGATGACCCCTCTCTCGAACTCATGCCCAATATCCGGGAAACATTGCACGACATTAAAAAACGGGAGCAAGCCAGACAGATTATTAAAAAAGCGTTGTGGAAGGAGATCGTATCCCTTGTCGCGTCCACTGGAGATCCTGAATGCTGGCTGGATCGGATTCTGTCACAAATACCCGAATGCTTTAACCGGTCCTGTGATCGATGGCGGAATCTCTATCTGGCTGCACTGGATCAATCCAAGCGCCAGAACAGAATCATCCTGGATCCATCCCGGGACCCTTCCGACCGGAAGAATGCCAAACGGTTAAGGGCCGAAGCCGAGTCCCAACTGAAACTTCTGCTGGAGTCATCCGATTCACAGCAATCCGATTTCTATAGTTATCGGTACTTTGCCAGTGAAGGATTTTTGCCGGGGTATAATTTCCCCCGACTGCCATTATCTGCGTTCATACCGGGCCGGAAAAAAATAAAAGGGAATGATGAGTTCCTCAATCGTCCCCGGTTTCTGGCTATTTCAGAATTCGGTCCGAGAAATTTCATATACCATGAGGGATCCCGGTATGTGATCAACAAAGTCATTCTGCCTGTTGGAAGAAAGGACGATGCATTGACACAGCGAGTCATCCAGTGCAGTGCATGTGGGTATATTCATCCATTGGCAGGGAATCCGGGTGCTGACCGATGTGAACGATGCGGAAACCCATTGCCAAATCCCTATGAGAACATGTTTCGAATGCAGAATGTATCGACTCGGCGTCGAGACCGGATCCGTTCGGATGAAGAAGAACGGTTCCGGTATGGATTTGAAATAAAAACCGGTATCCGATTCAGTAATCGGGAAGGAATCCAGACAATCCATACAGCAGTGCTGATCGATTCGGATGGGAAGCCCTTCGTTGACCTTCAGTTTGGCCATTCCATGAGCATCCGGCAGATGAATCTCGGATGGCGACGGAGAAAAAACAAAGATCAGTTGGGATTTGTTCTGGATACGGAACGGGGGATCTGGGCGAAAAGCCAGGAAATGGAAGATGATGACGACATAGAAGAACCGATGTCACCGAACAAGATTCGAGTAATACCCTATGTGGAAGACACGCATAACGGCCTGATCATTCAGCCTTCGGAACATTTGACCATCCCGGAAATGGCCACCCTTGAATCCGCATTGAAATCAGCCATACAGATATTTTTTCAATTGGAAGACCGGGAGTTGGCCTCGATCACTCTTCCGGATCCGGACAACCGTCGATACATCCTTATCTATGAATCCAATGAAGGGGGAGCGGGGGTATTGCAGCGGCTGGTGGAAGACGCCCGGATGTTTCCCGCGATCATCCGGCTGGCATTGGAAACCGCTCATTTCGATCCTGAAACCGGTGAAGATCAGCGACGGGCATTTCGTGCAAAAGAAGACTGCGAATCAGCCTGTTATCATTGTCTGTTGTCTTACAATAACCAACGGGATCACCGTTTGATCGATCGCACGCTGCTTCCCCGCATCCTGCTGAAATGGAAAAATGGAACCATTCAGACATCACCGGTTTCGGCCAGCCGGTCCGATCATTTGGAAAGGTTATTGAATCAATGCGATTCAGAACTGGAGAAAAGGTGGCTTCGGCTCGTCGATGCACTCGGTTTAAATCTGCCAAGTGAAGCCCAGTTCTTTGTGCCGTCCTGTCATGTACGTCCCGATTTTTATTATCGAACGGACGGAGTGGTTATTTTTATTGACGGACCGGTCCATGATGGGACCACAGAAAAAGATGCAAAACTGGAGAATGCGCTGATGGATGAAGGTTATACGGTGATGCGGTTCCGGTATGATGAAGAATCGCGATGGCCGGAACAATTTAAAACATTCCCAGAGGTTTTTGGTATTGGGAGATGAGAACGGATCGGTAAAAGGAGTTCCCGAATGCACTACAATGTAGGATCATTGGTGAGAGCCCGAGGCCGGGAGTGGGTGGTGTTGCCGGAAAGCAACGATGAACCAGATACACTGATATTGAGGCCATTGGGTGGAACAGACGATGAAATAACCGGAATCTATCTTCCATTGGAGCGGGTCGAATCAGCCGAATTCAAGCTCCCTGATCCCAACACGGAATTAGGGAATCATCTGTCATGCGGGCTTCTCAGAGATGCCATACGATTGGGATTTCGTTCGGCTGCCGGACCTTTCCGATCATTCGCCCGGATAGCGGTGGATCCCAGACCCTATCAACTGGTTCCGCTACTGATGGCGCTGAAGCTGGATCCGGTTCGAATATTGATTGCCGACGATGTGGGAATCGGAAAAACAGTCGAAGCCTGCCTGATTGCCCGGGAACTTCTGGATCGAGCTGAAATTCAGGGATTGACGGTGCTGTGCCCGCCTCATCTGGCAGAACAATGGCAGCGATCATTATATGAACAGTTTCATATCGACACGGAGCTGATCCTGTCAGGGACAGCATCCAGACTGGAACGGTATTGCCGTCAGGATGAATCGCTGTTTGAACGATATCCATATACGGTGGTATCCACTGATTACATCAAAAGTGAACGCCGGCGGCTCGAGTTTATCCGCACATGCCCCGAATTGGTTATTGTGGATGAGGCGCATACCTGCTCATCCGGATTCGGAACAGGCACCCGGCAGCAACGGCATGATTTATTGACGGCATTGATCAATCCGACCAGACCGGACGGTGCATCACGGCATCTGATTCTGGTCACTGCCACTCCGCACAGCGGGAATGAGGAAACCTTCCGATCGCTTCTGGCTCTGCTGAACCCGGCGTTTGCCGATCTGCCCTCAGACCTTTCCGGAGACCATAACCGGCACTATCGCGAATCACTGGCTCGCCAATTCGTTCAACGCCGCCGGGGGGATCTGATGGCGTATCTCGATACCAGGACGCCGTTTCCGAAAAGAGAGATCACCGAGGAGCATTATACTCTGGTACCCGAATATCGTAAGTTCATCGACCGGGTTCTGAGGTATTGCCGTGACCGGGTTCTGGATAAAACAATCGAGAAACGCCGTCAACGGGTCCGTTGGTGGTCGGCTTTGGCATTATTGAGAGCATTATCATCCAGTCCCGTTGCCGCCGCAGCCACACTTCGGAACCGATCGGCCGCTTCAGAAGGGGAAACGGTCGATCAGATCGATGAAGAAGGCCGCAGAGCTGTTCTGGATCTCGACAACGATATTACCGAGACACTGGATTCCGTTCCAGGCAGTGATCCGGGTGAAGAGGATCAAACAGACCGGGAGACGCTGCTTCGTCTGGCTCGTGAAGCCGAGTCTCTGGCTGAAGAAAAAGACAGCAAACTCCAAAAAGGACTGGAACTTGTTAAAAAATTTCTGGACGATGGTTTTTCACCGATTGTGTTCTGCCGATTCATTCCTACTGTCGAGTATGTGGCGGAATATTTCAGAAAAAAACTGGAACGCAGTGGTGTCGTAATCGAAGCGATCACAGGTTTGCTGGCTCCCGAAGAACGGGAGAAACGGGTCGATGTTCTGGGAAATCATCATAAAAAGGTATTGGTCTGCACGGATTGTCTGAGCGAGGGGATTAACCTGCAGCAGGATTTCGATGCGGTGATCCATTATGATCTGGCCTGGAATCCAACCCGGCATGAACAGAGAGAAGGTCGTGTCGATCGATACGGTCAACCGAAAGACACCATAAAAACGCTCACCTATTATGGGAAAGATAATCCTGTCGATGGAATTGTGCTGCAGGTTCTGCTTCGGAAACATAAAACGATCCATGATCAACTGGGTATCATTGTTCCAGTGCCGATGGAGACACGGATCATCGAAGATGCCATACTGGAGGGTCTCCTGGTTCGTCAGGATGCCAGCAACAGGCAGCTTTCGTTTGATTTTATGGAACCGCTTTATCAACCGGTGAGTGCTCAATGGGATGCTGCTGTGGATCGGGAAAAACGCAGCCGTTCATTGTTTGCTCAGAATCCGCTTCTGAAGACCGTGAACACCGAGGTCAGAACAGAACTGATCGATATGAGACAGACGCTCGGATCTCCCTTGGATGTGGAACGGTTTACCCGTCTTGCCTTTCAGTCGTTCGGTGCTGTGATAACTGAAAATAACCGGCACGGTGGGGGAGAGGGTACCACCGTTAACATTAAGATCCAGTCTGTCCCAAAGGGATTGAGAGACCGATTCGGTGAGGAGGATTGTTTCACGGTTATTTTTTCAGGACAGCCCGGGAGAAACGAGCGTCTTCTGACTCGAACCCATCCGATTGTGGAGAGCCTGGCCGCACAGGTCATGGAAATGGCTCTGGATCCGGACATACCCGGGCCAGGCCGTCGTGCCGGTGTGATCCGTACTCAGTTCGTGGAGAAGAGAACAACCGTTCTGCTCCTCAGATTACGATTTCATATCATCAATCAGGGCAGAGATGGCGTGGTCCGCCCATTGCTGGCGGAAGACCTCGTTCTGACAGGATTCACGGGAAGTCCGGAACATGCGGAATGGCTGGAGGTCGAACCGGTCGAGTCTCTTCTTTCTGCGACAGCCGATGCCAATATCGGCTCGGATCAGGCGAGGATGTTTCTCCAAAGGGTTTTGGACGGATTTGACCATATCCGCTCGAAACTCGATGAGATGGCCGATGAGCGTGGGAAGAAGCTGTTCAATGCCCATCAGCGAATCCGAAAAGCTGCAAAAACCGGTATCCGGACATTGAAAGTGGATGTTCATAAACCGGTAGATGTATTGGGGTTATATGTTTACCTTCCTGTTGTGAGTGGTGCTGGAGGTGCTGTATGAGACGTTTAAACAGTCAGTTCAGCAGC
Organism: uncultured bacterium; assembly: GCA_964512995.1. Taxonomy (GTDB): domain Bacteria; phylum CSSED10-310; class CSSED10-310; order CSSED10-310; family CSSED10-310; genus CAZELM01. The sequence continues at coordinate 13,001 of CAZELM010000045.1, forward strand.
ATCCGGACAGAAGGCGGACTGCTGCCCCAGGATTTGTTGTCCCGTATCCAGACCGGTGATCCCGAACTCAAGGGTCTTGACCCGCAAACCTACCATCTGGCTCCCAATGAACGCATCGGAGAGGCTGTCAACCGCTCCTGGAACCGGATGCTGGTCCTCTGGCATGTATTCCATGAATCACTGGAGAAAGAATCCGAATCATCTCAGGCAACCGGGATCACCAGAGAACGATGGCTGCTGCCATTGTTTCAGGAACTCGGATATGGGCGGCTTCAGAAGTGTCCCGCCATGGATCTGGATGGCAAATCATTCGCTGTTTCGCATGCATGGCATCTTTCGCCCATTCATCTCATGGGCTGCCGGGTCGACCTGGACCGGCGGCAGTCGGGCGTGGCTGGAGCTGCCCGGTCTTCTCCGCACGGTCTGGTCCAGGAATTTCTCAACCGATCCGAGAAACAAATATGGGGATTTGTATCGAACGGATATCGGCTTCGGATCTTGCGGGATCATCACAGCTTAACCCGGCAAGCCTATGTGGAATTCGACATCCAATCCATCATGGATGGTGAGCAATACAGCGAATTTCTGATGTTATGGATGCTCTGCCATCAGAGCCGTGTGGAGGCGGAAAAACCGGAAGATTGCTGGCTGGAGACATGGTTCAAAACATCCCGGGATGACGGCATCCGGGCACTGGATAAACTCCGGAATGGAGTCGAAAAAGCGATCAAATCACTCGGGTCAGGATTTCTGTCGCATCGATCGAATGGTGCGCTGAGATCCGCATTGGAAACCGGAGATCTGGATAAGCAGAACTACTATCGTCAGGTGCTGAGACTGGTATATCGGATCATATTCCTGTTTGTTGCTGAAGAACGGGATGGGTTGCTGGATCCAAATGCTGATGATGCTGCCAGAATCAGGTATGACCGCTTCTATTCCTTGCGCCGGATCCGGGAACTGGCAGATAGAAAACGGGGCGGACCACATGGTGACATCTGGCACCGGATCCGGTTGGTGATGGATAAACTGGATGACGGATGTCCCGAATTGGCCTTGCCGGCTCTCGGAAGTCGGTTATGGAGCCATACTGCGTGTTCCTGGCTGATGAAAAGTGATTGCAGCAACGAGCATCTCCTGGATGCTATCCGAAACCTGTCGCATATCCAGGAAGGCAAAACCCGTTATTCGGTCAACTGGCGGAATGTGGGCGCTGACGAACTGGGGAGTGTATATGAGAGTCTGCTGGAGTTACATCCCCGATTGAATAAAGAAGCCGGAACGTTTGAACTGGATGTCGCTGCTGGTCATGAGCGGAAAACAACCGGAAGCTATTATACACCGTCTTCCTTGGTTGACTGCCTTCTGGATTCAGCCTTGGATCCCGTCATCGATGAAGCGGTTAAAAAGCCTGATCCTGAAAAAACGATTCTGGAGCTGAAGGTCTGCGATCCGGCGTGCGGGTCGGGGCATTTTCTGGTGGCTGCCGCCCGAAGACTGGCAAAGAGACTGGCAACAGTGAGATCCGGTGATGTGGAGCCCAGCCCCGGAGAGATCCAGAAAGCGCTCCGGGATATCGTCGGCCGATGCATCTATGGTGTGGATATAAATCCCATGGCTGTTGAGTTGTGCAAAGTCAGTTTGTGGATGGAAGCATTGGAGCCCGGAAAACCGCTCAGTTTTCTGGATCACCGGATCCGATGCGGGAACAGCCTGCTTGGAGCAACACCGGCTTTGCTGGAAAAAGGGATTCCAGATGGAGCATTCAATCCGGTGGAGGGGGACGATAAAAAAGCATGCACAAAACTGAAAAATAAAAATAAAACTGAAAGACAAAAGGCTGAACGGCTGTTGAATGTTATGCTGAAACAGACTCTGGAAAAATTAGGATCTTTAGCAAAAAATCTGGACTTTCTCCCGGACAACCATTCAAAGGAAGTAAAATATAAAGCAGCCGCTTATAGAGAATTGCAGGAGAATGCCGAATATCAGAAGAAAAAATGCCTTGCAGATATTTGGTGTGCGGCATTTTTTGTAAAAAAATTTTTCCCGCCTCATCCAGACCATCCCAGTTTTTTGTCGAAAGAGCCGAGTGGGTTTACTACTGAAACGCTGTATTTTTTTGCAGAGGAACAGAGTCTGCCAGGTGAACTGAAGAATGTAACAGATGATCTTTCAGCGCATTATGGATGCTTCCACTGGCAGTTGGAATTTCCAGAAGTCTTTGTTAATGGGGGATTTGATTGTGTGATCGGAAATCCGCCTTGGGAACGGATCAAGCTTCAGGAAAAGGAATGGTTTTCAGAGAGATCACCGGAGATTGCGTCTGCATCCAATGCCGCAGCCCGGAAACGGATGATTGAATTCTTGGCAGATAACGATCCGGAACTGCTGGCAGCTTTCCATGGTGCCCGGCGGGAGCAGGAGATCATCAGTCAGTTCTTGCGGGAATCCGGAAGATATCCGTTATGTGGCAGAGGGGATGTCAATACATATACTGTATTCACGGAGTTGAATCGGCAGTTGATCCATGAACGCGGCCGGGTCGGGTGCATTGTGCCTTCGGGAATCGCTACGGATGACACAACAAAGATGTTTTTTCAGGATGTCATGGATACCCGGAGCCTCATCAGTTTATATGATTTTGAAAACAGGAGAGGATTGTTCCCGGCAGTCGATTCGAGGATGAAATTCTGTCTTCTCACGACCGGGGGTTCTGGTAGCATGCCGGAAGCTGGCGCATCGTTTCTGTTTTTTGCGGCGGATGCATCGGAAATCCGGGAGGGTGAGCGAGTGTTCACATTGACCGCAGACGATATCAAACTGATCAATCCAAATACCCGAACGTGTCCGATATTCAGAAATAAAAAGGATTATCATTTAGGTAGGACTATTTATGAGAAAGTTCCATGTTTAATAACAGATGGCTACCATGGAGAACATCATCAGTGGCGAGCGCAATATCTAAGATTTGTTGATTATGGTGATCATGCACAGTATCTACATCCCGGAATAAATGCTAGTTGTTTGCTTGAAAACAATGACAATATAAGCTTTTATCCCGTTTACGAAGCAAAGCTAATTCATCAATTCAACCATAGATATGCTACATATAAGAACTCGGGAACAGAATTTGAGTCAGTAAATGATCTTAAAGAGGATGAATTGCATTCACCAGTTCGACTAATTACAACTCGTTTTTCCATAACATCGAAATTTTTCAAAGAACTGACAGCTAAACCAGGCTATCAAAGACCGTGGTTTCTGGTATATCGAGATATTACGAATGCCACGAATGAACGAACCTGTATTGCCACTGCCATACCATTTACCCCTGCCTCAAGAAGTATACCTGTTCTCGGTTTTGATGATCGTTATAATGGGGCTATTTTATTATCTAATATGAATTCTTATGTATTTGACTACTGTGCGAGACAAAAAATGGGTGGAACACATATGACTTTTTCCATTTTATCCCAGCTTCCGATTTTGCCTCCTGAAATCTATAATAATTCTATCAAGAAATGTATCTTCAATCGACATGGAAAGCTTTCCATTTTCATTATCACCAGAGCGCTTGAGTTGTCTTACACAGCTTGGGATCTCTTACGGTTTTCTTGGGATTGCAATTATGTCGGACCACCTTTCGTCTGGGATGAAAAACGGAGAACTCTTCTTCGTTGCGAACTGGATGCCTTGTATTTTCATCTCTACAAAATTTGCCGTGGTGATGTGGATTACATCATGGAAACCTTCCCGATTGTAAAACGCAAAGACATCGCCAAATACGGTTCATATCGTACGAAGGAAACGATTCTGGAAATATACGATGCAATGCAGATAGCGATGGAGACCGGTCAGCCGTATCAGACGCGCCTCGACCCGCCACCCGGTCCGCCCACCGATGGTGACGGCAATTTCATCCCAATGGATCAGTGGGATCCCGATAACTGGCCCCCCCACATCCATCGTGCATAGGAGTCAATCGATGAAATCTTTCACGCATCACAAACCCCGCTTCTTAACATTCTTATCGAAGGAGATGATATGAATACTGACACACAGGTGTTAGATCAGTTATCCAAGCTCAAAAAAGACCAGTTCAGAATTCAGTTGATGCTGGAAGAATTGGCTGGTCTGATGAAAAATAAGCCGCAATCTCAAGATTCAGGTTCTGATATACGAAAAGATTACATCGAAGCGCTCTGGAAAAATCACTCGGAGTTTTCCGAGATACGACATCAGGTAGCACTGTTGGAGCTTACGATCTCAGAGTGGAAAAAGCGTTCGATTGATTTCTTGACAGCTATTGAAAATGCGGTATCCAATGATGATCTGGATCCGATATTCCGGGAAGCGTTAGAAAAGACATTCAAGGATTTCTGCCGGATCATGATTCCAATGGGATTCGATGTGATCCGGCCGAAACCCGGGGAATTGTTTGATGATCGAATTCACCAGGCCATAAGCGAGTCCCGGCCAGGAATCCTGACCATTTCTCGATGTGTTGCCTGGGGCTACCGATCCGGTGATCAGATTCTGCAACCTGCACAGGTCATTCTTGGCGATGTGCCAGATACTCCAGAGATTGACCAGATCCCACCTGAATCTGAAACAGCAGTGGATGTTGTGCCCCACAAAGAAAATCCTGACTCTTCCACTCGAAACCACTGGATGATGATCAGCTCGTTGATGAGCGGCGGAACCTTGGTTTTGATCACTATTCTCGGGATTCTGCTCCTTACCAGGAATCCACAGGAGATCTTGGGCACACACCCAAATAACGATATCCCTCCTGTGATAATCACCGAAAAACCCGAACAAAGTCCATCTTTGGACACCATTAACCTCCTGGATAAAAAGCTCGAGCAATTGATCGTGGATATTGAAAAACTCCAGCCAATTTCTGCGCAAGAACCAGTGAAGGAATCGAAGATAAATCATGTGTCAGGATTTCGGTACACTGTTCGGGAAGGTGATTCTCTGTGGAGTATCTCCAAACGATTTTACTTCGATGGTCACCGGTATCATGATATCATGGTGACAAATAGATTGGATTCCGAGGAATTGGTTCCCGGGATGATTCTGACGATTCCGGATGATACTACGGAATCGAATCATGAAACACGAAAATGAACACAACGCTAGAACGAACATTCTGTCTTAGATGGAGGAACTAACAATGAGTAAACAAAACTATCCGGTTGGGATTGATCTGGGGACATCGACATCGGAGATTTGTGTATTCCGGAATGGGAAACCCGAACCGATCCCGGATCCCACATCTCCCAGCCGAAGCTTTATCATGCCATCGATCGTCGCACTGAGCCCGCGAAAGGAGCTGGTTGTTGGCCATCAGGCGAAAACCAACATCGGACGAGCATCCGCTATCGCGTTGGAAGTGAAGCGGTTGATGGGAACTGGAAAGAATGTGCGATTGGGGGATAAGGAATACCGTCCGGAAGAAATCTCTGCATTGATACTCAAACAACTGAAATATAACGCAGAAATATATCTCGGTGAGCCAATCGAAGAGGTTGTTCTGTCCGTTCCGGCGAATTTCCCGGATGCTGCCAAAAACGCCACGAAAATTGCCGGAGAGATGGCTGGATTGAAGATCAGACGGCTGATCATGGAGCCCACCGCAGCAGCCCTGGCCTTTGGCATCAGCCACATGGATCTGGATGAGCAGCTCATGGTGTTTGACTTTGGCAGAGAAACACTGGACATCACGATCATGGAAATGATGGGTGGTGTGATCGATGTTAAATGCAGCTATGGGGATCCAGAGCTGGGAGGGAAAGATTTCGATGAGGTCATGATGAATCTGATCCTATCGAAATTCCGAAAACAATATCCCAATGGGAGTATATCTGACCGCCAGGAATTGAGCTTAAAAATGATAGCTGAGGAAGGCAAGATTATGCTTTCCACGTATGGTTCCCATTCATTTTTCAAAGAAAACCTCATGCATGTTGATCGGAAGCCTTTTGATTTAGATCTAACTGTAAACCGGAAAGAATTCGAGAACGCTTCGGAAAAACTGATAGGAAAGGCCAGGGATTGTTTGCGAAAAGCATTGACTGCCAAAGACTTTCGGCCATCTGATATCCAGCGGATTATTCTGGTAGGGGGTTCCACATACATTCCACTTGTGAGAGAAATGGTAGAGAATGAAATGGGGAAAAAGCCAATAATGTCGGTCAATCCGGACCTCGCAGTCAGTATGGGAGCCAGTATTCAGGCAGCGATCATTTCCGATCAGATTGAGATTGGGGGACCGCCACCCATTCTGACCGATGTGGCACCTATTGGATTGGGCATTGATCCGGTATACCTCGTCGGGAATCAATTGATGATAAAATACGATGAGCTGATAGCCCCTAATACCACTATTCCTTACACCATTGAGAAACTCTATGCCTTACTGTCCACTGACCAGTCTGATTTGGAAGTCAAGCTGTATCAGGATAAAACGGGTGAAGCCGGTGAGAAGCAGAATCTCGATTATGCAGTGTACACAGGGAAATCTGTTCGCATTCCCGAGATACCGCCTTCAATGACCGACACACCGCATGAGGTGTTAGTCACATTCAAATATAATCAAGATGGCATTATTCAACTGTCGGCAACCATTCCTGCTACGGGACAACACCTCAGTATCGATATGAAACCTGACGAACGCATTATGGACAATGATGCAGTCCAGGCGGGAACCGAAAGAATCAATGAACTCTGGAAATCCAATCCCAATGCCAAAGCGTATCAGATCTACATCCAGAAAGCGGAAAGCATGTTACCAGAGCTCCCTGGCGATCAACAGCAGAAATTGATGCGAATGGTCAATCAACTCAAGGTAGCACTCGCGGATAAAGATCAATCTGCTCAGGATGATGCTTCTGATCAATTGATTGATTTCCTCTATAATCTTCAGCGCTGAAATGTATTGAGGTAACAGCTATGTCACAGGATTATTTCCAGATTCTAGAGGTTCCACAGAATGCTTCATCTGAAGACATTAAACGGGCGTATTTCAAAATGGTACGCAAATATCCCCCCGAAAAAGAACCGGAACTTTTTAAACTGGTCCGCCAGGCATACGATACACTATCGGATCCCCAGGCGAGAGGGGATTATCTGGACATGCTGCATCATGGTGGAGAAATCATGCAGTTGTATGAAGAAGCAACCGATCACATGGATAAGAAATCATATCCTCTGGCGATCCGTTCATTGAAAAAAATACTGGCACTGGCTCCAGGAGAACATGGTGCAGGAAATATGCTGGGATTGTGTCATCTGGAAATGGATGAATTTTCCAATGCGATTAACGTATATGAATCATTGACCAAAAAAGCACCGGACGTTCCATTGTATTGGTTCAATTATGGAGCTGCTTATCATGGACAGGCAAAAAAGTTATCCGATTCTGATCGTAATAGATCTCGAATGTTAGAGGAAGCTCGTTCAAAATATGAGAAATCCATCGATCTAGAATCTCGTAACCAGATTCCATATCAAGCGATTGCTGACACTTACATGGATGAAAAAAATTATGCTCAGGCTGAGAATTGGATCGAGAAAGCCATTGGCGCTGATAACAAGGTAGATATTGATGATCTGGATTCGATGTTCAAGTTATGCCTGATCTACATCCTGTCAGACCGGATCCAGCGGGTCGGTGAGATTGCCAGACGGATTATGTCTTTTATCCCGGAAGATCCAGATGTCAGGTTGTATGTCTCCCATCGTTTTATTGAATATGCGCGAATCATGTGCGAAAAAGAGTTATTTCACGATGGATTGGAATTTATAAAAGCTGCATTGAGATTTGATCCATCAAACAGCGATCTGAAGAAATGGAGTGGAAGTGTCCAGTCTGTCGTGGATGTATCCGATCAATATGCAGCATTGAAAACGGATCACACTGTGATCGAACCGCTTCACCGACTGATCTCATTGTATCTTTGTGATTTTTGGGGACAGTCGAAGGATATCGAACATCAGAGGGACGCTATCTTCAAGGATATTATGAACCATTTTGATCAATTTACACATCAGCAGATACTTTCCTCTATCACTCGCCTAAAGTCTAAATATCCCGCATTGCATCATCTCAACAGTAAATTTCTCAATGAAATCGAAGAATTTGTAAGACAAGCCTCGCGCGACCCGCAGCCAAAACCTACACCACAACCTGAACCCGGAGGTTGTTTTATTGCAACAGCGACGTTTGGAACGCCCGATGCACCCATTGTGGTCCAGTATCGTAACTTTCGTGATACGATCCTGATCCATTATCCGGTCGGCCGAGCATTGATACGGATATACCAACGTGTTGGGCCGATTGGAGCATGGATTCTGAATCGCATCCCAAGACTTAAAAAACCATCCGCGCTGATCCTGAAACTGGGTGCGACATTGATTCCAAAGTCATGATATGAAAAAAAACGGAACAACATCGTATTATCCAATCGGAATTGATCTGGGAACCCATCATTCAACGATCTGTGTATTCCGGAATGGGAAACCCGAACCGATCCCGGATCCCACGTCTCCCAGCCGAAGCTTTATCATGCCGTCGATTGTGGGACTGAACCCGCGAGGGGAACTGGTTGTTGGCCATCAGGCGAAAACCTACATCGGACGATCATCCGCTATCGCGTTGGAAGTGAAGCGGTTGATGGGAACTGGAAAGAATGTGCGATTGGGGGATAAGGAATACCGTCCGGAAGAAATCTCTGCATTGATACTCAAACAACTGAAATATAACGCAGAAATATATCTCGGTGAGCCAATCGAAGAGGTTGTTCTGTCCGTTCCGGCGAATTTCCCGGATGCTGCCAAAAACGCCACGAAAATTGCCGGAGAGATGGCTGGATTGAAGATCAGACGGCTGATCATGGAGCCCACCGCAGCAGCCCTGGCCTTTGGCATCAGCCACATGGATCTGGATGAGCAGCTCATGGTGTTTGACTTTGGCAGAGAAACACTGGACATCACGATCATGGAAATGATGGGTGGTGTGATCGATGTTAAATGCAGCTATGGGGATCCAGAGCTGGGAGGGAAAGATTTCGATGAGGTCATGATGAATCTGATCCTATCGAAATTCCGAAAACAATATCCCAATGGGATTATATCTGACCGCCAGGAATTGAGCTTAAAAATGATAGCTGAGGAAGGCAAGATCATGCTTTCCACGTATGGTTTCCATTCATTTTTCAAAGAAAACCTTATGTGGGTTGATGGAAAGCCTTGTGATTTGGATCTAACTGTCAACCGGGAAGAATTCGAGAACGCTTCGGAAAAACTGATAGGAAAGGCCAGAGATTGTTTGCGAAAAGCATTGACTGCCAAAGACTTTCGGCCATCTGATATCCGGCGGATTATTATGGTAGGGAGTTCCACATACATTCCACTTGTGAGAGAAATGGTAGAGAATGAAACGGGAAAAAAGCCAATAACGTCGGTCAATCCGGACCTCGCAGTCAGTATGGGAGCCAGTATTCAGGCAGCGATCATTTCCGATCAGATTGAGATTGGGGGACCGCCACCCATTCTGACCGATGTGGCACCTATTGGATTGGGCATTGATCCGGTATACCTCGTCGGGAATCAATTGATGATAAAATACGATGAGCTGATAGCCCCTAATACCACTATTCCTTACACCATTGAGAAACTCTATGCCTTACTGTCCACTGACCAGTCTGATTTGGAAGTCAAGCTGTATCAGGATAAAACGGGTGAAGCCGGTGAGAAGCAGAATCTCGATTATGCAGTGTACACAGGGAAATCTGTTCGCATTCCCGAGATACCGCCTTCAATGACCGACACACCGCATGAGGTGTTAGTCACATTCAAATATAATCAAGATGGCATTATTCAACTGTCGGCAACCATTCCTGCTACGGGACAACACCTCAGTATCGATATGAAACCTGACGAACGCATTATGGACAATGATGCAGTCCAGGCGGGAACCGAAAGAATCAATGAACTCTGGAAATCCAATCCCAATGCCAAAGCGTATCAGATCTACATCCAGAAAGCGAAAAGCATGTTACCAGATCTCCCTGGCGATCAACAGCGAAAATTGATGCGAATAGTCAACGAACTCAAGAACGCATTAACGGATAACAGTCAATCGGCACTAGATGATGCATCAGACAGACTGATCGACTTTCTGTTCGAATTGGAGTTATCTTCTCATCAACCCATCGAAAGAAACAACCCACCGACTCAGATCCATTTGAGAAAAATAACACCTGCTTTCGGTAATGATCACCACGAGGATGAGTGGAAAACACAACCCGGAGCTTCAAGATACGCATCATATATCGAAAAATCAGAAAAGTTGCTCAGAAAATTGACAGGCAGCGACCACACTGTTCTCTTTCACTTACTCCAGCAAATGAAAATTGATATTTGCCATCACAATGTTGCGAACATTGAGACCACCTTCGAGAACTTGGTTGATTGTCTGTATGAACTGGAATTCCAGAGATGAACATCATGCAAATAGTAGAGGTTATCAATGGGTCAACAGCCTTGTTTTACAGCAAATCCGGACAATTTCAGGAATCTTCTCTCCCGCCTCCAGGATGGAGATACTGTATTTTTGGAAGAAGGAGAATACAAAGGTCCTTTCGAGATCGATAAATCCTTGTGTATTTGTGGAGATCCGCAACAGACGGTTATATTTTCCACCGATGAACCAGCGCTATGCATTTGTGCACCCAATGTCCACATTCAAAATCTCCATCTGATCCGAACGATCGGAGGTATAGATGGCGAATTGGTGCTTATTGCGAACAATGGTTGTGTTCCATCGATGGAAAATGTTCGATGCTTGGGTCGCGTTCAAGATGCTACCTGGAAAAATCAGCGATGGGAACTCCCTGACAGAATTGATTTTGGAGAGATTGAAAATGGAAGAATTTTTGAATCTTCCATTTCTGTCCATCTGGGAGAGCCTTCATCAATCGAATCAGATCACGAGTGGGTGCAGGTTCAACCCAAAATGGTTATGCCGGGTTCTCAGGAATTGAGCATCCGGATTGATACCGTGGATATCCCTCCAGGAACGAACCTTTTGACATCGATTCGAATTTCTTCCAATGGAGTAATCATCCCCGTGTCCGCTAAGGTTGTGCCACGAAAAATAGCAGATCGGCTTGAAAATGTTCAATCAGAAAATGACGTCGCTCAGATATGGGGATATCAACTGATCGGTGAAAGCACAGTCGATAAACTCCTGATTCATTTTCAGGTGCCAGAGCAGAACTACAACACTTCAAGTTATGCCGATAAACAGAAAACCGCAACGGCATATCTTCAGAATGAGTTAAAGCGTATCCCCAGAAAGTTTTTTTTACGCAATCTCGGAATAGGAAGATCAGCAGATGAAATCAATGTGGAGATGAGTCTCGATCACGAAGATTCTGGATTGGACCCGGATTCACATCTTCTCTCAGGTTATGTTTCTGTTACCTTAAAAGGAGCTCTTAACAGCACAAATCAGCAGCCATTACGTATCTTTGCAGTTTCATTCTCAAAAAATTACAGACCCAGTGGAGATGGATTTACCTGTCCCTATCTGATCCAATTGGTCCATGACCCAGGCCGAACCTATGGAGTCCCTATCGATATCATTGAAAAGATATCTGAACAACCGTTACGCGATCAGCTACTTCCTGGTCCGGATCAGATCGCAGTATGGGATTCTATGTTGAAAATTGAGCAGAATATTGCAGAATCCCGCCAATTTACTGTGAGTTATCACCGACACAATTTTGGCATCGCAACCTCCCGAGTCACGTTTGAGATATTACCGGAATCAGGCCGGAACGCGGTCCAATCACAATTTCCAGTCAAAGACCTGCAACAACGCCTGAAACGAGCGATCAATGATCTGATCCATCTCATCAGACACTCAGAATTGGTAGATGATCGCAGTAATGGCATCCTTCTCGGGAGTATTGATTCGTATGACCCTGATCGGAATATGATAAAAATAAAATTGGAAGAAGGTCTCAAAGAGAGGATTCTCGTTGATCCCAATTATCTCCCGCAGACAGGCAATCTGTCATATAATGCTTATGGAGATATCGCACAGATCAAACGTAAACGGAATGCGCTCGCAGATTTCAATAAGGGTCGGTTCCAAAACCCAAACTTATCTGTATTTTTTTTCAATGCATCGCAAGCGAGACTACCCGATGAACGTACCACAATAAAAACTTCCGATTTGCTGTTACCCCACGCGAATGCAGAGCAGATCGAGTCAGTGGAAACAGTACTGTCCAGCCCGGATATGGTACTGATTCAGGGACCTCCTGGAACAGGAAAAACAACGGTTATCGCAGAGATCTGCTTTCAGGTCGCTCGCAGGGGTGGAAAAACATTGATCGCCTCCCAAGCCAATCTCGCTGTAGATAATGCATTGAGCCGATTAATCCACCATCCAATCATCCGAGCGCTCCGGAGAGGAAAAGCGGAACGGGTGGAAGAAGAAGGATTGCCATTTCTCGAAGATAATGTAATTGAAACTTGGCTTCAGAATACATCTTCCGATTGTGAATCCCGATTGAGACGATCCGAAAACAATATTCAAATTTTTAAGCAGTTGCTCGAATCATCTGAGTTGTTCGATGCATATCTGAAAACAGAACAACAATTCAACTCAAAAACAAAGAAATTAGTTAACGATATTCATCTGCTTGAATCTAATATCAAAAATCGAAGTGATCATCTGATTGAATTGAACTCAGAATTCACACGTATCAAATCACTCCATGATCAGTTATCCAATCTCACACTTCTGAAACACGACTCCGGCTGGAATTGCACAGATACCGAAGTGTTCGTTGCGGAGATTCGAAAATTCATCACCTCCACGAAACTGGATTCGATATTCCGATCAAGTCAAAAAATCGAAGCATATTGTCGAGTTATAGAAATCGATATTCCTGTCAAAAGTATTATCCATCGTCCATTTTGGTTTAAAAATTTACTGCCTTCGATGATTGAGCAGTTCAATCAGGATATTTCTTTTGCCATGCCCTCTCTCCGTATCATGAAAGAGTTTTTGATCGCTGTAAACATTTTAAATTCATTCAAAGATAAATCCAAAAACCTTATTAATCAAATCGACACGATTAAAATAGAAGTAAATAGATTGGAATTTTTAGCAGCGGGAGAAGAGACAAAAAAGAAAGATATCAGGAAAATCAGGGAGATATTGGATGCATGGCGTGAAAGAAGAATTGATGTTGAAATGAATATTCTGAATAAAGCCAGTCGAAATTTGGGTATTACTACCTCAGAGCTTCCGGTTCCGGAAGAAATTTTATCATTGACCCATCGATCAGAATTTTCTTTGCAGGTGAATTGGGAGCAATGGATCAAGGAATTAGTTTCAGATATTAATGACCGCATTCGAAGGGAAAAGGAGATAGTCAATGCCATTTCAAAAGCAGAAAAAATAAAAAATCGATTATCCACTCATACTAATGACATATCGAAAGTCAGTCCGCTTCAGATTGAAAACCAAACAGCTTTGTATCGGAAGAAGTATTCTGCCAACGAAGAAGTGCAACAATACATGGTCATGCTGGACCAGGATACCATGGAACTCCATCGACAATTAACGACAGAGAAGAGCATCTTTGATATAGTATTTTCTTTCATGTTTGGTGACAGAAAAACCGATGACTATGCAAAATTAGCAGCACTGATCATCATTCTCGATGAATTGCTAAAAAAAATACAATCTAGGAACGAATTGAGGAGTGAGATCAGAGATTCGATCTGTAGCTTCTATCGGAGAAGTTATGCAAAAACAGAACAAGCCCTGAATGAAGAGGATTCCAGATTGAATGAAAGAATGCATAATATCAACAAAAAGCTGTATTTGCTGAAAAAAGAAATCAAAACCATTACTGAAGAACTCAATGAGATCAAACACTCATCAAAACCACTCACGCATGATTTGGCAGAAAAAAAAGCATCCGTCAAACAATTGTTAAATAGCTTGTGTGAGAAATTGCCTGCTCAACATATCATTTCCAAATCAGCGAGACGATGCCTTGTTGAAGAATTAGATAATGACTTATATTTTCAGGAATTTATTCAGAAAGTTGAATTATGCCAACAAACAATATCAAATCTGGGAGTTGAGTTGACTCTGTTGAATCCCGAAGCATCCGTTCAGGAAATAGCCGCATCACTTCACAGAGGATTTCAAAAAATAACGATTCAGATAAGTGAGACCGAAAAGGAAGCAGTCCTTCTAAAGGAAAAACTTTGCGTTTTAAAAACGAAATATGAGAAGTTTGCTACAGTGTTGGAAAGTCAGCGATCTTGGTGGGAAAAAACATGGCAAGCGATTCCTCGTCGATTAATACCGGAAGTGGTTGGTGGTGATATCTTCAATATTGCTTATCTGGAAAAAATCAGAGATCAATTCCGATATTGGCAGATTGAACTTGATTCAGAGGAGCAATATTTGCTGAAGTACCAAAAAATTGTAAACGAGTGGATTGCCCGATTAAGGAATCCCACGAGACAGGACCAAGTGGAGCTCAAAACGATCTACCTGGAGAACGCTAATGTTATTGGAATAACTTGTAGCCAAGCCGCCTCCCGATTTTTTTCGGAATCTTTTAAAATGTTCGACGTCGTCATCATCGATGAGGTGAGCAAATGCACTCCTCCAGAGCTGCTGATTCCTGCGCTTAAAGGAAAGAAGATTGTCATGGTCGGTGACTATCGTCAACTTCCACCGATGTTTCAAGACGAAACCATCGAAGAAATCGCAGAAACGCTCGGGTACAGCAGCAGTGATCTCCATTTCATAAAAGATTCCCTCTTTAAGATGAGTTTTGAGTTTGCGGATCCCTTGAACAAAGTGATGTTAAAACGTCAGTATCGAATGCATCCAGTGATTATGAATGCAATCAACCAATTCTATGATAACCGCCTGATCTGTGGGATTGCTGATCCGGAGACAACTCGAAGACATGGTGTAGAAGATTCTATTCTTCAATCCACCCACCATCTGGTATGGGTAACCATACCGATCGGGAAAGAATATGGTGAGAAGCAGGATGGCACATCGTTTTCAAATCAATCAGAAGTTGATGCTATCATCAAGCTATGCTCTCATATGAATGATAGCTGGAACCAACAGATGAAAAAAGATATTCACTTACGTTCGAAAGAGGTGGGTATTATCACATTTTATATGTCTCAGCTCAAGTTGATAGAAACTGAACTGGAACAACATCTTTTCCCTGCACTGAAAATACGAACCGGCACTGTAGATCGTTTTCAAGGAATGGAAAAACCAATCGTGATCGTTAGCATGGTCCGGAATAACAATCGCGGCAATATTGGATTTGCCAGCAAGACTGAAAGGGTCAATGTGGCATTTTCTCGAGCACAAGAACTTCTGGTGATTGTTGGGTGCCATGAATTGTTCGTGAACAGCAGAAGTGGTGCTGGTGATGCATATCGGAATGTTTCTGATGTAGTAAGAAAACATGGAGGGTTTGTTCATGTTTCAGATCTCTGAATCAAAGCCCATTGATCCGGAATTAAGTAATTTCGTTAAAAAACTTGAATCTGAAGTGCCTGGCACACAAGTTTTGGCTGCACGAAAATTTAAATATCAACAGGTACAACAGCTATTAAATGTTTATCTGACAGAACCGCGTCGCTTCAATGTATTGGAGGAGTATATTATCCGAGCCAGTCTGGAGATCTCACCTGCACCGCAGCTCTCTGAAATTGCAGCTTTACTTGGATTGGACCCCATCTTTGTGGACAGCACGGTACGGAGTCTTCAAAACCTCAATGTTCTGCAAGTGAATGAAAACAATACCATATCATTGACCCCTCAGGGATTGGAATTTTTTCAAGAGAAATGCATCCCGAAGCCGCCAACACTTAAGCATCTTTGGGCTGTTTCTGATCCACTTCGGAATTCATTTGACTTCTTAATCGAACCATCCTCAGATATACCATCAGGTGATTTAAATGGAATTCCTTTTTTAGAATCGGTCATTGATATGAGCCACAGACTGGTTAACGCCGCAATTCTATCACCAGAATTGTTGCTTCAATTTGTTCAAAATTGTTCTCTGTCTTTGCATAATCCAAATGAGGGAAGAATCCTTATCCGAAGTGAGTTAGAAGGAGAACCTGAGAGATTGACGCGTATCGTTTCAATATTCTTGGTCTATGATGAACTGGAAAATAAACTGGTGATTCATTTCTCCGATCGACATAACTTGGAAGCATCATCTGAGTGGCTGACCTCACTCATGGATAATAAGTCTTTGGATATTAGAACCATGATGAACATTCCGGGTTTCGAACAGGAAAAAGATCAGCTTGAAGATATAGATGAAGAAAAAGATCCAACTGTCGACGAGTTTATAGAAGATGCTCGGAAACAGGCATTGGCTCATTTTGAAAGATTACGGAATCCAAAACGAAAACAGACAATAGAGAAAAAGGATCACGGGAATGCTGAACAACTTAGGGATGCTGAGATTCGAAACCATTTTATCAAATCTTTGAGTGAAGCGAAGCATCAAGTGCTGATCTATTCACCATGGGTAACAGAAGATGTCATTGATCATGAATTTTTAGATCTGCTGAAAAAAATGGTTGACCGTGGGGCATGGGTTCTGATCGGATATGGCATTTCCCGAGGGAAAAATATGGAAGATCGGCCATTGAATCCAGAGCTCGAAAAACGGATACGAGAAATCCGATCGCCTGAAGGGATTCCAGCAGTTCAGATCCACTGGCTGGGGAAATCGCATGCCAAAGAAGTCGTGGTAGATAAGAAAGTTCACATTTGCGGATCACATAACTGGTTATCCTACCGGGGAGATCGGTTACCTAGAGGAGAAACAGTTTACAAAGTCACTATTCCGGAGCAGGTTGACAAAGCGTATCAATTTCTTGCCAAACGATTCTGTTCTGCTGTAGATAATCTATGGAAATCCGGGATGGAGCTAAATAACTTGGAAAAAATGATCGATTCGCTCTGTGTTTGGTGTGCTTTTTATCAGGAAGAATATGCATTCGAAAAGATAAAGGCAGAGAATCAGATATCGATGATCCCGATACTCCTAAGGCTTATGGAACACAATATTTTTAACTCCGATTCAGACTTAAGGCACTTATTCCAGCAACTCATTGATTTTCTTGAAAATATAGAGGTTAAGGAATCATATAACCAGCCTTTCAGTAGATCTGTGGTTCGTTTTCTGAAAAAAAGTGCCAGTATGGATTATCCAGCCACGCTGAGATGTCTGGGAGGTAAGACCTGGGAATTTCTAATCAAGTCATCTTGGGTGGAAACCAGTGAAACACCGGATCAGTGGTTGAAAGGGTTTATCGAACCCAAAAAGCCAATGAAAAAAAAGAAAAAGAAGTAGATGGTTCATCCTAGAACAGCCTTTTTACCAGAAACAGAACATTCTATGCAAATGTAACTGCTGATTCGAGATGCAGTTTATCGCACGGTTACCTAAATGTTCTTTAATCAAAAAATGTAAACGCATATACAAAGCGAATAACAATAGGAGTATGATACATGGTTAAGCATCGAGTGGATACCCAGATAAATGTTGTGTCAAAGAATAAAGTGGGAGGAAAAGTGATCGAGTATAAAGACGGTCTATCAGGAATCAAAGAAATAGAGACAATCCTGATAACAGATATTGATCTGGATGATCGCAGGTTCCAGAACAGGGTGCGCGAAAGGATTAACGATCTGCAAAAAAGTTTATGCCAAGAGGGGCAACTTGTACCTGTTGTCTTATGGGGAGAAGAACCACCATACAAGATAATAGACGGATACCGCAGAATCGCTGCTATTAAGGCAAATGAATGGAAGGAAGTAAAAGCGATCATTTATCGAACCATTAATGAAGAGGATGCAAGCAGGCTATCTTTAGTTGAGAATATAACTCGCAAAGGTTTCACATCAATTGACATGGCTCATGCTGCGTGGAGAGCGATGGCTCGTAGTAAATTAAAGGCTATACTCACGATTGGAACACTATTCCTCCTGCTATTCCTTGTTTTAATTGTTTTTATTCGTGGATTACCAGTGCTAAAAAATACTAAATATGAGCAAGATACAGTGCAAGTGATCAGTGAAAAAAATGTTGTTATGCAATCATTGCAGGATCTGACTACTCAAATTGGCAATGTTGAAGATTCCGTCAGTTCGGTTAATGAACAATTAGCGATGCTAGGTGCAGAACTCGGTCTTCCTAAAGGAAAACGATTACCGGAATCTTTTTATATAGCTCTTCAGGCAAACGAAAGTCTTGCACATTTGACAACGAATGAATTGAGGAAGGCAAACCAGAAAATTACGGTGCAATTTTTTCCAAAAGATATTGATCAAGAGTTAGTGATAGAGACTCTTGAGGGGGTTTTAAAAGGTGCTGGTTTCTTGATAAAAACTGGAGTAGGTAACCCAGAACTTAGAGATGTTCCAACAAATAGTATTTGGTACGGAGCAAGTGTTCCTGATGACTCAATTAGGATTGTTGCACTGGCTCTTTTACGATCTGGAGTAAAAATAAGAAGCATTCAGCCAATCAGTAACCCAACCCATGAATCAAAAACGAGATTGATTCAAATTGGATCATATTCTCCTGTTCTAGATGAGCCGCCTTACACTGTCGAACAAGTCAACAACATGATTATTCCAAGATATTGAAAATGTTTTCGGACATTTTCTGAAATCAATAGTTCGGACAGAAAATGAGTAGAATAAAAAGTACCGAAACCCGAAAATGATTTTTTTGCATAAAAAAGTTATTTTGAAGAGATCGGCACATGAAGATATTAGAAAAAATAGTAAAGAAAATGCAAGGGAATAGTAAACCCTTGATCCGATATCAAAAAAATAAAAAAAGCCGTTGGAATTCTAAATACAAGCATTTGACTGTAAGAAATCTCATCTTGATGGAACAATGTGGTCCGGATAACTGGCTGGTGCATATTCACCGATGAATCGGCTTTTAATATGAATGAATGCACGGAATTAATAATCCAATGAAGTCTTCAGGATTGCGATTGCTTGCAAAAAAAGCCTTTGATTTTGTTAGTATTTTGTCGTTAGAGAAGTATAATCCTTTTCAATGAAGTGAATCTAACTAGATATTGAGGCGTTTATGAAGGAGACTCAATAATGCCAGACAATAGTAAGCGTTCCATAAACTACATCTTGAAAGGGTAAGAAGAATAAGGGAAGCTTA
>CAZELM010000046.1:0-31476 GCA_964512995.1 uncultured bacterium
CGGACACTCCGACGCTGACGCCAACACCAACGAACACGCCGACGGATACCCCGACGCTGACACCAACCCCGACGGATACACCAACGAACACGCCGACGGATACCCCGACATTGACGCCAACGCCAACGAATACCCCGACGGACACTCCGACGATGACACCAACCCCAACGAATACGCCGACGGATCCTCCGACATTGACGCCCACTCCCGTCGATACACCGACCTCAACCCCGACTCAGCCACCAACGATTGATACTATTTGGATCGAGAATTCCTCGGGATGTAATGGAGAAGAAATCACTGTCGATGTGTTAATCCAGAATCCTGATACTGCTGTCTATGCATTTGTTCTGGATATCGGATTCGATTCAGAGATGCTGACCTATATGGGATGCGAATCCGGCGATCTGACAGAGGATTATCTTTACCTGGGATGTAATGAGAAAAAGCGTCGGATAGTGCGTGTGATCGCAATTGGTTGTCCACCCATTCCCAGAGGAAGTTATGGCAGCATTGTTCGATTACACTTTATGGTCAATTGCAATGATTGCATTACAACCGATGAGTCTGAAATCTTTATCGACCGGCTTTTGGGACAAGTGCACAGATGGGAAGCAATCGATGGAACCTTCACATATTCATGTTCAAGCGAAATGGAGTAATTCAACTGTGCAATATGGTCCGATTCGCTTGAACTGCTCATAGAAGATGAGCGATTGAGATATGTTCCACTAAAGTCGAGTGGATAATTCAATAATTCCAACTACTTCAGACGGTAGCAAAGCTCCTGGTAAAAAGAAACGTTTTGCCAGGAGCTGTTTGATTGATAATTTACCAACCAATAGAAAATATCTAACCGATTTATCTTGAATCTGTCATTGTTGATTAAGGTTTTTCGATTCGTTCTATCGATAAGATCAGTGGATTTGGAGTTCTTGATGATATTTCATTGAAAAATGCATGTTTTGCGATATACTCTGAAAAGGACGTTGACGGATAGCCATCTTGAAAAACGGAAATAAATGATCGTAGAAGAGGAGATTTGTATTATGAAAAAGATTTTATTTGTATTGAGTCTTTTTGTCGCAACAGCGCCGGGTGTAATGGCGCAATTTGTTCATCTTCAGAATGATGGATGGTATGAAGGACCTCCGATGGACCCATTTCAAGTTCAAACTTGGGCGAATTACTTTCCGTCGGAGTTTCGTGGAAACATGCTCGGAGTTGTTCTTGAAGCGAATCCTGAGGATTACCCCATCAAAATAACAGGATGCGAAGTATTGTGTGGCAATGATGCAGATACCAATGTCGGAGCATTTGCTGTCAGAATCTACAAGGTTTCCGATGAAGGTGATCTGCCGGAACCCGGCCGTTTATTGTGGCAATCCAATCCGGATGTTATCGGCTGGGGTAGTCCCTTGGGAACTTCTGCAGTTTTCCTGCAAGCAGATTTCCAGTCGCTTTGGCCAATGGCGACACTCCCAGTAATCAATAGTGGAAAATTTATGCTGGTTCTGGAATATGTACAACAAAACACAACGGATATCGGTGCGGATGATGGAGTCGCTCAAGTCCCTCATTCCAATGTAGTCTGGTACAATCCACGTCTTCATGGTGGAACCGAGAATCGATGGCAATGGGCATTCGCGGAAGACGCTGGCACGTTAAGCAGAAGCTTGAATCATAATTTTGTTATTCGAGCGATCGCAGAGACGAATGTACCCCCTGAAGCTCCCTCGTTATCTTCTTTTGGTATCGGTCTGTTATTGCTTGGATTCTCTGTATTCTTCAGATTGACTTCCAAACGCAGCAGATAGTTCTTTTTCATTAAAACAACGAGCAGGATCATTCTGTCTGCAGGTAGTGATGGTTCTTGAAAAAGAAATCACTGCAAGACGTGTTGATTGCTGGTTCAGCTAAATTGATAATTTCCCAAAGTGGAGAGTCGTTATGACATGTAAGCGTGTGTTGGGGTATGTTTTATTTTTCTGTGTCGGTACCCTGTGTTGGGCAGGGGATGGGGACCAGCCATTACAGACAATGATCAGCTATCATGGTAATGTCGGAATAGCATATGATGGTCATGGGCATTACGATACAACCTCTCCATATGATACCACATTTTCTAGCTCCTTTTTACCAAACAATCCATCATCCATCCCTTCCGGTGCTCAGGTGGAAAATGCATACCTATTGATCGGCTGCAATGATAATGACATGGCCGACCCAAACATGACCATCAATGTCACCTTCGAGGGAGCAACGAATCCTTATTTGATACCGTATTCTTCAGACCAGGATCATTCAAATGCTAAATACTATTACACCTATCTGATGGATGTTACAGCTCAAATCAATGATCAGCCCACGTATTCATACACAATTACAATACCATCAGGAACATGGTGCCTGGGTGCATATCTGATTGTTATTTATTCACATCCATCGATTATATCCCAAAAAATTGACATCAATATAGGCTGTGAGTTTTTAGATATTGATAGCCTTGACCCGAACAATTACAGCACAACGACATTTCAGGAGATATCCGCAGACGGAGGGGTGTTCCAACCCATACTTACGTATTTTGTAATGGGGCGCCGATTATCTAATCCCGGAGGACAACTGGTTTTATTTAATGGGACAACGCTGGCAGCCGGAGATGTTTTCAATGACAATTTCGGAATAACAATGAGTATCAAGCAATACTCGGTGAGCACTCTGGATGGCGAAAATAGTGCGTATATTGATTCGGGATTATCAAAGATTGCATGGTCCTGTTCAATTTTAGAGTCTCCGGATGTAGCAACGCCAACACCGACGAATACACCGACGAACACACCAACACCGACGAATACACCAACGAACACACCAACACCGACGAATACACCGACGAACACACCAACGCCGACGAATACACCGACGAACACACCAACGCCGACGAATACACCGACGAACACACCAACACCGACGAATACACCGACGAACACACCAACACCGACGAATACACCGACGAACACGCCAACACCGACGAATACACCGACGAACACGCCAACACCGACGAATACACCAACGAATACACCAACGCCGACGAATACACCAACGAATACGCCGACGAATACGCCAACGCCGACGAATACGCCAACGCCGACGAATACGCCAACGCCGACGAATACTTCTGTTCCGACAATCCCACCAACGCCTGAACCAACTGCTGATCCAACTTCTATTTCGACCGCAACAGTAACTCCTTCTCCCACTCCAACTCCACCACCGATTCCTGCGATGGGACGCTGGTGGGCTGGAATACTGATCACACTGCTGTCTGTAGTGATATTAACGCTTGACCATCGGAGGTTCAGAGGATATAATAAAAACAATTAATTGATTAACCGTAGTGTTTAATCAAATATAAAAATAAAATTTCATTTGCAGTATTGAAATATTTTAGAGTAATAGTGTCCATCAAGGCTGTCTCAAACCCAATCCTCGATGAACAGGTCCCCAGCCTGTTTGGGTGCAGGTCCCCAGCCTGCAAGGTGAAGAAAATCAACCCAAGTTTACTTCACTTCGTGCACACATTGAGGCAGCCTTTTTCTTATCCTCAAGTTTTCACGTGTTGCAGGAGAATCCGGAGAAGTAAGTGAGCAGTCGCCAAGTTGCCCAATGATCTGCTTCGGATAGACGCAACGGAGTACCCACATCTGTCCAGAAATCTCGAAGTTCAATCACTTGGATGGGAAACGATTGCAGGTATGTCTTGAGAGAATCGGTTAATTCATACTCACCGCGGATCGATTTTTTTACTTGGTGGATATGCGGCCAGATTCCTGATTGCAGGATCATCAGTCCAGCATTTATCAGCTTGCCAGAGACCGTATTGGGTTCAGGTTTTTCTATGATACTGATGAGATTCGACCGATCAGATGTGATTAGAACACCTCCCATGGATGGATTTTCAACTTCCCATCCAGAGATGAAGGAGCCGGTCGGGTTTTGCTGAAATGCTTGAGCCAACCGTAGGTAATTCACTGGTTCTGTGATGATATCACCATATCCGAGAAAAAATGGCGCATCTCCAATAAATGATTCTGCCGGAAGCAGAGCATGAGCGGTTCCATTGGGTGTATCCTGTCTGAAACACTGAATTTCAAGATTCCAGTCAGAACCGTCATGAAGATATTCACGTAAATGGTCTTCCAGATATCCTACTATCACTGCGATTTTTCGGATTCCGATATCCTTTAAGCTCATGAGTATCCACTCTATGATCGGTCGGCCACCGACTGGTATCAATGGTTTGGGAATTTGATTCGTTATCGGCTGAAGACGTTTGCCCTGACCTGCTGCTAAAAGAATCGCTTTTTCGAGTGCCATAACAGCCATCTCCTAATGATTGTGAATGATGATCGGATTGTATTCGCTATCAGATTGTAAACAATCCTGTATCAGATATTTTCTGTTTACTATCATGCTGTCGTCCCATCGCTGACGGGGATCTCAGGAACCCTTGAAATTCCCGTATTCGCTGGAATGATGTTACCCGATTCCTCTGTCTATTTTAACGGAATCTGGGAAGTAACTGAAATTAGAGAGTGGATTTAAGGAGTTCTGATAGAAGCTGGCAAATCTCTTCGATTCGATGTGGTTTCCGGACAACTCCTTTAAATCCATATTTCCGATATTCAGCGATGATATCGTCGTCAGAGTAGCCACTTGAGACAATGGCAATGCAATCCGGAGATATTTTCAATAATTCGCGTATTGTTTCTTTTCCACCCATACCACCCGGAATTGTCAGGTCCATAATGACCGCATCAAATGGCCGTCCTTGCTTGATAGATTCCCGATACAACCAGATAGCTTCCTCTCCATCGATGACTGACTCCACTTCATATCCTGCTCTCTGAAGAAGCCAACTCGAGGCCTCTAAAATGAGTTCGTCATCATCCATCAGTAGCAGTTTTCCATGACCTGGGATCAGTTCTTGGGAATCTGATTTGGGATCACATTGTGTTCTTTTCGATGCCGGGATGAAAATGGTGAATGTTGTTCCGATGTCAACCTTGGAATCGACGTAAATCAATCCCTGATGTTTTTGAATAATGGAGTAGGTTATCATCAGTCCCAGACCACTGCCTCCGGCTTTCGTTGAGAAGAATGGATCAAAAATTTTTTTGAGATTTTCCGGAGGTATACCGATACCATGGTCAGTTATTATGATTTTGACGTAATCTGTGTCAGGTCTGGTAACCGATACGAGCTCATCGGGCGTTGCATCACATGCGCGGATTTCGATCCTTCCCCCATTCGGCATGGCTTGCCTGGCATTGTGAATGATATTATGAAGAGCACGCTGCATCTGGCCTTCATCGATCTCGACAAGCTTAATTCTGTCAGAAAAATGGAACACCGGATGAACCGCAGAGCCACTTAATGCCAGGGTAGCTGTGTCTTCGAGGAGCGGGATGATTGAAACTACTTTTTTGACTGGATCACCTCCATGTGTGAATGTCAGGAGTTGTTGAGTCAGTTTTGTAGCTCGCATACATGCTTTCTCGGCTTTCACCAGGCTCTGATAAATCTGCGTTTCTGGTTCTGTCAGATATTTCCCGACATTGATAAAACCGACGATACCGGTAAGAATGTTGTTGTAGTCATGAGCAATACCCCCGGCCAGAAGTCCGATGGATTCCAATCGTTGTGCATTCAGGAGCACCTCGTCCATTTTCCTTTTTTGTGTGATATCGCGGAATACAATGACCACTCCCAGAATGTTTCCTTCTTTGCCCACGATTGGAGCAACTCCCATCGAGATCAGATGTTCCGTCATGTCTGGATTGATTAAGATGATCTCATCGGAAAAGTTCATGGATTTTTGTTGGGTCATGACATCATTGATCAATGCTTGATTATTTTGGTGATCCCTCTCATTGACAATCGTAAACACATTGTGCAGCGACTGGCCGATGATTGCGTTGCGAGGAAGATTCAACAGGTTGTCGGCGATGGCATTGCTGAGCATGATCGTTCCCTGTATATCGGCTGCAATCACCCCGTCCGCTATGGAATGGATTGTAACGTCGAGAAGTTCTTTTTCCGCGGCCAGTGCTTCTTCCGCTCGCTTTCGTTCAAGTATCTCCAGCCTCAGCTTGTCATTGGAAGTTTGCAGTTCGATGGTTCGAGCTTCGACCAGCCGTTCCAGATGCTCCTGATACTCCTTGAGTAATAACTCTGATTTCTTTCGCGATGTGATATCCTCAAAAATGCCGACCACACCCAAAATGTCATTTCTTTCATTGATCCAGGGCGTTGCAGTTATCATGATCCATCGGATACTGCCGGAGGGTTGTATGATTTCGATCTCATATGTGTTTTCTTTACCCTGCCTACGATGTTCGGTCTCGCTGCGGATCCGCCTGAAGTTGTCTTCGTCCACAAATGTCCGGAGTGAATGACCGGTCAAAGAGTTGGGAGCCACACCGAAGATTTTATCCGCTACCGGATTTGAATATAAGAAATTTTCGTCCAGATCTACGATCCCCAGACCCTGCCCTTGTTTTTCAATGAGATTTCTATAGAAGGCTTCTTTTTCACGAAGCTTGTGTTCGGATTGACTTTGTTCGGTGACATCGATCGAGATGGTCAGCACAGCAGGGCTCTTTGCTTGATCTACAACAAACGGAACGTACGTGGTTCGAAGGTTTCGTTGATGGTTATTGCGGTCGGTGAAGATCTCATCCAGCACAATGGCCTTGTTACTCTCCAATACATCACGGGCATGTTGTATGTTTTCCTGGCTTTCATGGGGATTGGGATGAATTTCCGTGAATTGTTTCCCTTCCAGTGATGATGCTGATACCTGATATGCTTCAGCTAATGTCCGATTCACTAATACAAAACGGCCTTCACGGTCTCTGACGTAGATAAAATGCGGTAAGAGATCAATGATTTGTCGCAGTTGAAGGATACGTAATCCAATTTGCCGTTTTAATGCCAATATCCATACCAGTCCAATGATTGTGAATGTAAGAAGAATACTGCTGAAGAGGATTACACAACCATTTATGGCATTATTGCTCACCATTACCTCCATTGCCTCAGAAAGGAACAATGTTATTATTCACCTGGATTCAGAATGTTTGGCAATGATCCGGAATCACTGCTCACGACGATCCGTTCTTGAAGATATCATCGAAATATCAACCCCAGTTTATATCGATCTGAATGAAGAACAATACCAGAAACGCCCCTGTTATCTTGAACATTCATTCGATGGACTATTAAATAATGACATAAAACACTACGACCTGCAACTGGATGACTGTTTTCCAGTAGAACCCGGCTGTCTGGTACTGGACATTGGAAAGTCCAGAAAAATCTGCTCAACAACACATTGACATGATGGAGATTCTTTGCAACGCTTTCATTGAAAACGGGATCGGGATGAAGCCATGGTTGACCCTGAAAAATAAGATTGATTTGGTTTTGATTGTTTTTAAATGGGTAAATCATGATCAGCGATGCTTCGGTCAAGACATTCTGGAATATTTGAATATGAAAATGGCTCTTTTTCCGGACAATACATTATGGTTTATGGTTCGTCTGATATTATCTGTCAGTGGTTTGGTAGTGGTTTTGTATTTTATACAGGATAAACTGTTATTCCATCCTGAAGTCATGCAACTGTCCCAGGTAATCAAGATCGCTGCAAGTGAAAGAATGGTTCTATGGCCTGCAACAGAAGACTATCATGGTCTCGTCACGACGCTGGATACCGACCAGAGCAGTGGAACGGTGTTCGTTTTTCATGGAAATGCAGGATCAGCAACAGATCGGTTTTATTATTCCGAAAATCTGGTAACACTCGGATATCGGACGATTCTTCTTGAATACCCAGGTTATGGCGCACGACTGGGTAATGATTTAAGCGAAAAAAACCTGATCGCTGAAGGGACTGCGGCAATAAAACAGGCATTATCGGAATTCGGGCGGCCGATTTTTATCATCGGAGAATCATTGGGAGCTGGTGTTGCTGCAGGTGTTGTATATCAGAACAAAGACGTTATTGACGGCATTATCCTGGTGACTCCATGGGACAACCTCCCCAATATCGCACAATCGATCTACTGGTTTTTGCCAGCGAAGTATATCACGAAATACCGGTTTGATAGTGTTGAACATTTACGTACGTATCATGGACCACTTGTTGTTCTGATCGCGGAACAGGATGAGATCATACCCAGATCATCATCCATGGCATTATATGACCAATACCAATCAACGAAAAAGCTGGTCATCCTGTCCAATGTCACACATAATACATGGCCATCTGTCATGGATCAAAACCGATGGCTGGAGATCATGTCTTTCCTTTCAATCAATGTCCAGAAGCCCGAGTATTAAACCAGTTTCTCAGCTATGAATGCCGGAGAATCATCGAATATCTGAGCAGTCCGAATTTTCGTGAGTGACATCCGGAAAAAACAGTCCATTGAGCCGGAGTGTCTGATCCGTATGTCAAACCTCTGATTGTTAATCCGTATTATGCGCTTCGTTTCAATCCGATACCTGCAAGGATGCTGCTCAGAATGAAAATCATGATCCATAATCCCGCAGGACTTGTTGACGGGATGGGTGGTATCTCTGTTGGCGTCGCCGAAGGACCCGTTGTTGGTGTATCGGTGGGAGTTGGTGTTGGTGTATCGGTGGGAGTTGGTGTTGGTGTATCGGTGGGAGTTGGTGTTGGTGTATCGGTGGGAATGGGTGTTTGAGTGGGTACTATACCGGCTACCCAATCGAATACATTCTTGGAGAAAATCTGATTATTGGTCGTATAAAGATAGGCATTCTCCCAAAGATTCATATCTCCAATGGTCACTACCTTGCCGTTACCCAACAACGCAGTGGCAATAATCGCTTGGTTCACATTCATCCATGCCTGTTCCTCCGATGGCGAAGAAGCAATGATCCGTCCGCCATATACGACTGTGATGGCATTGATCCCTGTAAAAATCTCATGACTGGAGAATCCGGTCACGGTTCCATTCAAATCCGTCAGCCCCAGTGTCAAACCTAAATATCCCGCTATGTTCACCAGATTGGCATTTGGGCAGTCTTCGTTGTCGCTCAGGACAACCAGTCCACCGCCATTGTTCACAAAATTTTGGAGTGCGGTGGCTTCTGCGGAGGAATACGCACTATACCATGCTGAACCCAGGCAAATGACAATGGCATCATACACGCTGATATCCTGGTTCAGAATTCCGGTATTATTGGCCACAATCGAATATCCCTGACTGGTCAGATAGGAGTTGAGATTTGAAAAGTAACCACTTGGCTGATAGCTTAAATAGACACCATGATAGGTATCCCAAAGAACATTTCCATTTTTCTGATCCGGATAATCTTTTTTATTAATGATTGATTCATCCCGTGCAATGGCTTTGCCGGTCGTCAGATCAATGCCGGATCGGGAACTGTCCATTTGATCCTCGTGGATTAGGGATTCAGGCTCTGTCACTCCGGATGCTGTCAGGTGGTAAGCGGGATTTGCCACCAGACTCCCATTTCAGCGCACGGGAGAGGATCGCCAACCGATCCAGCGTGGATCAATCCATAACTATGGACGGTGGGAAGAGGGAGTCATGCCGATGCCATCATTCCATGCATGTGAGAATGATTACTGAGAAACCAATTCACCAGTATCTGCCCATCATTTCCGAAACATGTGACCCCATAAACACGGTCGGCGGGTAGATGGAGTTTTACCGAAGCTATTGCATCCCGGGTGGCTTCCCGTGATGACAATGTTCCGATGGCCAGAACCAACACTGCATGTCAGTTATGATTCCAGCAATGACAGAACCCGGAATACTGCAGATACTAACGCATCCAGATCGATATGGTCCAGACAATAAGGGTTGCTGCAATCCGGTTTCCAGCAGGGCCGACAGGGAACATCCGCTGTGAGAATCTCCCCCTTGTTATACAGATCGATTTCCACATCACAACTGATCGTGAAAAAGATCACGGATGGTATCTTCAGCGCAATGGCCGCATGTGCCCCGAATGTATCTCCTGTCAGACACCCATCACAGGCCGCAATATAATGCATCCCGCGCCGGATTCCTTCAGTGGTTGGTGTCTCGATCACGCGAGGATCATTGATCTGAGCCGCGATATCATGGTTCAAGGCAGTTTCGTCTCTGCCACCCAGCAGAAGTATCTTCACTCTCCCGGATGCCGGATGCGCAAGAATGTTCCGGATTACTGTGACAATCTGATCAGGTCGCAACCGTTTATTGGGGAATTTGGCGG
Organism: uncultured bacterium; assembly: GCA_964512995.1. Taxonomy (GTDB): domain Bacteria; phylum CSSED10-310; class CSSED10-310; order CSSED10-310; family CSSED10-310; genus CAZELM01. The sequence goes on from CAZELM010000046.1 coordinate 10,321, forward strand.
AGCAACCTGTATTGATCCCCAAGCCCTTCCATGAATCGTCTAGTCCGATACTCCGGCGATACTCTTTGACATGCATTTTCTCGGATTCGCTCAGCTCAAAGATATATCCGGTTCGACGGTAGGTGAAACCAAGTCCCTCCGCCAGTATCTGCTGGCCGGTTTGCGTATTCTGTCTGAACTTCAGTGCGTCATCCATTCCCAGCCGATAGGCATACGCCATCTCCCGGTTCAGTGGAATAATGACACCCTGGGGACTCAAGCCAAACCCGCGTTTTTCCCGAGCGGGAGTCTGCATCGCCAGTGCAGTCGATTTCCGATCCCGGTCACAGGACAATATCAGATCAAAATGCATTTGACAGAGATAAGAAATGGATTCGTACGTATAAGGAATAATCTCGTCGACCAGGGGGTTGTTCTGGAGGAGCGGGACAGCCATCGGTGCAGTGACCCATCGGATCGTGCTCAATGGATACCGGTCTTTGAGGATGGGAAGAAGCGCGGTGGTCATCAGAACATCTCCCAGTGCATCCAGATTGATGATCAATATCCGGAATCCCTGCGGCTGATACTCGTCACAATTCCAGCACACCCGATAGGGCTGACACGGTTTATACCCATTGAAATGTTTGCAGTCGAACCGATAATTCATTCTTTGCTCCTTGGGATCATGTCAACAGCACTCGTCTTCGATTCGTGGCGCAATGCATGCTCTCGGCCAGCTAAAGGCTGTTTTCCAATCGATCGATCTCCTCTTCGATCATGGAAATGAGTTCTGCTGCATACTCACCATAGAATTCAAAACGAAGACCGGCATGTTTGTATAAATCCGCTACGGAACGGCTGAATCCCAGCCGCATCGTGTCCAGCCAGCGTTTCAATGCCGGTTCGCCCTCTGTTTTCGCTTTTCGGTAGACCTGCAGAGCGGCCAGTTGTGCGATGCCGTATTCGATGTAATAGAACGGCACAATAAACAGATGCGGGATTCCCTGCCAGGCAATCTGCCGGTAATGCTGTAATCCGGTAAAATCAATACCCTCCCCGAACCGATCTGCAAAGTGGAGCCACATGGATTCCCGTTCTTCAGCGCTGTGATGGGGATTCGTATACACCCAATGCTGGAATGCGTCAATTCGAGCAGTATGCACTAATGAAGACAGCACATCTTCAAATTTTTCAATCTTGCAGCGGCTGATGTCGTTCGGATCCGAGTAGAAAATATCCAGATGATCCAACCCAAGCAGTTCCATGGATTGGGATGCACATTCACCCCATTCCTGAGGCGTATGACGGTAGTGTAAAATGGGCTCGGCAATGCAGGCTCGCGTTTCGACCGCATGACCACTCTCATGGAGCAGTACCGTGACATCCTGATGGGTATTGGTCGCATTCATGAAGATAAAGGAAACCCGGGTTTCATCCAATGGCATGTTGAAACCCACGGTTGCTTTATTCTGACGGGTAAACAAATCCAGATTGCCAAAGTCCTTCAATAGACGCAGGTTGTCTCCCAACCGGGGATAGATCCGATCCAGTATCTGAGCAACTCCGGAAATCAGCCCGTCTTCATCTTCAAATGGTTTGAGTGGCGGTTTCCCATCGATATCCACAGACATGTCCCATGGACGCAGCGTTTCCAGCCCCATCTTGATCCTCCGCTTTTCATTTCGCCTGCGAAGAGCCGGAACCGCGTATTTTTCGACCGTTTCATGAAACCGGAAGCAATCCTCCGGGGAATAATCAAAGCGGCGGTATACCAGATGGCGATAGTCCCGGAAATTACCGAAACCGGCATTGATCGCTGACTGATGCCGCAACTCAATCATCCGATGGAAAATATCATTGATCGCTTCTTTGTGCGCCAGACGGCACTCTGCAATCGCAAACCATGCTTTCTCCCGGAGTGGCCGGTCGGGTTCATTGAGTTTATTGGAGAGTTCTGTCAGATTGTGTTTCCTGCCGTCGAACTCGACAGCCATGCCACCCGTGATGGAGCTATAGGTGTCACTCAGTTGAGCGTCTTCAACGGCGAGCGGAATATTCTCGTTCCGGAACAGCGACTGCTCCATTTTCATCAGACGGATCAGATGGCCATATCGTTCCATGTTGATCTCCGGAAGATACAGACTGTCCAGTATCCGAAGATCCAGCACTTTGAACAATTCCGTGATCTGACTGTAAATGACTTCGTTGAAATGCTGGAACCGTTTCTTGGCTTCCTCATCGGCCGTATTGACTGCAGCGGCCAGTTGAATGCGCGCCGACTCCTCCTGAAGCGCCGAAGCCAGGTCGCTGCAATCCAGAATGAACTGCTCCAGAAGAATTCCCGAGCTGATCTCGCGGTTCTGTAATTCATCGAATATCGGCTGAATCTGCTCCCAGGAACATAAATCAATGTCGTGGGGTGTAAACACCCGATGTTTCAATCGTTCAGAATTTGTTTCCGAGCATTTCATCTGTTTGACTCCTTTTTCAGATAACCCATGTGACATTCTTCGTCCGCGGCTCAGCCCTGCATAACAAGTTTATGCACGAGATGCAAGAGGAAGATGGGGATTTGAGCTCCTTTGGTTTATTCATCGGCAGGAGTGTGATACAAGAAAGGACGACGGGAGGAAAGAGAAAATAGAAGTGAGAAATGAGCAGTGAGAAGTGAGACCATGAGGCGAGTCGATAACCGGATACCCCTGTTGCTGATCGGATTGTTTACCATTTGCTACGGGGGATTGGCATTTTCCAGTCTGCGTCTGAAATCAGTGGTCCGGGATGAGCCGGTGCATTGGAAATTCGGGGAGGAGCTGATGACGATCGGTTCGGATGCCTATCCGTTTCGGGGCGTTGGGCCGGTTTCCATTCTCAATGTCTATGCTGCCAAACGATTGGGAGTCGATATCTTTGATTCCACCGGTCTGATCGCCGCACGGTTGCCGACGGTCGTGATCGGGATGCTGCTGATCGTATGTGTATCGGCTTTCTCATGGCAGTTATTTGGTCCATGGAGCGGTGTTTTTTCCGGTGTTCTGGCTGCTTTTGAACCCAATCTGATCGCTCACGGACGGTTCCTGACAACCGATATCCCGGTCTCGGCGGGGATTTGTCTCTGCCTGTTCGCCATCTGGCGCTACTCCGTTCATCCTGGCAGATGGCGAGCCATTTTCATCGGTATCGCGATCGCAGCCGCATTGCTCTCCAAGGTCACCGGATTGATTATCATGTTGCTGCTGCCGATATACTGGGGCTTCATGATTTTGAATCATCGAAAGACCCCGGACTCTCATCGACCATCTGTATCGATGGTTGCCATTGATCTGGGAGTTGTTCTGCTTGCGGCCATGTTGTGTGTGAATGCCGGATTTGGATTTCAGGGCGTTCTGACTCCGGTGAAGGACTATGAGTTTCTCAGTCCGGTGTTTCGGAGTTTCACATCATGGCTTCCGGATCATCTCCCCATCCCATTCCCCTATGTCTTTATTCGCTGCCTGGATTACTCCTTCTGGTTCAGCGAGGTCGGTCATCCGGTTCAACCATTTCTCAATGGCGAGTTCAGCCGGACCGGTTTTCCTCACTATTATCTGGTGGCATTTCTGATCAAATCCACGGTCGGCTTTCTCCTTCTGGTGATTGGTGCGATCGCGTGTCAGTTCCTGAGGAAAGAACGGAATCTGGCTGAATTGACGTTATTTTTGGGTTTGCCGGTGATGGGTATGTTTCTGTATTTTTCGTTGTTCAATCCCATTCAGCTCGGTCTGCGATACATCCTGCCCATTTATCCGATCCTGTGTGTTCTGATGGGGAGTCTGATCCAGGGGATTCGGCATCGGATGGGACAATGGATACTGTCCGTCCTGCTGATCGCACATATCGTTGAATCGACAGCGGTCTGGCCGCATTATCTGGAATTTTTCAATATCACGATCGGCGGTCCGGCTCAGGGATATCGCTACCTGAACGACTCCAATATCGATTGGGGACAGGATATGCACATTCTGGAGAAATATGTCCAGTCTTCAGACCAGCCGGTCATCATCAATCCGGAATCGCCGGTTTCCGGCCGGATAGCGGTGAATGCAAACCGGATGTTCATGGAAAAATACGAATGGCTTCGAAACCGCGAGCCCATCCATCGTGTGGCATATACGTGGTTCATTTTCGATGTCGAGGGTCCAGAGAACGGGACATCGCCGGATCAGCCGGTGTTTACCGATTTTTCAGCGTCTGCTCTTCACGGGAGTGGGTCCGCAGCCACCCGATCGCCTGCTTTTTCCAGGTTGCGCGGCATGGATCAATCACTCATCGGCCCGCAGTTCGACACGCCGAAACCGGAGTCCGTTACCCGGCATGCTGCAATGGGAACCACTGGACCGGAGCATTCCGGGACCCGTTCAATCCCCTCCTCAGACTCAGAACTACCGGAACAGAAAAAAAGCGCAGCGTATGCCGGAGCGAATGTTCTGTTCATTTCGATCGATACGCTCCGGTCGGATCATGTCGGGAGTTATGGCCATCGGTTGCCGACCAGTCCGACTCTGGACGCATTCGCTCGGCGGAGTATTGTTTTTGAGGAGGCACGGTGTCAGGTGCCCCGCACCACCCCCTCCCATTCCGGTATGTTTACCGGTCTCAGTCCGGGCGAGCATGGGAGCGTGATGAACTGCCAGCCGATTAGACCGGATGTTCCGACCATGGCGGAGATTCTGAAGCGGTCGGGGTATCGTACGGGAGCGGTCGTGTCCAGCGCTGTGCTTTCCGGTTTGGCATCGGGACTGAATCGGGGGTTTGATTGGTATGAGGATTCCGGGAGTGGCAATTCGCTCCGTCTGGAAGAGAATACACCGGCTCCCGAATCTCATACGGAAAAGGCTTCGGATTCAACAAAGGACCGCCGGAAGATCCAGGGAAAGATTTTGTTCGCTGGAGGTGAAGGGGAAATGGCAACGCGGGTTACGCCATTCGAACGAACCGGCGATGTCAGCACCCAACTGGCGCTGGATTGGCTGGGCAGACAGCAATCCGGACCGTATATGCTCTGGATTCACTATTTTGATCCGCATTCCAGCTATAAACCACCGGAAATATTCGGAAAGATATTCGCTCCCTTTTACAGCAGACAGGGAAACATGATCGATATCATGGCTCGCAAAAAAAACGACCTGCCGATCGATCTCGAGAACTGGAATCAGTTTCATGGATTGTATGATGGCGAAATCCGGTTCGTCGATACGCAACTGATGCGGTTGTTCCGGTATTTATCTGATACGGATCGGATGGAGAACACGATCATCATTGTTCTGGCCGACCACGGGGAATCTCTGGGAGAATATCAGGGATATGTCGGGCATGGGGAACATCTCAATGAGGGATCGATCCGGATACCGTTGATATGGCATTTGCCCGGAATGACCTCAGGTCATGTCCTGACAGAACCGGTGGACCCCTCGGATATCATGCCCACGTTGCTCGCGTTACTGGGTGTGGATGCGCCACAAAAAATGTCCGGCCGGAATCTTCTGAAGGAGTTGGCGGGTGAATCCGGTGCATTATCACAGAACATGACGTTTTCTCAGTCTGCGGCAGCCGGCAAGGGAGATGCGATGCGGGTCCGGTTTTCCGTAACCTGGGACCGGATGAAGTATATCGGCGATCTGTACTGCAATCGGTCTCAAGGATTCGGGGAATACGATCAGACATCGGATGATCTGACGGATTTTGCATTGTATGATCTGGGAGTTGATCCTCAGGAGCTGACGGATATGCGCACGCTTTCGCTGGATAAACTGAATCTGTACCGTGACGTGATGAAACAGTGGTTGTCCGGACATCGGCATGGCATCATGGAACGGTTATCCGTCAAAGAGGATATCGACAACCAGAACCGGCAGTTCCTGGAAGCGTTGGGGTATCTGGAAGAGTAGAAAAAAATTTCTGCCACTATTCCATCTCAAAATTGTTGTAGATCAGGTTTCTGACATCAATTTCAGTTTCACTCCTCGAAAGATTCATAGGTGGTTTCAAGAGTGGATAGAATCGATGAAAAGTAATTCCAGACATCGATCAAACGGACGCAGAGCAATTAGAAGATATCTTGTGATATTTACGACATCGTTGCTCTGTTTGCTGGCTATGGAAACTGGGCTCAGAGTATTTGAAAAATTCAATCTTTTTGGATTTTGTCCGGGCTTTGGACTGAATGAAGTCCTTGCACTCAGTCAGTTGGAACGTCCAGGTCCGGATTGTGATTTTCGAGGATCACTCCGAGGTTTACTGGTGCCCAATTTCGTTCCGGATCGGCTCTATAGCCTGAAGCCCAATCTGAACTGCCTATTTCTCGCAAAGAATCTGAGAACCAATTCCTATGGCTCACGCGGTGAAGAAGTGCCAATCCCACGATCGGTTGGGTACTATCGGATATTGGGAGTAGGCGACTCGGTGATGTTTGGCTGGGGTGTAGAGGAAGAGGAATGTTATCTCAGCATAGCGGCTCAACGAGTGAGCAAAAGACTGAGCAGAGGAATCGAACTGATCAATTTGGGTATTCCCAGTTATGATGCCATTCAGACGTTGTCGACGGGACTTATGGAGGCCAACAGATTTTGTCCGGACGTCATTGTGATTGGATTTACTGAAGATGATACGGAACTAGATCCCAAAGCACACGCTGCACTGATCAGAGATAACACATGGTGGGGAAGCATCCGAATAACAGAATACAGCATACGAAGACTCGTTCGAAGCGGATGGATTCAGAAGGAATGGGTCATGCCGCAGGAAATTCAGATATTGGAAGGCGAGGCAAGCATCCGGGACAAGCTGGCTGATTTGATCGAATTTTCCAGGACCGAAAAGATCCCTCTCATTGCTGTATTCTATGATGGATGGGATTTCGAGAAAAAAAATGGAACCCAGCTCATCCGATCGCTCTGTCACACGCTGAATCTGCCGTTCATAGACGCAACTGAAATTCTCCGGAACAGAGCACATGAAAAGGGTTATATGGATATGAGTCAATTTTGGATCAGAAGGGGCGTTAATCCGGATGTGCATCCCAATGCAGAATCTCATGAACAAATCGGGTATTCCTTATCGGAATGGTTAATCACTCATAACATGAAATGAATAAGTCAACCTTTCATTATGATAGGGTATCTGCTAATGGTGAATTTTCACGCACATAAGAAACTTGCTAATTCCTGTCTGTTGTGCTAATAATATTTCTGTAAGTACCATGTGCCATTTATAAACCCAATAGTTTTTTTATGGGAGTATTTCGCACGTGCAGGAACAACGACAGCGTTCTCATGTAACGAGACGAATTATACCAGTGGGAATTGCAGTTCTTGCACACCTGGGACGCATCCAGTGCTGGAGCAGCATTCTGTATATTGCGCGAACGACCCGGGAACGTCACAGGCGGTTGGAAGCAAACTGGCGAATCCATGGGATTGAAAAGATGTACATGGTAATGTATGGGAGTGGTGCTGGGATCGGTATGGAACGTATCCAACCGGGCCAACGACGGACTACTCGGGACCAACATCCGGTGCATACCGGGTGGAACGGGGCGGCAGTTGGCACAACTACGCACTGTATTGCCGATCAGCGCTTCGGGCCGGTGAAGGACCGAGTGGCTGGAGTAGTTATCTCGGTTTCCGCTTGGTAAGGATTGCGCCGCAGTAAACATGAATCCCATCGCTTGTTTTTTCTCCGGCCAAACACTAGCAGATTTCCTTTTTACGCGTCGGTGTCTGGATTATTGAGCCGAGAATCAATCGTTTCTTTGCTGAAAAGGAAAATACCGAACCAATCACCGGAGCGACAACGGATTGGCGGTCATGTCGATCGATCCCCGAGGTAACGTTTATGTCTCCAATATATATGACCGGAAAAAATAGACGATAATCGGATAGCCAGCCGGAGGAATCTCATGAGGCGAGTGTTTATTGCATCCATGCTTCTGTTCGTTCCTGTTGGTTCGACCCATGCAGATGAAGAGTTTTCAGCGAATGGCATGGCGATCACCATTTCACCGTTTCATCTCCTGTGTCCGGAACTTCACCTGACTGGGGAGCTGAGATTGACACCCAGGATGAGCGTTGCCGCCATGCTGGGAGCGGGTCAGGTAACCGATGAAGGAAAGACATCCGGCATCTGGGAAGCCGGTGGACAATTCCGGTATTACCTGCTCGGTTCCTTCACGCACGGCTTTATGCTGTGTGTGGATGCCGGCTACGTTGATATCAATAGCGAAATCGAGAACCCCATGACATATCTGGCAGGCGTGCGTGCGGGAGCCGCTGTCGGATACAAGATTACGATGAAGAGCGGGTTCGTTCTCGAAGCTCAGATCGGACCCGTGCATGTGTGGGGAGATTCAGACAACTCCGAATGGCAGACTCTGGAGAATCTCAAGGTCGGCTGGTCATTTTAGCGTTCCATCCGAACGTGATCCCCTCCCTTCAGGCTTGCGCCCCTCCCGGTGCTTCGGTATAATCAGCTCCCGAATAACGGGAGTTGTCTTGCCGATCGATGGCATTCGTCGCGACCCGCACTGCAAACTCCCAGACTGAAAACACACAATCCGAAACGCCATCCCCACCAATTCTGATTCCATCGGAGTGGTGCTGTCGATCGTGAAAGGAGATCTATCATGTCAATGCTCATTGAAAAGGTCAATGCGGAATTTCGCCGCATTCTGGAGAAACACCCGAACCCCTATGCCGTCTATACCGAATTGACAAACGGCATGTCCGCCAAAGGATGCACATTCGGGAGCGGTCCGATGCCCTTGTACGTGAAACCCTACTTCATCGATGGTGCCCGGATGCCGGAGATTCGATGGACAACCGAAGTCCTCATGCGGGTCATGAACAAGATCGTCGATTATTATTACCTCGACGACAGCTACAAACCCCTCTTCTATTTATCTCCGGAAGAAACCGAACTGGCGGATGTTCCGGTCGGTTACCACAACCGCGTTCAGATCACCCGGAACGACGCATTCATGACTCCCGATGAGTTGATCTATATCGAGTTCAATGCCGACAGCCCCGGTGGACCGATGTATTCGGATGTTCAGGGCGATCTGATCCAGCAATCCGATGTGTTTGTCGAACTCTGCAAAAAATTCACAATCGGCCGGGATCTCATCATGTGGCAGATTCTCCGAATGCTCATGACCTGTTATCGGGAGTGGGGCGGCAAGAAGGAATTTCCCAGTATCTGCATCAGTGCCGGACCCGGTGGCGGAACAACGCCGGAGTTTCATGCCATCGTCGCATGGCTCAAACGGATGGGATTTCAGGCGGAGTTCTGCGGAACCACCGAATGGACCTATGAAAACGGTGAATTGAGAACCCCATCGGGACTTCAGCCCGATATCATCTACCGGCGGGGATGGATCGGGGACTGGATTCATCACATGGAAGGCATCAGACCCGTCATCAAAGCGCTCCGTGACCGCAAAGTCTGCATGGTCAACCCACTCTCCTCGACATTGGCATCGAATAAATCCATATTTGCCGTGCTGCAGAAACCCGAAATCCTGAAGCTGTTTACGCAGGAGGAGCAGGGCGTCATTCAGAAGTATCTCCCCTGGACCCGCGTGTTCGAGAAAACGAAAACGGATTTTCATGGCGATATGATCGATCTGCCGGAGTATGTCGGGAAGAACAAGGACCGGTTCGTTCTGAAGCCCATTGATCAATACGGCGGGAAAGATGTCATCGTGGGATTTGCCGTGGATGACTCCGAATGGGCCGAATGGGTCGATAAAGCCTGCGCACCCAAAGGCAAATTTGTCGTTCAGGAAGTCGTGACCATCCCCGAAGAAGCACTCCCGGTGTTCCATGGCGAAAAGCTCGCGTTCGAGAGCAAGAAAATCAATGTCAACTTCTATTGTTACGGCGGGATTTACAGCGGCGGTGTTGTCCGCTCGTCTGACAGCCCGGTGATCAATGTCCACAAAGGTGGCGGAATGACGCCGATCATGTTTGTGGATGGGGAGCGTCTCCGGTAAGCGAAAACGAATAGGGCAGGAGATCCCCGAGTTGAAACTCCTGGATTGTTCCATCTGCCGAAACAATGATGACCAATGGATGATTCCCACCTTCAGCCATCACCTGACGGCACGCGCCACACGGCATTGGAGGTGGGAGTTGCGGTGCATACACCGCCACAGCCTGAAATGCGCTGCTTCCTCCACATCGGGCAGCGAATATCGCCACCCGCTCCGCGCAGATCGTCAACCCATACGAGGCATTCTCGACATTACATCCCTGAAAAATGCAGCCCTCAACCGTCAGCACGGCCGCGCCGACCCGATAATGGGAATAGGGTGCGTATGCCTGTTGTGCCGCAGATTTCGCGGCCGCAATCAACTGCATCTTCAGATCCGGTTCCAGTTTCGCTTGAATCGTCATGTCAATACCTTTCTGCCAGTAATTGAATAAACCGCTTCGCCTCCGCGGGAATGCGCCATAAGATCAGTGATTTCAGAATGCTCCAGATCGATGGTTGGAGAGTTACGGATGACGCATACCCATGGCCGCTGACTTTATACTTTGTTCCATCATGGGTGACGCCCGGTAACAACTCCTTGAAATCGACTGAGTTGTCCATTCCCCGGTAGATGGAATACCGGAAATCCTCCCAGAGGACGATGCAGAAGTCGGCATGGTGCGTTTTACAGGCCAGGCTGCCGACCATAACTGATGGCCTGGGCTGGTTGATTGCGAACAGCAGTCTTCCGTTTTCATCGCGTGCGATATGTTTGGCGCGGACGTCGATCACCAGGAATGATCGGTTCTGGCGGGTGGTCATCTTCGGGTGGCGATAACCAGCGATTTCCTGCGTCAGAGATTCCCGTTGTCGGCCCTCTTTAGCCAGATGGTTTTCCATGATCCCGATGGGTTCATCGGCAGCCCAGGACCGCAGGATTTTTTCCGAGAGATCGGGATCTTTCCGCTGGGACAGCTCAGACAAGACCAGCCGCCAGATCTCATCCCAGTCTTTATCCTCCGGCAGGCTCTTCCGGTTGACGAATCGCAGCAGTTTATCGGCATGGGTATCGGTCATCGGGAGAAGGCTCCGGACGAGTTCCGCTGCGGTACGGACCGATGGATCGATCGCCAGTGAATGGATCCGTTGCCGGAGCCGATCCTGCAACCCCATCGGCCATTCATGGTGATCGTACCAGTGGAGCCGAACCCCCCGCTCCCGTAAATGATCCAACAGGGGAGTCAGGTTCGTTTCCTGTTCCGGTGGAAGCGCAAGATCGGCAATGAAAATGCTGTCCCCTGAACCCAGTCCCCGGGATGCCGTATGCAGTGCCTGATCGATGTGTCTGGGACTGGAGAACAACAATCCGGCTTCTGTTCCCAGAAATCGCAACAGCAATGCACCCGACGTCAATCCGTCAAAATCCGTATGCGTGATGATGAACGAACGGACGAATCGGGTATCCAGCGGGATGAACGGCGTGTTCGACTCATCCGTTTCGGACGGATCGGCATATTTACCGAGATACCGGTGCAGTTCAGCCAGACTGATCAGAATGAGCCCCAGGATCAGGATCGAACCGGACGATGTCGCGAACAGGTCCATCATCGATTACTCGTCCGTAGCCCCAGACGGCTCAAGATCCGTATCCGTATATTCCATTGTCCGGAGCTTGGGATCGGTTCGGATTTCCTGTTCCAACGGACACCCCACCAGATGATCGCAACTCAGACAATACTTGTTTTTCGCCGGCGGATACTGGGTCTCGGACCGGATTTTTCGTGTCACCTCATTGATCCGGTCCAGCATGGCCGGGATATCCCCAGACGTTCGCACGGTTTTCGTCAGTTTATCGTGGGACATCATGAACAATCCCAGTTCCCGGATATCCAGTTTCATAAACTCCCGGGCCGCCCAATAATAGAGCGTCAACTGAAGGTCCTGATCGACGGATTCCTGGGAGCGGTCCGTTGGTTCCGTCTTGTAATCCAGCACGATATGGCCGCCGGATGGCAGTTGGTCGATCCGGTCGATGAATCCGGTCATGATGGAGCCGGGACCGACCGGCAGTTCGAAATACGATTCGATATATGCCGCTGGAGCGAATTTTTGATTCTTGACAAATCGGTTGAAATAATCCTGAAGCATCCGGAGCGCTTTCTGTTTATACAATGACTCCTCGTCTTCCGACCGGTATCCGATCCGCCAGTTCCGCCATTGTTTTTCCAGAAGACTCAGTAAAAGATCGAGCGACCGTTTCTCCGTCTGATCAGCCGCATAGAAATCTTCCATCACGGCATGGATACAACTGCCATAGCTGAAAAATGGCTGGGGTTTGGGGGGGATTCCATCGACATACAGCTTTTTATACGCCAACGGGCATCGTTCATACAGGCTCATTTTGGAATAGGAGAGACGGAGACGTTGTTTATAGGTTTCCCGCGATTCATTGCAGGTTTTCCACGGCAGCGTCTTCCAGCCGGAGCAGTTTTCCAGGAACTCACAGACACTGCACAACGGTCCTGGATGCGGCGGGAATCCGTCGTTCTGGATGGATGATGCGATGTCAAAAATATCGGCCTCCAGGCGGTCGAGTTCCATATCGTCGGTGCTGACTTCGATGGTGTCCCCGGTCCGCAGGTAAACCAGTGCCATGCGGGTGACATCGTTTCCGAACTGCTCGATCGCGGCGGCGGCCTGAATACGTGCGCCCAGGTCGGATTTCAGTTCGGATGCAGTCATCTGCCGGGCGCCAGACTTGAAATCAATGATCCGGATGTGATTGTCGCTGTGTTTCTCCACCCGGTCGATGCGTGTCCAGACCGTAATCGGGCTGGGATACCATGCCAGGAATATCCCGATGGCCGGCTCGCCACGATATCTCACCACGCGTGCGTGATTTTGAGTAAACCACTCCCACATCCGATCCGCTGTCTGGCTGGTGGCGGCTCTGAATCGTTCGGATTCGTTCGAATCCGTGTAGTCTCCGGGATTCCAGGAAGCGAAAAGAGTGTTCCGGAACTCGGTATTATCCGGGAGTTGCGGGTGCTCATCCAGGTGCTTCTGGATTTTCTCCAGGGCTTTGTTCAATGCACTGTCGAAAACGAGATTTCCCGTGGAGGTTGTGGTCGTGTTTTTCTGATTGTCGATGTACAGGTATTTGTATTTCCGGGGGCATTGGAGGTAGGTCCGGAGTTTTCCGGGGCTGGTCTTCAATGGCTCCAGTTTCTTCTTTGATTTGCTTTTGAACAGTTTTTCAAACATCTGGAGATGCCTCCGGTTCCGCACTGGGGAATGGGTAAATGGTGAATGGGTTGCCGATTTCCGGAGCGACTTTGATGCGTTTGCCATTGCAGAGCGTTCGGATGGTGCCGCTCCGATCGGTCCGCAGGGATTTGATCTTCATTTCTTCGTACAGATTGACAATCGTTGCATCCGGGTGATCGAACTTGTTGTTCAGTCCCAGTGAGAATATAGCCAATCGTGGCATGAGATACTCGAGTAACTGACGGGAGGATGATGTCTGGGATCCGTGATGGGGAACTTTCAGAATAGTGGTCCGCAGTTTTTTGCCATAAGCATACAGTTCCTGTTCGACATTCGTTTCGATATCCCCGGTCAGAAGATATACGACATCGCCATACACCACCCGCAGCACGATGGAATTGTTATTGGGATCTTTGGGACGGTTTGGCGAATCTTCGGGCCACAAAACCTGTACGAGCATATCTTTGTCCCAGTCCAGGATTTGGGGAGCTGTGATTACCTGATACCGGATTTTTCTTTCGAGCAGGGCGGTCAGTATCTTCTCATACCCGGCGGTTTCGTAATCCAATCCGGGATCGAGGCATTCTCCGATGGCGAATTTATTGGCGACCGGAAGGATGCCGCCGATATGATCGGCATGGGGATGCGTCATGACCAGTGTATCGATCCGCTGAATATTTCTGGATTCTAAGAAGGGGATCACCACTTTTTCTCCCGCATCGAAATCGGAATATTGGCCTTTCCCCGGACCCGCATCGATCAGGATCGTTCGTCCATGGGGCGTTCGCAGGAATATGCTGTCTCCTTCACCGACATCCAGAAATGTGACTTCCAGTTCCTTTGTATCGGGTGCTTGGGAATAGGTTGTACCGTGTTGAGATGGATCGGCGGCGTTTGTTCTGCTGCTGTGATAAATAATGCCTCCCCACACGATTCCACTGACGATCAGAATCGCAATGGTCAATACCCATTCCCGATTCAGCAATCCCGAACGGGAGGGGATAATGGCAACATCTTGATTGGATATCATATTTTTACTCCGTACAAATCATTTCTCTCATTTTATCCAGTGTCTTGGGGCCGATGCCGGGGACTCGCCCCAGATCATCGATTGAGCGGAATGGTCCGTTTTTCTCGCGGTCTTTGATGATTTTATCTGCGGTGGACGGTCCGACCCGCGGCAAACTCATCAGTTCTTCCGCTGTGGCCGTGTTGATATTGATTTTGCCGGATGGTCTGGGTGGTTTTTTCGGCCGGACGTCTGCCGGCTTATCGGACCGGAATTCTTCTGGGCTGGAGATATCCGGTGCCGATGCTTCCAAATCCACTGAATCGGTTTCCATCGGTTCTGTTTCAACAGTTTTTTCATCTGCAGGGAGAATATCCATCGCATCCCGTTCCGCATTGACCGGACCGATAGTGACCAGATCTTTGCATTTTTCGATGGTCTTCTTTCCGATCCCTTTGATGGCATCCAGTTGATTGATATCCGTGAATGGACCATGCTGTTTTCGGTATTCGACAATGGTCCGGGCGGTTTTTGCGCCGATCCCTGGGAGTTTGTCCAGTTCAGCCGGATCGGATGTGTTCAGATTGATCCGGTCTCCGGCACCCGTCTCAGTGGATGTGGACGCCTGGATATCGGAGCCGGGAAGAGGCTCGGGTGTTTCGATCTTCGTAATGGGTTCATAGGTGAATGTGATGGGGGAGAGGTCTTCTTTCGGTGATTCCGCCAGGATGGGATTGGCCTGAATTCCAAACTCCGCACGAGCGGTGAACAGGAACATCACAATCCCGCTCCCGAGGGTGATGATTCCGATCGCCAGAAGAATCAATTGTAGTCGTGTAAATCTCATCGGTTGATCTCCAGCGTTTTCTGATTGATCTGTGTCCGGACGTTCAGATGCGTGCCATCTGTGGAAACGGTAACTGCACCATCCCGAGTGGTATCAAAGGTTCGGATTCCGAGGTTTTCATACTCCTGATGAATACCACCCCGTTTTCGCTGCCACCGGGTTGACTGAGGGGATACGACAGCGATCTGAGGATTGACTGCCTTCGCAAAATCACCATCAAACGAATAGGTCGACCCATTGGCAGGGATCTGGAGGATGTCTGCTTCGAGTCCATATCGTGTTGATAAATAGGTCTGAGCCTTCCGGTCGATGTTCGATGTCAGAAGGAAAGAGGTTTTCCCATAAGTCAGAAGCAGGACAACGGAGTTTGAACTGGTGTTGTATTTCCCGGTGAACCGGTCGACGGGCGGTCCGATCACCTCCAGCGACAGCTTGACTGCACCTGTTTTCTGATGCACGGTTTCTTCATACAGAATCATGTCTTCCCGGAGCGGAATAACTGGAATTTGCCGTTGTGTGGTGGAGGTGAAAATGTTTTTCAATGCCCACCCAACGAGTTCAGACCGCTCTTCCCGCTTCGGATCGAGCAGAGCGGGATCTTCCAGTTTTGCAAGGATATCGGCAACCGGTTCGGTTCCGGTCAGATTTTCGAAAGGGAGTCCATGGTGAAATGCCCGGATCTGAAAAGCCGGATTGCCGAGGATTCGGCCCAGTCCACCCGCATAGTCCGCTCGAGCGGAACTCAGAATAACCCCGTGTAGATCCTGAACGCGAAGTGTCAGGAGAGCGGGAGTGATGACTTTGGCACCGATATCGAGAATGATCTCCCGGTCATCCATCATCTCCGAATAGGTGCCGCCATCGATGAGAAAGTTGGTATCGTGGGGTGTTTGTATCAGAACGGATGAACCGCCTCCCATCTGAAACATCGTCGGCGATAAAAAAGTGACGGTCAGGTCATGGGGATGGATCACATAGATGGCAGCCGTATTGAGAATGAGCGCGGCCAGTAGAATGCCCGACAGGACCAGTCGTACTTTAACCGCGGGTTTTTGCCAATGAGGTCGGACGAGTTTGAACCGTGGAAACACCCGATAATGAAACCAGGCTTGAGCGGGCAACAGGGCTACGATCGAATAATAGACTATCATGAACGGCAGCGTCGGAGGCGTGATATCCGGATAGGGAAACCCAGTGCCGAAAAAATAGGCGGTCCCCAGAAACACTTTGATGGCCAGCCAGTTTGAAGCGTTCAGACAGAGTGCCAACCAAGGGCCGATGACCGGGATCTGTCCCAGTATTCCGGCGAACAATCCTAACTGAACAATGACTCCGATCAGGGGAATGGCGATGAAATTGGCCAGGGGAGATGTGATGGAAATTTTTTTGAAAAAGTAACAGGTGATCGGCAGCATCCCGATCTGAATGGCCAGTTGAGCGGCTGCAAACATGGTGAACCATTTCGGGAACCGTCGGAATTCCACAATAACCGGCAGCTTCTGGTCCAGCAGCAATCCGATGGCCAGAAAAACCAGAGCGGTGACGGTCCAGTGCCATTGGGTCAGGAAAAGTCTGGGATCAACCAGCCAGATGGAGACTCCATAGCAGATCTCCAGAAACAGGATGATCCGGAAGAATCCCCGGAGATGACGGCATCCCAACTCCCATAAGGGCCGCGATAGGATAGATAGAGACAGGATCGCGGCAAAGGAAAATAAAAACGATGCTTCCAGGAGCACGAGCGGATTGATCGAGAGGATGACGAGCGCTGCCACGGATATTCCGAGCAGGAACGACCGATCCAGTTTCAATCCCCGGAAGTAATAGAAAAGAAGGGTCACACCGTTCATGATGGCCGCTCGAATCGTGGACGGCCGGGCTCCGGTGATCAGCGTGAACAGGATCAGTGCTGCGATGATCAGAATGAATGCGGAGCTTTTCGGGAGTTTGACGAGGGCGAAGATTCCCATGAAAAAGACGGTAATGATCGTGACATGCAAACCGGATACGGCGAGCACATGCGAAACGCCGGATGCGCGGAATGTGTCGAGTATCTCCGGAGACAGACCGGAGCGAAGACCCAGGAGGACACCTCCCAGAAAGGACGATTCGGGGAAAGGCAATGTCTGTTTGATTGACTGGAGGAGATGATACTTGATTGAATCAGCGGCGTACACGAGGGGATTGCCGAATCCCTCTCCCATGATTGTCAACTGTTCGGGCTGTCGAATGGTTGTCGTCCCGTAAAAGCTTTGATTCCTCAGGAAGTTTTTCATGTCGAATGCACCGGGATTCATGGCTGGGAAAGAATCCCGGATGGTGGCATCCCGAACCGCGATGACCGCTCCGTAGATCAGTTTAAAGTAGTCATCGCCGATCGATGGATAGACCTTGACATAGAGTTTCCCTTGAGTGACGTGATGCGTCGTGCCCTGACTATCGATGATGCGGTATGGGTATAATGGAACAATCGTATATCGCTCCCGCTGATCCGGAACCGATTTGATGAATCCTTCAATCGTGACGCCAGCGCTCTGATCGCATTCCCGAATGACTCGATCGAGGTGTCCGGGTTGATTTGTATCCAAAAAATGAAGCGTATTGGCGGTGCCCAGCAAAAACAACGCCAGCAGCGTGATCGGCCATGACAATTTCTGCATGATTTTCAATGCGAGGGACCATATCAGTAATCCTGTACCGATCGATGCCAATGGCCATATGAAAATAAACTGAATATCGATGGAGCGGGCGGTGATGATCCCGAGTATATACCCCAGAGCAGCGGATTGAATGAACGATCCCATGAATTAAAACTCGATGCCGCTTGTGATGGAGTGGTCTCCGGTATCGTCGCCGGATTCTCCGTTCGCATCGGGTGGATCGGTCTGGAGATTTACGTGTTCCGGATAGTATTTGATATTGCTCCGCAGATTCTGGGGAATGCGAAATTCCGGATTCAGAAATAGAACGATCACGCCAATGAGAAATGCCGCCAGGATCAACAAAAGCAGGCGGAATTCCTGAGAGATCTGCATTTATTTCGTCCGGGGGAGAATTCGGTCCAGGAGAGGAGATGGTGGAGCGACAGGTTCATCATGAATTTCAAATGCCCGCCGGATTTGTTCGTTTTGAGCCGGAGACAGGTCACGATTGCAGTACACCGTGGTCAGGAGCTGACCGGATTCGATCCGATCTCCGGTTTGGACAGCAGTGACAAATCCGACACCCGGATCAATCGAATCTTCCTGCCGGAGCCGGCCGGCACCCAGTGCCACAGCGGTCAATCCGATCGCCATGGGATCGATGCCATGGAGATATCCGGTTGTCTCTGCTCTGATCTCCACTTTCTGTTGCGAGACAGGCAGGGAATAGGGAGGTTCAAGGCTTCGGGGATTTCCACCCTGGTGTTCGACCAACTGGAGGAATTTTTCGTAAGCAGCACCGGTATCCAGGAGATGTTCCAGGCGACGGGTGGCGGATATTTCATCCGGGTCCGTTCCGGACATGGTCAGCATGGGAGCGGCCAGCAGGAGGGTCAATGTACGGATATCCTGTGGCCCATTGCCTCGAAGAACATCCATGCATTCGATGATTTCCAGGCTGTTTCCGACGGCTCGACCGAGTGGTTCGGTATGCATGTCGGTGAGCAATGCTTGTACATTTCTCCCGTGAGCAGTACCGATTCCGACCATGGTGCATGCCAGTTCCCGCGCTTTCTGGAGGTCTTTCATGAATGCGCCGCGTCCGACCTTGACATCCAGAACCAGGTTCTGGGGACCGGATGCGATTTTTTTGGACATGATGGATGCAGCGATCAGGGGGATGCATTCCACGGTTGCCGTGACATCGCGCAGGGCATACATTTTTTTGTCAGCCGGGACCATCCGGTCGGTTTGCCCGATCATGGCCACTCCGATCCGGTCGATCTGGCGAATCATCGTCTGTTTATCCAGGCGGGTATTGAACCCTTGGATGGATTCCAGTTTGTCCAGAGTGCCACCGGTATGACCCAGACCCCGGCCGGACATCATCGGCACCCGGACTCCCGCCGCAGCGACCAATGGAGCCAGGATGATGCTGATTTTGTCGCCCACTCCTCCGGTTGAATGCTTGTCAGCCGTGGGAGATCCCAGTTCAGAGGGCAGGATTTGATCTCCGGATGCGATCATGCATTTGGTCAGAGTGGCGGTTTCATCCGGATTCATCCCACGGAAAAAGACGGCCATGAGGAACGCGGACATCTGATAATCCGGGATATCGCCCTGAACATAAGCGGTGATGAAGGATCCGATCTGGTCAGGATGGAGCGGTTCTCCATCGCGTTTCTTCTGGATGATCGTGTATGGTGTTGTCATGAACGTCTCCCTGCCACAATGGCGACAGATGCACTGGCTCCAATCCGGGTCGCTCCGGCTGAAACCATATCCTGAGCGGTTTTTTCGTCGCGGATCCCACCGGACGCCTTGACGCCCATTTCGGGGCCGACGATGCGCCGCATCAGGGCGACATCATCGACCGTGGCACCGCCAGGACCGAATCCGGTGGATGTTTTCACAAAGGCGGCTCCGGCTGATTTTGCCAGAACGCATCCGGCGATTTTCTGATCGGTGTCGAGCATGGCAGTTTCGAGGATGACTTTAACGGGATAGCCAGCCGCCGCTTCGACAACGCTTTGGATTTCGTCGTGGATCGTTTTGAAATCACCGGCTTTGAGAGCTCCGATATTGATCACCATGTCGACCTCCCGAGCGCCTTTGATGATGACTTCACGCGTTTCGGCTGCCTTGATGGCAGCGGATACCGCTCCCAATGGGAACCCGACAACGGCTGCGACCGGGATCCCGCTGCCTTCCAGATTTTTTACGGCTCGTTCCACGTAGATCGGGTTGACACAAACCGCGGCAAATCGATGTTGAATAGCTTCCATGCACAGCTTATCGATCTCCTGAGGCAATGCTTCGGGTTTCAACAGGGTGTGATCGATGTAGTGGCCGAGGCCATCGGGTGGCCGGTGGAATCCCGGTTCCGGTCCCACCCGGTCCGCTCCCAGTTGGATCGCCTGATTCAGTATGACCTGACAGGTTTCATTGGGGAGCGGGGATGCTCCGGTGTCACCGGTGATCCGGTATCCCATCCGCTGAAGCTCGCACACAACGGCTTTCGTGATGATGTCAACCAGGCTTGCCCGATCGAGCGAATTTCCCGGTGATGTATGGGTGTTTTCCGCCATGTAAACCCCCTTTTCATGTCAATGTTTCGTTCATCTCAGAGCTGACAATGTCCTTACATATGCTGATCCATTCCCGTAAACGGATCAGGGTGGAAATGCCGCGCTCGATGGAGTCTGTCTGTGCGATTATTTTTTCTTTTCCAACGGATCCGTGATCGCGATCGGGAATATGGACTCCAGATTGGTGGCGGGTCTGGGAATGACATGAACGGCAACGAGTTCGCCGACACGCTGCGCAGCGGCTGCGCCGGCATCGGTAGCCGCCTTACAGGCAGCAACGTCGCCCCGAACCAACGCGGTGACATAACCTCCACCGATTTTCTCATATCCGACGAGTACGACTTTGGCTGCCTTGACCATGGCATCAGCAGCTTCGATCAGTCCGATCAATCCTTTTGTTTCAATCATTCCCAATGCTTCCATTGATAACCTCCCGCTTGAACGTGTTGACGAGCAGTGGCAGCTCGGTTCGAGATACACCATCCGGAAGACTATAGAGGTGTTATATGAATAAATCAACAACGATAAAGCATCCATATCGAAACACTCAAAGTAATCGTTCAGCAGGTGATAAGCAACCAGAATCCCCTCTATCAAGATGGGTGGCTCTGCGAAGCCACGGTTTGATTGGATTCATCATGGCTTCTTGGCGAGCGAAGCAGAGACGGGGTGTGTTCTGAAATCTCGAGAACACACCCCATCACGCAGAATCAACGCTTTCAAGTTGTATCCAATTATCTGGCGAGTTGGTTAGTGTAAGCGATGATCTGGTTGGTGTGAGCGATGATCTGGTTGGTGTGAGCGATGATCTGG
>CAZELM010000047.1:0-30432 GCA_964512995.1 uncultured bacterium
CAGTCGCTCCCCGTGGACCCTCAGCTCCCTGCAATCCCTGGGGACCCGTTGGTCCAGCGATTCCCTGGATTCCCTGCGGTCCAGTCGCTCCCCGTGGACCCACGGCTCCCTGCAACCCCTGGGGACCCGTTGGTCCAGTCGGACCCTGTAATCCGGAAGTCTCTCCGACCCAATGACCCGATTCGTTGATAACGGTTCCGACTCCATGGATGGCAACACTCCGTGGATGGATTTCCTGACCGATGACATCTTCCGCCTGATATGCAAATCCCACGCTTGTCAATTCCTGACGTGGCGACAAAGCTTCTCCATCAACACTGATTTCCAGCCATAATGAAGACGTAAAGTTTAAATCGATTGGATTGGCTTCTCCCATACGAATCTGAAATACTCCATTATCAACACGTACAGTGTCATATGATTCCATCCAAAGTTGCGTTCCAAGAGTCTCCGCATCGAAAAACGCGAGTTGAAAAGAATAGAATCCATTCACTGGATTTCCATTCTCATCTGTCAGATGTCCCTGATAATTAATCTGATGTGGAATAGCCGAAATCGTGACAGGGATCACAATCAAAAACAACATCAAAATCCAAAAATTTTTTTTCATAACAATTCCTCCCATGGTTAATCGTGTTGAACTCCCCAATAAATATATCCTACCATTTGCATTTTAACTTGTAAAAAGCTCCATTCAACCATGATCATTTTGAGGTCATCTGTACGGTCATGTATGAAACTGGGTTCATTTCGGATTTGATTTCTGATCGCACTTTCGCGACATAAATGCCGCTCCAGGAATAAACTATTCATTTTTATTCCCAGATCATGTTTTGAGAATCATTTCAGCGAATTGGCAGCAAAATCGGGATATTCCACCCGAGCCATCCGCTTAACCCAGATCTTCAATCCTAGACAATTTTTGAACTAACAAATCCAGATTGATTTTGTTCCGAATGGAAAAAAAACCATGAAGCTGAGCCATTGCCATCCGATCCAACAGGGCGTTCCATTCCTCATGAACAGCCGCAGACCCCTGTGTCCACTCCGTATGGCATCGGAGATCATCGGCAAACTCCGCAATCAATTCCTTGGAAAGAACAGCATCCTGCAATATTCCCAGACAATCCTGAATTTTAATACTTTGCTGAATGTATTTTGATAACCCAACGGGATAATCATGTGAAACTATTTCACATGTATATCGTAATTTTTTGAAGCTGATACGCAATGCATGAAAATCGTTCCATTGGTTTGAACGCGTTGCGTTATAGGTTCGTTTGACAATCTCCAGTGTTATCTTCAAGATAGCATCCGGGATCAGCTCTTTTACAGACACAGACGTGAGACTGCCATATGAATTCGCTGGATTCAACATATCGGTGATTGTCCGGATAAATTGAAGATACCGATCCGATTTCATCATTTCATCAATGGATTGAATGGCAATTTTACGGCGATCGTGCAGCCACATCCTGATCTTGTTCTCATAAAAGACAGACCAGGATGGGATCGTGTCTTTTGCCACCGGAAGTCTCAGGAGGAATACATCGAGATCCCTCAGGTTGTTCAGATTTTGACCGATCCAGCGCAGGCTATCGCACAGGAACTGAATTGATTTATCCACAGACTCTGCACCAAACAGACGAAGAGCGACTCTCATTCGCCGGATGGATACCCGAGCCTGATGAACGAACTCTGGGTCCGCATCCCACAATATGCCTGGCATACAGATTCGGATGCGGTGTTCATGAAATACGAGAATTTTACGGATGGCTTGTGAACACGTATCATTTTTATTTACTCGTTGGGTAAGTGATGGCGTTTTGGGAACTGGTTTCAATTTGAGACAACGGATCGCCGCATCGAGTTTTGATCTCGCAGAATATTTCAAATGGAAATGACTTCGAATCAACTGCTCGATCGATCGAAGCCGCTCCACATCACCCTGTCTTATTTCAATCTCCATTTCATACCATTTCCGGGTGTTGCGGGAGTGGTAGACTCCCTGCGCACAAAATTCTGACGCATCAAATGTCAACTCCCAATCATCGCCAGTATCCGATTCCATTCGGTATTTCTCCCGTTGCGTCATGATCCGAATAAAAGGAATCAATTTGGCAGGGAAAATGATCGGATTTATGATCTGATCGATTTCCGGTAGAAAATTCTCAGGATAGGCAGTATCTGAATAGGTGATCTCCATTTCAATTTCCTGACGAGAGACAATGCCATTTTCCATAATCCCGGTATTTTTAAGCGTGATGAACCGCCGTGATCCAATGTCTCTGACTCGCAGTGCATATCCCTTTTTACCGAGCTGCCATCCGAATGTTTCCAGATACAGATCCGAATTGATGACTGATCCGGCTGGATAGATTCGATATCCCTGTGTTTCAAGAAATGTGATGAGATCGTTCCGGATATTAAATCCTGGGAGTTTTAACTTTAATTCGACTTCCATGGCGTATTTATCATTCTATTGATTTGTGGACACCAGTCCATTGAATCAGATCAAGAGATCCAAATTTTTCTATTGAAAATCCAGTAATCTATTAGATTTGGTTTCGAGCAGATTCTTTTTCTGATCTGCCCCCCATCGCTCCACTTTGCATGATCGAGGAGAAACCAGTTTCAGCAGTATCTTTTGAGGAAGTACCTCACAGCCGATGGATTCGATCATACAGGAATGACTGCGGTCCAGACCATCTGCGACGCGGAGGATTCCAGCCAGCCACTCAACCCGGCTTCGAAAGTCTTCATTCAATGTAGCGAATGTTTTGTGTTTCGATGCATCCGGCAAAGCTTTCCGATGGAAACGCGCCACCAAAGCACCAATTATCCGCTCATGCGATTCCAATCCGGGGATTTCCATCTCCAGAATCATTTCAAAACTGTGCTTGTGATGACCTGTCCCTTTGGAGCGAGACCAACCGATATCATGCAACCATGCCGCGATTTCAAGGATCAGTCTGTCTCTGGAATTCAGCTTGTGAATCTCCTTCAGATGATCGAACAATTGAAGTGACAATTTAGCGACCTGCTCAGCATGAGATGGATCAGGATCATATTTCACGGCAGTGTTTCTGAGAAAATCCTGTAACAATTCGATATTGCTCATCATATTCCACCATTCATTCTGTAAACGTTAGTTTATTTTTTCTTCGCTTTCCAATCTGACGAACCAGTTCTTCGTAGGGCATCGATTTCACTCCACCTTTACGAGCAATCGCGATCAGACGATCCTGACTGCGGATGCGTTTCCTGCCCGGTTCTCGATCTATCCGTGTATACATACCATCCGCCCGTTGAATCCTCGATTTCACGTTATCCTTGAGATATGTCAACAGGATTTCCTTGATGATTCTGGATTTCAACTGCTTATCTTCGATGGGATATAAGGCTTCCACCCGGCGATTAAAATTCCTTGGCATCCAATCTGCACTGCCGGAATAAATATCCGGATCACCTCCATTGTGAAAATAATAGATACGGGTATGTTCTAAAAATCTATCTAAAATGCTGATCACACGTATGTTTTCACTGATACCCGGAATGCCTGGACGCAGACAGCATACCCCCCGTACAATCAGATCGATCTGAACACCCGACTGGGATGCTTTATAGAGCTGTCTTATAACTTTGGGATCGACGAGTGTATTCATTTTTGCGATGATCCGGCCGGGTGTATCCGGTGCTGACTTCTGGATTTCCCGGTCGATGAGTTCAATGATTCGTTGCTGGATGTTGACTGGTGACAGATATATTTTCTTAAACATTGACACGACCGTCTCCGGCTTGAACATGTCTCCGCCTGTCCAGGAGTTGAAACCGGTGATGACATTGAATAAGGCCGAGACATCCTGTCCGAAATCGGGATCGACCGTGAGTAATCCGAGATCTGTATAAATCCGTGCAGTCACCGAGTTGTAATTGCCAGTAGAGAGATGGACATATCGACGCAATTGATCTTTTTCACGTCGAACAACCAGTGTTGCTTTACAATGTACTTTCCAGCGAACGAAGCCATAAACAACGTTGATGCCGTCTTCTTCCATCCGTCGAGCCCAATCGATGTTGGATTGCTCGTCGAATCGTGCTTTCAATTCCACAATTGCTGTGACCTGTTTGCCGTTTGCTGCGGCTCGACGCAACGCTCCGATGATCGGAGAATGATGGCCGGTTCGATAGAGTGTTTGTTTGATTGCCAGCACATCCGGATCATCCGCTGCAACATTGAGAAATGCGACGATGACTGCAAACGAATCGTATGGATGATGGAGCAGGATATCACCTTCTCTGATGATTGTGAAAATATCCTTGTCCGTATCGAATCGTTTGGGTATCCGGGGATTAAAGGGCGGATCACGATAATCCGGATCAACATCCAGATCATAAATCGGCATGAAACCACACAGGTTGATTGGACCGGATATATTGAAAATCCAGTTCGGCGATATATCCAGGTGTCTTCGAAGGCAATCCACGATCATTTGTGGAGCGCCTTTTTGGATTTCAAGCCGGACGGCGATCTGATTGGAGCGATCTCGGAGTTCAGCCTCAACGGATGCCAAGAGATCCAGTACATCGTTTTCATGGAGATCATAATCGAGATTTCTCGTCACTCTGAATGGGATGCAGTGACGGATCTTCATTCCGGGAAACAGTTTTGACATATGCCGGATGATCAAGTCTTCCAGAAGAATAAAACAATGCTCCTGATCTGCTTTTACAGGGATCAATCGCGGCAAGACAGCCGGTACTTCAACGAAAGCATAGGAGTGCAGAGGCTTATCAATGAGAAAATCATCGAAAATAACCATGATATTGAGACGCAGATTGCCCAGATATGGAAATGGATGACCTGCATCAACCGCCAACGGCGTAAGAACCGGAAAAACCTGATCCATGAAATAGGCTCGTAACCGGGTTTCCTCCGGCTCGGGTAATTGCCGAACCTTGAGAATTTCAATCTGAATCTTTTTCAGGTCCGGAATGATTGCCATCCGGAAACATTCATATTGTTCTTCAATCAATGCAGCCATTTTCAGGGCGATATCATTGAGTTGCGTCATTGGAGTTTTTCCGCTTGGATCAGGTGTCTCGATTTCCGCTCGTACCAAACGAACGAGACTGCCCACTCGAATCATCACAAACTCATCCAGATTCGAACTGACAATAGAGATAAATTTCAGTTTTTCCATGATCGGAGTATGTGGATCCTGAGCTTCTTCAAGGACTCTCCGGTTGAATTCGAGCCATGAAAGTTCCCGATTCAGTATTAAGCTGGGATCTTTGAGATCGATTAACGGCTGCGGATCAGGAGCGACTGGCTGAATATCGGTGATTACTTGATTTGGTTTGTTCATAGTCAATCGGATCCCATATCTAAAGGTGGCCTGGGGCGGGAATCATCCAGGATCGATTCCATTGTGTTCACGAACGTTTCAATGACTTTGATTCGAGAGTACAATTTATCGTTCGACTCCACAACCGTCCATGGCGCATACGTTGTGGATGTCTTCTGGATCATATCTGCGACAGCGATTTCATAATCGTCCCATCTCTCCCTGTTCCTCCAATCTTCAGAGGTTATTTTCCATTGCTTATAAGGTGTCTGTTCCCGATCGTGAAACCGCCGTAACTGTTCATCCTTATCAATCTGAAGCCAGAATTTGATCAGGACAATGCCGGCGTTGGTCAGCATCTTTTCAAACTCATTGATCTCCCGGTATGCTCGTTGCCATTCATCCGTCAAACAAAATCCCTCGACCCGCTCAACCAGAATCCTCCCATACCAGCTTCGATCAAATATGGTCAGATGGCCAGCTTTGGGGAGTTCTTTCCAAAACCGCCATAGATAATGATGCGATTTCTCGACCGGTGTTGGCGCAGATATCGTGATGACTTCAAATCCCCTGGGATCCAATGGTTCGAGAAGCCGTTTTATCGCACCTCCTTTCCCGGCAGCATCCCATCCCTGAAAAACGACGACGGCTGCAACGCGGTCAAGATACATACGATGATGTAATTTTCGGATCTTTTTCTGATAAGAATCCAGTTTTTCTTCATATTCATCTCGTGGGATTTTTTTTGTCAGATCGAAACGACGGAGAAATGAGCCACCACTCATCCATTCGGTTCGGAATCGATTCTCATCCGGCTGTTTGGATGGAAGTTTCAGCAGTGATTGTTTTTTTTCATGAGCTGCCAATGACTGCTCCATCGACCGGATTAAAGTTTCAAATATTTTTACACGCGCAAAGTATTTATTTTCAGCTTCCACCAGTGTCCAAGGGGCTTGTGGAGTTGATGTTTCCGTCAGCATATCTTCCACAGCCAGGATATACTCATCGTATTTACGGTGTTGAAGCCAGTCATCGGGTGTAACCTTCCATGCTTCAGTCGGTTCCCGCTCCATTCGCTTAAACCGTTTCAGTTGCTCCTTTTTCGAAATATGAAGCCAAAATTTCACCAGAATGAACTGGTCGTCCAGCAGATGCCGTTCAAAATTCTCGATTTCATGATACGCTTCTCGCCATACCGGTTCGGGAACCTTGCTTTCCACACGATCTTCGAGCAGTCGACCATACCAGGACCGGTCAAAGATGGCCATGAAACCGCGATGTGGCAACCGGATCGCATACCGCCAGAGAAACGGCCGAAGCTTTTCATCGCGGCTCAATACATGGATAAAATGGACTTTGAACCCACGCGGATCCATACACTGCATCAGGCGATTGATATTCAGACCCTTGCCAGATGCATCCCAGCCTTCGAATACCACCACAACGGGAAGTTCTGCCTGCCTACATAATCGCTGCAACTCCATCAGACGGTATCCCAGAGGCTGAATCAGATTCTTACATTCTGACTTTTTAATATTCAATGTTAAATCCAACTGATCAAGCATGATTTTCCATCACTCATTCTAAACGGCTATCGTATCGGAAAGCACTCCAATCTGCCAAAAGATCGGTTTATTCCGATATCTATTTTATCACGTAAAAATGTTTCCATTCAACTCACAATGTGCGCAAAATTTTTTCTGTTGTTTAAACGTTTTCAATATCTGGGACGTTTAATATCACCCGGAGTCATGAAATATTTGAAAACACTGTTTCAACCTGATCAGCAAAATCGTAAGGAGACACCGAAGCGTGAAGAATCCAATTTATTTAAGCATTCTAATCATTGTCTTCGTCTTATCAACCACAGGAGCGGTTTCATTTGCGATGGATAATGCCGGAACCGGCGATACAAAACACCTCGATGTGATCGAAGGAAAAGTGTATCTGGAAATGGAAGATGTGATCGTAACCGCTACACGGACAATTAAAGCCAATTTCGAGTTACCCTATTCTGTGTATCGGATCAATGCCGATCTCCTGGAAACACTCGAACAACGGTCAACCATTCCAGACGCATTGAAGATTATCCCGGGGGTTATGGCTCAGAAAACCGCTGCTGGACAGGGGTCTCCATTTATCAGAGGATTCACCGGTTTCAGAACGCTATTGTTGATCGATGGAATCCGGTTGAATAATTCGGTTTTTCGTGACGGCCCCAACCAATACTGGAGTACCGTTGACATGTTCTCTGCAACTCACATGGAGTTGGCAAAAGGACCGAGTTCTGTATTGTATGGAAGCGATGCCATTGGAGGCACAGTGAACATCCTGACCAATGGTTTTGAAACGTCCGAAGATATCGGATGGGGTGGCCGATTGTTTTATCAGCATGCCAGTGCCATGGAATCGAATATCGGCCGCGTTTCATTGCAGGGGAAACTGAGTGATCGAATCGGATTCTACTTGGGAGGGACATTGAAGGATTATCAGGATGTTGAAAGCGGAGGCGACGTCGGCGTCCAGCCCAAGACCGGATACACGGACTTAAGCGGTGAAGCAAAAGTGGACTTTTTTGTGACTCCCGATTCCAGAGTCACCATCGCACATCAACGAGATGGCATGGATGATGTTTGGAGAACCCATAAAACGATTTATGGCATATCATGGGAAGGTACGACCATTGGTGATGAAAAGAAACGCGTATTGGATCAGAACCGTCACCTCTCCTATATTCAGTATCAGATGAAAAATATCGTCGGGTTTATCGACGCATTCAAATGCAATGTATCCTACCATGTTCAGAAAGAAGATCAATTCCGGATCAAAAAAGATGACTCTTCCGACAATCAGGGATTTGATGTCGGTACCTTAGGAGCATTTATTCAAGCTGAATCCCCGTCATCTGCCGGATTGTGGACCTATGGGATGGAATACTATCACGATTCCGTTGATTCTTTTCTCGATAAATTCAAATCGGATGGTTCATTCAATAAGTCAGAAATACAAGGTCCGGTTGCAGATGATGCAACCTATGATAATGCAGGTCTTTTCATCCAGAATGAAATGCCGTTCACCGACCGGTTTCACACCATCTTGGGAGCAAGATACAATTACGCGAATGCGGATGCCGAGAAGGTCAAAGATCCCGTTTCCGGAGATCCCATGTGCCTGTCTGATAACTGGGATACCGTGACCGGCAATGCACGGATGCTGTACTGGTTTGATCCAGATAAACACTGGAATTTTTTTGGAGGAGCATCTCAGGGATTCAGAGCTCCCAATCTGTCCGATCTGACCCGTCTCGATACCGCTCGTTCCAATGAAATCGAAACAGCCGCACCTGGGCTTGATCCTGAAGATTTCATCTCCTATGAATGTGGGATCAAATCCAATTATGAAAAAGGATGGATCCAGATCGGATGCTTCTATACCGATATTGACAACATGATCGTCCGCACGCCGACCGGTGTTATCATTGATGACAACAATGAAGTCACTAAGAAAAACTCCGGAGCAGGATTTGTTCAGGGGATTGAAGCAGAGGCGACGGTTTTCCTTCACCCGCAATTCAAGCTGTTCGGATTCGTTGCCTGGAATGATGGCCGGATCGATGGATATCCGACTTCGGAACCCATATTGGAGCGGGATTATCTTGATCGTCTGATGCCATTAACCGGTCTGCTGGGTGTGCAATGGGACAGCCCATCCAAAAGCTACTGGTTCCGTGGAACGAGTACGATCGCCGGAAAACAGGATCACATATCCGCTTCCGATGCAGAAGACACACAACGAATTCCACCCGGCGGCACGCCTGGTTATCACGTCCTGAATATTCATGGCGGATGGAAATTTATGGAATGGGTTGCTCTGACTGCAGGTATTGAAAACGTAACTGACGAAGATTATCGGATCCATGGTTCAGGCAATAACGAACCCGGCCGGAATTTTATTTTTGGAGTAGATTTTACGTTTTAACACGGCATCCCGATTCATTTTCTACGTAACCATCCCCCATACTGCCTTTTGCTGATATCCCATAATAACTGGGCGGCACGGGGGTGTGATATCCGAGCATTGAACAGATCATCCATGACCTGTTTTGCTTTCCGAAGACGTCTCTTGGAATCTCCCAGTTCGAGTATCTGCTCACAAAACCGCAACACAGATGCCGCCAGGCGGCCCTTTTTCCCGGATTCCAATGCATAAATCTGTTGTTGATACGTTCTGGATACTTTTTCGATGGCATCCCGAATAACATTTGCCATCTCAGGTTCACTGTTCTGTATATCCTCTGACGCTGTTTTTAACGCGTTCAAAGCCAAAGGTGCATCAATAATGCCATAATCGTTATGAGCGGATAACCATAATGCCGCACGAAACCGTTCTTCTTTTCGCTCGTGATTCAGATTACCGATGGCATTCTGCACTTTGGACAGAGAGAGCCAGCGATATGCAAAATCCAATCCGGTGCCTTTGATATTCTGCAATCCCATCATTTTTATATGAAAATGAGGCGGCAGTCGTTTTGTAATCGCATCGATAATCTGATTTCCAGAAAAATACGGGTCGCGGATAATATAAATCCGATCCATGAACAGTTCGACGATCAACTGGTTGTACCGGGCATTGATTCTGGCATAAACATTCTTGTCACCATTTCCACTGCGAAGCGAATCTGTCAGGAATGTCTCAAAATCCACTATCCGGCGATGGTCCCGGCAATCCTGATAAAGTTGTTGGGCAATCGCTTCGATGTAAGGGACATCCTGATCGATCTCTTTTCTCAACAAAGCAAGAACCTCCAATGGATCCTGCAAGTTACGGGCCATCAATGTCTCAACAATGACAGACAAGGCAATCTTCCACTTTGATGTGCCTGACATCAGCCGTAACTTATTTTCGATATCAGGCTGAGTGATGCCTTCGATCCGGAACCGATGCAGGGACCGGATCAGATTCTGCTGCAACCGACCTACGAGCTTATCATCGCAGCCGGTTGATATATTATCACCGATCAGGGAGGTATCGGCCACGTAATCACGGATCGCTTCCTGAAGATACCCCTGCATACCATTCAGATTCGTACCGATCAGGACATGCAAATGAGCTGGCGTATCATGAACCAGAATTTCAGCAAACTCCCTTGATCTCAGAATACGGTCATCCCGGTTGTTGACTACTGTAACGGTCCATGAGCAAGGATCATGCTCCCGCTGATTAAAACCGGCGATATTCCAGTTACTCAGCGTGCTGGTTCGATCATTTGCGGACATACCATTCCAGAACTCCAGAAACCGCGAACGAAACTCGACTTTGTAACACTGAAATGCTCCCAGATCCGGGATGATATGGTCCGCTATCTCCTTCAGTGTGAATTGATCATCGATGCCCAGATGCCGCGTGAGTTGAAGTATCAACCCGAGATTTCGGGGGTGCACCCGGTAAGGATACAATGATAATACATCTTGAGCGATCAATTCAGATTCGTGCCAGGGAACGGATTGCACTTCTGTTTTCATTCGATGTGCCCGATCCCGCAGAACCGGGAGCATACTTTCTTCCGCGGTGAAAAGCACCGATTGTGCTGGTATGAATGATGAAAGGGACTCGGTTACATTGTATCCGCTGGGACCCTGCACATTTTCATGATCCACAAATGTATTTGATATCGTTGATAGATCATCATTCATCCAATCATGTTGCAATAATGACGCATAATCCGTACTAAGCGCCATACATTCCCATAAAAGCACTTCGGTGTGAAATCTATCAGCCCATTGAACGATCTTGTCTTGCTCCCAGATTGAGGCCTTATCACCCGGACGATAAATCGGCAGTTCAACCGCGTCCAATCCAGGACTTGCATGAATGATCATGGCTTCACATCCGGTGGTTTTACTCAATACATTGAATCCCAAAGCTTCAAATAAGGCGGCTTTCTTTCGTTCCGTACCAGATTTCCCTCTCGTTCCCCACCCTCCGATCACAAATGGAATATTACCTCGAGCCATTCGCAATCGATGCCGCCGGATAATCAGCCGGATTAAAAAAATGGCCAATACCAACAGACCGAAAATCACCAGATAATGAATCGATGGAGACGATAATACGGTAATCCGGCTGACCACGTTTTGAACGGATGACATGAAAATCCCGCTGCTGCTCATCGTTCACCTGTTTCCGACTGGAGATGGACAGATGGATAAAGGTTATGTACCAGGGTCGGATCCGCAACAGAGATCGTTTTGGATTTATATCGATATGAATGGGGAATAAATGCAATCATGATTCCTTTATCTTCCACTGCGATCTGAACCAATCCACGCGTCATGGAATCTTTCAGTTGTTGCCCACTCAGATTCCTTCTCCGATTCAACTCACGGTAACTGACCGTCAATTGCCACCATAAAATCATCCGGGCGAACATCGATCTGGGACCTTTCAACTCCAAAATCCCATCCGAACTGTAGATTCGAACAGGCATTCCCGCCAGTGATCCGGAACAGAGGGACAACAGATCATCCACCATCGGCATATACGGCCGCCATGTACCTTCTTCCTGAAGGAACAATCGCTCACCAGCCACTTTCGTTTCCGTCATCTCAGCCAGGATACCGGAGTGAGCCCGGATATTTCCCTTCATCACTCGGCCTATCGAATGGCGAAACCCTTGCCGCTTCGCCGGATCCGGATGAAAAAATTCATCGACAATCCGCCATAACCGGCATTGATAATGATCTCCTTTAAAAATATGATATCCATTTTTCATCCGCCGGGCGTCAAATCCAAAATCCTCAGCACTGATAAACGCCAGAATTCTTCCCAGAAGATCGTCATCCGCTATAACATCAAAAGACAGCCGAAAAGAATGACCCGGATGCGTTTCAGTCGCCAGTTCCTGAATGATCCGGATTGCTTCTGCCGCTTTTGGATGTTTATGCAACAGGATTCCCTCCCGTATTCTCGAAGCGATTCTGCGAATGAAACTCGGCACTGTTTCGGAGCTGATAATCTGATTGAATCGTTCCAGCATCCTGAACTCCCAATCATCGATATCCCAATACGCATCAGAAGCACCCGATTTATGGCTGAAAAGCCAATTTCCATACTGCCGGGCGATCGATCCAAGAACCTCCAAACCCGCTCGAAGCACATTGGTATTTTCTTCTTTCTCCAATGTTTCCAGAATGAGCTCCGTGATTTTTCCGGCAAGCCCGCTCATCTGCTCCTTGGCAAAAGTGGATTCCCAGATTTTCAATAACGCCAGAATCGTGGCTGTTCTGACTTTGGAACTCTCAGATCCGGGAACCTGTTTCTGTATGATCGATCTGGCCAGAGAATATCCTGATTCATTTTGCAGATCAGACAGATGCTTTGCAGCGGTCAGACAGACATGCTCACTGGGATCCGGCTGATGAAAAATCCGCGTCAATAACTCATTGAACTGATCAGGCGGAAACCGATCTGACTGCAAATCAATCAGCGCAGCCCGAAGGAAAATGCTTTGAGGATTCGCATCCCGAGCCATAAACCGTTTGTTGATCATCGACTGACAATACGGAGGATCCGCCAGTGCCATCACATAAAATGCAGCCTTCTGAACCCAGATATTCTCTTCCGGAGCTTCCATAACTGCTGATATCACTTCAATCCAACGAGTCGGAAGAAATGATGCGCGACTTGAGACCGGCATAAGTGCCAGGGCGTTCTCCCATACTCTCAATACTGCCATTCTGTTCTGCCACCTCGGTGTTTCGTCGAACTCTGTCCAGAGCGTCTCTTCGATACCATTCCGATCTTTCACGCTGTGCTCGGGATTTGTCTGTTTTTGAATCGATCGGCACCATTCCGCTCGTACATAATGGAGGATCAATTCGATTTCACGTTCGGAATGATGAAGAATAATCCGGGTACGCTCCCGCACCGCTCCTGCGTCCATCCATCGGTTGAATGCTCGCCGATCCTCAGCCAGCTTTTCCTGTGGTGTCACCGATGCCAGGAATGCCATCATCCGATCGACTTGCCGGGATCGATCAGATATCCGGGTTAAATCCTGTTCCATCGCTCTGTAATCGGACACCAATTGATGCCGGAATGCAGCACCACCTTCCACCCAGCTTATCAATGTATCCCATGGCAGGTCATTCCCGTTGCGCACGCGGCTCGCAATCACCCGCCGGACTGGTTCAAAAACACGAAACTCCAGAGGGGTCAATGCTTCCTTTTCGAGTTCAGAGAGATAGTTCAGCCATTCATTTTCTGTCATAGTCGCCTTCAGAAGAGAGTCGATACAGATTCTCGATATGATCCTTGAATTCGATCCGATTCGGATCACGATCCCGTAAAAGCCGCCCCGTGTTCCATCTCACACGCACCGCGACCTGAAATTCATTCCAGTCCGTCTCCGTCGTAAACCGATCCCAGATTTGAACCTCCCATAACAGGGAATCGCCCATCCACTGAAACAGCGTGACGGAGCCGGTTATCCGTGTTCGATCCGGTGTCATGGATTCGGAAAATGTCGATCGTCTGGTATACGATACGCCCCAGACAACCGGCCCGATCACTCCTCTCAATCCGGTTTCCATCCACCAGGGTCCCATGACACTCGATTCATGTGAGCCGGCGGTTATCGTTTTGCCCCCAAGATGCCAGGTCAACCAGTTCACCGGTTCATGGCGAACCGTTGTCTCCGCAATCATTCCCGAATCATATTCATTATCAAATGTATTGAATATGCCCGGTTCCGGAAGTGTATCCAACCCCGCAACCTCCTCCGGGGAAAGCGATTGCCCGATATAAAACGCACTCAGTGACGGAATCAGGGACCAACGCAACGTCGGATGGAACGACCGCATCATCGAGAACCGGATTTCGCGACTATGCTCCATCTGATCCTGGATCTCCTGGAATCGGCCATTGATAACCAGTTGACTTCTCAGATCATAGAAAACCGTGTTCAGATTCCAGATCTGATTCAGGCTCACCATCGGATCATCCGGCTCATCCGTTGGATGTGTGATCCCGATATCCCCATCAAAATATAAGCCTTTCCCTTCGAATCTACGCTGATATCCCACCAATAAGGAATACCCATCCGAGCTATAAAAATCACCATCAATGTCCGGATTGTTGTCCCGATTTCGGACGACCCCATCCATTTTCCAGGTTCCACCCGATTGGTTCTGGATACCCAGGTGACGTGGCACGGGAGAGTTCCACTCCTGTTTTGACGGTTCGGGAACAATCGGTTGACTGGATGACTCGGATTGCAGTTTGTCCAGGCGGATAAACGATTCCTTCACATGATTCACGGAATCGGTCTTCCGATACGTGGCAGCCGTTAATCGTACCAGCACTGGGAGACCAGTTTGCTTAATGGGAGTCAACTGGACAATATATTTCTGATATTCCGGGAGTGGCAGATCCTGAACCACCGGAAGCCCCACTTCACCCATCCCATCCTCAAATCCAGCATCAGGATCCGGAGTCCAAAGACACGTAACGATCTGCTCGGTCAGTATCTGATGGGCACCGTCCCGGACCGTTACCCGGAAGGAGGTTTCATCCGGAAGCCTCCGCTTGTTTGAATGCCACAGCCGGGATTCGACCCGGATAACCGTGGGTCCAAACACGGGCATCTGCAGTTCTCCGTCCGGATTCAGCACCTGAAACGACCGTACGGTGACGACTGGCAATCCCTGGGATGCATTTTCGGCTGGCCAGACCGCCAATCTGACCAGTTGCGAGTCCGATTCACACTCCAGATCAAATCTTAAATCCTGCTTATTTTCAGGAGGCAATCTGACAGATAATTCACGCTGATCCGGTCCGAGTTCACCCATCAGCCGATTGCCGCACCGTATACGGACCCGGTACCGCTGATCCGATAAAAAAGCGTTCGACAGCCGGCATTGTACGGTTCTGGAATGCACGCCGGACAGATCAAACCGGAGTGTCTGCCGGGTGGTCAGGATGTGATCCGGAACCTCCGGGTTGGGAGGATCCAGCAACGCACCACGAATGCTCACAATGGGATCATGGTGTGTCTCTGTCGTTTTGATGCGTTGAACCTCCAAATGCTGAGAATCCATCTCCGTCCAGCTATCCAGCCATTTCCAGTTGACCCGTTCACTCAGGTATTCCGACAGCTTCTCCGCCGGTTCACACCGGGGATGGGAACACAGAATCGATTGAACAAGAGCAAACGATCGGAGGGCATCGACCTCGTGTGTCAGCCCATCGGAGTGATCATTGTTCAGGAGAGACAATGCCATCAGATATTGCGATACCATTTCATGATCGAGACTCGATCCCGGATGATCATCGATACCTGGAATCTGATATTTCAGAAGGATCGCTCCCAGACCGGACGTACAACGGATCGAAACGATCGCCTCATCAGCCAGAATGGGTATCAGAACCTGTTCAGGCAAACCGGGGCGAATCGCCTCGAAACCGGTGAAAACCCTATCTTGGCCATCTTCCTGATTTCGGGGAAACGAAAAACCCATTGTCTTGTCGCCGATTGAAACATCAAACGAGAACATCGGAGAAATGCCATCCTGGAGGATATGACCCGGACGCGCCAGAATTTTGATCTGAGTGGGTCCCTGCAGAACATATTGAATCTCCTCCCCTTCCCGAATCAGCATATGATCTTTCGAATCCCCATCGTTCAGATCATCAGAAATGGAGCGGAGACTGTTTTCTTGGGTGATCAATGCAGTCGCAATGCCTCCTCCAGTCAACTCAAACGGATGTACGGTCACGAAATCCGGATTGGAGCTGAAAAACGCCCAATCATCTGGAAATCCTGCCGCAGGATCATAACGGGCAATCATCTCCCTCAACTGATCAATGCATTCACCAGATTCAACCGGATTTGGACCGGACGTATTGGAATTTAGCTGAATTCCATTCAGACTCTGTTCTGCCGACTCAGGCTGGCCAAAATGGAGCAGACACCGGCCCTGAATCAGATGTGCTGAGACATTCACTGGGTCTTTCTTCAATATGGATACCGACCGCTTCCATGCCTCATACGGGTTCTGAGCTGCCATGGCTGCATTCATGATCCAGTGATTCAGCCAATCCCACTGCTGACCCGTTTCCGTTTCAATGCCAGTCCAGATTCTCACTGCCGAATTCGGATATCCTGATTTCCATTGGAGATACCCGATCAGAATCCGGGTTGATACCGCCCGACTCGACAACGCATTCTCCCGAAGCAACTGCCATGCCGACCCGCAGTCGCCATGATCCGCCAGAATAAGGATCTGCTGTTGAACTGGAAAAGATTCGAGACGCAATCCGGATTCCACAGGAAACTCCCGAACGGTGGCATACTGTTCCACATGGATCAATTCCCCGTCAGACACCCCCTCCTGATTTTGATTCATCTGATCGGATCGGCTCAGAGACAGATTGATATAACTCCCGGAGACATCGTTCGTGGAAATCGCCAAGGAATGGACACCCGGCGGAATATCAATCACACAACCGGCTCCCCATGAAATCTCTTCCGTTACTGAACATACGATCGGGAATGGATCTGAATGATCGAGGCTGACGAATAGCGAGCTGTTCCGTACCCCGGAAGGCGATGGCCGCCATATCAACCGCAATTCCCGGCCATGCGGTCCGCCATCACACGTCGTGGTGAAGGTACGATCGGACGACATCGGGAGTTGCGTATAGGCGCGAAGATATTGCGTGATTCCGTCCACACCTTGAATCGGCATGGAACAAAACACCGATCGATCCATTGTTTTCAACCGGATCGTGTGCTGGCCGGGAGTCATGGCCAGTGAGTATCGGGCCGTAAACCTCTGAGTACCCACCTGCTCTTTGATGATCCGGGATCTTCCATCGATCTCCAATTCCAGCGGATCACCGTTCGACGTGTATTCCAGATCATAAAACAGAACAGGTACCCACGCTTCATGACCCGCGACGTCCACAACCGCTTCTCTCTGAGAAGGCACAGGGTACATGGTTGCTGAGGAATCAGACAGTCCTTCCTGGCGAATCTCCAAAATGGGATCAGGCGGATCCAGGAACCACCGTACCCGGTCATCTCCCTCGACCGGTTCCCATACCATGATATTCCGCTGATGCTGATAGGCACGATTGATCAGAACATGATCGGGTTCAAACTGAGTTTTCAGCCAGCCGATATCACCAAGAAGATCTTCCGGCAGCAGACTCATTCCCAGCGTACAGAGATCTTCCATCGTATCCGGATATGATGCGAAGGCATCTTTTATGATGGTCCCTGATGAATCAGCCGACCCGGTCATCGATGGCCAGTTGTGTTTCGGTTGAGTAAATTCACACGCAATCCAGTATGATTCACTCGTGATGAGCTTCAGAGAATGCGTCCCGCTGGGGATGTATATGGTGAGCGGGTGGGATAAACTGACACGTGTTGCTGGCGTTTCAATGATATCATTCTCGACTCTGTCCGGGAGTTCGAACAGGTGTGGAACGCTGCGTGGAATCCATCTCCGGGAGCCGGCATCCAATCCGACCGTCACATGATCCGCTCCCAGTGGAATATCATCCACTGTGATCCGGAATGGCACGTCCCCGCGGGTTTCTGCTGAATTTTCAGGCCATACCCATCGAAGGTCCAGATCGATCAAGCCCGGCCCTTCCACAGATATGTCGATATCTCCGGATCGTATCACGCCTTCCACCTGATCGAGACGGAGAGCGGATCCTTTCAAATCCAACGATGTTGTTTCGGTGTCTTCCCGGTCCATCAGCCGGCCGGACAGGATCAGTTCATATATCAACTGCGCTTGAATCGGGTCAACCGTGTGCGTATTCTGTAAGTCACCATCCCGGTTGAGGTTCAAAATATTCTGGAGTTGTGTACACCATAGTCCCATATAGTGATATGGTTCTGTGACCGTCACGCCATCCATGATTGCTTCGCCATCGCGAATCTGCTGAGCGACATCCGAATAGATGTTCCTCCAATATTGACCAGCCGCATATCGGATCAACCGATAACATGCAAGGCCATCCAGATCAGCTTGAGCCGTGATGGCAAATGTTGTTCCGCTCCCAGGATCAGTCGGGAGTTCGACTGAATTGTCCTGCCATGTGCCCGATACCGGAATACGGACGGATGACGCCTGGGTT
Source organism: uncultured bacterium (assembly GCA_964512995.1). Lineage (GTDB taxonomy): Bacteria > CSSED10-310 > CSSED10-310 > CSSED10-310 > CSSED10-310 > CAZELM01. Next base: position 18,504 of record CAZELM010000047.1, read on the forward strand.
CCATAACCGGTATAGCAGACCTGCTGAATCGTCACGGTGGACGGATCCGGGATACCGGTGATCTTCAGAGCCGATTGGCCGGGAATTTCACACTCGATCGTTTCCCCAGCCATCAGGCTGCATTTATTGGATACTGCGTCGATTGGGTTCACCGGAAACCATCGATAAAAATATCGGGACGCTTCGATCGAGTCCGGCAAACTCCCATGAGCGTTTCCCCAAACCGGGTAAAGCAGAAAGATCACTGCAACCCACCATTTGTACCAAAAGGAATTATCGATTCTGGTATATTTCATAGTCTGAGATCATCCGTTGAATGGTATCGATCAGATCCGCCCGATCATTCCTGGAGCGGCTCAGTGCCTTGCGGCAGTGATGTGCCAGTTCAATATGGAGAAACACCCCCATACTGCTGGAATGTATGAATTGCCCCTGGAGGTTGGATAGCGCGCCGTAGGCACTGGTATCCTGTCCGTAAATCCCAATCCTGCGTGATTTCATCGCCAATTTGAACTGTCTGATCAGTCGCTCTTCCACCGGTGGACGATGATCTGCTTCCCGTCCGGAGGAGATGATGCCATCAAAATCTCTGGATGGATCATTGGAATCAGAAACGAATCCATGAAATTGGATGACAAGGAGATCCGGATGCGATCGGGCATACGATTGGGTGGCAGCGGCAAAATAATGATCCAACGAATGCGCGGCATCCGCGATATCATATCCGATCTCCTGAGAATCATGTTCCGAATCATCGGGATCCCCCGGATCAGGAGATACCGGAGAGGATGATGCCGATCGTCTCATCGTGCTGGAGAAAAACGCAGAACTTGTTGTCTCCAGGAATGTGGCTAATCCCAATGAACCGGTATGCGCATCGGACAAGGCATGTGGCGTCTGAACGACCGTTGGCCGGGTAACATTTTTCCGGCCAGCGAGTGCATAAAATCCGCGACCTCCCCGAATCGATCCTTTTTCCCGAATTACCGTGATCGGCAAATCCCCAGTCCCGACTGTCTGCAAAATCTCAAATCCGAGCGGACCGGCCACCGCATTCAGTTCCAGCAGACGCTCAGTATCTCCCGTCTCGTGGAAATGGATAACCTGCCGGAATATCCGTGAGAACTGCTCCAACTCAATGCGGGAAGGAACATAGAAACGTTCAGTGGGACCATAGCGCATCGATTCCTTATAGAGTGACTGAATATCGATCATTTCCATCCCGTTTTTTGATGAAGAGGCATTCTCATTTTGCTCCGGATGAGTCTGATGATTCGAGGTCACACCAACATCGGTCTCCGTTGCTGCCCACACAGGTACAGCCGCGAGGATGCTCGTTCCATGCAGTATCGTTATCCCTACTGCCATGAGCAACTTGCGGAACAGATTCATCACGTTGTGGCAATTGAATCAGATAACGGTCTGATCCAACTGAAAAAACCGAAGATAGATGGGAGTGTTTGCATTGGTTTTCACCGTGATTTCATAGACATCCGGCGGGATGTCATCGTGTAATGGGAAATAAAACCGTAAGGGAGCTGCTGACTGTTTCCCCGACTTCAGAATCAATGGCTCAGATGGGGTGCTGGATGATGATTCAGGAGCAATAAATGTGATGGATGGGGTTGTCAGGAATTGGGATGCACGACCGGATGCCGGAGGCTTCACATTGGAAGCCGAAATGACCATCTCCAATGGTGTTGTCGAATCTTCCGGACGATACGCCAGAACATTGATCCCACAACTGCTCCAATCCGTTTTATGAATTTCCAGCCGCATGGTCTGATTTGGATCCAGCCGATACACCGACCGCGGCCGATACCGGTTCCCGGAAAAGGACACATTCCCCGTCTGATGGATGAAAAACCGATCCTCGGCTGATCCCGAATCGACACGGATCGCATGGTCACCCGGTTCCAGTTCCGGGAGTTCAAATCGTCCGGACAGTGATACAGGCCGAAATGCAATCCGGCGTTCCCCATCCACCATCACGTCGATATGTGGTTCTGACGTTTCCTGCAATTGATACCGTATGAACAAGAAACCGCCAGTATCACCATCATCGATCGAAACCTTCCGGGATTCACCCGAATGCAAGATCACATATTCTGTTCCGGGAGTCGATGCTGCCGATGACACCATCGGATCGATCTCTTCATAGATGACGTCTTTCGAGTGATCGGATACCGGGTAGATCGTTGTTGCCTGGCGGGGTGCAACCGGAGATGCCGTATATCGGGGTTCATTCTCATAGATGCCTGCGGGAAGCCGGACCGAATGGCAACGACCGGTTTCTCGCAGCACCTGATGATTCACGGGCCGAAAGTAATACCAGCTTTTCTCCGTCTCCACCTCGGTCCTGAAACAGAAAGTTCGAGGTGGTTCGGATTGATTGCTCTGTGTATCTGAATCGGGAGAACCGATTTCCAGACTCCGGATTTCCGGTTCCCGTTTCTGGATGGACGCGTAAAAGGCAGCATCAACCAATCGATCTGCAGTGAAGGTCATATAAGTGGTATCGGGTGGAACCGAAATGTAAAACCGTTCCGGCATCGATGGTGTTTCAATCCGATCGATTGTGGAGCCATCATAGGATGCAACATCGGAGATGCTGGTTCCAGATCGGAAGGTTCCGTGTGCAATGACCTGATGCTCTTCATTTTTGAACACATACATCACCGAAAATTCATTCTCTGAACTGGAAGATGCGTATGAATCCGGATCGGTGACCGGAACCCGGCATACGATCTTGATTGGCCGAATCATTCTGGTCGAGAATCGGGGGAGTTGAACGGTCAAAGGTTCCCCGCTTCCATCCGGCATGATCCGGTAATAATCGGTTTTACGATACAAAGCGGATAGAGGACCGTCGTTTGTTTCCAATGGGGTGATCCAGGCTGTTTCCGGGGTCAGTTCCAATTCCGACCAGATAATGGCACCGTCCGGACTCGATAATGACAACAGAAACAACCCCTCATTGAAGTGCCATGTATGAGGTGTGTTTTCGGTCACCGGGATGGTCGTCTGCGTGACTGGAGCTGATTCCGCATGCAATTCCACATTGAGGGGCAGGTCCTGATCACCTGAAGTATGAAATACGATCGATAAATCAGCAGGACCCCGGACCGGAAGGAAAATGGGATGTTGCGGATCGATGCTGTTTTCGAGTGGGGGCGCTTCTCCGAGCAGTGGAATCTCTTTATCATACAGGAACAGATGCCGGGGATGGTAGTGAAATCCGCGACGGTCTTCTGCTGGAATCTGACGCCAGATATCTCTGAAGGAGCGCTTCAGTTCCTCGTCTTTGACACGATGGCTATAGAGATTGTGGCGGATCAGTTTGGCTTTGAATCGCTTCCCGAATGGTTTGATGGCATTGATTTCTGCACCTTGCGTCATATCAACATGATGATAAACCCGAACAGATGCCGTTGCCTGCTCCGGAAAGGTCAACTGAATGCCGATAAACATATCGTCATGAACATTTGAAGGAAGATCGATGGAGGTAATCCGGGAGTCGGCGGGGATTACAGGCTCATAAAGATAAAATGCCGCGACATTGACAGCTTTCGTCTGATCATCAACCCAGGAACTTCGCCGGGTACGCTCCCAGAATATCTCCTCCCGGACCGGACGGAGATTCGTATCCAGCAGGGTCACTGTCAAGGAATAATCCAATTCCATATCGTCTGATGGTATCGTCTCTCCCGGAAGATCCAGATTGGAAATGATCTCAATGCGGGTGTCCTGAGGATGGATTCGGAACAATGCCATGGATCGGTCATCCACTCCATATGATAACACCCGATGGGATTTCAGAAGCTGATTCTCGAGATCGTTATCCATTCGGGTATGATGCAGCGTCAACCACGATGTGGAAGTGAACAACAGCATCACGAGACAGATACCCCAAAGGAGTGGTTTTATCGATCGTCCGGTTTTCATTGTCCGTTCCCCATGATCGTCAAGGATTCACATCTCCCCAGGTGAAATCGATTCAGCAGGTTATGCGAATCCAGCGTGCTGGAATCCAGGATGATTGGTTGTTCCTGCCCCGAAAAATAATGGAAACAATACGTTGGTCCATTCAATGCAGATTGAGTAATGAATACAATATAACGCAGATCCCGCAGCGTATCCATATAATCCATGACCTGATACTGATGATGCTGAGCAATATCCGTCAATCGCTCCAGATGGAGAATATTCTCTGTAATGCAAAACTCCGCCAGCTCGTTCACCACTTCCCGGCGCATCGCTTCGGAAGCATTGACAGACGAATGAGCAGGCGTTTCCTTCATTCGGTCGATTGCCCACTGATCAAACGAACCTTTTTGGTGACTCCATCCGAGCTGATCGAAAACCTGGAAATCGAATCGGGGTCTGGCATATGCGGTTCTGAATTTGGGCAACGCCCACATCGCCACAAATTCTCCCATATCGAAACTGTCGACATACGCTTGCTGAGTGATGGACCGCGTGCTGTAATTGATATCGTCGGGCTCCCCCCGATACCACCGGGTTCGAATCCCATTCCGCTTCAGAACATGATCGAGTTCATCCATCAGGGTTGACTTCGGGAGTTCATTCCGGATCTCGATCCCGGAACTCAAAATCACATCGACATCAAGGGCCGTTTCCGGATCTGCACCGCGCACCTGGATACTCCCGACCGGATCGGTTTCGATGTTTTCCCGATGGATAACCTGATGAACCAATTGGAACAGACTCCGACGATCCTCGATATGCGTGACATCAAACTCCGCAAATTCCTTGCGGCGGCTGGTGCCGGAAATCAACAAGGCCCGACCATTCAGTTGATGGAACAGCTCCAGACCCAACTCCAGTGAATGATGCTCTGTCAAGGGATTGGGCACCTGAATCGCCACCGGTTCGGATGAGCCTGTCCGGAATACATAGATCCCCTGAAATGTCGTTGGTGTCTTCTCGAATAGAACATAAAAAGAGTTGCCAGTGGAGGTGTCCATAACATTGGCAATCTGATATCCCGTTTTTTCGAGCAGCCCCGTCACTGTGGATTGATTCGGATTCCATTCTGTTGAAAGGGAGGTGATCATCGGTGTCAATATCCGCTGGTCCATCTGGGCAAATCGTTTTACGGAGAATGCTTTGTGATGAACACCATACGACAGCCGAGTTTCCAGTTGCTCATACAGCCAAGGAACGAAATCGGTTGTTATTTGTGTGATCGCCTGGGAGCCGCTTCCCTGGGCATCCGGATTCGATGCTGCATCACCGGTTGCCGATGAATACTCTTCAGGAGCGACCATGTCGATCGCGCCACACAGCATCACGCCCAGCAGAGCAGCCAGGAACGAAGTCTGGATGGTGAGCCGGGTGACTTTGATGTAATTCCGTCCCGGCCACATCTCCATCGCAATCAGCGCGGGCAGGATATAAGCAAACCCATAGAGATCCATGGCCTGAAATCCCGGAGCGGTACTGGCCAGAACAAAGCCGGTGCCCATTTTCAGAACGAATGCGATGAAAAACAGAAGAAGCAGCTTCCGCGGACCCTCGACCGTGACACTTCGCATCAACCGGCTTCGCACAATCCATACTCCCAGAACGAGTATCATACCAGCTTCAATAAATGTCGTGAGGATTTTCATCGGAGTCAGCCAGGCAATACCCAGCAGTGCGGGAATCAGCATACCATGGTAACTCCAGCCATATTCGTATTTATTATGCGTGGCCAGAGCGGCTCCAATGATCAGGATGAAGTAATACCGGGCACTCTCCTCGAAATTGACCGCCATTTTGGAATACATCAGCTCGAACTGATTGACCGAAAAGTTGGTAAATGGGAGCAAGATGAATTTGAGGATTAAATAGGTCAATCCGATCATGGTGATAGCAGGAATCAGATTTTTCCGGATACCATGCCGCCAGAAAATATTTGCCATGAGCGGCACGACGATCAGTCCGGTAGAGTGCAGTTCGTTCTTAAAATCGAAATGGCCTGGGAAGACCCGAACGAGCAAATCTCCGATAATGGGTTGCATCGGTCCTTCCAGAATACATTTCACGAGAATGCTCAGAACGAGGAGTGCAAAAAAGGCGTCCTGTCCAAAAAAACGGCTCCAGATGCCGAATCGCGAAAATCCATCCGAGAGAATCCGCAAAATAATATACGTGATCAATGCCTCCACAATGATCACTACGCCACTCAAAGGCTTGACGATGAAAATCGGAGCGAGATATCCCGGAACAATCAGACCGCTGAAATTCCATCCGATTGTCTCTGCAAAAAATGTCGATATGGACAATCCCACGAGAACCGGTGGAATAACGGAATTGGCAAGACCGTTCTCTGGAAATATCGGCCACTGCATAGCTCTTTTACCCCCGACAATGCTTTGTGCAAACGCAGTGCCATTAAAGCAAGGAATAAGGGATTATGGTTCTGCCCCTCAATTAACTTCCGAATTCACGAATTCATCGTCTTCTTCCCCTCCATTGTCCACGTTCCATTCACATCCCCGCCCCCGGTCATCCCCGTGAAAGCGGGAATCTCTCCTTAGCGAACTCACCAAACCTCGAAAAATCTGGTGATCTATCCGAGAATCGGTCTCTCGTTTTTGGGAAGCGATAGCACGACCAGATGATAGGAATGATCGATCATAGCCTGGATCTCGGTATCGGGAATGGAGCCATCAATCTCGATCGTGTTCCAGTGACGTTTGTTCATATAATAACCTGGAATGACTGCTGGATATTGCCTCCGGTAATCTTCCGCTCGGAGCGGGTCGCATTTCAGCGTGATCCGCGTCTGCTCTCCCAGTATTCCGATCATGGCGAAAATTTTGGAGCCGACTTTGATGACGGACACATCATCTCCAAATGGAAATGTCTCGATAGCTCCGGGCTTCCCAAGGCAGTATTGATATAATTCATTCAGATTCATTAACACTCCTTATCCAACTCATTGAAGCTTCAGTGATATGAAAACAAGTCCATCCACTTACGGTTTGAGTCAGTGGTGTATGGATGACAGATCTTCGTTACCAGAGCTGTTCGACTCTGATGCGGACATTGTAATCACTCGGATGATCGTATAACCGTACTTTGATCACGCCATTATCATTGAATATCTCGGGAGTGTTCGATCCGGTGGAACCAAAAGAAGTGATGCGTTCGATGCTGACATTCTCATTGGACCATCGTTTCACCATCCAAAAAGATGTTCCCGTGGCATTCGTTCCCGTTACCGCACAAAACAGGAGGCCCACAAAATTGGTGGGCAGAGGATTGCCGGTACGATCCAGCACAACCGCGGAATTGGTTGTCGAAATCCGATAATCCCTGTACCAGAAACGGTCACTCTGGACATAACCGTCTGTGACATCCAATCTGGACTGGGGAGAAGCGGTACCGATCCCCACTGCGCCATCCGATGTGATCTTCAATTTTTCCGAACCCGGAACCATGGCTGATCCCGCTGTCCCCTGAGGAGCGGAATAGAACCGTAATTCACCATCCAGCAGATCAATCAGCGATGCCCGGCCATCTCCGTTATAATACCAGCCGCCATCATAATAGGCATTGGCAGTGATCAGCGGATCATTATGCACCACAAAGATCGCTCCCGCGCCATCTCCGAATTTTGCCACTGTCTGGTTATTGTTTCCTGCTCCTGGGATGTCCAGCCGGAAAGCGGGATCTGAAGCGGCGATTCCAACATTTCCAGTGGATTTATCATAATATATATTCGCTCCTCCAGAACTGCCGTTGTCATTATAGCTCAACTGCTTATCCAGACCGGCAATCGGCCCGGTGGCTCCTGTCGGACCCTGGATGCCTTGCGGACCTGCCGGTCCCTGTATCCCCTGTAACCCTTGCGGACCCATCGGACCCGTGATTCCCGGAAGACCCTGATCACCGGTCGGACCACGCTCACCTTGCGGACCTGCCGGTCCCTGTATCCCCTGTAACCCTTGCGGACCCATCGGACCCGTGATTCCCGGAAGACCCTGATCACCGGTCGGACCACGCTCACCTTGCGGACCTGCCGGTCCCTGTATCCCCTGTAACCCCTGCGGACCCGTCGGACCTTGTGGACCGATGGGTCCGGTCAATCCGGTGGGATCTCCAACCCATTGCCCACTGGAATCGACAATCACTCCGTAACCGCTGATACTGATGCTGGATGGGTGGATATTCTCATCATAAACATCCTTGGCATGATGTGCCTGTGAAACTGCGGACAATGACTGGCGTGGCTGAAGCACTTCCCCTTCAATCACAGTTTCCAACCAAAACGATCCGTTAAAATCCATTGTCAAGGGATTGGTTGTTCCAAGCATTACATGAAAGATGCCGGAGTCCACATCGATGTCATGCTGAATCTCCGACCAGACCGGAATCCCTGCTTCAGCGACATCATAGATTCTGAACTCGAAATCATAAACGCCTGATAATGGATTCTGCTGAGCATCGAACAGGTGACCCTGATAGTTCATTTCCTGGGATATTTCAGCCCAGAGTGTCCCCATTCCAGCAAAAAAAATAAATGTGGCAACCAGATATCTCATGATGATCCTCCATTTCTCCTGAATAACGGAACACATTTCTCAAATCTGATCCGAAAACATTCTCTCGTTAATCCGCCCGTAACCTCGACACCCCGGAAAAATCCCTCTCCTGACCTCTTTTCATAACGGGAGATGACCGGCTCGAACAAAAAAACAGCTTCCCTTTTTAACAAAGAGATTGAGGAGCAGATGACAGCAACGAAAAAAGCTTTACGGAAAACCTCCACGTGTTTATTATATCAGGTCAGGTATGCCTAACCGAAACATTTCTCCCGGAAACCAAATCAATCGCTGATCCTATCGACGGTACAAATATGAATGGGTGGCACGATATCTGCTCTATTTCAAAGACAGAATATGGAGAGGATATGTCAGAATACCAATCCAACGCGAGAAAAAACAGATCGGGAAGCGTGTGGCGGCAATGGGAAGAATAGCAGCAATATGCTACCTTCCACTTATAATGATCGGGGTCACTCGCTGATGGTTAAGGAGTTCAATATGGGCAAACGTCGGTATGAAGCACTAATCTATTTCTGTGTGATATTATCTTTCCCAATCCACGGAATCGCCGGTACGATCTCCGGCATGGTGACCGAAGAATCGACCGGCACTCCCATATCCGGAATGGACATGAATCTCTACGACTCAGACTGGAATTACATTCCCATCGACGCGACGACCGATAATGGCACCTACACGTTTTTCAATGTCCCTGCGGGTCAATATTTCGTCAAAGCGAATCCCGGATATCCCTACCATTTTCTGGCGGAATACTGGGACAATGCTCGATCCCGAGCGGATGCTCTCATCCTCTCGCTGTCAGACGATCAAAATCTTCAGAATGTCGATTTTGCGTTGAGCCCCGGATGGTACATCGGTGGAAAAGTCCTGGATTCAGCCGGGATCAGTCTTCCATCCATCGATATCAATGTGTATGACACGCAATGGAACAGGCTCGATGTCGATGCGGAAACCGATGAGTTCGGACGATATTATATCGGCGGACTTCCGGAAGGCGAGTATTATGTCATGGCCAATCCCATCTATCCCCAACCCTATATCGATCAGTATTTTGACCACTCCAACGGCCCGAATAACGCCAGCCTCGTGACGTTGGCCAATCAGGAAGATCTGATCGGAATCAGTTTCGATCTCGAAGCGGGTTCCTATATTCTTGGGCGTGTCCGGGATGCCGATACCGGAATACCCATTCCCCGGATATCGCTCAAAGCATACAACCGCGATCATGACAAAATGCGGATCGAAGCCCGTTCCCAGTCGGATGGTGACTACATCCTGGGTGCATATCGCCCGGGTGACTATTTTGTCCGTGCCGATCCGGAGTATCCCGATGGGTATATGGATCAATTTTACGCTCATGCATACACATGGGATGATGCGCAGCTCATTTCTGTTACTCTCGAAAAACCAACAACCGGTATTCATTTCAATCTGCCGCCAGGCTCATATATCCGCGGAACCATCTTTTCGGAATATGGAAATCTCCTCCCGGATATCAAAGTCACATTTTTCGATTCGAGCTGGAATGCGTACGATCTGACAACAACCCGATCCGATGACAGTGGCCAGTATTTATCCGGAGCGCTCCGGGCCGGTGCGTATTATGTCAAAGCAGTCCCGGTTTTTCCGCAGCCATACATCGATGAATACTATGACGATGCACTTGAAAAAGAAGATGCGGATCCGGTGGAGGTGGTCCTCCGCCAGGAGACCACCGGGATCGATTTTACTCTCCGGCAAGGCGGCTATCTGGCTGGAACGGTCCGAAGCGCGGTGTCCGGGGAGCCGCTCCCGGATATCGATCTGGATGTCTACAACGGGCTCTGGGAATGGGTGGATTACAGTGATCATACGAATTCATCCGGTGAGTTCCTGATCGGCGCTCTGCCATTCCGGGAGTATTATCTCCGATGTGATCCCACATCCGATCAGGGTTATATGCCCCAGTTTTTCGATCACGTTTTCTGGAGCATTGAGGCAACGCTCATCCCGCTGACACCCGTAGAGAACATATCCGGTCTGGATTTTGATCTGGCACCCGGAGGGAAAATCAGCGGCCGGATCACCCGCCAGGATCAGGATATTCCCATCTCCGGTATACCTGTGGAAGTGTATAGCCTGAACCTTCAGAAACTGCCCCTTCATCCGGTTACCTCCCAGGCGGATGGAGAATACACCGCTTCTGGCATACCCGGAGGCAGCTATTACGTGAAAGCCGCTCCGGAACCAGATATGGGTTATGATGCGGAGTACTATTCCGAATCGATGACGATCGATGGAGCAATTCCAGTGACAGTCACCATCGAAAACACAACCGGCCATATTGATTTCACGCTCAGGTCCAATATCAGTCCCACACCGACGCCACCGATCCCGTTGGGCGTCGAGATCGAGATGCCACGCGACTATTATCGGCACGGTGACCTGTTTTACACCGATGTCCGGGTCGCCAATCCCGGTCCGCCGCTGGGAGAATTGCCTCTGTTTGTTGTCCTGGATGTATTCGGCCAACTGTTTTTCTGGCCGTCCTGGAGAGTGTACAATCCGCCGGAACAGACCAATATCGACTACAGATTGGTGGATATCATCAGCGGCGTCCAGATCGTACCTGTTCTCCCGGCATTCAGATGGCCGGATGTTCAGGGAAGCGCTTCAGATATCACCTTCTATGCGGCGCTGACAAACCCGGAGATGACGGCATTGATCGGTGAAGCAGATTTTATCACGTTTGGGTACGGGCACTGAATAGTTGCCGCGACTGTCCCACACGATCCCGTGACTGGCCCACACGATCCCGTGACTAGCCCACATCATCCCGTGACTGGCCCACATCATCCCACGACCATCCCACACGATCCCGCGACCGTCCCACACGATCCCGTGACCTTCCCACACGATCCCGTGACTGGCCCACATCATCCCGCGACTGACCCAATAGTTGTCTGAACCGCTGATGTTGCGCTACGACTGGCGGATGATGTGTAATATTCGCTTTGTAAAATCGTTCTATTATCGTCGATTGACTAATGTGAAAAGCTGTGACTGTAGTAGCGTTGTTTGGCCGACTCGAACTCGGAAAGATAGTGATAAATAACAGTCTATTTACATCCTCAGATTACGCTGATTAAACGGATTGCGCAGATGGGGGGATTACCGTTGGCACTGGGTGAGTGGGGAGCAGAAGTCTGAACCGCAGATTACGCTGATTAAACAGATTGCGCAGATGGGGGGGTTATCGTTGTCACTGGGTGAGTGGGGAGCAGAAGTCTGAACCGCAGATTACGCTGATTAAACTGATTGCGCAGATGGGGGGGTTATCGTTGTCACTGGGTGAGTGGGGAGCAGAAGTC
>CAZELM010000048.1:0-23283 GCA_964512995.1 uncultured bacterium
CTATTGCCAATTAATTAGAAAATTTCATCCCAAATAATCTGAGAATCAACACCAATTTCAAAGCAGGTCAATAAACTCTTCGACTGAAAGTTCCGCCTGCTTCAGTATGTTCATTAAAATAGTTCTATTAAGGTCTTTACTATGGATTGGAATCGTTATTCTTAAATGTCGTTTTTCGGGATGTTTTAATTGAGCGTGACTGCCTACCTGGTGATGGATATAAAAACCCGCTCGTTTCAGAGCACCGAGTACTTCTTTGGCGGTAATAACTGGTAACTTCGGGCTCATTCAAGCGGCGGTTATTCCAACGTTCAGAACTTCTCGTATCGGTTCCGCTTTAGCATGGCTGGGTTCGGGTATCGTCTCGCCATCCTTCAACATGCCTTCAATGTGGCATTGAATTGCCTCGTGTGCCATTGTCCGAGCCTCTTCAAGATTTTCACCATAGGTTACAATTCCGGGTAATGAAGGAACAACGACCATGTATCCTCCATCATCAAGCGGTTCAAAAAAAACCAGAAATGAAAATTCTTTTCTCATTGCTTTTCAGTTCACGAAAACATGTTTTAAAAATTCCATCGAGAGTAAGCTTACCTTCTTAATTTTAATGGATTATTCTAAAGCAGTCAATTTAAAGCTTCTTTGTTTTTCTTAGAGCGGAGGCTGTTCTTTTTCGGATCCTTTGGTCCGGGGTTTCCGGGTTGCAGTCAAAATCCGTAAAAGCTGCTTCCGATGGTCCGGTTCCAGGTCGGCTTTTACGATGCGGCTGCGCCATTTCTCCTGTTCGGTCTGCCATAAATCAGGATTTTGAGCGTTCATCTGCATACTCGCCAGCAGCAATGTCTCAGGAAAGAAATTCCGCCGGATAAATGCCATTGGTTTGAACCGCCGTTGGCTGGACAACGAGAACCAGCGCTGAGCCAGACATACCTGAACCAGCCGATCCAGATGACTCCGCGGCAAACAGAACCGCTTGGCGAACGGATGGAAACATTCCTCCACGCGTTGCCGCAGATCTTCGCCGGATTTGAATCCTTCCGTATGTTTCAGGACCATGTGGATGAACAGAACGGAAAGCAGCAGCGGCGGCGTAAAAGTGGAGTAGGTCGCATATAGCCGGTCCAACTGCTCCAGATAGCGATAACACACGGCCGCATCTTCGGGATTCTGCCACAGTTGATGCAGGTTCGGGATCATCACCTCCATCAGTCCGGTTTCATAAAAAAGCCGGATAGATGGCGCAGCGGCTCCGAATTTCAGCAGATGATAAATCTCCTCGAGATCGCGAGCGGGGGAACAGCGCAGAATCTCACTGCGATATTTCGCGATCGCCGCCAGGCATTCAGGGCTGATGTCAAAACCGATCCGGGCAGCCACCCGGACCGCTCGAATCATCCGCACCGGATCTTCCTGGAACCGGATAGCGGGATCTCCGATCGTCTGCACCAGCCGGTTCTTGAGATCTTCAAGCCCGCCCACATAGTCGATGATGGAATAATCCGCGATATTGTAAAACAGCCCATTGATGGTGAAATCCCGGCGGAGCGCATCCTCCTCGGGCGTTCCGAACCAGTTCTCCCAGGACTGCAGTAAATCACCATCCTGATTGTCATTGGCAGGCGGATTTTTACGAAACGTCGACGTTTCAATGATCTGTTCCTTGAATTTGACATGCACCAGACGGAACCGCCGGCCGATCAGAATGGCATTCCGGAACAGCTTTCTCACACGGTTGGGAAGCGCATCCGTGGCGACATCGAAATCTTTGGGAGTCCGATTCAGCAGCAGATCCCGCACACTGCCTCCGACGAGGTATGCCAGGTATCCTGCATTATGCAACCGGTACAATACTTTCAATGCTTCCGAATCGATGTTCTTTCTGGAAATCGTGTGTTTGCTGCGAGGAAGAATGATAGGCTCCATAAGTTCACTCCACCATGGATCGATGTGTCAAACGGATAATCTTCGTGTGTTCGGTGATATTCAGAATTTCACGATCGGCCACCCCATTTTCCACGGTGAGACGGTCGTATCGATGCAATGTCAGAAAGTCTTTGTTTGATCCGGAAAGGTCCCGTTTCTTCAACACGGCACGGTATTTCATTCCCAATGTCTGTGGATTGGCAATATCATGGGCACAGAGAAATACTTCCACCTTCCCTTTGCTGGGCAGCAGATCGGAGACGACTCTGTACCATCCGGATGCCCGGAATTGTTGTTCCGAATCCTGCTCCAACAACGGGCCTTTCTGAAGTATGAAAAACGAAAAATTCAATGTCTGCTTGTTCAGACCGGTCAACTGATCCACTCGTTCGATAAACGCGGGGGGTTGCCATCTCAATCGATGATGGCACCAATCCGATGCGGAGGTCAAGGCCGGGCAGGCATATTGACCGGGACATGGCGCGATGACGCGGACATTCTGCCCGATCAGCCGCTCCCGGATCACCAGCAGATTCCGGCCGGTCTGCATCAGTGCCGGCTCCATGAGCAGCAGATACCCCTGATCCGCAACACACGCCAGAGCATTGTCGATAACCTGCTCCAGCCGATTCGATGGAATCTCGTTCATCATATTCGATACCGTGACCAGAGGAAACCGTTCGGAGGGATGATACCGGGTCTGAGCGACATCCCACACATTCAGATGTATCTTTACCGGAACATCAGCATGTTCCCGAAACGATTTTATCATATGATTCGCCAGTTTGATAAACTCAGGGCTTCGGTCGATCCCGGATAACTGAATGCTGCTCCGGCACTGATTGCGAATCCGTGCGATCATGGTGCTCAAGAGCACGGTTCCGGGTCCGGTTCCCCAATCGAGCATGGCTGGGACATGGCGTATCTCCGGACAGATATGCTCCATGATGTAAATGATTTTCGGGACATTGACCATGAGATAATAAATGCCATACCCCCGTCGGAACGCATGATCCTCTCCGTATGGGCTGCTTCCAGGGGATATCGAGGAACGGCCGATGAAGATGGCATGGAGATTCCGAACGGATCGGGCCACGGATTCCACCAGACGGGGATCATCGAACGTCAGATCCAATGCATCGGCCAGAATGCTCAGCCAGGGTTCTTCCCACCGGAACACCACCGGATTCTCCGGCACTGGATCGCTCGATTCCCTGAACGTACGCATGGTCTAACGGCCCCGCTCGACCACGGTGTATCTGATGTTCCACGGCTGACCGGCATCGGTATCCTGCCACTCCACCCTGAAAAATCGTTTTCTCAACACCTCATTGACCGTCGTGATTTCATTGACGTTCTGAAGATCATGGAACACGGCAAACGGCGGCTGGACATCGCTGAGTCTCTGAATGGCCTGCTGATCCAATGGTTTGAAATAGAGCACACGATCTTTGACACCATACTCCCATAAAATGAGGTTGGCGCATTCCATATACGTGTCCGCTCGCTGGATATATATGATCATCATGTCCTTCGGCAGTGTCCGGCAGACGCGGACCAGCTCGCTGGTCGTCCCTTCCCCATAGCCATGATTCCGCACGATCACGTTGTACTGCACATTGATGACGCTCCACAATGCAGACACGATCACCATTCCGATCCAGCCATCAGATATGATCGGTGGAGCGGCTGAGCGGATCGTTTTCAGGCGGTCTGCCACCCGTTCGAGCGGAATAGCGGAAAAAAACGCCAGCCATGGAGCGAAAAACAGCAGGCGCGTCAGCGGCGGCCGGTCATACGGAGATGTCGCTCCGATCAGAATCGTGCAGATGATATAGGATGCCATCAGAAACCGGCTGTCCCATCGCCGGAACAGGCTCCCCAGAACAATCCAGAATCCGATCAGTGCCAGCAATCCCGAAATCGGGTCCATGACGGGATTGGACATGAGATGATGCGGCATATGATACCATACACCAAACACCAATGTTTTCACCCAATGATGGAAAAACCGGCTGGACAGCCCACTGGACCGGAACCATTTCTGGATGGCAAACGAGACATCCTGTGATTCTATGGTTTCACCACCCGTCACTGCGGTCTGGCTGATCATGTTGGAGATAATGCTGTCCAGATTCATCAGGACCGGGATGAGCGTGATTCCGATACCCGTACAGACGGCGATGGTCCGCATCCGGTCTTTCCCGGCGAGCGGGAGTTTTCCGGCACACACGGCCATCAACACCAGCAACAGGGGTGTGATCCGGGCGGGATAATACGTGTACCATCCCAATCCGGAGATGGTACCGGCCAGGAAATACCCGAACAAACTCCGCTGCGTCATGGACCAGGCTCCCACTCCCAGGGCGGCTGTCAGTACGGGGTATACCTGCGCGTTGTTATAGCCATAATGCGCAAAGGTGATGGCGATCTGCGAACTCCCATAAAAAATCATCGTCATCCATGCGAACCGCTTACCGAACACCGTCCGGCCGAACAGGTACAGAAACGGGAGCGACAGGCTGAATGCGGCAACAGAAGACAGGCGCCAGCCGAATACGTTCCGCCCGAAGAGCTTCATGAACAGAGCCTGATAGTATGACGAGAGCACCGGGTGATAATCAAAGACGCCGAATTCCGACAGGATGAAACGGTCGGACAGATTGCCCCGGATCACATTCTCCGCAAACTCGAAAAAATAGCTCTCATCCGGCGTGCCGCCCCACCGCCAGTGATCGATGTCATATCCTACCAGGATCAGATGCAGCATGGTGAACAGAGCCACCCATCGCCATTCCCGAAGATCGGGGAACCGGGAAACGATCGGGGTATTGCGAATTCTGTCCCACAGATAATACCCGATTCCGGTGCAAAGTACCGCAGCCACCCAGACAGCCACCGACTCTGATCCCGGAGTCTCCGAGGATAACAGCCATGCGGATCCCAGCGCGAGAGACCCGCCAACGCTCAGACAGATCGTGACCGGAATCCGCCGGATCAGACCAACGACCGGCCGGATGGGTTGCGGAAGCACGGGCGAAGATGGCCGGGGAATCGCTCCCAGGCATACTGCCATGGTCAATGTCCCAAGACCCATCACCATGAGGGGGAAGACCACGCCATGGGCATACACGCTGGCAGCGATGCCCATCAGATATTCCCCGGTGACTCCCAGATGGTCAACCATAAATGGAATGAAATGCGCTGGATTCTGCAATCCCCAGAATGCAGCGATGGTGGTGATCAGTGCGATACCGAATACCAGTGGTCTCAGGCGATTCCGAAACATGTTATCCGGCAGGTGACACCCGATTCGGACCGGCGTCACGGTGCAGGGAAAGGGAACGTGATGAATTCATTGGTGGTCACGAAGCCAGTCGTGGCATGGATGATGTCACTCCACCAGATGGAGCCAGTTCCCGAGAAGGAATTGGATCCGGCCGATCAGGAGGCTGACGCGTGCCATGACCGTATAGCCGAACGACGCACCGAACCCGATCATGATTACCCATATCCCGAACGTCGCGGCCTTGCCGACAGCCCCGCGATGCTCCAGCGAAAAGAAAAAATAAACCAGGGCGGCAACGACCATGATGACGACCAGGAAGTTGTTCCAGCCCTGATACGAATTGAACTGGATGGGAAGGATGGTGCCTTCGACCTGCCTCAGAACAAATGTTTGCAGAGATAACGGAATGGTGATTCCCGAACCGATCCCGATGTACAGGGAAAGCGGGTATCGGGAGATCCAGCCATACTTGCTGCTGAATCGGAAGTACATCATGATGCCCAGCAATCCCGGAATGATATACCACCATTTCCCTTCATCCACGATGGGAACCCAGAATTTGGGCAGAAGGCTGGTCCAGATCAGCAGAATGGTGAAATACCCGGCTGCAATGCCCACGACAATCGATTCGGCGATCTTGTAGAGCGGATTATCTTTGTACAGAAAGGAGAATATGCAGATCGTAAAAAATGCGGCAATGGTGTTCCACATCATTTCCATGGGGCAGTTCCTCTCTGTTTTCGCAGGAAAAAGGCGATATTCCCGACGAGTGTCAGTCCCACGATGAGGATATGAACGAAATTCTGGACATTCATCCCCTGGATCGCCCGTTTGTGCGCGCCAATCCGCTCGTATTCGTCCCAGAGAAGCGTTTCATATTCGGCGGCTCCCTTGAGCCCGGCGATGAGTCCGAACAGTTGTTTGGCCTGAAGGTTCGCGTAGTATTGCGGGCCGGATACCGCGGTCACGGCCAGAGCGAGCGGTATTTTATATCGCTCATGCGCATTGGAAAGCCAGAAATTGGACACGTTGCCGCCGCCGATCTGAATGATCGCTCCCAGGTCGTTGTAGTTATGGATATCTTTCATCATGGGAATATCATCCAGTTTGGTATTATAGAAATCCGCCGGATAACTGATCCGGAAATCCTGGCCGATGGAGAGGATGACCACTCCAAAGTATGGCTTATATCCCAGATAGACGTAATCGATACCGCGCTGTTTGTTGTATTCTTTGGAGATGGAGGTGGTAAGCATTTCCGCCATGGCTGCACCGTCCTGGGACATCGTCGCGACAATCACGCGGAGATTTTTCCGGAACATGTGCCGTAGGAGCGCCTGTGCCTGTGGTTCGTTCTCCGCGGATGTCTGGGGATCATAGTCCGCGGCCAGCAGCACGGGCTTTCCTTCCGGAAGGGTCTCGATGAAATCGTAGATGGATTTCACTTCCGGTGTAACGGTCACTTTCAGTTTGGCGGGAGAGATAAATGGGATGATGACGGACAGGAATACAAACAGATAGATCACGCGCCGGTCAATATTCAGCAACATGTCCATGAAACGTGAGAGTTGATCTTGGTGCTGTGATGATGTGGAATGTGCCATTATTCCATCCCCATATACGAACGCTCGATGCCGAGGACAATTTTCATGGCGGTTGCGGCGGCTCCCAACCCCAGACCGATCATGATTGCCCGTTGAGCTGCCATATTGGGTATCTCCATGATCCATGCTGCAAGTTTGGGAATGAAGGGATGAATGGCCTCGCCGATGGGAACGCGGCCGATCATCACGATGATGGCTGACATCAGAACGATCGTAGCCAGCAGATTCCGTGCCCGGAATGCCCGATAGGCCGCGGATGCGATATAGAATGCAAGCAGAGAGAACATGGTGGCCTGGATGGGTATGTAGACGAATTCAAATAATTTCATGAAGAAAGAACCATTTTCCAGGCAGGTGGGCGTATATCCCAGGATGAGCATGGTGAACAGACTGACGAGCGCGATCAGGGAATATCCCCATCCGGGTGATCTTCGTTTCACCTTTTCCACCTGAAGATTGACCATGGAATAGATTCCCAGGGGCATGGCGAAGATCCCGATGATGATCAGCCAGTCCAGTGCATTGGTATAGAATGCGTCGCTGACCGGATGCGGGGAGAAGTACTGAAACGTGAGAAGTATTCCAGTGATGGATACGATGAACATGGGCAGTTTACGTTTCACAAAAGGACCTCATACTTCTGTAGTGATCAGATCTTTGAGCCAGTGGATATCGAATGTCATCAGAGCCACGCCGAACAGGATCAGGATCATGATGATCGCTTTGGCCCAATCCTGCGCTTTCAGTGCGCCCAGAAGGAGGGGATCCCGGCCCAGATAGGCGGACGCCGCGTATAATTCTTCACCGATCAGCGTATAGTCGCATGTCGTGACAAAGAATGGCAGTTGAGCGACTTCATCGGTCCCGGCGACCTGAATCGAGCCTGCGAGGTTTCCTGTTTCCGAGAGGAGCAATGATTCCGCATAGAATTTCCCGAAATAACAATTGGTGGCCGTCTTTTCGCGCAGGATCAGGCCGTTGACCGCAGCGACGTACGCGAACTGCATGGACGTTACATAAAACACCATATGGTCGCTGTATGCGTCCGGGTGACCGGCCTCGATATAGGAACTTTTCACGGTCTCCTGCGCGATGGTCATGACAATGGGTTCATAACAGGGAACGATCAGATCGGTGCGGTATTCCGCGGTTTTTTTTGCGACACGAGCCAGAATTGTGTACGACGCGATCGTGGCAATATCGCCGGGATCACCCAGACCGAGCACATATAAAATCGGCCGGCCCATCTCGGTCGCCCGTCCGATCGCATTGTCGATTTCGCTCATGCCCGCGATCGGCCGCACAAACATCTCCCGACCACGGCGGGATAATTCAATGAACAGGACAACCAGGACAAAGAAAAGAATGGATATCACCAGAGTAGGCGCTTTTCCGGTATGGAACCATTGGGCTTGCGCCTGGACCGGACCGGCGATGCCGGATGCCGCGGTCCGCTGATCCATCCCCAATGCTTCGACCTGATAATAATACGATTTTCCCCGGCTGAACGGAGCGGGAGCTGCTGATGTTGCTTCGGACTCGCCGGTGGCCGATTCCGGGCTGTCTCCATTGGACTTCTTCTTTTCGTCCGAGAAGGTATAAATTCCTGCTGCCACTGTGCCCACAGGCAAAAACGGTCCGTCCTTGTTTTCTGCTCGAAGTATCGTATAGCTCTGAACGAGACCGGCATTTTCGTCCGGAGATTTTTCCCATTGGAGTTCGATGGCGGTGCCATCGTCATTGGGTCTGTCGATGGCGGAAAGATTTCGGGGAGGCTGCTGTGCTTCGACAACAGAAATGGAGCACCCGATGCTGATCAGAAGGACCACAATCCACATGGGAACGAACCGGCATCTGTTTGCCATGAGCAGGGCTCCTTATGTTTCGAGGATTTCCACATTCGCACGGGGAACGATCTGTTCGGCCCCGTTATCGAACCGGACGCGCAACACTCTGGCTTTGGTCTCGGATTCCAGTTGAAGCAGTTCCGGAGGCAGTTCCGCCACGGTGCCCAGAAACCCGAAAAACGGTTCCCGGATAACACGGATCGGCGTTCCGATTTTCAGGGAGCCTGCCTTGACTTCGATATCGAGAGACAGTTCCCGTTCCGGCATGGGAATGACGATCTCCGGTCGAATGACTCCGGCCCGGATCTGGGTGGCGCCGTTCGCGCATGCTTTTTTCCCTTCGTACTTTTTCAGAAGGTCGAAAGTGCGGGGTGTCATGGGGATTTCGCCGAATCCTTCGGTCACGACCAGTGTAATGCCTTTGTCTTCTGATCCGGTAATGGCGACTCCCAGATCATATCCCAGAAAATTACGGAGATCCTGATCATTGAATCCACCGACCACGATGGCTCGCACTTTATGTTCAATGGCTTTTTTCAAGGCGGCCTCGGTCACGATGCTTCCACCCACCACGATGCACCCCTGATGTTCGGCGGAAATTTTTTCGGGAGTCAGTGGTTCTTTGGGATCCCGGCAGGCCATCCGGATCATCCCGTGCGTCTCTCCGCCGATCCCGAAAATACCCTGAGCGAACGCCGCCCAGCACTGGATGGCAACGCCTTCATTGGGAAAAATCTCCGTCACCGTTCCCTCGATATAGGCTCGGACTTCAACCGGTATCGGCATCTCCCGGAGCAGAATCTTGCCGGTAATGGTGGAGACGTTTTCGAGGTAACATTTGATGGGGGCTTTCAGCGTGGTCTTGAATAACCCGAAAAATGATTTGGAAACCGCATAGGTATCGTCTTTTTCGAGAATGGAGCCGGTTTCACGGGTGACATGACTGGGTAAATCAGACGGTGGCACACCCAGTGTATTGGCGGCATTCACGGTTGTGACTTTTCCGGGAAGTTCGGTACGGGCGACGACCATATCGGATGTGACATAATCGCCGACCGAGACCGTGACATGGCCTTTGAGCGGGAGAATGCGTTTTTTGGTCAGGTGAAGTTTGGGAGAAACTTTCAATCCGGGGGTATATGCATGAGCCATAATTACATCTCCTTGTTTAAAGTGCTTTTCCGAGCGCACGGAGTTCTCTGGGATTGTAGACTTCAAGATTTTCCAGCCATCCGATCATCTGATCGATCCGCTCTTTCTTGTCGTCCGGAACGGTCATGAGCGGTCGTCCTCTCCCGTCGAGAATGATGCCGACGACCCCCCCATCGAGTTTTGTTTCGAGTTTGATCCCTTTACCGCGACCAAGATCGACCTTGCCAGTGGGTTCAAAAACAGCATCCGCCTGTTCACCGACACCGAGTTTGAACAATTTCATCTCACCCTGGTACAGGATGCCTTCGACTTTTTTATCCGGGAGTTGGATGGTGTATTTCATGACTTCGCGGCCCGGTTTGATCTGTCCGACCGGAGCGACGCAGGTGCCGAGATAGATCAGACAATCTTTGACGAACACTTCGGTCGCCGCCTTGGGATGAACTTCGGCCAGCACACCGAGATGGGGCATCATGAAAATGGAATCGACCGCCAGAATCGTCACGCCTTCGGGCCGGAAAGCATCGATCATCATCAACGCAGACTGATTCCGGCGCGGTGCATGAGACAGAACGCCTCCGGATCCAACCAGGAGGTCGAGGTTCATCATGTTCACAATGGTTCCCTCCGTGCCCGACTGATCGAACGCATCGGCGATGGTCCGCTGCTTCTGGACGCCTTTGAGGGTGGTGGCAAACGATTTGTGCTGCACGAATGCCAGTCGGAGCGCTTCACGGGCAATCGCCTGCTCGATGACCAGTGATTCGAGAGTCTGAGGAATGGTGGTTGGCCGGATCATTTTGTTCTTGATCTGATTGCGGAGTTTCATTTCGTCGATGGGAAACGGCACCCATCGGGAAATATTGGGTAATGTCGCTTCGGCGAGCACATTGGAGATGGAGTAGCTCATGCCGAGATTGGCGGAGACGGTTCGGTTGAATACGGGTTTTTCGTCTTCCGGATCGACGAAAACAGAGAACACATCGGTGGTGGCTCCTCCGATATCGACTCCCACGACTTCCAGATCATTCATCTGCGCGACGCGTTCGATGATCGACCCGACCGCTCCGGGAGTCGGCATGATGGGCGAATCCGTCCAGGTCATGAGTTTCTTGTATCCGGGCGCCTGCTGCATGACATGCTCCATGAACATCTCATGGATGCAATCCCGGGCGGGACCCAGGTTTTCTTTTTCCAGAACCGGCCGGAGATTATCGACGATGACCAGATCCACCTTCTCTTCGAGAGACGTTTTCACATCCGTCTGAGCGTCCTTATTTCCCGCGTAGATGATGGGCAATTTGAAACCGATACCCAGGCGGGGTTTTGGATCCGCGGCGGAGATCAATTCCGCCAGTTCGACAACATGGCTCTTGGTGCCGCCGTCGATACCGCCGGACAGGAGAATCATATCCGGTCGAAGCTGCCGGATGCGCTCGATCTGCTCATGCGGCAATCGGTGATCGTTGGAGGCAATGACATCCATGACAATGGCGCCTGCACCCAGAGCCGCACGTTCGGCACTCTCCGCGGTCATCGATCGCACAACCCCGGCGACCATCATCTGGAGTCCTCCTCCGGCGGACGATGTTGAGATATAGATATCGCATCCCCGGCTTCCTTCCCGTTTCTTGATGATCTGGTTGTTTTCATCCAGAAGTTCCCGGCCGGACAACTCCGCCAACTCCTGAACCGAATTCAAGACTCCCATGGTCACATCCTCAAACGGTGCTTCGACCGTTGTGGGAGCCTCACCGCGATGTGTCTGGCGATACTCTTTTTTCTCCTCGTCGTACTGGATCAGGATCGCCTTCGTTGTAGTACTGCCACAATCCGTTGCTATTATGACCTTAATGTCCTCCGGTTTTTTCATCAGGTACACTCCTTGTCAACATCTTCTGCAGGTGGAGGTTCGGGCGGGACGGTTCCATCCCGGATGTCCTGTTCCCGCTCGATCACCTGGATCATGTATTGAATCGACTCCCGATACTCCAACATCTGCTGAAATTCTTTGTAGTCTTCTGAATTTAAAAACGCTGTCACAAATGGATAAAAAAACACCAGCGCCTGGCTGCCCAAATAGCTCAGCGGGGTCATGGATTCCAGCATCATGACCGCCGGCAATGTCAATTTTTTCTGACAGATCCATCGTGCCAGTTTATGCACAATCTCCGACTGCCGTGGTGTCGGCTGGAACGGCGCTTCCGGCTCAGTCTTAAATGCCGCTCCGACTGTTTTCCTGAATTTTTCCCAGCTTTTTTTCAATTCTGGCAATGACCGCCTCCCGATTTCCATCGAACATCACGAATATACCACGAATATCCAACAAACTCCCACTTTTTTCCGGTGATAAAAAGATACCATTTTCAGAGATATATCGTGAGCGGATACTGGACCACGGCAAGAACCGTCTGATTCCCAGTATCATCCGCGTAATACCATTTTCGTCGATCCAATACGTTGTTTTATGGTAAAAAGATGCGAGTGAAGCCATCAGGATCATCAATCCGATGCCACAATAATATAATTCATGGGTATAATGATAGAGCGCTCCCATCAGAACCCCGATGATCAGGAATGATGCGGCGGCCCGGATGGGATGAGTGGAGGCGGGATGAATGGACCATCGGCAGTCGCGATTGTCCGGTGTCATATCCACCCCATTTCCCTATCTGGGTTCCGGGTTTGGATCCCGGGCCGATTGATGTTTTGACTTCAGCTCTTCGATTTCCCGGAGAAGATCTTCCGGGGTGATGATTCCTTTTTTGATCAGCGCCGACATCAGCGCTTCCATCGACATATTCACAGACAGCAACAACTCCCGAAATGATACATCCCGGACTTTGCCATCCGCATAAATCCGCATGGCGATATCGGAATCCGATGATTGATTCTCTCTTTTTTTACCGAACACTCAGGCATCTCCCATTCGTGAGCCGGACAAACATGAGCCATATTACCATTCTTCCGGACTAAGGTTATATCATAAAATAATTACAATCAATACCGCTCAAAATACGCCATCCGATACCGGTTTCCCTGATTCTCCGGATATTCATACCCATTGGTTTCACTGGCATGAACCGGGATTACAGAAGCTGTTCCGATGTCCATTCCCGGATGGCGGTATCGGGATCGATGGATTCATCATTCAGGCGATCCCAACACCGGGAGGCGATTTCGCGGCGGAACGGATCCTGGATATCGGACAGATTTCGAAAAATTCCGATTCGCCGGCCGATCTGGTACAGCGTCCGATCATGGGATGGCATATCCAGAAACCGGTCGATTATCCGGATCATCGCGGGGATTTCATCCGGGAGACGGCCTTCGAGTTCCGGCAGCAGATTGATCGTATGATCACTCACCAAGTGACCGCGGGACACATCCAGATGCGTCAGAAACAGACGGATTTCGGATATGATCTGGGAGTCGGTGAGCGGGGTGAACGCATTGCTGCGCCACATATCATACAAGGGGGTTCCCGGAACGATGGTCAGGGTGCGGAGTCGGACGACATCGGGTTCAATCCGGGAGATGATCGCCGCGGTATGAACGGCATGGTTGACCGAATGCTGGAGGCCACCCAGTCCGGGCATGACATACAGGGAGAGTTCCATGCCGGCCTCCCGGACCACCTTCCCACCCCGAATGTGAGTTTCCGGCGATGCCCCTTTCTGCATCAGGGACAGAAGCGTTTCATCACCGGACTCCAGACCGGAGTGAATCCGGTTCAATCCTGCGGATTGGAGCTTCTGTAAAATACCGAACCCGAGACGTTCGGTAGTGGCGGATCGCGAATAGGCAGTGATTCGGCGAACGAATGGAAAAAATTCCCGGATTTTTTGCAGGATCCATTCAAGGTGAGCCGGTTTCATCGTCAGGGCATCGGCATCCTGGAGAAAAACGTGTTTTCCTCCGGAACCGTACCAGGAGAGCACTGCCCGGCAGGAATCCGAGAGGGCGTATTGGGACCCAAAAAGGGTTATCCCTAATCGGGAGACGGGGATATTGGAGGTGGAACCCGATATCTCCAATGGATAAGCGTTCCGGAACGCCCCAAGCATCCGGGAGATGGTCATCAGGTCATGGGCGATATCATCTATGGAGCGGATTTCAAATGGCTGATTTTTATATACCGGGCAAAATGCGCACCGGTTCCAGGGGCAGTTCCGGACCACCCGGAGAAACAGGCTTCGGGCTTCACTCGGTGGCCGGATGGGACCGCGTTCGTAATCCAATGACTCGACCCAATGGGACATGGAACCTCCATTTTCCTCCTTCAGGGAAAAATCTTGTCTTTATTTCAGAATCAGCCGGATCGCTTCGAAGACTTCGGCATAGGGAACTTCGATCTGCACGCCCCGTGTTCTCGCCAGCGAAAAGATGAAGTCCGATTCGGCATAACCCCGGAAATGCTGCGATCTGTAACATTTCAATGCTGCTATTTTTCGTTCGATATGCTGTTTTTCGAGGTAAATGAAGCTGCGGGTCTCAAACAGGATATTATTCCATGGGATTTCATATCCCAGAATGCTGGTGCCTTTGAAGGCCCGTAATCCTTCTTCTGCGATGGTATGATGATCCTGATGCAGATCCTGCAATGACGGGATGAATACGAGATCCGGCCGAAGATGGTCCCGGAACTGGATCAGGTTCTCCAGAATCTCCTGCCGATGATCCGGAAAATACCGGACGGGGTATCGGAAGAGATGGAGCCTGTCACGGGCGATACCCAGTTCCAGCGTGGCGTCATGCCATTCATGAAACAGCGTGTCCCGTGGGATTCCGGCCGGGACCGACTCCTCACAAATCGAAAACGCGGCGATATGTACATCGCTGCCCTCCTCAACGAAACGTGCAATCGTGCCGCCGCACCCCAGTTCTGCGTCATCCGTGTGCGGTGAGAGTACAAGAATCTTTTGGAACATCCCTTTCATATTCATATTGACGGCTCCCTTCCAGAAATAAACAGAATGAATGCGATTCAATCGCAACCATCATAAATCACTTGCCGAGTAATGGAAACAGAAGGCATTGCGATTTATCACACAGCCCGAACGGTTGTGTTTTCCAGCCCTCCTCCGCAATCCATCTCCCGGAGGGGAAGCAGGGACAGGATATGTTCTGAGGACCTCCTCCGGAAATATCCGATGATTTTACCAATATACTGAATACACACCCCGGTATGCAGAATCATCGCTCCGAATCATCGCATCTTTTGCCATTTCATTGAATCTGGGTGCACCTTCTTTCAGAGGGGATTTTTCGGAGTGAACGGTTACGGATAGTCAAGCGATTCAGCAGCCGTTATTTGTAATTATCAATTCTTTTTTATAAAATGATGTGATGTGTGCAATTTTCACACATCGCCTCAGAAATATAACAGTGAGAAATTGCTTGTGATGCCGGATTGGCTTCACACGGTATAATTTAACGACAGTTACCTTTTCAAGGGGAGAACACGATGAAACCAATTCATTATTTTCAGCTTTTCATGGCATTATTAGTCATTTCTTCCGGTGTCTCCATTGACTGTAATGCGCTCGATGAACCGGATTATTTCGAGATTGATCAAACCTGGACAGGAAGGGATCAATTTATCGATGACAACACGATCGCAGAAATGGATATGACTGATCCAGACGATGAGGACATCCAGTCAGAAATGATAGATGATTCCGAGTATGATAACACGGCCTCGGAAATGATTATCGAAGAATCGGGGAATGGCGATGATGACGCAGCGATACTCGGTGATCAGCCATCCCGTTTAACGGCATGTGACGATTTCAACCGGGCGGATTCCTCGACGGTGACGGGATGGACGGAACAGGTCGGCGACTGGTCGATCGCTGGAAATCGTTTGTATAACGGGGCATTGGCATGGAATCATGTCACGTATAATGGCAGTACGTTATCAAATGGCTGCATTCAGGCTCGAGCAATCTACGGAACAGGGACGTCGGTCCGATTCGTTGGATTGACTGGCCGGTGGACAGGGGCCAGCAACAATGTTATGGCCAAGATACAGGACAATGCCGGATCTGGATATTGGGACAGTTATTATATCCTTCAGAATGGCAGTACTCTGGCGTCTGCCACCGGACAAAATTTTGGCGCGGATGCTAATATCCAGCTTTCGTTCAGCAGCACCAGCATGACTTTCCGTATTGATACGAACCGGGATGGCACATGGGACTACCAATATCCGGTTACGGTCACGACAGGAAGTGGATTATGTGGCGCAGCGTCATATGGTGTCGGTTATATTGATGACTGGTGTTATGGAACGGACTGCAATCCGCTCCCGACAGCCACGCCCACGCCGACACCCGTACCGACATACGCCTGTGATTATTTCAACCGGGCGGATTCATCGACGGTGACGGGATGGACGGAACAGTATGGGGACTGGTCGATCAATGGCAACCGGCTGTATGGGGGCGGCAGCGAATGGTGGTGGATTACGTATAATGGCAGCACATTGGGGAATGGCTGTATCAAAGCCCGTGCGATCTATGGAACGGGTGCAGCCGTCAAAGCGGTTGGACTGACCGGCCGATATGTCGACACAAATACCAATATCATGGCCAAGATTCAGGATAATGCAGGGAGCGGATATTGGGACAGTTACTTCATCTATCAGAACAACAGCATCCTGACCTATGCCTCCGGATTGAACTTCGGAACCGATGCCATTATCCAGTTGTCTTATGTTGGAACTGCGTTGACATTCCGGGTTGATACCAATCGGGATGGAACCTGGGACTATACATACAATGCCACAGTGACCATGGCCACCGGATTGTGCGGTGCAACCGCTTACGGCACGTGCTATACCGATGACTGGTGCTATGGCACGGACTGTTCGATCATCGCAACACCCACGCCGACAGCCACACCAACTCCGACGAACACGCCGGTGCCGACCTATGCATGCGATTATTTCAACCGGGCGGATTCATCGACGGTGACGGGATGGACGGAGCAATATGGGGACTGGTCGATCAATGGCAACCGGTTGTATGGCGGCGGCAGCGAATGGTGGTGGATCACGTATGATGGCAGCACATTGGGAAATGGCTGTATCAAAGCCCGGGCGATCTATGGAACGGGTGCAGCCGTCAAAGCGGTTGGACTGACCGGCCGATATGTCGACACAAATACCAATATCATGGCCAAGATTCAGGATAATGCAGGGAGCGGATATTGGGACAGTTACTTCATCTATCAGAACAACAGCATCCTGACCTATGCCTCCGGATTGAACTTCGGAACCGATGCCATTATCCAGTTGTCTTATGTTGGAACTGCGTTGACATTCCGGGTTGATACCAATCGGGATGGAACCTGGGACTATACATACAATGCCACAGTGACCATGGCCACCGGATTGTGCGGTGCAACCGCTTACGGCACGTGCTATACCGATGACTGGTGCTATGGCACGGACTGTTCGATCATCGCAACACCCACGCCGACAGCCACACCAACTCCGACGAACACGCCGGTGCCGACCTATGCATGCGATTATTTCAACCGGGCGGATTCATCGACGGTGACGGGATGGACGGAGCAATATGGGGACTGGTCGATCAATGGCAACCGGTTGTATGGCGGCGGCAGCGAATGGTGGTGGATCACGTATGATGGCAGCACATTGGGAAATGGCTGTATCAAAGCCCGGGCGATCTATGGAACGGGTGCAGCCGTCAAAGCGGTTGGACTGACCGGCCGATATGTCGACACAAATACCAATATCATGGCCAAGATTCAGGATAATGCAGGGAGCGGATATTGGGACAGTTACTTCATCTATCAGAACAACAGCATCCTGACCTATGCCTCCGGATTGAACTTCGGAACCGATGCCATTATCCAGTTGTCTTATGTTGGAACTGCGTTGACATTCCGGGTTGATACCAATCGGGATGGAACCTGGGACTATACATACAATGCCACAGTGACCATGGCCACCGGATTGTGCGGTGCAACCGCTTACGGCACGTGCTATACCGATGACTGGTGCTATGGCACGGACTGTTCGATCATCGCAACACCCACGCCGACAGCCACACCAACTCCGACGAACACGCCGGTGCCGACCTATGCATGCGATTATTTCAACCGGGCGGATTCATCGACGGTGACGGGATGGACGGAGCAATATGGGGACTGGTCGATCAATGGCAACCGGTTGTATGGCGGCGGCAGCGAATGGTGGTGGATCACGTATGATGGCAGCACATTGGGAAATGGCTGTATCAAAGCCCGGGCGATCTATGGAACGGGTGCAGCCGTCAAAGCGGTTGGACTGACCGGCCGATATGTCGACACAAATACCAATATCATGGCCAAGATTCAGGATAATGCAGGGAGCGGATATTGGGACAGTTACTTCATCTATCAGAACAACAGCATCCTGACCTATGCCTCCGGATTGAACTTCGGAACCGATGCCATTATCCAGTTGTCTTATGTTGGAACTGCGTTGACATTCCGGGTTGATACCAATCGGGATGGAACCTGGGACTATACATACAATGCCACAGTGACCATGGCCACCGGATTGTGCGGTGCAACCGCTTACGGCACGTGCTATACCGATGACTGGTGCTATGGCACGGACTGTTCGATCATCGCAACACCCACGCCGACAGCCACACCAACTCCGACGAACACGCCGGTGCCGACCTATGCATGCGATTATTTCAACCGGGCGGATTCATCGACGGTGACGGGATGGACGGAGCAATATGGGGACTGGTCGATCAATGGCAACCGGTTGTATGGCGGCGGCAGCGAATGGTGGTGGATCACGTATGATGGCAGCACATTGGGAAATGGCTGTATCAAAGCCCGGGCGATCTATGGAACGGGTGCAGCCGTCAAAGCGGTTGGACTGACCGGCCGATATGTCGACACAAATACCAATATCATGGCCAAGATTCAGGATAATGCAGGGAGCGGATATTGGGACAGTTACTTCATTTATCAGAACAACGGCATCCTGACCTATGCTAGCGGATTAAACTTCGGAACTGATGCCAATATCCAGTTGGAATATGTCGGAACCAGTCTGACATTCCGGGTCGATACCAACCGTGACGGAACCTGGGACTATACATACAATGCCACAGTGACCATGGCTACCGGATTGTGCGGTGTTTCTGCGTATGGAACCAGCTACACCGATGACTGGTGCTATGGCACGGGATGCAGTCCTGTCTCTACACCCACGCCAACGAACACACCGACACGGACTCCGACAACAACACCCATTGTAACATCCACACCCACAAACACACCAACCCGGACCCCCACATTGACACCCACCGCAACAGTAACGCCGACAAACACACCAACCCGGACTCCGACAACAACACCCATTGTGACATCCACACCCACAAACACACCAACCCGGACCCCCACTCCGACAGTAACCCCGACACGCACCCCAACCAACACGCCCACACGGACACCGATATCCACTTCAACTCCCACAAACACACCGACACCCGAGCCCAGCGGAACACCGACACCCACATGCATTCGAGATGGTGATGTGAATGGTGATGGGAATGTGTCTTCCGGAGATGCTCAACTTGCATTCTTTATTGCACTCGGGTCCATTACACCCACGGAAGAGGAAGCCTGTGCCGCGGATTGCAATGGAGACGGGCTGGTATCATCCGGAGATGCCCAGGCGATTTTCTATGTTGCACTTGGCACCGGAACATGTGTCGACTAAATAACAAAACTTTAGAATATTGAGTATCATCCATGGCCAGCAATCGACATCGGTTGCTGGCCACTGTTTTTTTTGGTAAGAAGCAAAGCAGTTAATGTCCTTCTATTTGGTTCTGTTAACGGCAGTCTGATCTGTATCAGCGTAAATAACCATTCTCTGCTAACAACTCACAAATTCAGACAAATGATACGCGAGTTCTCTGCTCCTCAATGACTCACCGGCTCTTCTTCCCTTGATTTTCAGGTGACAAACGTGATATTGGAGTTATCGGTATTGAAGAACAATCAGATCGATCATTTCGATTTTTATAGAGGAGGCGCACATGGCATTTGCATTCAAGGAAACCGATTTCGTTTACGTGAACAACTCCTTCAATCCACAAACTCAGAAATGGGAAGATGATGGATTATTTCTGCCACCCAATGACCCCAGGCTGATGATTCATTATGCCAGTTATGGTGTCAATTATGGGAACTCCATTTTTGAAGGAGCCAAAGCATACCTCGGTCCGGATGGAAAGGCGCGTCTTTTCCGTATTGAAGAGAATGCCAAACGCTTTGCTCTCTCCGCCAGGGGCATTCTGATGCCGCCGGTTCCGGAAGCCTTGTTTGTGACAAAGGTGCGGGAACTGGTCGAACGAAATAAAAAGTTCATCCCGCCGTTTGAACCCGATCCAAACAAACGTGGTTCTTTGTATATCCGGCCTTTATTGATCGGCGAAGCTGGTCTGGGTGTTCATGTGAGTGAAAAACCGACATTCCTGGTCTTTTGTTCGCCGGTTGGAGCGTATTATGCGACCGGATTCAATCCGCTTCATGGAATGGTCATTCATCACATGGTACGAGCCATGCCGGGTGGTCATGGTGCATATAAAACGGGAGCCAATTATGTTATGAGTATGCTGGCGACCAGTTATGCAAAAAAACATGGGTGCACGGAAGCGATCTGGCTGGACGGTTACCGGCATGAATTTATCGAAGAACTCAGTGCCTGCAATTTTATGTGTCGTATGGGAAACAAATTGATCACTCCGGCGATCAGTGACACCATCCTCAATGGAATCACCCGAAAATCCATACTCCAAATCGCCCGTGATCAATTGAGAATGGATGTGGAAGAACGGCCGCTCCCCCTGGAAGAAGTGCTGAACAAAGCAGATGAAACATTCGGTTGCGGAACCGCCGCCGTAATATCTCCCATTGGAAAGATCAGTGCTTATTACGGAAAATTTACTCGTACGATTACAGAAGAAGTCGGGGAATTGAGCCGGACATTGTATGATTTTCTCACTGGAATACAATGGGGCGTCCGGGAAGATCCCTATCAATGGATCACCATGGTGGATTGATTCCGATACTCCGATGTCCGATATCAAGGAAAAACTGAATTCGCTCCTGCGAAAACCATCCAAGCCTGCCGGTATTGGATCGCCGGCCGATCGTGGGGAGGGACTCGAATCAAGCCCCATGCCGGAAACTCCCGGATCATCGGACAAACAGAAAACACTGGATCGGCTTCGGGCTTTAATCACACAGGCACAAACTCAGATACGGACCCGGAAACCTGCTTCCATCGAACAATCCATCCCAAAGGGACTTCTGGTTGATTCGTTCGAGGAGGGACCTGGCCAGAACATCGAGGATCTGATTGCGGGGGAATATGTCGAAACTCCCTATGGACCCTGTTTTCGAGTCCGAACGGAGTATCCCTGGCAGTATTATCAGGGGAAGGTGCCGGTCTGCTCATTGTTGGAAGGGGATCTCTCCCAACTGAAATGGATACTCAAAGACGTTCGATTGCATAATCCAGATATCTATCGAACGATTTTTTTCGATACGGAGACGACGGGACTGGATACCGGAACGGGAATCTATATTTTCCTGGCCGGGTTCGGATATTTTCAGGATCGGCGGTTTATTGTGGAGCAGTATTTCATGCGGGATTTTCCAGAGGAACCCGCGGTCATACACGCATTATCGGAACTCCTGTCCCGATTTGACAATGTGGTCTCCTACAATGGCAAAACGTATGACTGGCCGTTGCTGGAGACACGATTCGTTGTCAACCGGAAGTCATTACCTCGCCGTGATCCCGCTCATCTGGATCTGCTTCACGTTGCACGGCGGCTGTACAAACACCGCATGGAGAATTGCAAACTCACCACTGTTGAACGGGAAATACTTGGATTTTACCGCGTGGATGATCTGCCAGGAGCGATGATGCCGGATTTATATTTCAAATATGTCCGAAGCCGGGATGCACGATTCATCCATAAGGCCTTCTCGCATAATGCCCATGATATCATCTCCATGGCCGCTTTCCTGTCGGAGATTATCCGGTTTTTCAGTGATCCCTATATCACCACCCCTCCGTTTCCGGTTTCGGATATTGCCGCATTGGGCAGGCTGATGGATGAGTTGGATGAACGGGAGAGTGCTGAAACCGCGTACCGCTGGGCGCTGGGACATGGCGTGGTCCGGGAATTGTACGCCGACACCCTGAGAAGGCTGTCTCTTATTCTCAAAAATCAAGACCGGTGGAATGAAGCCCTGGAGTTATGGGAATTGATGATAACCACCATTCCGGACAGTGACGCGTTTCCATTTATCGAAACAGCAAAGTATCTGGAGCATCGATCCAAAGACTATCGGGAGGCACGCCAGATTGTCCATTCCTGCATGGAACATATGCGAGATCAAGGATGGCAGAGTCATCAGACCCGGATGGAAATCGAGCATCGGCTGAATCGGCTGGATCTCAAGATCCAGAAAATGGACCAAGGAATCGATCCCAGTGAATCTGCGGAATCGACCGACTGATCGTCTTATTTTTTCTGAAAATCAAATGACGGCCGATATAAAAGACTGCGGCGGATGCTCCATGAAAAGCATCCGCCGCAGTTTGTGAAATTGTTCAAATTCTGGTTTCAGCCTGAATCAATCAGATACCGGCAACCGTTGCAGCTCCACCCGGAATGGATCCAACAGCAGTTGGATTGATAGGGAAAGAGGAGTGGATAAAAAACTGATGATCCATATCCGCCGCGACGTATACCGCTGATCCATAGGTATAAAATGTCAGCGGAACATTGCCGGCGATTCGTATCAATGCCTTGGGACCGGAGCTGTAACAATAGTCACAATGGTAAGCACCGATCAACTGGAAAAAGGCATTTCCAATCCGATTGCCGGTCGTTGTCACAAACGTAATCGTGGGATTCACATAGATGATATTGCTGGAAGTCTGATCCATTGCATCATAAAGACGGATATATCGGCCGGTGACACTATACGTATTCCCCTCCAGTTCCGTCGCTTTTACTCGCCCGGCAACCTGAAGTTTTGAAGATGGGCTGGTGTTACCAATGCCGACATTGCCCGTTGATTTGATGTAGTAAACGGAAGCACCGGACAGATCACCATCATCATTGTAAATCATCTGAGTATTTGAACTGACAACGGGTGCAGATGGTCCGG
This sequence comes from uncultured bacterium, assembly GCA_964512995.1. Lineage (GTDB taxonomy): Bacteria > CSSED10-310 > CSSED10-310 > CSSED10-310 > CSSED10-310 > CAZELM01. The sequence continues at coordinate 23,046 of CAZELM010000048.1, forward strand.
TCGGACCGATGGGACCGGTCGGACCCTGGATTCCCTGAACTCCCTGCGGACCGATGGGGCCGGTCGGACCTTGAATTCCCTGGGCTCCCAGCGGACCAATGGGACCGGTCGGACCCTGGATTCCCTGAACTCCCTGCGGACCAATGGGACCGGTCGGGCCTTGGATTCCCTGCGCTCCCTGCGGACCAATGGGACCGGTCGGACCCTGGATTCCCTGGGCTCCCTGCGGACCGATGGG
>CAZELM010000048.1:23383-29792 GCA_964512995.1 uncultured bacterium
CCCTGCGGACCGATGGGGCCGGTCGGACCCTGGATTCCCTGAGCGCCCTGCGGACCGATGGGACCGGTGGGGCCGATCGGACCCTGGATTCCCTGGGCTCCCTGCGGACCGATGAGACCGGTCGGACCCTGGATTCCCTGGACGCCCTGCGGACCGATGGGACCGGTCGGGCCTTGGATTCCCTGGGCTCCCTGCGGACCGATGGGACCGGTCGGACCCTGGATTCCCTGGGCTCCCTGCGGACCGGTGGGGCCGGTCGGACCTTGAATTCCCTGGGCGCCCTGCTCACCCGATGGTCCAACAGGACCTTCTGCACCTTGAGGTCCCATCGGACCAGTGGGACCGGATGGTCCAATCAATCCCGTTGGATCTCCGACCCATTGCCCGAGTGCGTTGATGACTTCCATATCACCGATTACGATACTCTCCGGGTGAATGATCTGATTTTTGACATCTTGCGCCTGAAAGGCCTGCCCCACGCTGGTCAACCGCAGCCGCGGGGTCAGTGTTTCGTCTCCAACTGTCATCTCAAGCCAAAAATATCCATCGAAGTCCAACTCCAATGGAACACTACTTCCCAGAACAACATGAAACAGACCATCCTGAACCAGAACACCAGTCTGTGTCTCTGACCATACAATGGTTCCTTCCGATTCCGCATTGTAAATCGAAAATATAAAATCAAGTGAACCGGAGAATGGGTTTCCCTCTGCATCCAATATCTGGCCCTGATAATTGATCTGTTGTGGTACAGATCCCATCGTCGATAACGAAAGGAGAATACAGAAAAAAATAATCGATAACATTTGTTTGATTGACATACAAGCACCTTTCTTTGAATGAGGGAATGATTCGAACGATATCCATTCAAACAAATTCCCGATCGTTGGATATGACACGGTTAAATCCCTTGAATTGAGAATAATTTATAGATTCGGACGATGTCAAACGGATATCGGAAAGAACCGGATTCAAGAAAGGCTCAGGATGAAAACTTTCTGTGCATCGCCGACACTGATGGTGGAATCACTGTTGACATCTGCGGCGCAGGCCATCTCATCCGATGGGACAAGTGTGCCCAGAGCGATAAAAAATGTCATCTGCGCATCCCCGGCGGTTACCGTCCCATTTCCATCCACATCGGCATTGTGGATGCAATTCACGTCAGGAGTGGGACAGGGGGTTGGGGGAGTTGCCGGGAGTTGAATTCCGTAAATCGAAACATCATCGATATTCCAGCCGCAATATCTCCCAGACGCGCTCGTCGGTCCCATGGTCCAACGAATGTACACCGTAGACTGACCGTCTGCGATATTGGAGATGTCAAATGTGGCATTGATCCATCTCCCGCCCCATAACGCTGTTTCGTTGGTCCAGAGATGGATAAACTCTGTTCCATCGATACTGACCTGAAGAGAGGCCTGGTCTCCAAAATGCGGTCCCACTCCCAGCCAATACCAAAACGCCAGATGTGTATCGGTCAGCTCGGAACAATCCAGCCGGGTCGTTGTCAATGTCTCCTGAGTCATGGAATTGGGATAGTCACCACTCAGGTTGTATCCGATCACGCGGTTTCCGGTATACCCCGACACGGGATCCGGTTGCCCGGTGCTTCCTCCCAGACCCATTGGTGTTCCATACTGCCAGGCCAAAGATCCGAAGCCGCCCTGGATCGTCCACCCCGGGTTCGTGTCCATATTCCAGAAATAGGGCTGAATCCGTGATTCCCGGGTGATCGGTATCTCCAAACGGACGGATCCCTGCTGGTTTCCATCGACAACAATATCCAGATCAAAAGGGATGATTATATCCTCCGGTATCTGGGAATGAAAATGGACCAGAAAGGGTTGGAGATGATTCGATGCCAATGTATTGACGGGAATGGTGTCTATCAGAGACTGATTCTGCATGATCAACACATCAGAATCATTCGTGTTGATTGTCATTGCCACATTGGAAGCATCGCTTCTTCCCAGATTTTCCAGTGATACGACCACAAAAACCGTTTCTCCGGGATCTGCCTCCCCATCCTCATCTCCGGTGAAATCATAAACATGGTATGCATCAAAAAAAATCCCGGGATCAAATGGAGTGGCATGCCGGATCAGTGAACCGATTGCAGCCCGAGAGAAGCGCATGGCCAACTCCCATGAATTCAGGCTTACTCCGACAGAATCTTGCGGGGAGTGAATAAAGGGGCTGTAATCCGGATAATCTTCGAATAACAGAATGGCCGGATATCCGTACGCCCAGAAGGAAGCGTGATCCGAAGATGCGCCATTCGGCAATTGGCTGTCTTTGTATGGAATATCGGGCATGTATGTATCGATAACGTCAAATATGGCCATTTCCATCCAGTTTGAACCCGTATTATCAATGACATCGATATCCGGTATATCATCTGGCTTCAGATAACCAATCATATCAATACAAATCGCACCCTGGATCGCCATTCCCTGATCGAGAGCCTGGCAGACGTAAGCATTGCTGCCGATCAGACCGAGTTCCTCCTCAGCAAAACAGACAAATTCGATCGTGTCCTCGAACGCATAGTCATTGATGATGCGTGCCAGTTCCATGATGGCTGCGGTTCCGGATGCATTGTCGTCAGCTCCCGGAGAGGTGATACTGGTGTCATAATGCGCGCCGATTACCCAGACACGCTCCGGATTCCGAAATCCCTCTTTTCGTGCAATGACATTATCGTGGCATCCGTCAAAATCCTGGTATCGGACATCCGAGAAGCCGCATGCCTGGAAACGTTCGAATAAATACTGGGACGCCTGTACGCCATACTCCCCGGAACAGGAATACCGGTTGGGAAGACTCACAAGATCATCGACGATGGATTGATAGCTTTCCAGAGAAACCAGATCGATCATCTCCTGGATCAATGGATCGATATCCCGACTGGCAGGCTCCGGTGCTCGATACGGAATGGGAATCCACGGCCGCATAAAAATCCGGCGTAATTCGAATGCTTCGGTCAGCATGTCGAGTTCATCCGAAGCCTGGACAGCGAGGAGATATTCATTGTCGGCTGAAAAAATGATCTGTTTTTCAAAAGAAACCGGCAGTGGTGATGGATTCCGGATCGCGCTTGCAACAATCAGCGTCTTCGTTTTACTGATGGGAATACTCATCATTTCATCCGGATAAATCATATCTGGAGATGGAAGAATGATCGGATGACCCCCTACGTTTCCAATGACAGGGAATCCTTTTTGAACCAGTTCTTCAAGGGAATCACCCGAATCTGGCAATATCGCGATCCAGGAATCCTGACCCGATGCTGGGAAAGAGCAAAGGGTCAAGCAGCACCCAAAAACCATCCACGAAAGACAACTATTTTTGCGTATCACTGGAACACCTCATGACGTATTCCCGAAAAAACTCTTATCCTTTCCGTTTATACGCATGGACTTTGACAACGGGTTGATCGGGGAGATCGGTAGAAATGATGATATCCGCATTGAATACCGATTCCGTTGCGGGGATGGTCATCACGATATCAACGGAACCGTCTTCTTTGGGCTTTCCGGCTGCCAGATTGCCAACTCCCGTGGTGCTGGTCACAGACTTCACATTGAACGGTTTTCCATCCCGGTGCTTTATCTGAATGGTACCGGAAGAGGGCTGATCGGGAGCTGCTTGAGTGAGGACCATGGTCCTGGGAGTTGCTTCAATAAATCCCAACACGTCGGCCGAAATGTATACGTTGATCATCGGCTGATTCTTCAGGTTGGTTGTGACATTCAATATATCCCCAAAATTTCCAAACGGAACGTTCTGGGTTGGTGTCACGGATAATGAGATAGCACGATCGGATCCCTTTCCAGTATCAGAAACCTGTATGGTATAATACTTCTCATGTTCCGGATCCTGGACTTTGATCGATTCGATTTTGACATCCGCCAATTGTTCTCCGATTCCTTTCACAGTCATTGTCGGCATATTGTCTTTGTAGAACGGTGTGAAATTAATGCGGTCCGGTTCAAATCCAAATTCGACATATAAATCAGCAATGACCTGTAATTTAAGGGATGGTTCATCCGGATCATTGGACTCCACCGTTATTGTTTTATGCTGGGGTCCGATCTTAAATTTTGTTTTAAACGTGACATCGATTTTGCCTTCCCCGCCCGGAGGAATGACCTCGGCTGACGCCAAGGCTGCGGTACATCCTCAGCTTCCGCTGACACGCTTGATATGCAGCTCACCGTTGCCAGTATTTTTAAATTGGAAACTCGTCGTGCTGTCAGTTCCGGACAATAACCGTCCAAAATTATGTTCGGTTTTTTCCATGACGATATTGGGAGTTCCGGTTGATGCCGCAGACATGGAACTCGAATCGCTTGGAACGGCTAAAGAGGGTTCCTGTGCCTTGGAGGGGCGACTCACGGTATCGAATCCAATCATTTCCAGGAATATCATGGAAGATAGTGCGATCAGGGTGATCAGCCAATTAAAATTTTTTTTCATTGGGAAACTCCTTTCTTACCATCGACTTCGATCAAAAACAACTTTTAATAACCATACATTATGTCAGGTGCTACGTTCCCGGCCGAAGCCAGACTCTTTCTGATGTCAAGAATACCACTGCGAGTGATTTTTGCATAACTTTTTTGTTATTGAAGCACAAATACCCCACATTTTCTGCTCTTTACTGAGGCAAGAGGAATGGGTCTGAAAAAAATAATAATGAAAATGACCCTAGTTAATGGGAGATGCCTTATGAACTCACAATCCAAACGGAAAAAGTTTCTTGATATCCATCATGTTATCGAAAAATTATATTATCATTTGGGGATAATCATATTAGTCATGACTGTCGGCTCCTGTGGTATTTTTGTCACCCTTTCCAATCCCAAAGCCGTGAGCAATGATGATGCGTATATTTTTTTTCGATACGCATTGAATTTCGTTAACTATGGAGAAATTTCCTACAACCTGGGGGAACCGAGTTATGGATTCACCAGTTTTGCCTGGATGTTTCTGCTTGGATACAGCTTGAAAATAACTGGAATAGATATCATTATCCTTGCGCAGTCATACGCCATTATTTTTTTCTGTTTTTCTATATTTTTTATATACTTGTTAGCGTATCGGTTAAGTAATCGTACGCGATGGCTCTCCCTGAGCATTTCGACAGCTTACGCATGTGATCGTTATATGCAGAGTCACGTTTTTTCGGGAATGGAATCCATTATGGGTGTGTGCATCTACCTGGGATTTCTGTTGCTATGCTTGGACATTAATAGAAAGCGATCCATTTTGATCGGAATCATGATGGGAATGATGTTATTAATCCGCCCGGATTTCATTGTTTTCATCGGTGCTTATTTCGTTTTTGATTTGATTAGACATAATATGGAGCGAACACAACATCTCAAACAAATGCTTTGTTCATGGTTTTGCATGCTGGTTTTTGCAGCAATCATTACTTTACCATGTTTTTTATATATGCGATATAAGACCGGATTCTTTATATCTCCGGCATATATCGGAAAAATCCTCACCCATCATCCTGACTATTTTGATAATGATATACCGCAACGAATGAATATTGGAGTAAAGGCTCTGGGAAATTTGATCCGGAAACTCAGCATTAATGTTACGTTAAAACCGTTCGGGATCATTATGTTTCTGAGTATGGGTGTCCATCTGCTTCCGTTATTATTTGAATTAAAGCATAACAGAATTCATTTTCTGGCATTACCTTATCTGGGAATCATCGGGCATTTTTTGTTGTTCATATGGATGTATCCGTGTCCAGAATGGCGATATCACTTGATGGTGTTTCCCATTGCATATCTGTCTTTTGGGTTAGGGGTACAAGCCATAGGCACTTTTTTAGGAGAAACCCAACGATCATTCACTATGGTTATCGGGTATTTCGTTTTTATCGCCATCTCATTCTGGTCTGTATTTCAATCCAGTTCTTGGCCAACGAGTACCAAAGCGGCCAACGAAAACTTCAATCCTGTCATTGAATGGATCAATCAGAATATAGATCAGAAAAGTCTTTTAGCGTTTGATATGATCGGAGCATTGGGATATCTGACACATGCTAGATATTTTGATATGGGTGGATTGATCCAGTCGGATATCTGGCCATGCCTCCAGAATAAGAGAGATTCAGAATTACTCTTCAGTGTGTTTAAAACGAACGGTGTCGACTATTTCATCACATATGATAAACACATTATGTGGAATTTTTTGCCCAGCCAGATCGAGAATCTGATGTTAGTGAAATGTATTCCGGTGGATGATGATTCAGCACATTGTTTTCGTATTTTTAAAATAGATTATTCCAAAGAGCTGACGATTCATCCCACAGAAAAATCAACAAAGCCTATTACAGCAGTGGAAACGGGAAAGGTCAGTTGCAGAAGATCACCTATCCGTC
>CAZELM010000049.1:0-29578 GCA_964512995.1 uncultured bacterium
GTCCACTGTCAGACCACTCAAGTCCACTGTCAGACCACTCAAGTCCACTGTCAGATCGCTCAAGTCCACTGTCAGATCGCTCAAGTCCACTGTCAGATCGCTCAAGCTGAGCACGTTGTCCGAAAATGGATCAGGTTGGAAAACCTGCATCGATGGTACGACGTGAATCGCAATGAGATCGGCAGTTATAACCATGCACCCAGAAACCCGGGTTGTTCGTAATCGTCAATCCTGAAGCAGTTTATCGACATCCTCATTCCGGCCGACGATGACGAGATGGGAGTCAGACGTGACCAGGTCATTTGCAGTGGGGAAATGGAGTGATTCCGTGCTCGACTTATTTTTTATGGCGATGATCTGCACCCGGTATCGCGATGGCAAAGCGAGATCTTTGATCGACTTACCGGTAAACCGGTCTTGAGGTTTCCAGAGTTTGATTTTGAATCCGGAAATTTCCAGATCCCTGTAGATATCGAGCTTAACGAGGTTATAGGCCATCTGTTTTCCCATCTCTGTCTCAACGAAAATCACATCATGTGCGCCGATCTTCTGAAGGATCCGGGCGGCCATCGGCGTGTTGGCTTTGGCCAACACCCGTTTAAGGCCAAGATCCACCAGATGAGAGACAGCGATGACAGATGTTTCCAGAGAATCACCCGTGCAGACAATCGCCACATCGACTTTATCCGCGCCGACCTGTTTTAAAACTTCCAAATCCTCCGCATTGGCCTGGATCACCAATGGAATGTCGTTTTTCAGACTTTCCACCACGCTGCTCGAATGATCAATGGCAATGATTTCACCGCCGTACCGGTGGATCCACTTTGCGAGAGATCCTCCAAATCGTCCCAAGCCGATTACCAGAAATCGTTGTTTCATATTACCTCACCCGATATACAAATGTCCGGAAGGATATCGATATTTCTGTTCTCTGATGCTTCCAATTCCGGCGTACACAAATGTTATCAATCCAACTCGTCCAACCAGCATTATCGCCATGATTACATATTTTGAAAAATCGCTGAGTTCCGGTGTGATTCCTGTCGATAAGCCAACCGTCGAGAGAGCGGAGACAATTTCAAATAAAATGGCGATCGGCTGAAATGGCTCCATGAAGATCATGATCAAGGATGCTCCAAAAGCAAACCCAGAATAGAGCATAAAAACCGTGATCGCTTTTTGAACAATCTTGAAATGAAGCTCTCTTCGAGCAAACTGGATGCTGGGTTTCCCGGACAGATAATTCTGAGCGCTGACATACAGAATACCCGCAGTTGATGTCTTAATGCCTCCGGCGGTGGACATGGGCGATCCTCCGATCACCATCAGGAATATCAGTACAACCCAGCTCGCATGAGTCAAACCGGATACCGCGATCGTATTGAATCCGGCCGTTCGTGAAATGATGGAATAGAACAGAGCATTCCACACTGTCTTCAGTGTTATCCCGCTCCCATATTCCGTTATTGTGATAAATCCGCAACCCAGAACAATCAGCAAACCGGACACCATCACCACCATCTTGGTATGAGGGCTGAAAAATGTCTTTCGATGTTTGATGTAATCCACCACTTCAAACAAAACGGGAAAACCAAGTCCACCTGAAATGACCAGCAGACAAACCACGATCAGTGCTCCATATCGGGCATCAATATTCCACAGGTTTTCGGAATAAATACTGAATCCCGCATTATTAAAGGCTGAAATTGCGTGAAATATGGCAGACCAGACATCCGGCCACAGCGGGTTTCCCCTTTGGTGGATTCCTGTAAAAAAAAGACTCATTCCGACACACTCTATGACGAGTGCGTATTTAAGTACCTTGATCAGATAATCGGCCAGGTTCCCGAAATCCGGAATATCAAAAAATTCTGTGCCGACTTTGGTAAAATAAAGACTCATTCGCCGCCTGGCAACAGTTAAAATCGTTGTAGCGAACACGACAATCCCGATCCCGCCAATCTGAATCAGGACAGTGATGATGAGCTGACCCCAGAAATTGAACTCATCGGCAATATTGACCGTTGCCAGGCCTGTGACGCACAAGGCACTGACCGACGTAAACAATGCATCGATAAACGAGACCGCATGATCCGTATTCTGACAGACTGGCAGTTCCAATAACAGAGCGCCTCCCAATGAAAAGCCCGCATATAAAAAGAAGGCGATCCGGGATGTTGAACTGAGATAATCAAACACCCGATCGGAATATCGTGCAATGAAAAAGAGATAGGTAGTAATAACAAGAATAAACCAGATAACAAACAGCAGATGCCTGATATCGGACTGATCGAATGCGAGCGTCACGATAAAGACACTGTTCAGGAGAGCCGTCACAATAAACGGAAGCATCTCTTTTTTCCGCAGAATGGAAAGATTGATCCAGATCATCAATCCAAAAGAAACAGACGAAATCAGGATTGTCCGATCGGGAAATTCCGGACAGACAAATGCCAGGACGAAAAGCAGAGTCAGCCATACCAAGGGAAAGGTACTGAAGTGTAACAGATACTTCAGCAATTTTTTGACATAATCAGAGAAGTACTTATTCATGGATCATCGTTACAGCCATATCCAGATAATCCGAATCCGGGCTATTTCAAAAAGAGACTCCCAAACAGATGGAATCTCCCTGGACACCCACAGAAAATCGAAGGAAAAACTGATCAACAAGGTTTTTTTTGAATTCAAACACCGCAAGATCATTGATTCGAATGGCATCGACAACGGAATTTCGGATCTGCCCAAGATACATGAAACCTGTAATCACACCAATGGTCCATCCCCAATGATCTTCATCTCGCTCGAAAAGTCGATAACTCCACCATCCACCCCCCAGCACGAGACTGCTTGCCAGGAAAGCATCCCAATACCGGTTGTTATAAATCTGGCCAGCTCCAGGACAAACTGTCGATAACACACATGCCAACCAAGGGATCTTGGATTCATGATCGGACCACCATTGCATTTGGTCTTTTAATTCCTTTGATTTTTTTTTGATGGAGTCATCACCTGTATCGACTGGCAGCAACTGAGCCAGTTGATTATTGGCAGCATAAACACCAAGAAATCCTAATAAATATTGACGTTGAGAATATGCTTCCGGACTGAGCGTTCTGCCTGGAAACGTGGACATCCTATCCAATGTGATATGATAATCTGCCAAGTTTTCGCCCCCAAAAAATGACTGGGCAGCCAAAAAAGATGCCCTCTCCTGGTAATACTGCCCAATATCAACATCCTCACTCAGATCAATAAAAACTTGTGCAGCGCTATCGTGCTTCTGTTGCATCTCATAGATGCTCCCAACAATAAACCGAGAATAGATACATTTCTGAGCATCCTGGCCGAAAAGAGCATAGCGTTTGAGACTTATCGCAGCGGATTCATAATCACCGGTATTGATCAGAGCCGACGCAAATTTCCATTCATCCTCCATGTCATAACTTTTACAATGATTGGATAGAGAAAAGGAAGCGATCATGATTGTGGTGATAAAACAGAAAATTGTTATCGGCCAACGTTTCATAAAAAACTCCTCAGGAAATCAATGAGTACAGGGCTTCCCTTTTGGTATCAATCCCTGGGTATTCTTATCGATTGAGCATCCAGCTTCCCCTGGGGATCACTTCCGATTCCGGAAAATTAACCCATCTTATGCCATCCGGGGTCTCAATGACAGGATAATAATGGTCTGCATTTACATGGGCTCGCACAAGCCTTCCTCCCGTCATGATCATGCCTCTAATAAGCCCATATCTGGCAATAGCCATGCCTGAAAAACGAGAACATGACGGATAAAAAAGGCAGGATTCGCCTTTCAATCGTCCATAGGTTTCGCTGTAAACTGCAAACAGGATGTGAAAAAAAATATCCGACGTATCTGGAACCGAATCATCGAAGAATGATTTTGTCTCAGATGGATTGACCGATGTTTTAGCGGGCGGGTGTGGGTGATCCTCAGATAACATGGCAAGGTTATGTTGAGTGGCATGTTGAATATGAAATTCCGGCGTAAAGAAAAAGTTCATACTTTGCGCTTGATTTCGTGCAAATGTCTTCTCTATAATTGCCAACGTGTCCAATAAAAATATCATCGCTATGTAAATGCAAAGTCGAATCATGGAGGGAAAATAGCTTTTCGAAAGGAGCGTGTCAATGAAATTTCGGTTTACGTATTATTCACCGATCCTTATTCTTTTCGTATGTCTGATTGGATGTGCCAGCACGACCACAATCAACTCTGTCCCATCATCCGGAGATCTTTATCTGGATGGAATCAAAATGGGTCAAACTCCTTATACTCATACGGATACGGACATCCTGTTCTCACAGAAAGTTGTTCAGATCAAGAAAGAAGGGTATGACGATTTTACGGGATTTATTAAACGAGACAAGATTAATGCCCAGAATGCCGTGCTGAGTGCTTTGTGTTTCTGGCCCACACTGTTATGGTCATGGGATTATCCACCATCCTATACGTTTTCACTTCAGAAAAAAGTAGCACTGATCAACAATATGGACTTCCAGTTTTATCCAGGAATGGAAATGACCGCGTCCAATTAATATTCTCTGAAAGCGAAGAGCCATATGGATTGATGAGATCTATAAACCATGACATGCAGTAGAATTGACTGACTCTCTGGCAGACAAAACAGCCCCGGAATTCAGGATCGAATTCCGGGGCTGTTGTATTATACAATCAGAAAATGGACGCTATCTCTTCCGCACACTCAGCAGTGTGATCAAAACGGAGACCAGAATCGTCAGCGCTCCGATTCCAGCCGGAGTAGTGGTCGGGATGACCGGCGGGGTTGGTGCGCCATCGATATCCATCCAGCTTCTCGGTTCGATTTTGAAGCGATCGGAGCTATAGTTGACGACGCCCTGAACATACGCCAGAGCCGCATCCGGGATCGGATCATAACTAAAATACAAGTCATCCACACGGATGGGACTGAAGCCATCGCTGATTTCCCATTCCCCGAAGTCTTCCGGATCATCGGGATTGACATTGGTCACGATGACATTGACTGCCCGGACAAGAACACCTTCCCATTGCTCCTGAGCCATATCCAGCGTGGTCAGCACTTCCGGTTCCGGAGCCGTCTCCGATCCAATGACCGTGATCCGGTTCACCGGATCGATCTCCGTCATTCCGGCATTTTCCGTGACAGTACCAGCAACCTCAACCTGATCTCCAATGGACAGGGACGGATCGGATGTCGGAAGCACGGCTTTGATGCCATTCCATGCGCCCGTTCCATCCTGAATGAACACATTCCGATTGCCCATTTCAACCGCGGTGATGATGCCATGGGTTACGATAAACTGCTCGATGTAATCGGAATCTCCGGATGGATTCTCTGTATATTGGATATCATGGATCGTAACGGAGATGGGTGTAGGGCCGGGGGTCGGTGTATCCGTAGGAATCGAGGTCGGTGTGTCCGTGGAAACAGGTGTTGGCGTATCCGTACCGACGGGAGTCGGCGTATCGGGTCCAGAAGTGGGAGTATCTGTTGGCATTCCTGTCGGAGGAACGGGAGTAGAAGTCGGAACGGGAGTCGGGGTATATGTCGATGTCGGGATCGGTGTATTTGTCGGGATCGGTGTATTTGTCGGGATCGGCGTATTTGTCGGGATCGGTGTCAGTGTTGATGTCGGACCGGGAGTTGGAGTGAATGTCGGAGGTGTATAACAGGGCAGATTCGGTTCACCTGGACTGACCAGAGTATCGCAGAAATCAGTCTGGTTGTCATTGGTATCGGATCCATCCGGAACCCTGGATAAACTGTGATCCAGCAAGGGTTCCGGTTCCGCAAATCCTTCACCGCAACTGGCCGGATACAACGAATCACAACTGCTTCCATACCTTAATCCATCCAGGCGTGTTCCATTATAAAGCAGCCATGCGCCATCGCAGGGACCATTTTGCAGTGTCAGATAGAGTTGTGTGTTGTTGAGATCCACATTGTCAACATAAAGACTATCACCGATAACGAAATACCCATCTGAAGGAATCGTCAACCCGGTCAGGGAAATAGATGACGGTGTACCCTGTGGTATACAGTCCTGGTTGGTCGCTTCCACGGTAAATCCATTGAGTGACAATCCCGGAGGGCCTTTCAACTCGATGAAGCTGTAATAATCGGTACCGGTGTTATCGTAATAGACCTCATTCACAACCACGGCTGGTGCGGGTGGATTCGTCGGAGTGGAGGTCGGAACCGGTGTGGGCGTGAACGTGAATGTTGGCGTGCGGGTGGGTGATGGGGTATTGGTCGGTGCACCCAGTGTGGGAGTTGCGGTTGGTAGGCATGCATTGTTGGTGGTTTTGGGCGATGCGAGATACACGGCACAGGAACTGGTGTTCCGTGCTCCTCCGGCACCGTCCGGGCATCGCTGCACCGACTCGGTATCATTAACATGCATATTCTCATTGATCTGCGGCTGGCCGGAATTTAGAAGTACCAACAATCCTGGATCATCCGGATCGTCCGTTCCATAAACAATCGCATCCATCAGATTGACCGTGGTCACCGGTGTATTGTTCGGAAAATCCGACGCATTCCCCAAATACAGAGCCACGGCATCCGGTCCGTTCTGCAGCCAATTCGATGCAGCGACCTGGATATCCGCGTCCGGCATCGATGTCGATCCGATCAGAAAAAATCCCTGGGCATCGGTCCGGTATCCATCCAGATCCCGGGAAAGATACGACAAATCGTTATTTCCGTTAAATAATACGATAACCAATCCATCCAACGGCGTATTTCCGACACCGCCATCATACAACTCGATAAACTCCGAATAATCGTTGCCTGGCGTATCGGAGTCAACTTCATTGATCAACACCACTGCACCAGCTCCCGGCAGCCATAACCACATCGCGGCTGCGATCCATATGATGCTGTTTACTCTCATGATCTACCTCCTCTTCGGCGTTCCATTACATGATCATCTACTATCAATGAATTTGTCTGACAATTCAAGGGACGACTGATTCCATTTCCGAAAATACAGCGATCGGACGGAGGGTGTATGCACGTATCGAATGGTCATTGTTTCACAAATCGAAGCCAACCCTTGCATCGTCCAAATTTTTCATGCACCCGTGGCAATCGCTTCAGAACTTTTCATCATGCAGGAGGAATGACACATAAACTCCCTTTACTCTCAATATAGTAATTCATTATCCGGCTTTACGCAACTGGAACGGCCGAAGGTTCGATTCGTTCCGGGCGGAACGGCTGATTTTCTATGGATTGCCTCCGGACACTCGGAAAGCGGGAATGGAATCGCGAGGAATTCGTTCCCAGATCAAGAAATGATCCGTTGCCAGTCCCGCAAGTGTGTCCCGATGGCTGACGGATAACGAGATGAATACATTGCCACTGGTATAGTATGGCCACTTCTTTCATTGACTTCATTGCCTTTTTACAGTAGAAATCTGGATGAAAAAACGCTTGTTGGGAGGCGAATGCAAAATGGGTACCGAAAAGAAAGAAAATCGAGAAAAATGGCCGATTGTCGATGGCCCGGAACGGGCTCGGGAAGCCGCTCAACTCAATCTGATCACGCAACTTTTCAAACTTGTTTCTCCAAAACTTCATAATGGCCGCATTACAGCTCCACTGGTCAAAACATTCCTCCAGTTGGTCGATCTCGCCAATCATTTCGAAGAGATCAACCATGAAGATTCCACTTACCGGTTGCTGCCATTCATGAAGCTCTCGACGATGGTGTCTTCCGCGCCGCCATATGAGGCCATCCAGGAAAAACTGATTCCCCGCCCAGTGTCATATATCCCTGGCATCGAACTGGTGTCCGAGGTGGTCAATGCGTTGAAGGAGTTTACGTTTGACGATATCGATGAATCCGTTGTTCTCGCCATTGACGAAGCCTGCGAGACGGCATGGCAGCAAAACGAGCTGGAACAGCGATGCCTGAGTGAACTGGAAGATACGCACGATTCCGTTCAGCGAGCCAAGCTCTATCTGGAAATGGGTCGAGATGAAGAAGCGCAGAGGGCATTCAAACAAATCACCCGCGATGAAATACGAAATCCGGAAAATGCTCTGGATCTGGTTGATCTGATCGAGCGATATCAAGGGAAAGGGCATGCCATTCATGCTCTGAAACGATGGTTTCTGTTTGAAATCGTCCTTCACCCGATCATCTTCGACCTCGTCTCCGATCTTCTGCTCAGTGGCCGTCATTTCAAAAATAATGTGCGTATTGATCATTTACAGAGCATTCTGATGTTTGCCCGTCAGCTCCCCATCGAGAAGATCCGGGAAGAGATGATCCTGGCACTGCCTCAGCAGTTCACTTTTTTCGCGAATACCGATGATGTCGATCAGCGGCTGAAGGTATTAGGTGTAAATCTCCAGAATATGGATATCGAGCTCGATATAACGGAAGAAATCTGCTTCTACTCGCTGCTGACGGATATCGGCACGCAACTGTATCGTCTGGCGGAGCTGGCCAGTCAATCCAATCGTGAAATGCTTGCGCTGCTGACCATCGAACGAAGTATTCTGGCAGATCTGCTGATCACTTTTCTTCCGGAACGTCCCCAGGATATCGAGCATGTGCTCGGGTATGGGAGCTATAATACGCGGTATGAATGGGTCGTTGAAAATCTCCAGGAACTGTCGAACCTACTGGAGCAGATCAAACCGAAAACCAAGCCGGAACGAAAGCTCCACGAGCGGATCGACACCCAACTGGAAGGGATCCATTATCTCCTCGAAATCATCTCCACTCAACCGATCCGATCCGATATCCAGAATAAATAACATCGCGGTATTTGTCTGAGAATCTCAATCCATACGCGATTCCCTCACCCAGCCGGCCATAGTGATGGATTGACCCCTGCTGGATCGGCCGGTGACCCTTTCCCGAACGCTGAGCTTGGAGAGGGTAAAAAAGGATCCCGCACACGTGCATCCCGATATCCAGAGTCGGTTGATTGGAGCACATGATCACAGAAATTTGTTTATCTGATCACATTTTAATGTTATCTTCTTATCCATGAATTGTCCGGTTTGCCAAACAACAATGATCATCATCGAATATAAAAAAATCGAGTTGGATTATTGTATGGATTGTATGGGAGTTTGGTTTGATGCGGGCGAGATCGAGTTATTGCTGGATCTGATCGTTCGGGAAGCCCGGAGCATCTATTCTGGTGAAGCCGACCTTCACCAGTTTCAACATATACTGGCCTTTCAGCCACCGGCTCGTCCGGTGACCGAGGCGCGTCGTCCCTGTCCGATCTGCAATCATCTCATGGAAAAAGTCTCTCCCGAACATCAGACAATGATTGTTGACCGGTGCCCCAAGGGGGACGGCATCTGGTTCGATGCCAATGAAATTATTCTGGCACTCCAGCAGACCATCTCCCAAAATCCTGACACTCATGCCACGGATATTTATACCGCACTGGAATCTTTTTTATATGATACGTTATCCTCAGCCACCGAGTAAATCAGATTCCACGGTGCATATTGGGAGGCTCTGCTTATGTTGTTCTTACTCATCCTGCTCCTCATCTTCGCAGTTGTCATTTTTGCTGTGTTCGGGATGTATAACGGCCTGGTATCCGGCCGCAACTCAGCGAAAAACGCCTGGTCACAGATCGATGTGCAATTAAAACGCCGACATGACCTGATTCCCAATCTCATGGAGACGGTCAAAGGATATATGAAACACGAAAGGGAAACATTGGAATCGGTCATCGCAGCCCGAACCAGCGCGATGAGCGCTCGAAGCATTTCTGAGAGCGGCAAAGCCGAAGGACGATTGACCGATACGCTCAATCACCTGTTTGCCGTTGCCGAAGCATATCCGGATCTCAAAGCCAATCGCAATTTTCTCTCCCTGCAGGAAGAACTGGTATCAACCGAGAATAAACTTGCGTTTGCCCGGCAAGCCTATAACGATGCGGTTATGACATATAACAATAAAACGGAGATGGTACCCACCAACATCATCGCATCCTCTTTCAATTTCAAATCCATGGAGTTTTTTGAAGTGGAATCCGGTGCCGACCGGCAGGTACCCAAGATCGATTTCTCGTGAGCCGATCTTAAACGGAGATTAAAACGTGTGGGAGATCATCCGTTCCAACAAACGAAAGTCCGTCCTGCTCGTATTATTCATGGCCATACTCCTTCTCAGCGTCGGATATGCAGCCGGAGAACTTCTCATCGGACCCCAGCACGGACCGATCGGCCTTGCAGCCGCTTTTGTGATCTGGGCGGGATTGACGATCACTGCCTATTTTCAGGGGAAAAACCTGTTTATGGCCATGTCGAACGCCCAGCAGATTCAGAAAGAGGACCATCCACAGCTTTTCAATGTGGTGGAGGAGATGAAAATTGCATCGCAACTCCCGGTGATCCCTGAAATCTACATCATCGACGATCCGGCTCCCAATGCGTTCGCTGCCGGCCGTGATCCCGGTCATTGTGCGGTTGCCGTCACCAGCGGGCTTCTGAACCGGCTGAACCGGGATGAGCTTCAGGGTGTCATCGCGCACGAAGTCGGTCATATCAAAAACCGGGACATTCTGTTCATGACCATGCTTGGAGTCATGATGGGAGCCATTGTTATGATCTCCGATATCACGCTCAGGTCCATTTCTCATGGTCACGGCAGACGGCGGCGACGAACCAGTCAGGAGAGCAATCAGGCGCAGGCAATCATCGCCATCGTCGGACTGATTCTGATCCTGCTGGCTCCGATCATGGCTCAGGCGATCTATCTCGCCGCCTCCCGACGGAGAGAATTTCTGGCAGATGCCTCTTCCGTCCAGTTCACCCGGTATCCGGAAGGTCTGGCTTCGGCACTGGAAAAAATCGCCTACTCCCCGATCAAAATGAAACAGATCAGCAAAGCCATCGCCCCGCTGTTCATCGTCAATCCCATTCAGGCATTGACTTCCAGAGCCATCAACCTGTTCAGCACGCATCCTCCCATCGAAAAACGAATACAGATCCTGCGGAACATCGTTGGTGGAGCGGGATTTTCCCATTACAATCAGGCATTTCAGACCGTGATGGGTCAATCCTCCATCATTCCCCGTTCTGCAATGCAGGAACCTTCACCGCCTGTAAGCAGAGATCACACGGCGGAATCTGCCACTCCTCCACTGGATACCGGCAGAACATTTATCGAAACCATCACGTCAACCGTGGCAGCGGATGCCGCTCAGCCATCCATTGCCGGCAGGGTCCGGGAGACAACGGATGCGATATGGAAATCCCGGGGGTATCAGTTTATCCATTGTCCATGCGGCGCGATTCTGAAAATACCACCGATTTTCAAGCGTCCGGCTGTCCGATGTCTGCGATGTAAACGGGAGCATTCGGTCCCAGGAAATGCGACTCACTGAATATATCCCAGTGCCTCCAGTCGATTCAGTATCAAATCATCATCCACAGTACGATCGGGCTGAATCGGATTGGGAGACGATTCCGGACTGGTTGTTTCATAGGTATCGATCGATCGGATCTCCTGATTGTGGTTGAAGGCATCCTCAAATAGCTCCGTCCGGACAACACCTTCAAAATCACTGGCAACGGGAAGTCCCATAACATACAGCAACGTTGGCGTGATATCGGCAACACTGACCTGGTCATAATACAATCCCGTCCTGACTCCGGGTCCGGTCACCACCAGGATCCCATCCGGTGCATCGACATGCTGACCGCTGGGAAGTGTGTATTCCAGTTTCAGTGCCAATGGATCCGAGTCGTAGGGCGGTCCCGGTGATACTGGGACTTCCCTGTCCGTTTCTCCGGGTCTCGGTGGATCGTTTTCCGAACGGATCAGAAAATTCTGGGGTTTCAATGCCGGTTTCATACCATGATCGGAGCAGATCAATACGTATGAGTCCGGATCGATCGCTGCGAGGATATCACCGAGGAACCGATCGTAGAGCCGGCACCAGTTGGGAATGAGGCCGGAGAAGTCTGGATCGTCCGGAGTGACTCCCCCATCGGGAATTCCGAATTTCAGAAACGAATGCCCGATGGCATCCATGGAATAAAAGTAGATGGCCGTGAGGTCCGGTTGCCCGTTTTTCAACAGTTCGAGCGATACATCCCGGTAGAGGATATCGAGTGAATATTCCCGTAATGCCACCATCAGCTTCCACTGCCACTCCGGAGCCAACACCTCATAGGATTGCTGATCGATACCAGTCAATTCCTGGATATCGTTCAATCTGAATCGAGGTATTTTCTGATCCACGAGTGAACTGAGCGGTTCCGGATATGTCCGATGCTGTCGCTGTTTTTGAAATGAAAATTCCGAGACGAGTTCACCGGACAGGGGTTTTGCGGGCCAGCTTACCGGCCATCGGACAATGGTTGACCGCTTCTCACGGCTGGATAGCATCTCCCAGATTGTTTTACAGTGGATCAATGATGCGTTCAGCGGACTTCGGGTATTTTTTTCCGGATCTTCAATGATGATACCGGTGATTCCATGTTTTTCCGGCAGTTTGCCCGTGGCAATGGTGGTCCAGATAACCGGTGTCAGTGTCGGCCGGATCGTCTTGAGCGGACCATGAACACCCGAGTGGATCATTCCCGCCAGGTTTGGCATCCATCCGCGATCCAATGGAGCTTGTAATGTATCCCAGGTCGCGCCATCAAATCCGATAATCACAACCTTGACCGGTGATATTCGATGACCGGGTCCGGCAGATTGCTCATTTCCCGGCGACCCACAGGCAATCATGCCAAGGATGAAAACGAAAATGAAGGCAGTTGTTCGCATAGCAGTTCCTCCAGACCGGAATGCTATTCTTACGATGGCTTCATGTCAAAGCGACGCAACAGACGCTGACCGGAAATCATCCACGTAATGTAATGCCATCAATTCTCCCAGGGATTGGAAACCGCATAGGAGTCTATGATATCGTATGGGGGTATCGCTGTTATGTCGAGATCACGTCAAATCTGACTATCGATCTCATGATTGTATTTTTCAAAAACATGTCATGATTATTCAATCAGAGTGATCCATACGGGAGGAGTGACGATGAGAAGAAGGACATTGAGTATCGCCATGTTTCTGTTATTGACGATTTCACCGTGCCTTGCGGAAGACTGGCATTGGGGTGGCAGTATTGGAGCCACATACTGGGTTCCGGACTGGGAACACGACCGGTATGGGTTTACATCGGATACCAATGGGCTGTTGGGTCCAGTCGCGTTCCTGCATTATGGGAATATTGGTATTGGCTTGCAGTATTACTCCGGGAAATTCGATCTGACATTCCCGGACAGTTCCGAAGATCTGAACGCGGATCGGACAGACATGGATCTGATGGTGAGCTATCGCGTCGCCAAGATTCTTCAGATTTCATTGCTCTACAAGGAGATCACCTTCGACTGGAATCAGTTGTATCGGGTGGAGACTTCGGTAAAAGGACTTGGAATCGGAGCGGGTCTCAATCAGATCTTTCCCAACCGGTTTATGATCTATGGATTCGGGTTCTATATGCCGGATCTCGATCATACCCAGTCCATCGCACAGGGTCCCGACTACGAGTACGATTCCAATGGATACTGGATGGAAGCGGGATTGGGTTATATGATACCGGAAGCCCACCTGCTGATCAAAGCCGGATACCGGTATCAACGAATCGCCATCCAGGTGGAGGAATTGGATTACACCGAATTATCCAGAGGGACACGAGCTGAAATCAGTTATTTTTTTTAAACCCGGAACCATCCCGGAATCCATCACCGATCCAGTCTTACGTTCAGTCGAGATCCAGTTGCTCTTCTTTTTCCAGAGACATCTCCCACAAAACCATGGCTTCTTCCCGCTTCTTCTCGAGTTCCATTTTTTTATGATTGAGTTCCTGCAAAACCATCCAGTCAGATGCCAGAGCGGGATTTTTCATCTCCTGGGTCAATTGATCGATCTCACTTTCCAGACTCAGGATCTCACTTTCAAAATAGCCGGATGATTTGCCGGTCTGACGCCGGATTTCCACCTTGGCTTTCCGGATGTCTTTTTTGCTGGGTTTCCCAGAAAGTTTGTTTTTTTCATCGGTCTCAATAGCTTGTTGGGCGGATTCCCGTTCTTTGATTTCCCGGTAATCGGAGTAATTTCCGATCGATTCGCGGATCGTGTGATTTTCCAGCGCCCATATCCGATCCGCTGTTTTATCCAGGAGATACCGGTCATGCGTCACCATCAGAACGGTTCCGGAAAACGCCAGAATCGCCTGCTCCAGTGATTCCCGTGCGGATAAATCCAGGTGATTGGTCGGCTCATCCAGAAGAAGCACATTGGCTCGTTTCAGCAAAAGTTTAGCCAGAGCGACCCGGGCTTTTTCGCCGCCACTGAGCTGGCTGATCAACTTGAACACATCGTCTCCGGAAAACAGAAACCGACCGAGATGATCGCGAATCTGTTGGTTCATCCATTCCGGACGGGCATCCCAGACTTCGTCCAGGACTGATTTTGTGTCATCGAGGTCCGTGAGGTGTTGCGCAAAATAGCCAGGCGACACCTGATATCCCCATTCGAAAATACCTGTGGAAGGATCGAGTTCACCCATCAGGATCTTGAGAAGTGTGGATTTCCCGGAGCCATTGGGACCAATGATCCCCACGACTTCGCCCCGGTGAAGCCGGATGTTGACGTCCCGGAATAATGGTTTATCGCCAAACGATTTGGCGAGATCAGCGATTTCGAGAACGACACGGCCGGCCGACTGGTCCGCCTCCAGATGGATCTTCATGGACCGGCCCGGACCTTTCATTTTTTCGACTCTGTCCAATTTGGTCAATTGTTTCAGACGGCTTTGGGCCTGCTTTGTTTTTTGTCCGGCCATGTTTCGCTGAATGAAATCTTCCATTTTGTGAATCTGGCGCTGCTGGAGCTCAAACTGTTTTTCATTCAAGGCAATCTGTTTCGACTTCAGAACCAGAAACTCCGAGTAGTTACCGCGAAACAGCGTACACTGTTGATGGGCCAGTTCCAGGATATGATTGGCGACCCGATCCAGAAAATATCGATCATGGGAGATGATAACCGCTCCCCCATTGAATGTTGCCAGATAGGATTCCAGCCACTCGATCGCCCGAATATCCAGATGATTGGTTGGTTCATCCAGGAGTATCAGCGCGGGATCTTCCAGGAGGATTTTCGCGAGCATGACGCGAGCCTGCTCCCCACCAGAAAAGGATTGCATCGGGCGATCCCAATCCGCAGCGGAGAATCCCAATCCGGAAACAACATCCCGGATCCGGGCACGATAGGAATAGCCACCCTGAATACGAAACAGTTCCATCGTGCGATCATATTTCTGGGCCAGTTCCGGATGCTCGATCAGGCTCATCTCACGGCTCATCCGTTCCAGATCCTGTTCCATCTGCATCAGATGATGAAATGGTTTCTCGACTTCTGAAGCGAGTGTACTTTCGGAATGAAACTCCGGAACCTGACGCAGAAAACCGATCTTTGTTTCTTTGGCAATCTGTATCTCACCGGTTTCCGGAATCAGTTCCCCGAACAGCAATCGGAGGAGGGTTGTTTTGCCTGTGCCATTGGCTCCAATCAAACCGATTCGACATCCATCCTTGATCTGAAGTGAAAATTCGTGAACGATTGGTTTGTCATGAAACCCAAAACCGACATTTGAAAATTGAGCGTAAATCATTTCAGCCTCTTGCTTCAGAACCGACGGACGAAGCCGCCGGTGCTCTGTGACATACATTCGCCACTCGCTGTTTGTTTCATCCTGCCCACGCATTCCGGCGTGATGCCGATTTTCTCAGATTATCATGATCATCAGGAACTTTTCACCATCCATCCGGATGTTATCATTACTTCCCTCCAAAATAGCTAAACACCAGATGTACAGCATATCAACAGGCAGATCGGATTTAGTGGCATGGAACTGTCCATCAGATGTGCTATCCCACAGGTTTTCTTGACAGCGTCATTTCTTGTGAGTAATATTGCGACTTTGTTCGGCACCGGCGGCATCTTTGAAAAAATTGGCCGGTGATGATGATGTATTGAAATAAAAGGAGGTTTTCCAATTGAAACGAACATATCAACCGAGTCGGATCAAACGAAAAAGAACTCACGGATTTCTCAAGCGAATGAGCACACGGTACGGCCGATTGGTCTTGAAACGCCGCCGGGCCAAAGGCCGCAAACGACTCACAGTCTGATCTCCCAGCCGCACGAACCAATATCCCGGACCCGCTTATGGACGACCAGGCAGTTCAAAGATGTTTATCAAAATGGACGTAAGTTTTACGACACTTATTTCGTCGTGTTTGTGTTGGATCAGGATCATGATGGTGTGCGATGGGGGATCACTGTCACCCGTCGATTGGGAAACGCTGTAAAACGAAATCGAATCAAGCGCGTCATTCGGGAATCAGCACGGCACCTGGTGCCACATATCCAACCGGGCACCGATCTGGTTATTGTGGCAAAAGTAGGGATAATCGGCGCGAATTCCAAAGATACCACAGATCATCTGGAGCGGGTCTTACGAAAATCGCGGAAACTGCTCAAAGCGACACCCGCTAACACTGAATGAAATGGCTGGTTATTCAGTCTATTGCAGCATACAAACGGTTTCTGTCTCCTTTTTTGCCTCCGTCTTGCCGCTTTTCTCCGACGTGTTCAGAGTATACTTTATTGGCCGTAGAACGATATGGAGTGATAAAGGGATTATATTTGGGTCTGAAGCGTATTCTCAAATGTCATCCGTTTCACCCGGGAGGGGATGATCCGGTACCATGAATGATCCATCGCTCTATCGATCACTCAAATTAAGAAAGAAATAAACTAAATGGAAAAACGTGTGTTACTGGCTACGATTCTCTCTTTGGCCGTTCTGATGATATGGCAGATTTTTTTCATGCCCGAGCCCTCGCCATCTCCTCTGCCGCGTGAAGTCAGTCCGGCTGAAATCCCTTCCTCCATCCACCCCAAGAACAGAACGCCTTCAGGAGATATCGGTTTCCAGCCACTCAATCCATCCGAAGAAATTTCGGAAACCGAGTCCGGATCTCTCCCGGAACCACCGATTGAGGCAGAGGAACGCGAAATCACGATAGAAACCCGCGATTATTCCGCAGTCCTCTCTTCTCGGGGGGCTCATATCATCCATTGGGCATTGAAAGAATATGCGGATCTGACCGATAACCCGCTTGAGATGATCTCCTCCGACATGCCGTCTTTTTTCCCCGGTGATATCCAGATCGGGGATGACGTCCAGATCAATCAAACCGTGTATGCCGCGGATACTGATCGTGACCGGATAACTCTGGATCAACAGGAACCCTTCACAACCGTGAGCTTCACAACGCGGACTCTCGACGGGATTCTGATTCAGAAGACATTTACATTTTATCATGACAACTTCTCGATTGATTTTGCTGTCGATATCAAAAACAGCGGGACTCAACCATTGGAACAACCCGTCTCTGTGCTGCTGCCTGATACCATTTTGAACCATGATAAGTTACCCACCGGCAAGAGTCTGGGAAAGACCGGACCGATCCTGATGCTCGACAACAAACGAGAAATCCCAAAAATACATAAGTATCAGCAGAAATGGGTATACCCCACTCCAGCCCAGTGGATCGCTATTCAGGAAGATTTTTTCTTCGTCGGGCTTATACCTGCCACCGGAGCGGACCGGCCTTTCATTCTCCCGACACGATTCGCAACGAACAACAAGGCAGACCGGGCATCAACCGGCTTCCAGGTGCTTGACCAGACCCTTCAGCCGTCCGAACGAGTCAATGAAAAATATTATGTCGTGATGGGACCCAAAAAATTTGACCGACTGGAGGAGTTGCATATCGGCATCGAAACAATCGTCGATTTTGGCTGGATTACATGGCTTGGAAAATTGTTTTATCACGTATTGATTCACACCAATCGAATCGTAAACAGTTACGGATTGTCGATCATCATTCTCACCATTGCCATCAAGATTCTTCTGCTCTATCCATCGCATTCCTCAATGAAATCGATGAAGAAGATGAGTTCAATACAGCCGATGGTCCGGGAAATTCAGGAACGATACCGGAAAGACCGCATCAAACAGCAGGAAGAAATCACCAAGCTCTATAAAAAGCATGGGGTCAATCCCGTCGGAGGCTGTCTCCCGATGCTGATCCAATTCCCGGTCTTCATCGCCTTGTATCAGGTCCTGATCAATCTGATCGAAATGCGCCACGCATCATTTCTCTGGGCCGATGATCTCTCCCAACCCGATATCCCTCTTGTTCTGATCATGGGAGTCAGCATGATCGTCCAGCAAAAAATGACTCCCGTCTCTGGAGATCCCCGGCAGGCTAAAATGATGATGTTCATGCCCGTCATCTTCACGGCGATGTTCTGGAATTTTCCAGCGGGACTTGTTCTCTACTGGCTGATCAATAATGTTCTGACCATCATCCAGCAGTATTTCATGAATCGTTCATCGGATGATGGGAAACAGGGGACAGAACGTAAAATGAAATCCCGTACAATGAAGAAACTCGGTTCCAAACAACCATCGCCTGACGACGTCAACGAAATAACTACCACCTCATCACCCCCAACACAGATTACCAATGAATAATGGTCATAACGATCCGACATCGCAAGTTTCAGGCTTCACACCGATCGCTTCCGGAAGAAAAAACCGAGTTCTGGACAGCACTCAACAAAACATGCATAAAAGGTATCATTTCCACGAAAGCGGGAATCTCAAATGGAATGAATTCGTAAAAAACGGAAATGATCCTTTCACAAATCCACAGAATAATTAGAGCGTAACAAAAACCACCCATACCTTGTCATGTTCTCCAATGGCCTGGTACGAGGCTGAAATCAAACAAAAACGATTCTGAATATATTGAGGGAGTTAAACAAATGAACGGATCATCCGATTTTAATTCTGACATCGATTATGCCCAGGACAGTGAATCTCCCATACTCGACCCTTATTACAGGGAGTATTTCGACTATGGTGTATTGGAGCCAAAATCGGACACCGATGAGCCGCATGTCGAAATCATCATCGATCCAACGATCCACCGCACTTTGGATGCCTCGAATTTCCTCAAAGGAATTCTGTTGCGGATGGGATTGAGCGGGCAAATTGCAGCCACCGTGCGGCACGGCACCATCTATCTTGAAATCCTTGGAGCTGAACCGGGGCTGATTATCGGACACCGGGGTCAAAACCTGGATGCGCTCCAGCACCTTGTCAATCGGATGGTCAATAAAAATGCAGACGATATGACACCGATCACCGTTGACTCCGATGATTATCGAAGCCGCCGACATCAGCAACTGGAACGATCGGTGAAAATCATTGGTAAACAAGTGATGGGCTCCGGGAAAGCCATCATCACCGACCCGATGACCCCATCCGAACGCCGGCTGTTCCACATAGCCGCATCCCGGATCCGGGGAATCAAAACCGCCAGCTTCGGGAATGGTTTTTTTCAGCCGATCAAAGTGTCTCCGGCAAATACAAGAAACCGTTACCAGAACGATCCACTCGACACGAATGACGACGACGATGTCTTCTCTTCCCATTTCACACATTTTATGGATGATGATATCGAAGGGACACCTTTCGACAGCTATTCACAACATGATCGATAAGACGATTGCTGCAATCGCCACGGCTCCCGGAAAGGGCGGTATCGCAGTGATTCGCATATCCGGCCCTCACGCCTGGTATATTCTCAACCGCCTACTCATCCGTGCCACACCCACCTCGCCGATCGTTCCCTGGAAAACGACCCGCGGGAAGATCATTGATCCGTTATCCGATGAAATCCTGGATGATGTTCTGGCCACTTATTTTCAAAAACCCCTATCATATACCGGGGAGGACATGGCTGAGATTTCCTGTCATGGGAGCCCGGCGGTACAGAAGACTATATTGGATGCCGTGTTTCGCTCCGGAGCTGAACCGGCGGGTCCGGGTGAATTTACCCGGCGTGCGTTTTCGAATGGCCGAATCGACCTGAGCCAGGCGGAGGCGGTCGCTCTCCTGACCGCTGCGGAATCTGACGCAGAACGTCGAATCGCGCTGACGATGTTATCCGGGGGATTAGCTCAACCCATTCGCACGATCCGGGAACGGCTCCTGGCCTGCATGGCACACATGGAACTCGACCTGGATTTCCCCGAAGAAGAACCCTCGATTCCACTTGACCAGACGATTGGGTTGATGGAAAGCATTCTCACCGAACTGAAATCGATACAGGATGCGGGATTCCGTGGGGAGTCTGCGCAACGTGGTCTGCGACTGGTTCTGGCAGGCAATGTCAATGTCGGCAAATCCCGGCTTTTCAATCGATTGATCGGGAGAGACAAAGCGATCGTAGCCGACGAACCCGGCACGACCCGGGACGCGTTGGAAAGTGTCTGGGAGCACTCCGGGATCACGATGATGCTCATCGATACAGCCGGAATCCGGGAAACCGCATCGATTTCGGAAACCGAAGCCATCCGGCGCTCCAAAGAAATGCTTCAGACTGCTGACATCGTTGTCTATCTGATCGACATAATGAATCCCGATCCATCGATGATTCCAATCATTCATCAGCTCAATCCCGACTGTCATCTCATCGTCGCCTTCAACAAGATCGATCTACTGACGGAGTTGGACGATTCGCTCAGAAATCACATTCTGGCTTCCCTGCCGGATGGCATTCTTCCCCAGCACATTTTTTTTATTTCCGCCAAAATCGGGACAGGGCTGGAGGATCTTCGCAAGATGATCATTTCGATTGCGTCGCTCCACCAGCCATCTCCAGAACAATCCATGTATCTCTTGAGCATCCGGCAACAGCATGCCTTACGTGCTTCGGAGGATCATGTCAGACAGGCATTGCAAATCATTGTCCGCGGCGAACCGATTGAATGTTCGGTTCCGGAATTACGGGCTGCCTGGCATCGATTGGGCGACATCCTCGGCGATCACATCACACCGGATGTTCTGGACGTGATTTTTTCCCGTTTCTGCATCGGGAAGTGAACGGGAATGAAAGCAATTCGTGATCGATGATGCTTGAGTTGTTCAATACGTGATCTTGATCCCGAAAGAAGGCAGGAAAGGTAACCCCGTTTCTTCATACCGTTTCGTGAAGTCCGCATTATAATAATAATCCATCACATTCTTCGATCCATATAAATTGATAATATCCATATATACGGTCATTTCCGTTTTGGAAAACGGACGGATATATTGTATCCGCAGATCCAGCCGATGATTGAACGGAAGCCGTTTTGAGTTTTCCGCACTGTCTGGATTGTCCTGCTGCCAGGTGAACGTTTCTCCGTTTTCAGGTTCGAATCTTCCATCCTGATCCAGATCCTCCACAACGCGAATTATGTGCGTAACGGGTGTGTATGGAAAACCAGAGCCCAGATGCCATTTCCAGCCAATATCCCAGCGCGGTGAAATCACCCAGCCAGCGATCAGGGACAGATTGTGCCGGATATCCCAGTCTTCGTACCGGTAACCTTCGCCAGACTCCCGACTCCGGGCTTCGCTGTAAGTATAAGTGACCATTCCATAATAGGAACGATTCGGATTATCGAGCAGTTTCAGCGTCAGATCGACTCCCCGCACATAACCGGTCCGCGAATTTTCCGGGAGCCAGGTGAGTGTATCCCGGGTATACCACTGCTCCGTATTATCATCTCCCAGGATCAACACTGTTTCCTGTTCTTCACCCGAATCCAGCAGATCGGTAATATCCTTATAGTAAAAAGCCGTTTCCAGTGACAGCCCCCGAGGTATCTCATATTCGATGCTTCCCACATAATGAATGGCACGTTCCGGTTTGAGGTTCAATGCCTTGATTCCTCTCAGATCCAAAAAATAGCCATCCCCCTGGAGCGTTTCATAACTGGGAAACTGATAGTAATATCCCCACGCCAAGCGATATTTCCAGTGTTCTGAAACCTCCCATCGGATCGATGTCCGAGGGCTCCATTCACTCATTCCAGACAATGTGGAGCGATCCCACCGAACCCCTGTTTTCCACTCAAGATCCGGCAGAATCTCCCATGCGTCTTTGATAAATCCACCATATTTCGAGAAATCCTGAGTCGCAGCAAAATGAAGCAGTTCTTCGGGAATCTCGATCCTGGGGTCCTCGGTGGCAATATCAAAAAACACCGTGTTCTCACTCGTGGCGTAAAACATTCCGGCCATGATCGAATGCGTTGCCAGATAAGCTTCGAATTGGGTCTGCAGCATGGTATTGGCATTATTCAGATTCTGATTGAATTGCGATTCATAGCCTGTTTCACCTTCCAGAAATGTGACATCCGATATCTGCTCATTTTTGGTGAGGGATAAAATATAGCTCAACCGCATCCTTCCATCGAACAGATGCGATCCATTCAGCCCCAGAATCGTATTTTTCTGATCATCGACAGCATCAAACTGATTGGGATCCGAATCTTCCACTACCTCTTCCTCATCCGTCAGGTCCGTGCCTTCATCGCTACGAAGCGTCGTAATTAACCATTCATGATTGGGATCGGGCTGGAAATAAAATATTCCCTGAAGATCAGTAAAGCTCGGATAGGAAGAAGTATCGTCGTCCACGGCGTTCATGATGAGATCATAGTAGGTTCTTCGGCCGGAAATGAGCCAGCTCGATGGAAGTCCAGGAAACAGACGTCCTTCCGCAATGAGATTCGCATTCGTCAAACTCATATTCGCACTTCCACTGAACAGGCGGGAAAGATCACCGTGCCGGTTTTCCACTTCAATCACAGCGGAGAGCCGGTCACCGTACTGGACATCGAAACCTCCTGGATAGAGCCGAACATCGCGTATGGTCTCGGGGTTGAACAGGCTTGTCAATCCAAACAGTCGGTAGGGATCGTAAACCGGAATACCATCCATAAAAATGCCATTCTGATCCGGCCGGCCTCCGCGGACGTATAATCGAGCGGAATAGTCGTCACCGCTGATTACTCCGGGCATCGTCTGCAGCGAATGAAGTGCATCCTCGAAAGCTCCTGGAGCATTGACCACATAGTCGGGAGTAACAAATTCCACCCGTTCGACTTCCGGGGGCGGAGCAGCTGTCACAATGACTTCGTCTTTATATCCGATCGATGAATACAGTTTGATGGTCACGGAGACGTTTGTGGAAGGTTCAATGAGAAACCGATCGCTGAACGTCTGATATCCGGTTTTTGTAAAAACGAGCGTGATCACTCCCGTCTGGTGCGTTCTCAGGCTGAACCCTCCGAGAGAATCCGTTTCCACACTCGATCCGGATTGCGAAGTCACCCGAACTCCGGCAATGGGCACACCGCTGGTGCTATCGATGACAGTGCCCTGGATAAGGGGAATCTCAAATGCGTGCAGATTCTGCAAATGGACAATCAGTAAACACATCCCTGTCAGACAGAAATAAAAGGATCGTATCATCATCCAACTCTCACTCAGTCCGCTTTCTCTGGTTATATTGTAATCTCTCGCAATGAATCCGAGCAGTCCAGACAGAATACACGACATTCACCACATCCACAATACGATCCCGTCCGTTCGGTTCCAGAGCACAATCATCAAAAAGGAGGGAACCCTTCTTTGAAGCAAAGCGACCGCATCGAATTGTCAGAGCTGTTTTTATGGGGTATTCTCATATCAGCGAGGAGGATCCATGATACTTGATCACGTTGCTTTCGTTTTGAGCTCATCCCGTCATCGGTTAATCCACCCCGCATATCGGTTAAGGGGTTTTGTTGCCTTTTTCAGGGCGATATTTCTCTCCATGCTAGCATGCCTGACCGGATGCATTCACGATCCAGTTCCCCGGATAGCGCCCATCATATTTCATCTGGAATCCGTGAGCGATGCTTCCGATCACTCTGACAATGCTGAGGATTCAGCCTATCGATTCTGGATGGATCTTCGGCTGGAATATTACCGGTCGGGCGAAATGATCCATGTGGAATGGGGAAAGATTTTTACTGCGGATGACGGTTGCGGCCGGATCCTGATCGATTCACCGGATCGGAATTACGTGGACCGGCGTTCCTTCGGTTTTGAACGAGCCGAGTTGAATCCAAAGAAATCCAAATCGATGCATGCGCTTCTCCATCCGGTTCTGTTGCCGGGATGGATTATTGGAGACATACAAACCAATCGGGATGGACTGCTGATTGTCCGGGCATTCCCGGCTGTGCTGGATGGACGGGAATATTTTACCGTGGAAGAAGATCCGGAAATGATGTTCTGTCTGGCGCAATTCTGGATCACGATGATGCAAATACTGATCGAAGCTTCTCAAGACTAATCATTTCCATTGGCAAATGACAAATCCGTTGAGATCCCAGCATCTCAACGGATTTATTATTCGTTTTCGTAAAAACGTATATAAGCGATGAGCTATTTTCAGCGGATCCAGATATAAAAATACCCATCCGACGTGTAACTTTCCGGGGATGCTGGCGGAGTTCCCGTATATGCTGGCTGAGAACCCGTGTTGGACAACCGCACTCCCGAACAGACATTCATCCGGGTGTTGTGTTCCGGACGACCACCATCACCCGTTCCCCAGGCGACATTCACATCGCCATCCTGCGGCAAAAATGTGCCCCAGTTGGGATCGATGCAGAAATCATTGACCGGACTGGTTTCTCCTTCTCCGCCGAGGTTCCATCGAAATACGTAGAGCGAGCTCAACACGGTTTCACCCGTCGCTCGGTCATATAACGTCACCGTCGACTGGCCATCGGGATTGGGATGAACACAGTTCCATGTCGTGCAGGCTCGAAGATTCTGCCAGGCGGTCGCGCTGTATCCATTGGTGTAAAAATGTCTGGCACCCGTGAGCCGGTTCCGGCACTCACACGCCATTTCCTCCACCACGCCTGGCCAGTTGAAAACACTGGTTCGGGATCCAGTGGGCGTCAGTGTGTTGAGGTATGTGGTATCACTCGTCACATGATCGGCCCAGACGTGAACAACCTGAGAGGAGAAGATCAGTGTCCATCCGCCTCCATCCGTCGTCATGTCACAATAGGCTTCAAACGGTTCGGCACTGCCCAATCCATCCGGATCGATCCAATAGATGCCATCTCCCGTGGAATCACCTGCTTCGAGAATCTCAAAACAACTGAGCCCCGGGTTGGTCGCCGTCCCCAGTGCTCCCCGAAGGTCGCAGATTGGAGTCCACCTCGTCCCATCACACACTTCGATGATCGAGTCGTGATACCGGATCGCGCCCGCTTTTTGCGGCGTGCAATCCGAGGGATCATCTGCGATCTTGATAGCTCCATTGACATCCAGTCTTGCAGCCGGATCAGAAGTCCCGATGGCGACATTCCCGGAAGGGGTTAAGCGCATGACCTCGGAGTTGCTGGTTCCATCCGAATAGTCGAACACGAAATCCCGGAACAGACCGCTCCCCCGTTTCTGAATCCGAATGCCGTGCTGTGTTTCATCCGGGTATCCATTGTTGTAAAGATCAAAATACTCCACATTGGGTTCGTCGCCACGTACAAGAGCCAGTGTTGCTTCATGGCTGCCCATCCGTTCCGGAGGTGCCCAGAGCTGGAGGATCGTATAATCCGAACTGAATCGCCGTAATACGCCAAATCCGGTTCCTCCACGATAAAATGCCAGGTCAGCTTCCGTTCCGCCGGGAGGCAGAAAATTGTATCCGCCGCCTTCCAGATTGACATCGCCACCGGAAATATTGAGTTTTCCGGTGGAATGGGTCGTTCCGATACTCATATTCCCTGATACGCGATCGTAATAAACATCCGCTCCACCCCCAGCCCCATTGTTGTTGTATATGAACTGCCGATCCTCCCCGGCAAGCGGTCCGGTCGGACCCATAGGACCGGTCGAGCCCGGAACTCCCTGTGGCCCCTCTGGACCTGTGGGTCCCATCACTCCCTGCGGACCGGTCGGTCCCGGAGGTCCGATAAGCCCCGATGTATCACCGACCCATTGTCCCACTGAACTGATCACCTCTCCAACACCGTCAATACTCACACTGAGCGGATGGATGTTCTGTCCGGTGACATCCTTCGCATGATAAGCCTGGCCAACACTGGTCAGCGTTTGTCGAGGTGATAGGGTTTCTCCGGAGACCACAATTTCCAGCCAGTATGGTTGCGAGAAATCGAGATCGATGGGAGTAATGCTCCCCAATACAACATGGAATATACCTCCTTGTACAGCAATTCCCGTCTGAGCTTCTGACCATAGGAGTGATCCGCTCGTTTCAGCATCATAAATCATGAAGCTGAAATCATAACTCCCGGTCAACGCGCTACCATTATCATCGTTCAAATGACCCTGATAGCTGATTTCGTGAAGAATTTCAGCTAATCCGAGTCCATGGATCAAACAAAAACCCACGATCACCAATACAAAAATTCGATTCATTTATATTGTTCCTTTCTGCTTGATTGATTCAAAAATAATCCTCTGTTCCATTGGCTGAGATTATGCCATCAATAATGGCCTTACCATCGAATGTTGAGCCGTCATAAAATCATTGAGTTCCTGATGTTCACGGAAAAACCGACGGTTCCTTTTTCCTGTCAAAAACACTCCGGGCTGCCCGGAGCGATCTCTCCGCCGCCCAACACCGTGGAATTCTGATAAAACGCTGCGCCTTGACCGGGAGCGATCACGGCAGTCGAATCCAGCAGCTCCACATGATACCGATTCCGGTCCGGATCCAGTGGATAGACGATGCACCGGGTGGGTTTGTGCTGATACCGCACCTGAACCTCGCATGCCAAAGATTCCGTGGGCGGATCAATGGCAGACCAGATCGTGTCGATCACCATGAACCGTGCGGAGTAAGCTTCCTCCTTCGATCCAACGATCAACCTGTTATGCGGCACATCCAGACACATCACATAGAGGGGTTGCGGAGCGGCGATCCCCAATCCCTGACGCTGACCCACGGTATAGTGATGAAGCCCCTTATGGGTGCCCCGTATCCGGCCGGATGTGTCTACAATGTCACCCGGAGGCGGGGTTTCGTCGACATACAGACTATCGAGGTAATCACTGTACTTCTGAGTATGGATAAAGCAGACTTCCTGACTGTCCGGCCGGTCTGCGACGGGCAATCCGGCGGAACGGACCATCTCCCGGACCTGATCTTTTGCCATCTCACCGATCGGGAACAGCGTGTGCTGAATCTGCCAGGCGTTCAGACGAGACAGAAAATAGCTTTGGTCCCGCACGAGACCGCGCTGAAGCACTGGTTTCCCCGTATCGGTCCGTCCAATCACCGCATAATGCCCGGTAGCAAACATACAATCCGGACCCAAATCGAGTGCTTCCCGGATGAATGCCCATTTGATGCGTGGATTACAGATCAGACAGGGACTGGGGGTCAACCCAGAGCGATATGCGCGATGAAAGACATCGACCACGGTTTCATGAAAAATGGAACGGGCATCGAGTATCCGATGGGGAATGCCGAGGATACGGCATACAAGCGCGGCATCATCCATGGCTTTTTCAGCGGATACACCATCAAACAATCGCAACGTGACACCGATCACCTCCGAACATTGCCGTGTCAGAATATAGGCGGCACAGGAGCTGTCCACGCCACCGCTCATCGCCACAACCACTCGATCCATTATGACGACTCCCTTTCCTGATTCCAGCACCTATCACCCCAAAACCACCGATGTACTCCATCACAGGCTGCAGCCGACGCTAGAACCAATAAAATTGTTCTCCGAGAAACGCGGCTTCTCCCAGTGCATGTGCCAACGCGTTTGCAGACTCCCGCCAGTCATGATCGGGGTGCTTTGGTGAAGACCACCGATCCGCGAGTTCCCGAATACGGCGTGATAAGGCAAGGCAATTAACGCCAGGGATTTCGCCGCCACCATATTCATCGAAACCAGTTAACAATGGCACCAAAGGATCTGTTATGGTGTTCCAGAGAACAGTTCCACCATACCCTTCCATTTTCCGAAGGGGTATACCTGCTTCAGCCGCCAGTTTTTTCACAAGGTTGTGAAACCCTCCATAGCTCATCCGCAATCCGGAATGGCTGAAATCGCATCCCATGGCAAGCTCCCTCTTACGAACACGCCCAATTCAGAGAATACAATAATGGAGGATGGGTTGCCAAATGAGAACAAAATACTCATCGAAAAAAATGTCGATTAAGTTAAACGATATGCATGAAAGCCGGTTTCAGATGCAATTCAGATCAACATCACGAGCTGGAGCCGACGCTAGAACCAATAAAATTGTTCTCCGAGAAACGCCGCTTCTCCCACAGCATGCGCCAAGGCAGCCGCCGAAGGTCTCCGGATATGATACGCATGCTGGGGTGATGCCCACCGGTCCGCAATCTCCCAGATTCGCCGCGAAAGGGCGAGACATTTCCTGCTGTCAACCTCTCCTCCACCATATTCATCGAAAGCCATCAGCATCGACAACAAAGGCTCCTCGATCTCGTTATCCGAAGCGGTTCTGTCCTGAGAATTCAATTTCTGAAGTGAAATACCAGCCTCATCAGCCAGGCTTTCAATGAGATAACGAAACTCCCGATAACTCATTCTCAAATCACCATGACTGAAATCACAACCCATAGCAGACTTTCTCCCGCTCAATTTTCAAATTAAAATCTCCACATAAAGAGTGTTGATAATGGCTCAATCGGCCAAAAGCGAATAATCAATGAAAGATTTGGAATATCACACGCAGGATTTGAGGCAGATGGTTCTTAAATCCATATACCGTTTCATACTTTTTATTCCACCACCTTCTGAAATAATCTGCTCCACAGCCTGCGGGTCACGAACCCAGACGCCTCCAATATGCGTCACCGGCGTTCCTTCGAAGACTTCCGGACGCATGAAAGACGATGGTCCCAGAATGACAGCGGCACGGGGATTACCCAGACCGGTGAACAACTCGTCGATCGTACCGGTGACAATGGATGTGGCGGTGATAATGGCAATGGTACATGCCGCCAACGATTCGCGGCCTTCCTCCGGAGACATTGTGCATGGGATATCCCTTTCCAATTCGAGAATATCCAATTGGCAACCGGTTTCTTGAATCCGTGGCACCAATGGACCGAAAAAGCCTACCATAACCAGATGGTCGGACGACTGAATATTGATCAGATCCAGCACATTGACGGAAGTAGTATCCGGATGATGCATCCCGGCGGCCAGCGCATTGGCCGTTGCCAGACCAATTGATCGGGAGAGCGGTGCAGGTTCCGCCAGCATCTCAAGAAGATCCAGAGCCGAACGGCCGGACAATGTTCCCGCTCTGGGCTCGTACGGACAGTTTCCGGATTGAACACGGGCTGTCCATGCAACGCCGATCGCGCCATTATCCAAACGTACACTGGTATAGCCCAGTCCAATACGCACATCGGCAATACCCAAACTCCCTGAAACAGGAGATAGAAAATCAATGATCTTTTGCTGAATGGACCAGATCATGCAACATTCTCCCGAACATTTGATGGAGCGGTCATCACATTACCCGCAATGAGCATTACAGTCGACGGAGCGGTCATCA
>CAZELM010000050.1:0-4353 GCA_964512995.1 uncultured bacterium
GTCCCACTTCACCCTGCGGACCCATCGGACCCGTTGGACCCTGGATACCAGCCGGACCTTGTGGACCCACTGCGCCCGTTACTCCTTGCGGTCCCACTTCACCCTGCGGACCCGTCGGACCCTGGATACCAGCCGGGCCTTGTGGACCGACCAATCCGGTTGGATCTCCCACCCACTGACCCGACTCGTTTATCACCAGGCCGGCTCCCGAGATGCTGATACTTCGGGGATGGATATCCTGATCTGCGACGTCCTGAGCCTGAAATGCCTGTCCGATGCTGGTGAGTGCCTGGCGAGGTGCCATGGTCTCTCCATCGATGGCGATTTCCAACCAGAATGCTCCACTGAAATCCACGGTGATCGGAGCCGCAACTCCCAGAACAATCTGAAATATTCCATCAGTGACCATGACATTATCCTGGACTTCCGACCACATTACAGAACCATTTTGTTCCGCATCATAAATACTGAATACAAAATCATAAGAGCCTGACACTGGATTCCCCTGATCATCGGTTAAATGCCCCTGATAATTGATCTGTTGAGGAATCAGAGCGGAGACAGGCATCAATAATACCATTACAGTCAAGAAGGCAATCATCCCCAGAAAACCTGTTTTCATGATAAATCTCCTTATTATCCGTTCATTTGTTATTATCTGAATTCACCGGAACAGCTATTTAAACCAGATCATTAAACCCGCGTTATGATTATATGCGACATATGCTCCGGATGAATTGTGATATCCAACCGCGGGAGTATTGGTGCATTGCTGAAATGAGGTATATGCGAGAACCACATCCGAATAGCCACTGTTGCTCCCATATCCTTGCAAGACACCATGAGAGGGGTGGTAGTCAGGGGTTCGTCGTGGATGTGTGCACGCATAATCCGAAAAATCCTGATAACAGGCGGTGGTGCCATGATCCCAGTCTGAAATGACACAGGTAGCTCTCCAGTATGACACGTAGGAGTTGGGGTAATCGGATGTTGCTTTGAATGCACCGCCGGGATTTGTCAGAGCAATGGCATTGAATACCGAGAATGGAAACCGCGTGGTTGTGCCGCTGTTGGATCCGGGGAGCGGGTAGGGTGTCATTCGGCCTGGTGCGCTTTCCGTCCAATAGCTGCTGCAATCGCTCACGGACATACCCGCGACCTGTTTCCCGAGGAGTGTCCAGCCTCCGCCATCCGTTGTCATGTCGCAGTAAGCCTGGAATGGCGATATCCCACCGGATCCATCGGGATCCAACCAGTATGCGCCATCCCCTCTCGAATCACCGACATCCAGAATCTCCTTGCAACTAATGGCCGGATTGGATTCGCTTCCCAGAAGGCCGGAAAATATCGTGCGCCAGTTATTCCCGTCACAGACTTCAATCGCACCGTTATGCCATCGGATCGCACCGGATTTGGCCGGTACGCAATCCGCAAGATCATCTCCGATCTGAACACTTCCAGCCACTTGCAGCCGGGATTGGGGGTCCAGTACACCGACGCCCATCTCACCCGTCTTTTTCATGGTGATCCGATCGTTCACTCCTGCCTGATGAAGCGCCCAACCGCCATCGTTGCCCGCTTTGAATCCCCACCACTCTCCGCCGGTTGTGTCCTTCAGAAATATATAGGAGTTGGGATCCGTCGAGCTGTGGTTTTCCGATTCAAACAGAGCGAGTGGTCCTGTTTCAGGGCGATTAACATGGAGTGCCGACTGGGGAGAAGCCTGCCCGATACCGACCGAACCCGATGTATTGTCGTAATAGATATCAGCTCCGGCAGCAGCGCCATTGTCATTGTAAATCAACTGCTTATTGATTCCCGCAATCGGACCGACGGGGCCTTGTGGTCCCGTTGGACCTTGCGAGCCAACCGGACCCTGCGGACCGATGGCTCCAGTCGCACCCGGAAGACCCGCCTCGCCCTGTGGTCCCACCGGACCTGTCGGACCTTGTGGACCTGCCGGACCGGTGGCTCCAGTCGCACCCGGAAGACCCGTCTCGCCCTGTGGTCCCACCGGACCTGTCGGACCTTGTGGACCTGCCGGACCAGTGGCTCCAGTCGCACCCGGAAGACCCGTCTCGCCCTGTGGTCCCACCGGACCCATCGGACCTTGTGGACCTGCCAGACCGGTGACTCCAGTCGCACCCGGAAGACCCATCTCGCCCTGTGGTCCCATCGGACCTGTCGGACCTTGTGGACCTGCCGGACCGGTGGCTCCAGTCGCACCCGGAAGACCCATCTCGCCCTGTGGTCCCATCGGGCCTGTCAGACCGGTTGGGTTACCCACCCATTGACCCATCTCATTCACGATTAATCCTGAACCGGATATGCTGATGCTTCGTGGATGTATATCCTGAGCAGCAACATCCTGTGCCTGATAGGATTGTCCGATGCTCGTGAATGGCAGGCGTGGAATCAGTGTTTCTCCATTGATGGCGACTTCGAGCCAGTAAGCGGTTGTAAAATCCAGGTCGATCGGAGTGACTGCTCCAATCGAGACATTAAAAATCCCATCCGTGACGGCAACACCGGATTGGATTTCGGACCAGAGAGGGATGCCGCCTGTATCAACATCATACAGAGCGAATGTCAGATCATGCGTTCCGGTCAACGGGGAGCCTTCCGAATCCATTAGATGTCCCTGATAATTGATCTGATGGGGTATCCCTTGTGAAAAAACCGTGGAAACAGCCAATACGAAACAAAAAAGTGTAACCTTCACTTTCATCGTTCACCTCCAAAATGTATTTTTCAATGGCATTCGAACCTGATGATGGCAAATCATCAACGATTGTTTGATATTCCGAGTTATTATAATCCAGTTATTCATCGAGAGACGGACCGTCCCATGCGAATTTTCGCAGATCGATTCTTCCTTTCTCATTGAATTGGATCCCCTCCTTTTCCAGTAACATCCGTTGATCATGACAGATATCACCTGTGGAGCGGACACTGATCTCCCCTCGGCTGTTGACGACCCGATGCCATGGAATATCGCTTCCCGAGGAAACTGCTGCCATGGCATATCCAACCATTCTTGGTGTACTGCACCCGGCGATCGCAGCAATCTGCCCATATGATGCGACCCGTCCGGCCGGGATCATTCGAACGATGCCATAGATTTGTCCATACATACCATCAGAAACATTGAATTTATTGGCACAACAGCTCATGGAATCCTCCAACCGAATATCACAAAAGGAATGCAATCGAAGTCACTATCAAACCTAAATGATGATTTTCCCCATTACCACCGAATGGTTTACAAAGGCGTTTTTGAAAGAATATTCACAAAAACAAGCGTGACAATGCGCTCGTCCAATCCATCTCATCGAAATTTTACTGGTTGGCACATTCCGCTACCTTGATCTTCAACGCATCGACCTCCGCAGAAAGTTCCTTGACCGCTTCGATGAGGAGGGGAACCACATCTTCATAATCGACTGATTTTACATCCTGTGCCAGATCATCCACCCGCACCGCCTGTGGAAGAACCGTCTCCACTTCCTGTGCGATCAATCCAATATTCCGGCTGTCATCGAATCCTTCGTTCTCATAAGCATAAGCATCCCAACTGAATTCGACACCCCGGAGTTTCCTGACTTTATCCAGTGCGTATTTGATCGGTGTGACGTCTTTGACGAATCGGGAATCAGTGGATTTGGAGGCTAAGACAGTGCGCCAGGTTCCCCAGTTGGCAACATCGGTACCACACCCTTGTCTCCAGAAAATGCCGCCGTTGTTGAAAAAAAGTTGATGCCGGTTATTCCCGGAACAATCGAGGTCATGTGACCATGGATTGAATTCCAACAGCCCGCCGTATGTACCGGATCCGGGAGCTCCCAGAACACTCCGGTTTTTAAAATGAAATTCAATCCCCTGAGGACCATCCGGCGGTTCATTGATACTCCGGGTGTCATGAACCGAATATGAATCAGCATCCACAAGGCCATTGACACCAATGTCATCATCAAAATAGCCGGTACCACTGACCTGAAGCGTATTGGCAGGTGTTGCGATGCCGATTCCCACGTTACCACTCGTGGTGTCGAAATAGATACTGGAGCCACCCGGGCTCCCATTATTGTTGTAAATGACCTGTTTATTGCTGCCGGCGATCGGACCCGTGGGACCCCGTGGACCGGTTGGACCCGGTACGCCCTGGATTCCCTGCGCTCCCACTGGACCAATGGGTCCCTGAATGCCTTGAGCACCTGTGGGACCTGGCACACCTTGTTCACCCGGTATCCCTTGCGAACCCGTGGGACCCGAAGGTCCCTGAATACCTGGTTCGCCCGTCGGACCTTGAACGCCTTGCGGTCCCGCTGGACCGGTGACTCCCTGGATACCTTG
>CAZELM010000050.1:4453-29428 GCA_964512995.1 uncultured bacterium
GGTCCCGCTGGACCGGTGACTCCCTGGATACCTTGCGGACCCGTCGGTCCCTGAAGTCCCGTCGGATCACCCACCCACTGACCGGAAGCATCGATCACCAGCCCGGCACCTGAAATACTCACGGATTGCGGATGAATTTCCTGATTCCACACATCTTCCGCCTGATACGCCTGCCCCACGCTGCTCAATATCTGCCGGGGGACCAGCAGTTCACCGTCAATCTCCATTTCCAGCCAATATACGTCAGAAAAATTCAGTTCAATGGGTTGAGTGGATCCCAATCGGACACTGAAAAGACCCTGGTCAACCAGCAGGTCCGCATAGGATTCGGTCCAGAGGGAACTCCCTCCGGTTTCAACAGAATAGAGACGGAATGTAAATGCAAATGAACCGGTAACCGGATCACCCGTATCATCGGTCAGATGCCCCTGATAATTGATCTGATGAGGGATGGCCGCCCAACCGACTCCACTGATTATAATCAGAACCATCAGACTTAAATTTACATATTTCATATCCGTTACCTCCTGGATTATAATATCCGTGTCTTGATTGGAGTGAGTTTCTTCATCTGTTTATGAATACCACCGCTATTGTTATACTTCATATTTGATAATGAGGCAATTTCACAGGTAAGGAAAAACGATGGACAAAGAGTGCGTTATGCGATTAATGGTATCGAATACAGGCTGGAATGGAAGTATTCAACATGAGTAACCCAACCCCCCGTGCAGACTTATCGAATCTGAAAATTGATGCAGAAAAAAGAGAAACTCGGGAGAGAAGCAAAACATGGCTATATCTGCTTCTCATCATCGGTTGTGGAGTTGGGATTGCCGGAACCCAGTTTTTTTTCAAAAACACTATCCCGGAGGTTACGACTGCGATTGCCCGGCAGATGGAGTCAGGTTACCAGTCCGCCATACTGAATGCCAGTGGCTATGTAACGCCTCGGCAACGGGCGACCATCGCTTCGAAAATCACCGGACGAATCATCGAATTGGCCGTCGATGAGGGAATGCATGTGTCTGAAAACCAGGTGTTGGCTCGCCTGGACGATTCTGAATCACGGGAAGCAGTCAATGCCGCTCAGATAAACCTGGAAGTGGCGCAGGCATCCATTTCAGAACTGACCATTAATCTCCGTGAAGCCGAACGAAATTATACCCGGATCGGGTCGCTATTTGAGCAGAAAATGGCCAGTGAGCAGACACTGGATGAAGCCCAGACAACACTCCATGCACTCAAAGCGCGCATCCTGGTGGCACAAAAACAAATCAAAGCCGCCGAAGCACAGCTCCGCATCGCAAAACAAAATAATGACAACTATACGATCACCGCGCCCTTTTCCGGAATCATCGTATCCAAAGACGCTCAGATTGGTGAAATGGTATCACCTATCTCCTCTGCCGGCGGATTTACACGAACCGGGATCGCAACCATCGTCGATATGGATTCATTGGAAATTGAAGTGGATGTGAATGAATCCTATATAGCCAGAGTGACACCGGGACAAAAAGTAGACGCTGTTCTGGATGCCTATCCGGGATGGAAAATACCCGGACGGGTCCGCACGGTGATCCCGACCGCTGATCGCCAGAAGGCTACAGTAAAAGTTCGAATCACATTCGACACACTTGATCCCCGGATTCTGCCGGATATGGGTGTCAAGGTGGCATTTCTGGAAAATGACTCGAGTCGCAGTGACGCTGAATCCCTAAAACCGGTCATTCTCATCCCGCGGGAATCGATACGGAATATCAATGGAAAAATTTTTGTGTTTGTCGTCAATAGCGATACCGTGGAACAACGGGCGATCATGCAGGGTACGGTTCAGGGATCGGATGCCGAAATCACCGCCGGGTTGTCGGGGGGTGAAACCATCGTTGTGAAAAGTTCCCGGGAACTGCAAAATGGACAAACCGTGAAACTGTCCGAAAAAATCGATTTTTAGTGAATTGATCAGTTACTTCTAACACTTTTTTCAAAATAAACATCCTTTGAACTCTCCCGATTTGTCTTGTGGCTTTATGCTATACGTAATATATAATGAGCCACGTGTCACGAGGAACGCATTCTTTTTACTCATTGAGAATGATGACAATACTGAGGGAATTATGGAAAACACAGGTGAAAAATCCAAAAATCCACTGATTCAGGTCCGCAGAGTGACGAAGATGTATCGCCGGGGAATCGAAAAAATCGACGTCATCAAACATCTCGATCTTGATATTTTTGAAGGGGAGTTTGTAGCGTTCATGGGTCCGAGCGGCTCCGGCAAAACGACATTGCTGAATTTGCTGGGAGGTTTGGATCTTCCCGACGAAGGAACTATTTCCGTTTCCGGAGACGAAATCACACGAATGTCCGGAAAAAAACTCACGGCCTGGCGAGCACGAAATGTCGGATTCATCTTCCAGTTGTATAACCTGATCCCCGTGATGACCGCGTTTCAGAACGTGGAACTGCCGCTTCTGCTGACACGATTGTCGAAAAAGGAGCGTCGGGAGCATGTTGAAACGGCTCTCTCCATCGTCGGACTCGGTGATCGCATGCGGCACTACCCTCGGCAGCTTTCTGGCGGTCAGGAACAGCGGACTGCCATTGCCCGAGCGATTGTCTCGGATCCCAAATTTCTGCTCTGTGATGAACCCACCGGAGATCTCGACCGCTCCAGCGCCACTGAAATCCTCGACCTTCTCAGCCGTCTCGTTTACGATTACGGTAAAACCGCGCTCATGGTCACACACGATCCGATTGCTGCGGAGCGAGCTGAGCGGGAATTCTTTCTGGATAAAGGTGTCCTGACACAAGGCCCCAGAAGGAAATCAGTATGATACAGTTTCTCCCTCTGATTTCCGTCAATCTCCGCCGTAAAAAGACGCGAACGATCCTGACGATTGGCTCTTTTTCGGTGGCATTGTTCCTCTTCGGGCTGCTTGCCACGATTGACGATGCATTCCATCAGGGAATTGAAGTTGCTGGCGTAGACCGATTGATTGTGCGGAACAAAATCTCGTTGATCCAGCCGCTTCCCGTCTCCTATCAAGCCCGGCTTCTTCAAATTCCCGGTGTTCAACATGCGTCTTATTCATCCTGGTTCGGTGGTGTGTACCAGGACGAACGGAACTTTTTCCCTCAGATTGCCATCGAAGACGAATCCTATCTGATCCTTTTTCCGGAGTTTATAATCCCGGCGGACCAGTTGAAACAATTTTCCGAAGATCGACAGGGAGCGATTGTCGGCCGGACTCTGGCCGATCGGTTCGGATGGCAGATCGGGGAGCGTATCCCCATTCAAGGCACTATTTTTCAGGGTGTCTGGGAGTTTAACATCTGCGGGATATATGATGGAGCACGAAAAACCGATGACACATCCCAGTTCTGGTTCCATCACGAATATCTCGACTCGCGCCGGGAGTGGGGGAAAGGTGAAGTGGGATGGTATGTCGTCAAAGTCGCCAATGCGGATGACGCCGTACTCATCTCCCGCCAGATCGACGATACATTTGCCAATTCGCCCTATGAAACAACAACGGAAACCGAAAAAGCCTTTGCATCGGGATTCATGAAACAATTCGGCAATATCAAACTGATCATCCTGTCGGTGGGCGCTGTGGTATTCTTTACACTGCTTCTGATCACCGGCAGCAATATGGCGATTTCCGTCCGGGAACGAACCAATGAAATTGCCGTGCTCAAAACGCTTGGATTTTCAAATTATCTGGTATTGGTGCTCATTCTAGCGGAATCACTCACCTATTCCCTGTCCGGTGGTCTGCTGGGGCTGGGGTTGTGTAAACTGTACACGCTTCGGGGAGATCCAACACATGGCATGCTGCCATTTTTCTTTCTGTCGAATCAAAACATAATATTGGGAGTTGCAGTAGCCGGTAGTGTAGGGATCGCATCCGGAATCATTCCCGCCATGCTGGCGATGCGGTTGAAAATCGTCGATGCAATCAGGAGTTTATAACGATGGCGATTCCATTCGTTTACAATTTCCGGAGTGTCATGTTGAGATGGAAAACAGCGTTGACGGCGGTATTGTCGATTGCGGGAGTGGTCGCGGTGTTTGTCGCCATGCTTGCCATGGCCAGTGGTTTCAAACAAACCCTTGTCGCCTCAGGTTCCCCCGACAATGCGATCATTTTACGTGGCGGCGCGAATTCAGAGATGGAGAGCGCTATCGCCTTGGATCAGATCCGAATCATTGAAGATGTGGACGGAGTTAAACGGGATGCAGCAGGAAAATCTTTGATCAGTCCCGAAGTAGTCGTGATTGCAGCCTTCCCGCTGATCTCATCAGGAACAGACGCCAATGTTCAGGTCCGGGGAGTTTCGG
This sequence comes from uncultured bacterium, assembly GCA_964512995.1. Taxonomy (GTDB): domain Bacteria; phylum CSSED10-310; class CSSED10-310; order CSSED10-310; family CSSED10-310; genus CAZELM01. The sequence continues at coordinate 8,799 of CAZELM010000050.1, forward strand.
AATCCGTATTGAACATCCGGGATGCTGTCCGCCTGAGTGAAGGCCGATTTTTCATTTCCGGGCTTCCAGAGCTGGTTGTCGGACAGAATGCATTGAAAAATTATCAGGGTTTCCAATTGGGGAACACGATCCGGTTCGGTGGTCAGGATTGGACGGTCGTGGGAATCATGGATGCGGGAGGCACTGCGTTCGATTCAGAAATCTGGTGTGATGCCATCGTCCTGAACCAGACATTCAAGCGACCGGATCACATTTTTCAATCTGTTACGGTCAAATTGAGCAATCCCGACCGCTTTTCAGATTTCAAAGACGCGCTGACTTCCGATCCCAGGCTCACGGTCAGTGTCGAACGGGAGATCCGATATTATGAAAAGCAATCGGAGATGGTGTTCAAGCTGATCAATGTGTTGGGATTTCTCGTTGCCTTCGTGATGGGGATCGGCGCGATTTTTGGGGCAATCAATACCATGTATTCAACGGTTTCCGCGAGATCCCGTGAAATCGCAACGCTCCGTGCCGTTGGTTTTCCAGAGAAAAGTATCGTCATCTCCTTCATTATGGAATCCCTGTTCATTTCTCTGATTGGCGGAATCCTGGGAATCCTGGTGATCCTTCCCATCAATGGAAGCATTGCATCCACCGTCAACTGGCAGACATTTTCGCATTTATCCTTTGCGTTTTTGATTACACCCCGGATTGCGATGGAAGGATTGCTTTTTGCTTTGATCATGGGATTGATCGGAGGGATTTACCCTTCCTTCCGAGCAGCTCGTATTCCCGTGGCAGTTGCATTACGAGGTTTATAATACTATTCATATCACCTCGATCTGGGGAAGGTGCGTCCCATATCGATTCCCCCGCTCAACTGTCAGATAAACGATACCCATGGAAAAATCATTCAGCACAGGTTGACAAAGATGTAACAGTATGCCGAAAATTTCGAGCGATCATACCAAACGGATGGCACACAGAGAGTCAGTGCTCCGGAAAACATTCCGAATCTCGACGATCGAAGGTTTGTTTGCCCAGGTTTACGGATCAATCGCAGCTCCCGGGAGTATCTTTATTACCAAGTTTGCGGTCATGCTGGGAGCGACACCGTTTCAATTCGGGTTGTTGTCTGCCATCGGTCAATTATCGCAGATTTTTCAACCCCTTGGAGCGGTCATCACGAAAAATGCCACATCCCGGAAGGGGATGGTGATCAAGCTGGCCGCTGCAGGTCGATTTCTGGCGTTGTTCTATGGTCTGACAGCACTGATTTTACCGTATCACGCAGCGATCTGGGTTTTTCTGAGTTTTTTTCTATTCAGTAACATCCTCCAGGCCATCAGTGGGAATGCCTGGATTGCATGGGTATCCGATATTGTTCCTCTGAAATTTCGAGGCCGTTTTTTTTCCTGGCGATCCCGATATCTCCTGATCGCAGGATTACTGACCGGGTACATTCTGGGAGCTTTTCTGGATTTGTTTGAATCTGAAGCAAACTCGAGCCTTGCCTGGCTCAAAACACCATTCCAGGCCGAATCATGGCTGACACCCGACCAGCTCCCTAGCGTATTTCTCAGCATATTCATCCTGGCAGCGATTATCGGGTTGATCGGACTCAAATTCCTGGGATACCAGCCGGAAATCCCCAAAGAAGCGGAACAGATCAGCAACAAAGATTTGTTTTTATCCCCATTCAAGGACAAAAATTTTCGGTGGCTGGCGGTTTATGGTATCTGGTGGATGTTGGCGGTCGGTATCGGATCCCCATTCTGGCAACCTTTCATGATCCAGAAACTGAAGATGTCATTGGTCAATATCCAGATCTATGGAACGGTAAGCACTTTCGCTTCATTAGCTGTATTGAAGATATGGGGATCGGTCATCGATCGTGTCGGGAATAAGACAGCCATGCGGATCGCCATCATGATGAGCGGCATGAATGCCATCATCTGGGTATTCGTGACTCCGGAATTTTACTGGATGCTGTATCTGGAAGCGGCTACATCCGGGATCATGTGGGCGGGAGCGGGAATTGTAGCAACGAACTTTGTCCTGGCTGTGGCACCGGATGAAAAGCGACAGATCTATTCCGGCGTTTTTGGCGCGTGCTCGGGAGCTGCGATGATGATTACCATGCTTATTTCCGGAGTATATCTGCCGTCACCCATGTCAATCGGATGGCTGCATCTGGAGCCGGAACAGGTATTGTTCGGGCTCACCGGTATTTTCAGGTGGACAACACTGATCCCGCTCATGTGGGTGAACGAACCCCGATCATCTTCGATAAAACAAGCATTTTCCTATCTGTTCCATGTCTCAAAATCGAAGATGACCCAACTGACCGGCCGGATCATCTCCAATCATTGAAAGCTGCCGAGAATTCATCATGGGGAACATCAGACACACTCCATACTCCTGATGAGAAGTGACACTGTCATGACAAACACCAGAAGAATCCAGCAAACAATCCTTCGCTTATCCAGAGGTTGGAGATGAGGCAGGGAAAAACAGAGAGGCATCAAGATCGATATTCACGGAATCAATTCACGATATCGACGCATAGCTCCATACCTAAAGCCGATCGGAAGATCGATTGTGCATCACCCGCGGTTACGATCCCATTTCCATTGCAGTCCGCGGAACAGAACGTAGAGGGTGCCGGTGCTTCCATCCCCATTGCAATGGAGAATGTCTGCTGTGCGTCACTGGCGGTTACCCGTCCATCGTCATTGGGATCACCATCATGACTACATGGCACACCAGAAGCGTGTCGGTTGAGTAGAATTGTCAATGTATTGTCCCTATAGTTACATACAACGAGATCCAGACTGGCATCCTCATTGATATCATATATGACTGCCTCGCATGGTTGATCCCCGGTTCCATAATATATCGGAGATTGAAATGTTCCATCCCCATTGCCCAGCATTACCGCGATATCATCATAAACCTGGTTTGATACTACCAGATCCAATTTGCCATCCCCATTGAGGTCACCGCTGGTAACAGAACTAAGGTCATACCCTCCATCGACCTCACTTTCGAATTGGAATCCTCCCCAACCGTCGCCTGTCAAAATCATAACATGGCCGCTGTAGTGATGCGCCACTGCCAAATCCGGATTCCCATCTGCATTGTAATCCCCGGCTACCCCTGAAACAGGATAATTACCGGTATCGAAATAGACTGGAAACTGGAAGGTCCCATTGCCATTGCCGATAAAGACAGAAACATTACAGGGCAGGTAATTCACTGTGACCAAATCCTGATTTCCATCCCGATTAAAATCCGCAACAATCACCCTGTTGGCAAGATTCACATCCCCATAGTTGGCAGCCGATTGAAATGATCCATCGCCATTGCCCAGTAAAACGGAAACATTATCACTGTAGTTCGATACTACTAAATCAGGTATGCCATCTCCATTGAACTCGCTGACCACAATCATGTTTGGACGGTTCCCCGTGGCATAGTCAACGGCTGATTGAAACATTCCATCACCATTCCCGAGAAGGATGGAAACATTATCGGTTTCCTGGTTCACAACTGCCAGATCGTCCATTCTATCTCCATTGAGATCAGCGACCGCAAGCGAACACGGTTTAATTCCAACATCAATGTCAATGGGAGACTGGAATGTACCGTCTGGATCTCCAAGCAAAATCGAAACATTGCTATCCTCAAAATTGGCAATCGCCAGATCTCCGACCCCATCATGATTTACATCTCCCACTGCAATGGCACTAGGAGATCCCACCGTATATTGGGGAGTTGTCATAAAATCTCCGCAACCATTACCAAGCAGAATGGAAGCATTCTCGCTATGACAATTGGAAGAAGCCAGATCGAGAAATCCATCCCCATTGAAATCCCTGATGGAAATCGAGTTGGGGAAATCCCCGACATCCCAGCGCGTTGCCTGCTGATATGTTCCATCACCGTTTCCAATCAGAACCGCGATATCATTGCTCTCGGCATTAACAACAGCCAGGTCGAGTATGTCATCTCCATTGACATCTTCCGCCTGAATCGCTCGCGGAGAGATACCAGCATCATAATGAACAGCTTCCTGAAAGGACCCATCGCCATTCCCCCGAAGAACGGAAACATTGTTGCTGGTGATATTGGCTGTCATCAAATCTACATGTCCATCACGATCGGCATCACACACCATAACCATGAATGGATAATGAGCGGTCCCATAGTGTACGCCCGGGAGGAACGAACCATCACCCAAGCCTATAAATATCACTGCATCGCTTCCAGTAACAACCAGGTCGGGAATTCCGTCTTTGTTGAAGTCGCCAGTTGCAACGGACTTCGGCCATCCCCCCATGTCATATTCAACAGGCTCTCCGAAAATTCCGGTTCCATCCCCAAGAACGACCTTGAGACCCACAGACCAAATTGCCAGAGCCAGATCCTGATGACCATCCATGTCGAAATCGCTGACCACAATACTGACCGGATCAAATCCGAGATAATAACTGACCGTAATCTGAAATGATCCATTTCCATCCCCCAGCAGGATGGTCAGTTTGCCGCCATACTTATTCCCCACTGCTAAATCATGATACCCATCTTCATTGAAATCACCAATCGTGATCAGCTTTGGCTCAGTATCCGCGAAGATCTGAACCGGTGCCTGAAATGTACCGTCTCCATTTCCGAAAACAACCGAAACGGTGGAATTCAGATATAAATCATGCGCCACAATGATATCAAGGTTTCCATCCCCATTAAAATCTGCCGTCACCATTGACACCGGCCGCGCTCCAAGAACCACATCAAGTCGTGATTGGAATAATGGAAAAACCTCATCCTGGCTCGCCACAGGATCTATAAACTCGAAAAAACATAGGATACCAATCAGAAAAACCACCATGCAGATCATTCGGACTGAATATCGAGCCATCGGTCACCTCCCTGTTTTCTTACCTGACCTGCAGCATAGGCTATCCGGCATACGCTTAAATCGACAATCAATTACCCTTATTAAGGGGTAATTCATCCGTGATTCTGTGTCAATACCACTCCCATTGATATGCTCATTTTCAAATTCCATTTCGTATGGTTTTATCTGCTTTTTCTTCAAACGAGCCTTGTAAAAGAGCGCTATTTTTGTCAACATGACATCCGGACGCCAAAAGCCATTGCCTATTTCACGAGACACGAAACACTGGCGTTCAATATATATTTTGGGTTCATTCCGAAAAATTGTCATCCGTAATGCGTGATCCAGGCGTAATAATGCTTAGATTGATCTGCTCCTGCTCGACGATTTCCGGAAATAGGACTATAATGGAGTATTTGATATGACACATCACCGCATCCAGTCAACTCTGTTGATATATTTTACGATTTGCCTGTTATTGACTGTGCATTTGCACGCCTCCGCCATCCACCATGACCTCTCGGTGACAATCGATCCGGCAAACCATCATCTGAGTGTGCTGGATCGGATCACGATTCCAGATGGATCCATCCCAATCCCTGCTTATTTTCTCCTGCACGGAAATCTGAATCCCGTATTGGAATCTCCGGATCTCGCGCTCAAACATGTGACCGGAAAGCCCAAAGCCGGTCATTTTGGACTGGAATCAGGCTCATTCTCGTGGCCAGCGGAGTTCCCGATCGAAGAATACAGAATTCGACATTCGCTTCAAGAGTCCCGGGACCTCATTATCACTCTCCGATATGATGGCACGATCGATCATCCACTGGAGGAGGTTTCGGAAGAATATGCCCGGGGATTCAGCACAACACCTGGAATCATCTCCACTGATGGTGTATTTCTGGCCGGCTCCACATATTGGATCCCCTGGTTTGGAGATTCACTGGTGACGTTTCGAATGACGGTTCATCTTCCCGAGTCCTGGGATGCTGTCAGTCAAGGCGATCGGACCTTCCAGAAACGAAACGACCAGCAGCGGACAGTCATCTGGGAATCCACCAAACCCATGGACGAGATATTCCTCATCGCCGCTCCGTTCACCGAATATCAGCATGCGATTGGTGATATTTCAGTTATGGCGTTTCTTCGGACACCGGATGAATCACTTGCAGCGAAATATCTGGAAACAACCGCGCAATATCTGACCATGTATGAAAACCTCATCGGACCCTATCCATACTCCAAATTCGCTCTGATTGAAAATTTCTGGGAGACGGGTTATGGAATGCCTTCATTCACATTGCTGGGATCTCAGATTATCCGATTTCCATTCATTCTGCATTCCTCATATCCTCATGAACTGCTTCATAACTGGTGGGGAAACAGCGTCTATGTGAACTACGAATCCGGCAACTGGTGTGAAGGGCTGACAGCTTATCTCGCGGATCATCTCATTCAGGAGCAACGGGGTCAGGGCATTGATTATCGACGAACGACTCTGCAGAAATACACCGATTATGTCAAAAAATCCTCCGATTTCCCCTTGACCGAATTCACCTCCAGAACAAGCGCTGCCACGGAAGCGGTCGGGTATGGGAAATCCCTGATGCTGTTCCACATGCTTCGGCAAATTCTGGGAGACGACTCCTTCAGACAATTTCTTCAGACATTCTACAAAACGGCTGCATATACCAGAGCATCCTTTGCCGATATCCAGAAAACGATCGAGTCGGTTACCGGAGAATCCCATCAGGCGTTTTTCGATCAATGGGTGAAGCGAACCGGAGCCCCGGAACTCATGATTTCCGATGTCGCCGCTCAGAAAGGCCCGGACACCAACACCATCACATTCACCTTATCCCAGGTGCAGGCAGGTGACCCTTATGATCTGAAAATTCCGATTGCCATCCATTTGATGGAGCAGCCAACGGTGTATTGGACACACGTGAATCTGACACAATCGACTCAGTCATTCACCCTGCCGCTCCCATCACAACCCTTCCGGATCGATGTCGACCCGGAGTTTGATGTTTTCCGCACATTGCATCGGGATGAAATTCCCCCATCGCTGTCCAAAGCATTCGGATCGGAATCGGCTATCATCCTGTTGCCCGGACATGCGGAACCACCCCTTCTTGAAGCATATCGCACACTTGCTGAAACCTGGTCCGGAGAAAAAAAAGGAACGATTACGATACTGACTGATACCGAGGTACCGACACTTCCCCGTGATAAAACAATATGGCTGTTTGGCTGGGAAAACACATATGCCTCCCAAGCGCAGACATCTCTCTCCTCTTTTGATGTGGAACGACGTGATGCGGAGATACGAGTCGGGACTACCACTATTCCGATAACCGGAAACAGCTTTGTGTTCGCCACTCGAAATCCCGACAATCCGGATCATGTAATCATTCACCTGGCATCGGATCGCCCGGCAGCCCTGACTGGTCTGGCTCGAAAGCTGCCCCATTACGGCAAATACAGTTATCTGGCATTTGAAGGCGATGAACCGGTTCAGATCGCAAAAGGGCAATGGCCGACGATCGGATCTCCCATGTCCATGACGATCACATCACCGGAAACTCCCGGGGATATTCAGTCGCGTACATTTCCGGATCGCCGGGCATTGGCTCAACCTGCACCCGTCTTCTCCGAAGAACGGCTGATGGCTCATGTGAACACACTGGCCGGCCCGGAGATGGAGGGGCGTGGATTGTTTTCCGACGGTATTGAAAAAGCCGCGGACTACATTGCCGATCGATTTGCTGAATGTGGATTGTTGCCCGGCGGTGATCCGGATTCCTATTTTCAATCCTGGTCGATTCCTGGGAAAAAACCACGCCAACACCTTCCACTGAAAAACGTGATCGGAATTCTGCCGGGCACCAATCCGGCATGGGTCGATCAATCCGTTATTCTGTGTGCTCATTATGATCATCTTGGCATAAAAAATGGATCGAAAAAACAGGGGTCAGTCAATGAGATTTATCCGGGAGCGGACGACAATGCCAGTGGCGTCGCGGTGATGCTGGAACTGGCCTGTGCCCTCTCCAAGACACTCGAACCCAGACGTACGATTATTTTCATTGCTTTCACCGGCGAAGAAACCGGATTTCAGGGCTCCAATTACTACATCTCACATTGCTCCCAATATCCGGTCTTAAAAATCCTGGGAGTTGTGAATCTCGATTCGGTTGGACGGCTGGGGACGGGTAAGCCACAAATACTGGGGAGCAGCTCCGCCGAAGAATGGAAGCATATCGTCATGGGAGCTGGGTTTGTAACCGGGATCGAGTCAGAGTTGGTTTCTCAGGAGTTGGAATCGGGCGATCACATCCGATTCATACAAAACAGTGTTCCAGGCATCCAGATATTCTCTGGCGCTCATATGGATTATCATAAGGTATCGGATACTCCAGATAAAATCGATCCATCGGGGATGACTAAAATCGCATCCATCGCTTCCGAAATCGTCCGGTATCTTTCAGAACGAGCCGAACCCCTGACAGGCCGGGATGCGCAATCACAAAAAATATCCGCTCTGACCGAAACAGACCGAAAAACATCCATGGGGATTATGCCGGATTTTAAATATACAGGAACCGGCGTTAAAATTGGCGGGATATTTGAAAATTCTCCTGCTTTGAAAGCAGGCCTTCACCTGGGCGATGTCATTGTTCAGGTGGGAGAATATAAAATCGAAACACTCCGGGAGTATGCGGATGTATTGAAGGGGTTCAAGCCGGGTGACAAAACAAAGATTACCGTTGCACGAGATGGTGCCTTAGAAACTTTGGAAATAATTCTCGGCGCTCGATAAACCCATCATTCTCAATCGCTTCTCAAAACAGACACCGGAACATCCGCTCCCGGCAAAATATAGTTTTGCTTCAATTCCCAGGCTCGTCGGTGCAATTTCTGTATCAACCGGCCCGTTTCTTTATTCCATATTATCCTGGTGGATACGTTTCATATCCTGGATGTATATTCCCATGAACCGGATCATTTCCTGAATTTCTTCTTCGGAGTTGAAATCGATCGTGAGTCCAACCTGGTCATTGAGTTCGGTCAGGAACCAGGTGCCGGTAATATCCCGCATGACATCAACGGAAAAGATGCCATATGGGAAGTGAGACGCGATCCAGTCTGCAATCGGATTGACAACTTCAAATGGATCAGACAGCTCAAACTGATCCAATGGAACATATTTCATGCCATTCAATGTCTTGACATACAGAAGAATGAATTCTGCCAATCCGATCTGGGGAATCCGGAAGATAAACCGCACATCGTGACGGCTGCCTTCCAATCCGACACCCGGGATACCTCCACCGGTATTCACCCATGCCTGAATGAGATAGGGTGTCTGTGTCATCATATGCAGGTTACGATCGACATCAGAATCATGGATCTGGCCGCCAAACAGCATATTCATTTCCAGTCCGGCAGGTGTTCTGGAGATCAGATGGATCCCACGGCTTTGAAAACCATGAAGGGGTTTGACGACGACCCTGTTGTCGTGATGAGTATACATGCGATCCATTTCATCAAAAAATGAACTGATCTGGTGGACGATCCGGGATCGATCCTGAGTCAGGAGTGCAGTCAATGGGCTATACTTGCTGAAATGGAGATAAATCCGCCACTTATCACCACACAACCGGGCGAGATCGGGTGGGCTGAAAATCGTAATCCCTCTTGACTCACAATGTTCAATGACTGCCGAGCAATGGGGATCTGCACCGGTAGCCTTGTCAAAAATAAACTCGGGAAGGAATGGCTCCTCCCAAGGGATGAAATGATCGTCTTCCAGTTCCCACCAGCCTCGAATCGTTCCATTTGACCAGTCGTAGTCGTAAGGGGAGCAGAAAAACAATGGAAAATCCAACTCCCGGCTCAACTGATGAAACAAAATGTATGACTGGTAATGATAACCCGGATTAAAAGGTTGGTGACCGGAATATATGGATGGAATGTCATTATTTATCATCGTCAACAAAGATTTCATACAGCACCCTCTATTCTAGCGCAATCCGCGCGGTTACGGACAAGGCATTACACCAATTTTTATTTCTTGTGAGTAGAAAAAGCAACTCCCGCGATGATGTCATGACAAACCAACATTAAATTCCTAACTTTCAAACTTCCAATTGAGATTCCACTGATTCTGCAATCAGGATCAGGTGCCCCATGAGTCGGAAGTAGAGATTATAAAATCTGCCAAGGAAATCCTGTGTTCCTCTCATCAAAGACAGCAGATCGTCTTTGGGAGGAACCTCATCCAATAGGTATTCAGATACCGTGATATTGATCTTTTTATGATCAAACGGATACAGCATTTCCGGAAGAGTATCACGTATTTCTTTGAGATTCAGATAGAGTTTTTCCTGTCGTCTGGTCAGTTCTGCTTTGAGTGTATAATCTTGCATATTTTCATGGAGTCTCTCGACAGTATGTCCCACTCGGCGCCCGTTCTCGTTCAGAGCGATGGAACGATCCATCACCGCATTCAAAGTGGCAAGAACTGGCAGAAAACGATCCCGCTGTGTTCGCAGTGATTTACAATTCGCCACCTTCGTTTGTAGTTCCGTATTATCCAGAAACACGATCGTCCCCATCAACCGCTGAATTACAGCCTCCTTGAGTCTGGTGATCAGGGATGGTTCAGTCCGGCCTGCCGATTTGTCATTTTTCGAATCCGGTACTGCACTTTTCCGGGAATCCATCTCCGTCCGGATTCGGATAACATTCTGTTTCGCCTGCCGGATTTTCATGAGTTGTGAATCAAATGAATGGACAGGCTCCGAAAACATATCCGCTGGAATGGCAAATGGACCCTGATTCATGAGATCTCTGGAGAGATAGCGATCGATGGCCGAAATGATCGTCCGTGTTTCGATGCGGTTGTTTTTGACCACTTCCACCGGGATCAGTTGCGAAAGCCGAACGTGGCTTCCGAGTTGGTAATGATAAAAAGCCAACGAAATCCTCCGGGAAAGATCCTTGAAATGATGCAACAGAATTGAAGCCGGGAGACTGGAATGGAAAACACCCGGAGTTTGATTCGCATCCACATGCGCAATCCGGTCTCTGGTACAAGGATGCGTACTGAATACCCGTGTTTTTTCCTGGCTGTGGACATTCTCTATTTGCGCCATCAAATCCGATGAAAATGAATCTGCGATATCCGTTATCAATGCCGGGAAATTATCCACCAGGTCGCGATCATCCCAGGCAGCGTACAGATCATTCATGGCTTGTTCATGCGCAATTTCCAGAACCTCGAGTCTCTGGGAAGTATTTCTGAAGGTTTCTGCACCCACAAGCCAAGCCTGATATCGATCTGCATTGCATTCCATCTGCCTCAGGAGAGAACAACTTACAGCCTGGCCGATCATCATCAACACCCACAAAATCCGGCGGGTGACAAACACAAAAAATCGGGCGATTGAAAGGATAAACTGAAGCCGATAATCCCAGGAATCGCTCCACTGTATCAGCTTCTCATCCCATTCATCCTCTTCATATACTGCTTGCGCAAACCACTGATTGATATTCCGAATCAGGTAGCTGAGTTTCATGCCGAAACCCTGAGTAAAATGTCCCAACTCATGAGCTATAACACCTGTGAATTGCTCCAACGATAATCCATCCATCAACGGCAATCCGACCGTCAGAACCAAATCCTGTCTCACCAGGCCATTCCACATACCACCCCGAAAACCTGCACTGGCGTTAATGTCCTGATTGAGGTCAATCCGGGAGGGAATCGGGGCATGGAGCAACACACAGAGCTGTTTAACAAACGTGAAAAACCGATTCTCCTTCTCCGGATCGATCGCAACGGGTTGATATTTCTGCGATTGTTTTGAGAACAAGGGTTTGATCATGAAGAGTATCAGGATCATTCCGACGACAACCGGTGTAATATATGCAATGGCACGGACTCGAATCGAAAACAAAGAGGCCATATATTCCGGCGAAAGGGAGATGTGGACGAGTATTCCATACAGAATCAATCCGATCAGAGCGACATAGACTACTGGCAGGAGAACCATCACGGCCGCCACAGCCAGCATCCAGACCCGATACGCCCATGTAATCTTGATCGGCTGAAATGTCGTATTCAGTTGGTCCAATGCATTTTGAAATTCAGAATTTTCGGGTGAATCATCACCTGTCGGTTCGGTAATCAGCCGTGTTTCATTTTCCGGAGCCAATGCCATTAAAACCTCTCATTTCCATCTGGACGCTTCATCATCCAGCCGGGGTCAGGTCGTTTTGGATGACCCGTTTCAGATCATCCGATCAGTTGAATTCAAATGACCATTCCGCCAGATTGCTGATTGCAGTCGTCATGCTCGGATCTGTCAACAGGCCCCAGAATGTGAGATCGGTGCCTTCACCCATGTGATCCGGCCAGGTAAACTCCGGAATAACCTCTATTTTTGTCTCCCCTACTATCAAACTATAGGTGTAATGATCAACAAACTGCTCTACATTGGACCATGATGGCGCGCACCAAAATTGTCCATACGCATCCAGTATAATGAAAACAGGCACAAATGGCAGTACCGGACCGGGATTGTAGATCCCGGCGCTTAAAAAACAGGTATCTCCTGCTGAAAACAGCTTCGATGGCATCTCCAGCATGATTTGTAACGATTTGGGAGTCGGTGTCCAGGTCGCTGATGGCGTTTCTGTATTGAACGGGGAAGGTGTCGGCGTTTCAATGGGCGTGGGTGTCTGGGTGAAAGGTGACGGCGTTGGAGTGGCTGTTTGAACGGGAGTGGTGCCTGTCGGTGTCGGAGAAAATGTCGGACGGACGGTGAATGTCGGCGTTGGTTCGGGTGTTGACGCGTTTATTGTGAAATCGCCATCACTGGTATCCACAATCATGTTCCAGGATGGATCGTAAGCAACAATTTTCACGCGACAGGTCGTACTGGGGATCTGTGGAATCACCCAGGAGGCACTGCCATTCTGCCGGATCGCGCCGTTGATCACGACCGGCCAGGTTGAACCCGAATCGAGAGATAGAAATAAATCACAATAAAATAACTGTTCATTATCCTGAGCCACCCAGGTGATCATCACTGTCTCACCGTCATGATAGGTTTCTCCGCCATTTGGACTGATCAAGGCAACGGTTGGCGGTTCCGAATCGATGGGCATCCATTTCCACAAGCCGCTTCGGAATGTCCCCAGGTAATATTGATCTTCTCCCGATTCCTGCCGGATTTCTACATGAATTCCCGTTGTGTCAAACAGTCCTTCGTTCTTTCGCTCCCATGTCTCACCCAAATCCGTGCTGTGCCAGAATTCACGAGCAATGGCGCACAATTCGCCTGTTGTTTCGGATATCGCCAAATCCATGATCTGCCCCTGAATATCAGAACCCAGACCGGTGATCCAGGAATCGCCGGCATCGTCGGTCCGGCAGATGAAATAACTGGCAGAGGCGGCATAAAACCGATCCACCTGGATGGGATCCCCTTCCACATCATTTACCTGATTCATCACATCAACCGGATCCCACGTCATTCCAAAATCCGTTGTTTTCGTGAATATAAACGTCGTTCCAGCCCGACACTGCGCAAACAGCGTACCCGGATTGAACCAATCCAGCCCTAGATCGTATGTCATGACCGACGTTCTTTTCTGCCACAACTCTCCTCCGTTCTCAGAAATCCACAGCCCCCAGGAACCCGACATTGCATATCTGGAACAAAATGCATAACGGGGGTCCGCACGGGAAAATCGGATCTCTGAAATCTGAGCATTGCCATAGGTATTCGTCGGATTCCATGTATCGCCTCCATCCTCACTTCGATACACATTGGTAGAACCGGCGACAACAACGGCAGGTTCATCCGGTTTAAATGCCACCTGAATCAGATATCGCTCGGGAAAATTTCCCAGCCACTCCCAGTCCAATCCATTCCGATCAGAGCGATAGATTCCCTGACCCCGAAACGTGACCATGAGTGTGTTCTCATCTGAAGGATGCAGTGCCAGATCAAAAACTTCCGTGGCAGAAATATATCGATTGGCCAATTCCCAGGAGTTGCCGGCATCTTCCGTCATGATCACGCCATCGGACATTCTCGCAATGATCGCCATCCCCGGATTTTGGGGATTAATCTGAAGATCGAACGCCATTCCTCCCCGGGAGGTACTGACATTGTCCCATGTCTGGCCGAAATCGCTGGAAAGAAAAATATAGGTTGGAAGATACGCATCCCAGTGATTCAACCCCCCGGCCGCCCAGACTACATTGGGATGGGACGGAGCGACCCGGACTCGCGTAACCGGTTCCGACAAGACCGTCTCCCACGTCAATCCTTCATCCGATGTACGGACAATCCGTCCTGTTTCATTCCATTTTTCCGTGACAAACAGAGTGAACGGTTCTTCAGTCATGATGCTGATACTGCCCGTGCTTGGACGGCGGTCATCTGCTGGAACTGATCCGGGCATTTCCCGAAACTCCCACGTCAGACCCCCATCCGCCGAAATACCCAATCCCGCTGAATCGACCGCAGCATATATCCGGTCCGGATCATCCGGGTGATCGACAAACTCAAAAAACTGATGATCACTTACAACGGAATACCATGAAGCGCCGCCATCGGAGGACATGAACAATCCGGATTCCCCACCCAGTAAATACCGTCCAGGAACCGACCGATGAATCCAGACATCATTGAGCGATTCCCGTAGATTCAGGTACATCCAGGTCTGACCACTATCGTCACTTCGATAGATCCCGCACGCATCATCAAACGGTTCCGATCCGGTCCCCAGAATGACGGACGAATCGAACGGATCAAATCGAATGTGTGAAAATGGCCGTTCACCTGGGATCGGCGAAGCTGGCACCCATGATAACGCGCCGTTAAAGGAATGGAATACTCCATTATATGTGCCTGCGATCAGATGGTTGGGATTGGTGGGATCAATCGCAAGCCCATGCGTGTCGCCCCCCCAAGGACCGTTGAGACGGCGCCAGGCATACTCATCCCGATCCAGAATCGGCGATGCCTCACACGGAAATGCCGATAAAATACTCTCCCCAATCGCCATCCACAAGACAATGAATAGAAACAACCCTGTTCGTTTCATTTGACTACCTCCTTGAATGATTTCTCTTTCTTATCATATCAAAATGATCGGGTTATAGATAATGTGACAAAAAATTCCCAAAAAAAGTAAGGCGCTCACCAGGGATCGATTCAATCGAATTCCGAGTAGAACCACGAAATCCAACCAGGATGATCCGATGTGGGGGCGTTCACCCCATGAAGCTAAGACCTCACCATTTTTGAAAGAAAAGCAATCCAATCCCGAGTCAGGTCGCTCTTCTTGATGCCGGATCGGACCAGTGAACAATCAGTGCGAATTTTCTCATGATTTTCGTTGAAGTCCATGGCTTGGTCGGATAATATCCTTTTCGTTTGACTAAAAAAAAAATCATGGAAGGAGTTATAACATGATGGATAGAACAGCAATGAAAGCCGGGATCAGAGCGTATTTTGAAACCCATCGCGAATCGATTCGCAACGAAATCCTGAGAATTTTGGGAGAAATGGTCGCACAGAAGACCGTGAATGTCCCATCCGATAAGCTTCCCCGTTTCGATTATCTGAAAATTCGTGGGGAAGAGTGGCGAGTCGCCGAAATTGTCAAAAGAGAATTTACACAGTGGGGTATTCCGTTCGATGTGTTCACACGGATGGAAGGTCGTCCCAATGTGATCGGGTATGTCGGGAAGGGAACTGATCCGGGCAAGAAGCTGTTTATGGCCTGCCATATGGATGTCGTGCCACCCGGCACCGGATGGGACACAGATCCCTTCGTGATGCTCGAACGCGACGGCAAAGTGTATGGACGAGGTGTCCTGGATAATAAAGGACCCCTGGCTTCATCCATGCTGGCCGCCAAGGTGATGAAACAAGTAGTCGGCGACGACGCCATCCCCGGACAACTTCAGGTTTCCGGTATGTCCGATGAAGAAGCTTCCGATCCGGACGGTATTGACTATGGCGTACATTATCTGATGGAAGAAAAACTGATCTCCCCGACCTACGCCATCATCCCGGATATCGGTGAAAATATGCTCAAAATCGATGTTGCGGAAAAAGGCAGAATGGTCGTGCGTGTCCATGCCAAGGGTGTTCAGGCACATGGGTCCACTCCGCACCTGGGTGTCAATGCC
The DNA here is from genome assembly GCA_964512995.1 of uncultured bacterium. Taxonomy (GTDB): domain Bacteria; phylum CSSED10-310; class CSSED10-310; order CSSED10-310; family CSSED10-310; genus CAZELM01. Next base: position 24,905 of record CAZELM010000050.1, read on the forward strand.
ATTCACAAGATGGCCCGATTTCTGACATCTCTGGAGGACTATGAACTGCAATACACGCCCGATCCCGTTCTGAAAAAACCCACGGTCAATGTCGGAGAGATTCATGGGGGAGCGGCTGCGAATATCGTTCCCAGTGAATGTTACTGTGACATCGATCTGAGGATCATTCCCGGTCAGACTCCGGAGAGCGTGCTGGAAGAACTGCGCAAACTGGCATCACAGGTCGCGGACGATTTCACGCTCACCATCGAAAGCGCTTCCCGGCCACACGCCATCGATCCCAACAATATCCTGGTAAAATCCATTCAACAGAACGCCACCCCTTTTGGACTCCAGCCAGTTCCTTTTGGACTGGGTGGCGGCACATTCGCCAAAGGGATGAATGAACATGGCATTCTCGCTGTTGGATTCGGACCGGGAGATGACACCGCATTTCACGTTGCCAATGAATTCGTTGAAATCAGTCAGTTGGTCGTTTTTGCGGAGATGATATGTCTGGTTGCTCTGGATCTGATCGTCTGAGGAGGATGTCATGTCACTGATCAATCTCGTTCGTATCGACTCCCACTCGGGTGTGATGCTGGCGGATGAGGAGTTCTGGCGAAAGGGCAGCCGTCGAACGTTGTCTTTGGATAACCTTCAGTCACTCCTCCCGGATGATTATTGTGAACGAAAAGGTATCGAAGCGGTCATCGGGCTGGAAGGAGATCCTTCCATCACATTCGAGATCATACTTCGTGCCAGAAAACGACTCGCAGATATCATCAAAGATCCATCCCAATACAATCGTGACAATAACCTGCAGTCACTTCGAGAAATCGCGGACATCACCGTTCAGGAGATCTGCCGGCTCATCCATAAACGAATCAATGATCAGTTGGGATTCATCTATGGCTTTACGGCTGAAGATTTCATAAAGGGCTATTTTGAAGAAAACGGCCAGCGGATCGACATCAAACAGGAGATTGTCCGATCCGACGCGTTGCGTTGGATCAAATACGATGAGAAAAATGCCCGGACCCGAATGCTGTTTGAAACCAGCGTGATCATCGCCGGTGTGGATGAACAAAATGGGTTTCATTGGTATGAATGGAGCGGCACTCCAGGAAACACCTTACTAGGAACCGGATTGTTCGACAGCATCGGCAAAGGAAGTGATGCAGCCAATCTGGCATTCATCGACATTTTCCGAAAACGGGATCTCAAGCGACGGCGCCAGGGTATGTCACCGGAAGAAGCGCTGTTTGCAGTCCTAGAAGCGCTGGAAGCGGCGGCTCGATTCAATCACGAGGTCGGCGGATATCCTCACATCATTCTGTTCAACGGCCGCGGAAAAACCCATGCGGAACGGCTTCGCGACTACAGCGGCCACTCCGTGAAACTCGCGCAGGAAATCGTTACTGCCTGGGTGCATGGCTACATCCCCAAATCCAATGCACTGCGTCTCATCAGGGAACTGATCCTGGATAACAGGGATTTCAATGATGTGGAAGCAGAATTCATGCAGGCAACTCCGGATGCTCAAACCATGGAGCATTTTCTGAGAGGATACAAGAATTCAGCCGAGCAACCGGATGAGGAGATCATGGAATGACAGTCGTAAATGCAATTCGATTTGACGATTATAGCGGCGCGATGGTGTGCGACGAGCAGGTCAGTTGGGGAAACATGCAACGCAAAGGCGATATCGGTGATAAAATCCAGGCGATTATCCCCCAAGCAGTTCAGGAAAAATACGGCATCACTGCAGCGTATGGCGGATCGGGAACCAGTTGCATCAGTGAAGAGATCAAGAATCTCACGATGATGTCCCTGAAAGAACTCCATGAAAAAAAGCTGAAACGGCCCGGAACGGCTCCCCAGACATTCCTGACTATCCAGGAAATCGCGGACTCCATTTTTCAGCTCCTGTCTGGCATGAAACGCAAGCACGTCGATGAATACCTGTTTACACGCTACGGATTTCACTCCCATGACCTGATTCGCGGGTATTATGAAACCCCTCACGGGAAAGTCGATATCAGTCAGAAAGAAATCATCGACGATGCTCAGGCGGCCATGACATGGAAAGGCGGGTATCCGGATCTCCATTTTCTGTATGTCAACCGCGGCATACTCGCCGGATATGAACCCCAGGAAGGTTTTCGCATCTTTTATTTCAACATGATGACATTCTCGTATGAACCCATCCAGGCTGTGTTTCAATCCATTGGCTCCGGCCAGGATACGTCCGATCTGGCATTTGCGGATTTTGTGGGAACAAAAACACTCCAGGAACGCAGAATGAATCTGAACCCCGAAGAATCGCTCGTATCGATCATCCATGCGACCAATCTGGCCGGGATGAATAATATCGGAGTTGGCGGATACTATAATATTGTCGTTATCGACGGCCGGAAACCCAACACGGACCGATTGATCGAAATCGCCGATCACCGATCCAAACTGGCGTCTGAAGTCGTTGCCGCATATAAAGCAGAGATTATCAATAAAAAATTGGCTTATGAAACCGTTGGAGATCTCATTTTGGGTGGTGTCTCGTTTGAGAAGTCGGAACGAAACCTGATGCGCCGCTGCAAATGCGACAAGACGCTTTCCCGATTCATGCGGGGATATAAACCGGAGTGAGTTTTCTGGAATACAGCAGAATGTGGACAGCCAAAGATCTTTTTTTTAACACCCGTCTTTTTAGAGAGGAGTATTGAAACATGTCGGATTGGAAGTTAATTGAAAAAATCAATCGAGAGTTCAGGGAGATTTTGCATCGCCTCGATACACCCGAAACACCGGCTCGTGACATCCTGGAGAGTGCGAACAGAGATTTTCATGAGAGAGGGTGCGTGATCAATGTGGGCAAGGGAAATGACGTCGTTAAAAAACCGTTCCCGGTATTCATCATGCCTTTCTTTTTAACCCGGCCCCAGATGGATCGCGTGGCTTATGTCTCCAATCACATCATGAACGTTCTGGATAAAGTCAGTCATCTGTATTTCATGGATGACAAATGGAAACCCCTGTTCAATCTGACTGACAAGGAACGTGAACTGGTTGCCAGCGACACCGGCACCCAGCGGTTTGTATGGATCACCCGGAACGATGCATTCATGAATGGCGATGATTTCAAGTTCATCGAGTTCAACACGGATTCGCCTGGCGGACCGATGTATTCGGATGTTCAGACAGAGATCATCGAGCAGAATCCGGTCATGGATGAACTCCGCAAAAAGTATTATCTGAGTTCCGATCGATTCATCCCGCAGATTCTTTATAACTTGCTCCGTGCGTATCGTGAATGGGGCGGGAAAAAACAGCTTCCCAACATCGCCATCGTTTCAGACAAGGGAGCGACCTATCCGGAATTCCTGCTGATTGTGGACGATTTCAGACGACAGGGGTACAATTGCGAGTTTGCAACGCCACCGGAGATCGATTATCGGAACGGAAAAGCCATGATGCCCAGCGGCATGGAAATCGATATTCTGTATCGACGCGGCTGGATCCGGAACTGGACTGATGTATGGGATGATATCAAACCCCTGAGAGCGGCGTATCGCGACAACGCCTTCTGCTGCGTCAACTCCATCCGGTCCCTTCTGGCGGCCATCAAGAGTTTGCTGGAGCATCTCCAGGATCCGGAAATCATGAAGCTCTACACCGAAGAAGAACGTAAGGTCGTGCTGGAGACAGTTCCCTGGACACGGTTGATGAGTCCCCGGAATACCGTGGCACGCGATGGAAAGCAAGTGGTTGATCTGTTCGAGTATGTCCGGGCCAATCGGGAAACCATGGTATTGAAACCCATGGATCTGTATGGCGGTCAGGGTGTGTGTGTCGGTCCTGTCAAAACCCAGCAGGAATGGGAAGAAGTTATCCAATTGTGCGCCACCACCGATCAGAAGTATGTGGCTCAGGATTTCGTGCCCATTCCCGAGATGGAACTCCCGGAAGTCACTCCCGAACTGACATGGAAACCCAAGAAACTCAATCAGAATTTCTATGCGTTCGGCGGCATGCATGCGGGTGGTATGTGCAGAACGTCTGAAGCGCACGTCATCAATATTTCCGCTGGCGGCGGATTATGTCCGATCGTCGTTGTGGAAGGTGAAAAATAATCCGGTATCCGATATAGGAGCAGGTTTCAGACTGCATTTCGGATATTTCATATTTGCGAGCGAGGGCAGGTTTTAAACCTGCCCTTTTGTTTTCGATAGTTCTTCAAATGCCTTTTCATGTATTTTTCTATCCTCAATTGACCTTTAGACTGATCCGGTCTAAAAACCTTTCAGTATCAAAAACGGGTCGGCCTAATACGCTAATTGGTTTTATGTTAAATCTATCCCGAAACAATGTAATTTAAAGCAGTTGATCCTCATTCCCTATCTGTTTATTTACCCACCCGTTTTCCTGTGGAAAAACATATTGCCATCGCCATTTCCGATTCGCATTTGGATATTTTCCCGACAGTGAATATGGAACTATCGCTTAACACGGAGGGCGAATTACGGGTGGCATCGGATTGCTGCG
>CAZELM010000051.1:0-23727 GCA_964512995.1 uncultured bacterium
ACCACAGGATGACCGCTTACAACCACAGGATGACCGCTTACAACCACAGGATGACCGCTCACAACCACAGGATGACCGCTTACAGCCACAGGATGACTGCTTACAACCACAGGATGACCGCTTGCAGCCACGCGATGATGATGGTAAATCATGCTGCATCTCACTCATCATCATGGCTATTGATCAACCTCCTAATAAATTTTCATTTTTATCATTTAAATATAACAAGTTACGCGAGAGCATCAATTTTTGTAATCATTCAGCAAGTGATAAGCAACCAGAATCGCCTCTATCAAGAGGGGTGGCTCTGCGAAGCCTCGGTTGGTTTGGATTCAGCATGGCTTCTTGGCGAGCGAAGCAGAGACGGGGTGTGTTCCGAGATTCCGAATACACACCCCGTCACGCAGAATCAACGCGTCCAACAGACCTATCTGGTTTCAATAACATGATTCTGCGTGACACCCCTCTTTGTAGAGGATTTATCCACTGAACGGTTACCATTTTTTTTTATTTTTTCTCCTTGATTTTTCGATGCACGGTTCTGCATATAATAAACAGTTGTTGTGAATGCATATGTGACAGGTAACTGGGTAAGACGCCAAATGGTATTTCATGTTTCATTCCCTTGTTTTTAACAGTTATCAGGAGGTTTTTTGTATGAACAAGAGACAGAACGACAAGATGTTAATGCATTACACCACCCAGAATGCCTGTGAGCGCCAGATCGATACGATCAACAGTCGTCCTGCACTCAAGAGTGCATTCGAGGACTTCTGCCATCGTCAGGCGCGGATCAAAGAACTGGTCCGTATCCAGGATATGCGGACTGATGGGATCACCCATGATAAAGCTCTGATACAAGAAGCAATGGCCGAAGCCACCCTCGAAATCGCCAATGGGATTTGTTGTTATGCCGAAACCATGAATAAAATGGAACTGCTCGGAAAAGCTCGACTGACAATGTATGATATCATGTCTCCCAGAGATTTTATTTCATTGCAGCGCTGTGTCACCATCAGAAATCTGACCGAAGAACACCTGATTCCGTTAGGCGACTATGAGATCACCTCATCTGATCTGGATGATCTCAGCGCCAAAATTGCCTTATTTGAAAACACGATTGTGAAGCCGCGTGATATCCGTGCCATGAAAAAGGCCAGCACCGCCGAACTGAAAATGCTTTTCAGAGAAGTCGATCGCATCCTGAAATTCAGAATGGATCGCATGGTGAGACGGTTGCGACGCAGTCACCCGCAGTTTTATCGGGACTATTTCAATGCCCGGATGATCATCGACACCGGAAACCGACACTCCAAAGCAGCCACGGCATCGGATTCCGCCGTAGTCGCTCCGGCAGACTCTCCGACCCTTTCCGTTTGATCGATCGGTACACCCCCGGAACTCCTGTATTTTTTGTGAACGGAGCGGTGGAATCATCGAGTATTCATTGAACCATCCGCATTTGTGAATCATCGGATTGATTTCATCGCTTCGTGCAATACCTCACCCCAGCCCCTCTCCATGAATGGAGAGGGGTATATATGCAAAATCCTTATTTACTCTCTGCTAAGAAACCTCTTCACGAGCGGTCGTTTTATAGGTTTCTTCATTTAGTGTCATGCGGAGCGTGTACGACCTCCCAGCGGAGCGGCCGGGAGAAAAATGAATGCAAATGAAAATCGCGGAAACGAACGAATGAAACAGAATCAACACATACTCAGCAATATCCCCGGATCGATATCAATTTCTGTTTTCTTTGGAATATCGAAATGCAATGATAATCCTTGCCCTCGGTTCATTCTTTTGCTACGGTGCCACCCGATGGACGTTGCACTCATCTCCCCATATTCCGATATCGCAGCGCTTGGCATCCGGGGAATCTCCTCGGTTCTCAAACAGGCCGGCCATGCTGTGCGTCTGATTTTTCTCCCCTATCAGTTTCCGGAAATCGAATATCGTCGCGATTTCATGAATCGATACTCCGACCGGATTCTGGATCAGGTCACAGAACTCTGCCGCGGCGCCGGATTAATCGGTGTCAGCCTGATGACCAACTATTTCGAGCAGGTGGCCACACTCACCCAGCACCTGAAAGACCGACTTGCTGTCCCGGTGATCTGGGGGGGCATTCATGCGACCATCTGCCCGGAACAATGCCTCGAATACGCCGATCTGGTCTGTGTGGGAGAAGGCGAGCAGGCCATCCTGGATGTGACAGCGGCTCTGGAGTCCCATGCGCCGCTCCACCCGATCCCCAATATCTGGCTGAAATCCAATGGAGCGATCCTGTCCAATCCGCCCCGTCCGATGATCGAACACCTGGATACGCTCCCGTATTTCGACTATCAGATGGAAAATCATCATGTGCTGGATCAGGAGACTGAGGCGATACTGCCCATGGACCGGGAACTGCTCCGCCGGTATCTCACAAAAGTCGCTCCCACCAAAGCACGAGCCGCTTTGTTCTATCAGACCATCGCCAGCCGGGGTTGTCCGCATCATTGCACCTATTGCTGCTGGGATGCGCTGCGTAAAACTTATCGAACGCAGCCGACCATCCGGAGACGCTCCATCGATCACCTCATGGGCGAACTGGAATCGATTCTCGCGGAGATGCCGTGGTTCCGGGAGATTACGTTTTCCGATGACTCATTCCTTGCGATGCCGATGGACGATATCGTGAATTTTGCAGCTCGCTATAAAAAAATCTGTGGCCGACCGTTTCAATGCCTGGCGGAACCCCGGACCATTACCCGCCAGCGCCTCGATCCCATGGTCGATGCCGGACTGGCCAATATTCAGATCGGAGTCCAGACCGGTTCGGAACGCATCAAGGAGCTGTACCGGCGAACCCATACCAATCAGCGCATCATCGAAATGGCGACGCTCCTCCGGGAGTATATCCCGCGCATCCGGCCGCCCATCTACGATTTCATCCTTGATAACCCATGGGAAACCCTATCCGATAAAATGGAGACCTTACAGCTCCTGCTGAAATTCCCACCGCCCTTTTTCCTTCAGATCTTCCGGCTGACGTTTTTTCCGGGAACGGAGCTGTTTGACAGAGCCAAAACAGATGGGCTGATCCGGGAGGACATCCGGGAGATATACCGGCAGCAGTACAACGAGCGCGATATCAATTACATCAACCTTCTGTTTTCCCTGTTTTCCAGACCGGTCCCGCGGTCCATTCTGAACGGATTGTGTTCGATGCCGGCCATCCGGTTGTTCCACCGGCCGAGTGTGAATACCGCTCTCCGAGCGATGTACCAGATTTATCGGAAATCCCTGTTGCGCCACCGGCCGGTTCCCCCATCGCCCCGGTCATCCGGCGGTCACTGATCCACGGGAACCTCTCCCATGAAAATCACACTGATCACGCCTACGCCACCGGATATCAGCGCATTCGGCGTCCGGGCACTGTCAGCATATCTGAAGTCACATAGAATCCCGGTTCAGATCATATTTCTGCCGGGTGGAATCGAAAAACTGAAACATGGCGGCGGATTCACATACGCTTACACTCCAGCAATCCTGTATCAGATCATCGAGCGGGTGGGTGATTCCACGATCGTCGGTCTGTCCTTCATGTCGCAGTACCGGGACAGAGCGATCCAACTGACTCAAGCCATCCGCAGCCAGACTCCTGCCATGATCGTCTGGGGCGGGATTCATGCGGAAGCCGACCCGGTGGAATCGCTCCAGGTTGCCGATGCAGTATGTATGGGTGAAGGAGAACATGTTTTATTGGAGTTGCTGGATCGGCTGGAATCCGGAGACCCGATTGATGAGATTCCGGGGCTTCGGACCCGCCACGGGGATCCGGATCAGAGCCAAGAGGTGGTTCCTTGCATCGATGATCTGGATCAGCTCCCGTTTATCGACATGGGACCGGAGGATCATTGGATCCTGAATCCCATCACGGAAGAACTCCAACCGGTCACATCAGAGATCCTGAACCAGGTGCTCCCGCTGATGCCGGCTCCCATTCATCACCCATCTTCATCCAAAGCCATCACCGTGTACCGGACCATGACATCCCGGGGTTGTCCGCATCGATGCACCTATTGTGCAAACAGTGTGAAAGCTGACCGGCATACTGGCATCCGATATCTGCGGTTTCGCAACCCGGATCATGTGCTTCGGGAACTGAAACAGATCACGGAGCGATTCCCGTTCATTCAGGGAATCCACTTTTTCGATGATGTATTTACGGCGATGCCATGGGCTGATCTGGAGGTGCTTTGTCACCGCTATCAGACGGAAATCGGCCTGCCCTGGTATGCGCAGGCGAGTCCGGCGACATTGACGCGGGATTTACTGGAAATGTTTCTGGAGACCGGACTGGCATTCATTGAAATGGGCATTCAAACGGGGAGTCCACGAATCCGGGAGATGTACCGACGGCCGGAGACGAACCAGCAGATCCTGGATGCCGCCCGGCTGATCCACGATTACCGTTCCAGACTGATCACACCGCATTATCATGTCATTCTGGATAATCCGTGGGAGACGCGGGAGGATGTGCGGCAGACGCTGGGGCTTCTAACACGAATTCCGGGTCGGTTCATGCTGTGTCTGGCGTCATTGACGTTTTATCCGGGAACGCAGTTGAATCAAAAAGCCCATGAGGAAGGGCTCATCCAGGATGAAGAAAGCGATGTTTACCGAAAGCCGTTTTACATCCCCAAGGGCCGGTATCTGAATTATCTGATTTACCTGACGGATATTCCATGGATTCCGAGGAGCTTATTGCGATGGCTGGGAGGTGTTCCGGCGGAGCTTCTGGATCACCCGGTGTTTCATTCCCTGTTTGATCTTCTCCGGCGGATCACTGACCAGGCGCGATTGGCTTCCAAGGGTTTATCCGCATTGTTTCATGGGGAGTTTTCCCGGATATTCAAGTATTTGCGGCGGGTGCAGTGAACGTATGCCTGAACATTCCTCTGAAATGCGTCACGATATCAATCACAAATTGCGGGAACGCATCAAAGAACTTACCTTGCTGCATAAAACCGCCCGGATTTTACAGGACGACAAAAAAGACACCAAAGAGCTGTTCCGTGATATCGTCCGGTTGATTCCGGATGCGTGGCAGTACCCGGAAATAGTCTCCGCTCGCATTCGGGTGGCGAATTGGGAGGTCACGACAGTGGATTTCCGGAGGGCTGAATTTTTTCAGCAAAGCGCTTTCAGGGTCACAGAATCTATCCAGGGGCTGATCGAAGTTTTTTATACCGAAGCGCGTCCGGACGAAGACGAAGGTCCGTTTCTGAAAGAAGAGCGGGATCTGATTGAATCGATGGCGGAAATCTTACGATCTTTTCTGCAACGTAAACATGTGGAATCCGAATTGCTCAAGACCAACATCGATCTGGAAAAACGGGTCGAAAAACGCACGGAACAACTCAGAAACCTCGCTCATAAACTGTTTATTACAGAGGCTCGGGAACGCCGGGAAATCGCTTCGGATCTGCACGATCACGTCGGACAGGCGCTTGCGTTGATCAAATTCCAGATACTTCAATTCCGGAGCAATGCCATCTTCTGTGGTTTTGAAAATCAGATCAGCGAAATTCTGACACTACTTGATCAATCGATCCGGTATACCCGGGACTTGACCGGCACAATCAGTCCACCCGTGCTCTATGAACTGGGATTGATCGCTGCTCTGGAGTGGCTTGCAGAACGTACGAAGATGAAATACGGGCTGGACATCACCGTACAAACGCGTCCCGGAATCGCCAGTCTGCCGGAAAAATTTCGGGTGATCGTGTATAAATGTGTCAGTGAACTCGTGGCCAACATCGTCAAACATGCTCACGCCATGTCAGCATCGATCCGGGTTTCCCAGTCTCCGAATGCCATTGAAATCGAGGTGGTCGATGATGGCCGGGGCTTTGATGCTGAATCTCTGACTGCGTCCAAAGCCGTTGACGAACGGTTTGGGTTGTTCAGTATCCGGGAACGACTTCATGTCCTGGGAGGACGGATGCAGTTAACCTCCCGAAAAGACCAAGGAACTTCAGTTCTCATGGTAATTCCGATCTAAGTGGAGTGATACGTGAAACAGATCAAGATTATCCTGGCAGATGACCACCGGCTCTTTCGGGATGGCATCCGATCCATTCTTTCACATCAAAAAGATATGACAATTGTAGCGGAAACCTCAGATGGACCGACTACGGTCGAAGAAGCGCTTAAATACAATCCCGACATCCTTCTGCTCGATATCTCCATGCCGCTGCTGAATGGGATTGAAGTTGCGCGTCGAATAAGGGAAGCCAGACCCAATATAAAAATCATCATGTTATCCATGCATTCGGACCGCCGGTTTGTTGTTGAATCACTCAGAATTGGCGTAGCCGGTTATATTCTGAAGGAATCGGCGTCCGATGAACTGCTGCATGCGATTCAAGCCGCAGGTTCAGGCAGGGAAATTTTTTTATCTCAGAGCTTACAATCATTCGTATTGAGTGATTATGTGAAGCTTCTTTCCATACGAAATGATGATTCCTTTTCTCTGCTCAGTTCACGGGAACGGGAAGTTCTCCAATGTATCGCAGAGGGCATGACGGTCAAAGAAATCGCAGTGCGCTTCCATTTGAGTTTCAAAACAATCGAATCCCACAAAAAAAATATTATGGATAAACTCGATCTCCACAGTATTGCCGAGTTGACCAAATACGCCGTAAAAGAAGGTCTCACCGGCTTATGACAGATTTAAAGTCCAATTATGACTGTCATCAAGAATATGACGGTACTGCCAGGCGGATTCGGTTGCATTCACACCTTTTTCTTCATTCATAATTATTTCAACCACGTAAAAATAATTAAGGAATTTTGTTACCGATTTTAAGGAAAACCCTGATTGTCATGATGAGAGAACAGACTATCCTCTATACTCAGGGAAATGACTGCGTAAAAAATTTCATGGAGGTGTGAGATGTTCGACACGGGGAATACGGGTTTTATGTTGGTTGCGACGAGTCTGGTGATGCTCATGACACCCGGGCTCGCATTTTTCTATGGCGGTCTGGTGGGACGGAAAAACGTTTTAACGATCATGATTCAAAGTTTCGTCTCAATGGGCATCACCACCATCATCTGGTGGGCGTACGGTTACTCGCTCTGTTTCAGTGGTGGAGAGGGAGCAATCATCGGAAATCTGAATAAAATGTTTCTTGCGGGTATTGATCTGAACACAGTATCTCCATTCGGGACAGGAAATATACCCGAATTTGTATTCATGGCCTATCAGATGATGTTCGCTATCATAACACCGGCACTGATCACGGGAGCGTTCTCAAACAGGGTGCGGTTTGGCGCATACCTGCTTTTCCTGATTGCATGGTTGACGTTTGTCTATTTCCCCTTTGTGCATATGATCTGGGGGAATGGCTATCTTGCCAAAATGGGAGTGCTGGACTTTGCAGGCGGCATTGTGGTGCATAATATCGCCGGAATGGCAGCGCTGGCTTCGGTCCTGTATGTCGGACGCAGGCGGGTGGGCGATAACATTCCTCACAGCATCCCATTGGTCGCTCTTGGAACCGGATTGTTATGGTTCGGATGGTATGGGTTCAACGCCGGAAGTGAACTCAAAGTCGATGCCGTTACGGGATTGGCGTTTCTGAATACGGATATTGCGGCATCGTTTGCGGGTCCCATCTGGATGCTCCTCGCGTGGATATTCGAGAAAAAACCGAAATTCCTCGGCCTGTTGACAGGAGCTGTTGCGGGATTGGCAACGATCACCCCTTGCGCAGGATATGTCACGCCGTCCTCCGCTGCATTGATTGGAATCATCGCAGGCATCGTATGTTATTGTGCTGTAAACCTGAAAAACCGGTTGAAATGGGACGATGCCCTGGATGTATGGGGTGTTCACGGAGTCGGTGGCGCATTGGGTGTGATCCTTCTGGGTATCCTTGCCAACAAAGCGGTCAATTCAGCGGGTGCGGATGGATTACTGCACGGTAACGCTTCATTTTTCATGGCGCAGCTCATGACGATCATTGGTTCATCCGTTTATGCCTTTGCTTTCACATGGGTCATGCTTTGGGTCATCAACAAAATCACCACTGTCCGAACGACAGAAGATGAAGAAGAAATCGGTCTGGATGCAGCGCTTCATGGTGAAACTGCATATGAAGGAGTGTGAGTGATGAAATGGAACGTCATGGTCATTCTAAATATCGTTGGCATACTGATTTGTTTCGTATCCGGGTCAACCACTCATGCTACAGCTACGACGCATATCTGGGGACCTTCCGCTGACTTCCAGGCATTCAATGTATGGCATCTGACATCTGACATCTATATTGCATCTGAACAGGATAGTGCTGGGAATACCGTTGCTCCCATTACCAATCTCGGATTGACGGTTGGTCTTCTTCCATTCGAGAAACTCAACATGGAAATGGGGTTTGATCATAAATCCGGTCTTGGATCAGCGGACAATTATCCATGGTATGGGAACATTAAACTGGGTATACCGGAAGGAACCTTCGGGTCGTGGTTCCCGGCAATTGCTATCGGGGCTTTTGACCTTGGAACCGAACGCGAAGTGACGGATTACAATGTTCTTTACGTGAAAACCGCCAAAGCCATCTCCGTGGCGGACATCAATCTGGGACGGATTTCTCTGGGATATTTCAGTGGAAATGAAGATCTCCTATTAAATGGAGAGGGAGAAAAAGATAACAGCGGAGTGATGGCGGCATGGGAACGAACGATCGATGAAATTTCCGATAAGTTGTGGATCTGCACGGAATATATGGCCACAAAAAGTGCTTATGGTTCCTGGAATGTCGGATTATCCTGGAAATTTGCTCCCAACGTTGGGGTTTTAGCTGGGTATACCGTCTATCACAATGAAAGTCTGGCGAATACCGCCACGATTCAGATAGACATCGATTTCTGAAAATAGCACCGCTGTAACTCACTATTCACAATAAGTTACAGCGGTGTTTTGTCTTTAACAAGTATAATCAAATGCCCATATGTTGAACTCCGGATTGAATTCGACTATACATAACACAGAGACGACCGCGATGACAGATCAACCGATGGGAGTTCACCATGATGATACACATCGATGAGGCACATCAGATCATCCGGGATACATTGAAAGACCGCTCCTGTGGAGTGGAAACGATTCCGATTCATCAATCTGTTGGAAGAACACTGGCACAGAACGTCCATGCCTTGATTGACATCCCGCCATTTCATAAGTCGGCAATGGATGGATTCGCGGTGATGGATGACGCGCCCGGATATCACATCCTTCGGACCATACCGGCAGGATTCTCCGAAACCGTTTCGCTGATTCCGGGGAGCTGCGTTCGGATCATGACCGGCGCTCCGGTCCCTGGCAACGCCATCCGGGTGATTCCCATCGAACATGTTGAAATTACGGGGGAATTCATCCGAGAAACGCACTTCTCCAAAAACAAAAACATCAGCCTTCAAGGGGAAGACATCCGCTCCGGGGAGATCATCGGCAAAACCGGTGACCAGATTGATTGCATGAAATACGCGGTGCTGATCTCCTGTGGCATTGAATCGGTGCCGGTATTCCGAAAAATATCCGCCGCTGTATTCTCCACGGGAGATGAGCTCGTGGACCGCATGTCGGATTGGGGTCCAGGTAAGATATTCGATTCCAATGGTCCTCTCCTCTCCCAGCTCCTGAAGAATTACAGAGCGGACGTTCGGTTGCGCCAACGATTGTCCGACGATCTGGATGGTACGGTCGATGTTTTCCGTCATGCGGCCAATGAATATGATCTGATCTGTCTGAGTGGAGGCGTTTCCGCCGGGGATTTCGATTTTATTCCACAAGCCCTGACAACAGCCGGGTTTCAGATTCACTTTTCCCGGGTGTGCGTCAAGCCGGGAAAACCGCTGACATTTGCCACCCGTGAGCGGACAGTAGTTATCGGATTCCCCGGAAATCCGGTATCGACCTATTTCACATTTCACCTGTTCGGCATTCCCATATTGCGTCGACTTCATCAGCAACCCATCCTTCCCAGATTTGTATCCATTCCGATTGCTGCTCCCTATCACCGCCGGATGGCTCAGCGGCCGGAGTTTGTACCATGCCAGTTGACGGAATGTGGGAAGTTGGAGGTTTTGCCGTATCATGGTTCGGCACATCAGTCCGCATTGTTAGATATGGATGGTTTTATGATGATTCCACAAGGGATCACGCAGTTACAGCCGGGGGAATCCGTGTCATTCTGGCCGGTAAATACCAGAAGCTACCATCAGCAGGAACTATGATCGACGGATTTGGACGGTCTATAGAACTGATGCGGATATCGGTGACCGATCGATGTAATTATCGATGTGTGTATTGCATGCCTCCGGAAGGGGTTCAATTCATTCCCCACCAAAAAATACTCCGGTATGAAGAAATCGTTAAAGTAGTGGAAGCAGCAATCCGGCTGGGTATCCATAAATTTCGTGTAACGGGAGGTGAACCCTTGGTACGGCCCGGGATTGTCGACCTGGTCCGGATGCTCGCACGGCTCCCCGGCATCGAAGATCTGTCGTTGACCACCAACGGAGCGCTCCTGGCTCCCCTTGCACAGTCACTCGCCGATGCCGGGCTGATGCGTATCAATGTCAGCCTCGACACGGTGGATCCGGTCGAATTCTCACGGATCACGAGAGGCGGAAATCTGAACGATGTGCTGGCCGGAATCGATGCGGCGATCCAGGCTGGACTATCGCCGGTAAAGTTGAATATTGTAGTTTTTCCTGATCACACCGACGACCACGCACGGGCGGTGGAAGCCTATGCCGCCGAACGCGGATTGATCACTCGGCGGATTCATCAAATGGATATTGTGAACGGCGTGTTCAGTGTGGTGGAAAACTCCGATCGTGGTAATTGCCAGGTGTGTAACCGGTTACGATTGACCAGCGACGGATATATCCGCTCCTGCTTGCTGCACGATACCATGTTCGATGTCCGGACTCTGGGACCGGAAGAAGCGATCCGGCAGGCCATCCGACATAAACCGGAACACGGCTGTTTCACCAGAAATGCGTATATGGGACGAATTGGAGGATAAAAACGTGAACAAGCTGACTCATGTCGATGATAGTGGACGCATCCGCATGGTCGATGTCGGCAAGAAACCGATCCGCCTGCGTATTGCCATTGCGGAGGGCCGAATCACATTATCGCCTGAAACACTCGACCTCATCGATCGTGCACTGATCAAAAAAGGCGATGTAATGACTGCGGCAGAGATCGCCGGCATTCAGGCAGCCAAACGAACCGCGGAGCTGATCCCATTGTGTCATCCATTGATCACGGACCATGTATCCGTCTCCGGCACGCGTGAAGAAACAGGCATCCGGATACATGCAGAAGTCCGATGCATGGGCAAGACCGGCGCGGAGATGGAAGCCTTGACTGCTGTCACCGTTGCACTCCTGACCATCTACGATATGTGCAAAGCCGTTGACAAACAGATGGTGATCCACGAGGTTCATCTGATCAAAAAGGAGAAACGTCCATGTCTCACCGATTCGTTGTTGAATCCATAAACATCTCCAGAGAAAAAGGAACGACTAAAACACCGGTGGATCGGATTCATATCGGTCCGATGGGATGTGATGGAGATGCACATACCGGGTATTGGCATCGGCAGATCAGTCTGTTGGGAATGGAGCAGATCGAACGATTTTCGGAAACGATCGGCAGGCGGCTCAGACCGGGGGAGTTTGCGGAAAACCTGTCCACCCGGGGACTGGATTTATCCCACGTCGCCGTAATGGACCGGCTCATCCTTGGTGGCGTGACATTGGAGGTGACGCAAATCGGCAAGGAATGCCACTCTGGCTGTGCCATTTTCGAAGAAGTCGGTGCCTGTATCATGCCCAAGGAGGGTATTTTCGCTCGAGTGATCCACGATGGCGACATCACAATGGGCATGACCGGGGAATTCATTCCAAGACCATTGAAAATCCATGTGATCACACTGAGCGACCGGGCATCGCAGGGTGTTTATACCGACCGGAGCGGTCCACGGATCGTGGCGTTACTGGAAGAGTATTTCGCAAATCACCGATATCATCAATCGATAACGACCGCGCTGATTCCGGATGATCCGGAAAAATTAATGGATCAATTATGTGAAGCGGAACAGTGCGGAGCTGATTTCATCATCACAACCGGCAGTACCGGGATCGGTTCCCGGGATATCGCTCCAGAAACAGTCACCGATTTCTGTGACAAGCTGATCCCTGGAATCATGGAACACATACGCGTAAAATATGGAACCCGAAAGCCGGGTGCACTGCTGAGTCGTGGCGTAGCTGGAATCAAAGGGACGATATTCATAATGACGTTTCCCGGTTCCGTGAAAGCATGTGAGGAATATTTCACTGAATGGCAGGGGTTGTGGGAACACATCCTGCGTATGGTGCATGAGATCGACAATCATTAAAACCGAGACAATGTTTTCCCGGCAACATCACTCAGGGGCTTCTGTATGGTCCATCTGTTGCCGGATTGACATGTCGAAATTGACTCCACGGCATTAATCCATATCCATCAGCAGTATAGACTGGTAACGGGGATGATGGAGAGAATCGAGCATCATACCAGAAGGAAAAACAAATGAAGAAACTGTCTATATTAATCATTGTTTTCTTGTTGACACAAACTGTTTTCGCACAGGGAACACCCTATATCACCCTGGCGACAACGACGAGTACTGAAAACTCCGGACTGCTCGGGTATCTGCATCCACTCTTCACAAAAGATACGGGTATCGAAGTACGCGTAATTGCCAAGGGTTCCGGCGCTGCTCTGGAAATGGCTCGAAACGGTGATGCGGACATCGTCATGGCGCACAGCCGTGACGATGAAAACACGTTCATGGCGGATGGCTATGGCACGAAACGCTATCCATTGATGCACAATGATTTCATACTCGTAGGACCCAAATCCGATCCAGCTCGAATCATGGGACTGGATATCATCTCTGCGCTGAAAAAAATCGCTGAGTCAAAATCCACTTTCATCTCACGCGGGGATAACTCCGGCACACACGTCAAAGAGAATCAGCTCTGGGAAGAAGCCGCGATCACGCCGGACAGTGTGTGGTTGTTATCTGTCGGACAGGGCATGAGCAAAGTTCTGACCATTGCGGCTGAGAAACACGCTTACACGCTCAGCGATCGAGCGACCTGGCTGGCCCTCAAAGATAAACTGGAGCTGATCATTGTCAGCGAACGGTCTCCTCTGCTGGATAATCCGTACTGTGTCATTCCGGTCAATTCATCCAAACATCCCCATGTTAAATATGACCTTACGATGAAGTATGTCGAATGGCTGATCTCCGAAAAAGGCCAACGGCTCATCGGGGAATTCCAGGTCAATGGTCAGACCTTATTTTATCCGGATATCATTCCGGTAAACAGATAAAACAACTCCCTAGACATGATATTCACGGATGTGAGCATCACAAGTGCGATCGGGGTTTCAATACAGGTGTCTGTTATTTCAGTCGCACTGTCTTCCCTGCCCGGAATCTGGATCGGAACGGTACTCGGGATCAGGACATTCCGATGCCGGGAAATACTGATCACATTTCTCTATACATCTCTGGCGTTTCCCACTGTGGTGATCGGGCTGATGGTGTATTCATTGCTCAGCCGGAATGGACCTCTCGGGAGTTGGGGACTGCTCTATACCAAAACCGCCATCATCATCGGCCAGATCCTTCTGATCATACCCATTATTGCCACGTTCACCCTGAGTGCCATCCGGAGGCTGGATTCGGATGTCGTTATCACAGCCCGTTCCCTCGGCGCGAAAGGAATACGATTGTATCTGACGGTCATCCGGGAAGCACGGTATGGCATCATCGCAGCGATCATCGCAGCGTTGGGTCGAGCGTTATCTGAAGTAGGGATTTCCATGATCCTGGGTGGAAACATTGCAGGAGTCACCCGCACGATCACCACAACGATTGCCTTGGAACACGATAAAGGCCAGTTCAATCAGGCGATGATTTTGGGAGTTCTGTTACTGATGATTTCACTGGGGATCAATATTTTGTTCCATGCGGTGCAAAACAGGCCGGAATCCAAAGATGCTGCAGGTTTCTGATCTGACAGTCCACTATGGACAAACCCAGGCTCTCCAATCCATCAGCCGGAAATTCGATGCCCAGAAGATCTATGCCATCACAGGACCTAATGGCTCCGGCAAGTCAACATTTCTGAAAAGTGTTGCGGGATTGATTCATCCCACATCCGGAACTATTCACCTGGATGGAATCGAGATCACCGGCCGGATCACTCCTTGGGTCGGAATCGTATTGCAGCGGCCCGTCCTCTTCTCCGGAACGGTTTACCACAACGTGGAGTTCGGATTGAAATGCCAGGGGATCGGTCGCATGGATCGGATCGAACGTGTGAATGAGATTCTGAATCGATTTGATGTGGCTAATCTGGCACACAAAAATCGGCGGTGTTTATCGGGTGGAGAGATTCAGCGAATCGCTTTGGCCCGGACCATGATTCTTTGTCCGAAAGTTCTGGCGCTCGATGAGCCTTTCTCACATCTGGACAGCCAATCCGTCGATCAGCTTACTCAAATACTGCGATCGATCCGAGATCAAACCGACACAACGATACTCCTTTCCACACACGACACTCTGAAAGGATTTGGTCTTGCAGATCAGATCATCGCTGTTTCTCACGGGAGACTCGTAGAGCCTCTGGCACTCAATATTATTCAAGGGATGAGCATGATCGAGGATGGAACCGGGTTATTGGTGGTGAATGACCATCTTCGGATCGAACATATGGAACAGATCAGTGGACAGGCAGTTTTCCAGATTGATCCCGCAGCCATCACACTGGCGCGGGAGCGTCATGTATCCAGTGCCCGGAATCAGCTTCCCGGAATTATCCGATCGATTACCATGGGAAATCTCCACATACAGGTCATGGTTGATATTGGAATCCCGTTGGTGATGGTGATCACGCCTCAATCTTACCGGGAGCTTCAGTTTCAGGTTGGAGATGCAGTCTGGACATCTTTTAAAGCAACTGCTGTAAAACGATTCCCAACACATCCTGGATCATGATTGGCGTGAGCTGGTTTCCGTGGTTCACTCGAATCCGATATTCAACGGGGAGTTTGCGGCTCAAACGATGTATGGTTGCACAATGCGCCGCTGCGATCCATTGCGAATTCCTGAATGGACTTATGTGGGTTCGGTTTTTTCGAGTGGGAGTTCGAACCAGAAACGGGCTCCTTTCCCGGATTGTGATTCCACGCCCATCCGTCCTCCCATTCGTTCCACGCCTTTCCGGGCGATTGCCAGGCCGATCCCGGTTCCAGGATACGTGTTGGAACTATGAAGCCGTTCAAAAATCCGAAAAATCCGCTCCTGATATTGGGGTGGAATACCAATGCCATTATCTTCGATCCAGACCCGAGCCTGATCGTTGTTTTTTATTTCGGAGCGGATGATGATGGCTGGATGGACACCGGGCGCGACAAACTTTAGCGCATTGGTTATCAGGTTCTGGATTACCTGTCCCAAGGTCACGCGATGAGCGATTACTCGCGGTAAAGGCTTCTGAACAGTGACTTGAGCGTTCTTTTCCCGGATTTCCGACTCCAGATGGACCAGTATTTCGGCTGTCAGTTGACCCAGAGGAATAACTTCAAGCGGTATTTCCACGCGTCCCAGACGGCTGTACACCAACAAATCCCGTATCATCCTGACGAGAAAGTCGGCATTTTGCGTAATATTCCGGAGTGCTTGTTGATCTTCAGATGACAAAAATTGCGATGATCGATGTATCAGTGCTTCTGAGAGGAGCTGAATATTCTTAATGGGAGTCTGCAAATCATGAGACACCGTGTAGGCGAATGCCTGGAGTTCATCATTGATTTCCAGTAATGACCGTGTACGCTTCTCCACTTGGTTTTCCAGTTCGATCGCATACTTCCGACTCAGTTCTTCCGCCTGGTGCCTTCCGGAAATATCCCGGATGATCGATAATAATGATTTCTCGTCACTGAGTTCGAGAAGATGCATGTGTATTTCAACCGGCAGGTCCAACCCAGATTTTCTCTTCAATCCGGCTTCAAAAAGATAATGATTCGTTTCCTTTAATTGATCCACAATGAATGAAAATCCAAGATGTTCCTCGAGACTGATGAGATCCATCATTCTCTTTCCGATCAACTCACTCGGATTGGAATACCCTAGCGAATCCATTGCAATCTGATTAACTTCGATAATCTCCCCTAAAAAACTATCCGCTTTGACCGTATGAAGAAAGATCAGGTCATAACTTCGATTAAAAAGGTTTCGATATCGTTGTTCCGTGGCGATCAGTGTCTTTTCGACTCGTTTCCGCTCGGAGATTTCATCATTGAGTTTGGTGTTTTTATCCAGAAGCTCTTTTGTTCGCCGTTTCAACTGATAACTGAGTGCTCGATTGAATACTAACGCAAGAAACAATGCACTGGCAGTGATGCCGATGATCCATTTAAGCCAAATCAACAGGCCACCTTTCCTGATATCAAACCTGTCCGGTATTCCCAGATTGGTTCAATGAAATCGAATTACTCACGCACCAGATCTTTGTCATGCCAATCAAACCATTCATTCCATTTTCAACAGTTCTAACACTGGATGATATCCCAACCAGTGTCCATTTGTTTATACTGTCAATTCTGACAAAAGTGATTTATCCCAAATGAGTGATGGTATCAAGTAAATAGCTTAGTTAATTTATTCACTGACGCGAAAATCCACACGCCCATCAATCAAGCGTCTTCATGACCAGTGGCAATTGGTGGATCACGTCATCCAATGAGAATGTGCTGACAACAGCAATATTCCATTCTTCGATCTGCAAAGCGGTGCAGATCAAGGATTGAACCATCCAGTCGTGGGAGTGTTCTTTGTTAAAATTCGATCCAGGCACTCGATCGTATTTTTTATCACCGGTAATCGGGAATCCGATCGCCTGACAGATCACCCGAATCTGATGATATCGTCCGGTCCACGGATAGATTTCAGCGACTGTCGTGCCATCTTTCCAAGAAACAGGACGGAGAACTGTGGCCGAAACAGTATCTGAATTGCCGATCCGAGAGGAGAACCACTGGCGTTTATCAGGGGAACCCTGGTTGGAAACGATGAGGTTCCGGACGGCCGCTCGTTTGTGATGCCCTTTGATAATATCAGCTTCAACGAATAAGGTATAACGGAGGATCCCATTCAGTCGAGCGGCATATGTTTTCTGAATGTTGCATTGCGCATACAATTTCCGCAAACACCGAGCGGTCTCCTTATCTTTTGTGAAAACAACCGGACCGCTGGTATTTCGATCGAGCCGGTTTGCGGGAGCCAGGAATGCTGTGGATCGGCCGGACGATTCGAGGTATCGCTGGACCATTTCCAGAAGCGTATTATCGTCACCTTTGATACCATGGACAATGGAGTCAGTAGGTTTGTCAACGATGATAAGCGACTCGTTCTCGAAGAGAATCGCGATCTTTCGTTGCAATACATCCAGAAAAAACGGATATTCTTCCCTTCCCCTCGACATATCCATTTCTGATAAGCCGTTTCTAGGAGACAGCACCGAAGTTGCTGGCATCCTCTATGGTTCGGGGGAACGTCAGAAGTTCCGGATTGAGCTTTATGCGACCCTTTTCTTTGTCATAGATGAAATCCATATCCGGAAAGGAATGTGAAGGGATGCTTTTGAGTCCATTCAGATCCTCGGGATCAATGACATCTTGCAGCTTTTCAGGATATTTCCCATTTTTTTCACGATATTTCTCAATATGGCCATTGATAATCAAAATGTTTCGAATGAGCTCTTCACGAGCGATGTAGGCATTTTTGACTTTTTCCGTGCGATGATCGAGAAAATAGTATGATCCAAAGGGATCAGGAGGCGTTTCAACCAAGTATCCCTCACGGACAAGTGTATCGAGATCCGGTGGGAAACTGCCTGTTGTTGTTTTATATTTCGCCACTGCTTCCTCGATCAAATCCATATGCTCTTCCATCAATGTCTGGTTGATATTGAATCGAGCCATGGATCGAATCGATTCATCGGTAGCTGTATCGTACATATCCTGCCATTTCTTTAACGCGAGTTCCCGCTGACCGGCTCGGGTCAACAGCATTGCAACATTACCTTTCAGTAGATCCGGGCTACCGGGTATCTGAGAGGCAATTTGATAATATTGAGCTGCTCTTTCTGGATCGTTCATCCGTTTATACGCATAAAGACCCATATCATAAGGCAACTCCCATGCGTTGGGATTGTTTTTCAAACCCTTCTCGAGCAGTTCAATAGCCAGATTCGGTTTGTCGGCTATCAATGCCAAAAAAATTCCACCGTACGTATACGCGGTCAAAAAATGAGGATCCAGATCGGTGATGATTTGATAAAGATGATTTAAAAATATAAACTTGCGATCACCCCAGAAATGCTGCCGGACATAAATCAGGGACCGTATCCACCATAAATCGGCCATCAAACCCCGATGATCCAATGCCAGATAGTGAATCAGTGTACCATTTGGCAAAAACATCAGTTCATCCCCCTCGACCGCTTCCCGTTTCATGTCGAGTTGTTTCTGTACGGGGTAAATACCCCCAGAAAATAGAAGGGCTGTAAGCAGGAGCGTTGAGATGATTCGCTTCATTCTGCAATCTCCCCAGAAAACATCATTTCCATTCGAGATAGCGCAATCGTTTTTAAAAATCCCGTTCATTGAAGATGAGGAATGAAATTCCCAGAATAATGGTTGTATACAACACACAATACCCCAGCGAAAACAACAGATAGCTCACCTGAACCGGAAGATCGTGAACAATCTGCAATTTGACATTGAAATTTTCCAGATTGGGAAGAAGATAGTACACGCCATATAAGATCTGCTTTCCTAATGGACTCTCGATGATTGTATCCGCCATCTCCTTGATCCCTCCGTTCAGATGGCCGATCACATAGAAACAGAATGTAAACACTGCACTGAGGATCGGAGTAGAAACAGCGGACAAAAATATCGCCATGGCAGTAATGACCGCCATCTCCAGAAATATCATCCCGGCAGCCACAAAAAGATTGAGTTTGAGACCGCCGCCCATCATGTACACATACCCGATAAGAACCGTTGACATGATGAGGATTGTGCAGGAGATCGTCAGGATGAGTCCGATGTATTTCCCAACAACAAATTGGTATCGTGGAAGCGGACGGCATAATATGGTATAAATCGTCCGTTTATCGATCTCCTTGTAAACAATACCTCCTCCGATAAAAATGGCAATCAGAAGTCCAAATATTGAGACGACAGACAGACCCATATCCAGAATGATTTTGATATCCTCTCCCATACTGATCCAACCGAGTATTTTTGATAATCCGATCAGAATCACAGCAAAAAGCACAATCAGATACAACAATTTATCTCGAATTGCTTCCTTGAAGGTGTTCAATGATATCGCGAAAATTCTGTTCATTTACTCATCATCTCCCATTCCATTGATCATCGGTAAACACATTGCACTATTTATCCCGGCTTTCCACACGAATGAAATACTCTTCCAATGTCTCTTTCTGCGGAATCAATGAAACCAGAGTAATATTTTTCTTTACGATGAGATCCCAGGCCATTTTACTTTTCTCACCGTCCTGAATGATCACACGCACTCGATTGCCTTCAATGACCGTTCGCTCCGATATGTTTTTTATCATTTCGATGGAATCGGGATTCACATTCTCGAGTGTATACTCATTTTTCTGGGTTTTTGTGGAGAGGATTTCGGACAGATATCCACAATTGACCAGTTTCCCTTTACGAAGCAGGCCGATGCGATCACAGATCATCTCAACATCGGAAAGAATGTGTGAGGAAAAAAATACGGTGATTCCGAGATCTTTCAATCGGAATATTATGTTTCGAATCAGGAGGCGGCCAACCGGATCCAATCCACTTAACGGTTCATCTAAAAAAATAATCTTTGGTTCATGAATAATGGACTGTGCGATTCCCAGCCGTTGGCGCATTCCTTTGGAATAGTCTCTTACCCGAACATACCGGGCATGCGACAGTTCTAAAAGTTCCAAAATTTCACTGATCCGCTTGTTCAACTGACGATCGGGTTTCAATGAGAGGGAGTAATAAAATCGAAGTGATTCCTCGGCATTCAAATATTCATAAAAATAAGGATTCTCAGGAAGGAAACCGATATTTTTACGAGTGTGGGGATTCGAGATGGATCGCCCAAAAATCTCAGCAGACCCCTGTGTCGGTTTCATCAGTCCGACCAGTGTTTTAATCGTTGTTGTTTTGCCGGCACCATTCGTACCGAGATATCCGAATATCTCACCGGGATCTACTTCCAGATTCAATCCATTCAATGCACAGACTTTTCTCCCCCAGAACCCGGAGCGGTATTCTTTGGTTAATGACTGCACTTTCAAAGCTTTTATTTGATGATTACTTCCATTCCCCATACGTTATCCAATCCACATGATCATCCTCAGATCAAGATCCCTGCATTTAAATCGGTATTACGTTAAATACAGAATCCTGAATTGTCAAGGTGTTATCCCAATTCCTGTAAACTCATCCATGCTTCAGAATCGGATTACGATGGACCGAAACCAAAAGACCAGTATCCGATGCCATTGACATCGCCCATCACTTCATCCATGTCATTATTGAGCAGGCACCCGATAAAGTTAATGGATGAAAATGAGCTGGTCCCTGTATCCGGCCACGTGAATTCCGGCAGCACATTGATGCAACTCGTTCCGGACGGTAAATGGATCCGCTTGTATCCGACATCCTGGGTCCATTTATCCCAGAACCAATACTCGCCCATCACCTCTAAAAGTACAAACATCGGAACATTCTCTCTGGGAGCGTGCTCGTTATGAAGATATGCCGTCAGATAGCATTTCTTCCCGGGGACGAAGTGTGTTTCAGGCATTTCCATTCGCATTCCCAACTGCGGCTCATCGGAATAATGAGGTTCATATATTTTTATCATCTGATTGACAGATATATCCTTCATGATCAGTGTGGATTGTGTGAGATTGGGCCATGTAACCATAATCGTATCGATCTTGTCAGCCGACCCCAATCCGAATGACAGGTTGAATGGCATCTGGGGAGAAAAATGACCGCTTCCGGCATCCACGAACCGCGTGTAAGTTACTCCACCAGCCGTGACCGCGACTTTCGCTCCGATGGCATCCCGATTGCTCTTACCCGGAACACCCGCACCCTGGAGTGATACTGTCAGCCAATTGTTCAATGAACCGACATCGTTTCGATAAACGCCAACCATTCTGGCATCGGGGAATCCAAAAATGATGTCTTCATCTCCGTCCAGATCATAATCGAACACGGATGCGTTATGAGTGGACAGGTTCTGATCATTGATACCGGATAGACCTGCTTCGAGTGTCACTACATTGAACGTATGATCCGGTTCATGACGGAACAGATAAATCCGATTATTATCATACCCATTTTCGGTCAGAACAAAGTCAACCAGCCCGTCATTATCATAATCTATCCAGCTTCCGTAATGATCGCCATTATGACGGGGACGTGGATCATCGGTCCGATTTACTGAGGCGAAATCCCATGTAAACACATCATTGGCATTGACCAATGGGCAGGAATGCACCTGGAGATTACCATGAACAAGGACTTCCAGGAAATCGATATCGCCATCATTATCATAATCTCTGGGCATGGATCCCCACGAGCAGCATCCCGTGTCCGGACCCACATATTGTCCATAGTGGGACGTTGCACCGATTTCCGTAAATGTACCGTCCCGATTGTTATGGAAATGTTTTGAAGGACCCCGGCAGTAATTGGCGGAAAAAAGATCCGGCCAACCATCCCCATCTGTATCGGCAACTGAAACACCATAGGAAGGCTGGGTGACATCCAGGTGAGCCGCTGCAGTCACATCGGTAAATGCTCCGGTTCCATCTCCTTTATAAAGCAGATCCATTGATTTTATGTTGTTGGCATAATCAAGGAACCAGTTGCCCAGCCACAGATCAAGCTTTCCGTCCAGATCGTAATCTGTAAAAACAGCGCCGGCTGAGTTTACCAATCCTGCATCAAAAAATGTCAGATCCGATGTGAATAAAAAATGACCTTTCCCATCGTTGAGCATTAAATCATTGCGGTCACCTGTATCTGTGTAGCTTTCCAACCGATGAAAATAAAGCCCTGAAAAATAATCTAGGTCACCATCGTTATCGACATCACCAAACACTGCAAGATCGGAATGCCGTCCTTCATCGGTATTGCGTCTGTTTGCCCATATACCCGACTCCTCAGTAACATCCACAAATTTGCGGCTGAATGGATCAGATGGATCATCCCCTGGCCGATTCATGTATAGACGCTGCTTTTTATAAACATCACCTGTTGCTTCATCCATGAAGTCTGTCAGAAAAAGATCCGGATAATCATCCCCATTCAGATCTGCGATCGAGATATAAAATCCGGAAGCGCTCCCCAATCCCAATTCCTGCGTGACATCCGTAAAATACGGTGTCGGTAAATCCTGAGCAAATCCAAGACCGGTAATCCAAACCATGCATATCATGATTACAATCGGCTGCTTTATCAGTTGTGGATCGAATTTCACGCAATCTCCTTTCTGATTACCGGATCTTCTCATTCCAACAATCCGGCATCCGGTTTCATGTCTCTTCTCTATCATGACTATTTTCTCCCAAACGTATCCTGTTGATTATATCACGATCGAATAGCTGACAATCAACCATTATTGACAATCCTTTCGATCTTTTCATCATCGCACCCGTTGTGATCAGAGGCAGCGCTTCTCTGCTATAGAATGAGCTATGATGGATACAATCGAGTAACGGTTCAAGTTCCAAACAGTCTCATTAAATGACTCTGCATCAGCATTTCATAAGGTTTCCCATGTACCAAAAGCAAAGCGTGACACATTGACTTGATGTTCAGGTCACGGCTATAATGCTGGCAGCAGATCATCCAGTGAATTGAATTTAAATCCATAAATTGGGAGGGGGAAAAATGAATTCCAGGATATTAAAGTTCGTTTTATGTATCGCAATCATAGGCGGAGGAGCAGTATTCGCTGATATCCCGTTTCAGATCAATTATCAAGGCCATCTTCTGGATCCAGACGGCCACCCGATAACCGGAGATTACGATTTTACCTTTACTCTTTTCGATGCAGAAACCGGAGGAAGCAGTATCTGGATGGAAACCCAAATGGGAGTTTCTGTGAGCAATGGACTTTTTCAGGTCATATTGGGAGAAATCTCACCATTGACACTCCCGTTCGACAATGAATATTGGCTTCAGATCACTCTGAACAGCGAAGTATTACTCCCCCGGCAACCGCTTTCCAGTATCGGTCAGGCTCTGAATGCCCGGGATGTCCTGAATCAGGCTATCCACCCATATAGCATCAGCATTGATGGGTATGGTCTGGTCATAAATTCACTCGGGGAATGGGTGGGAGAATCCACTGGGCTGATCGGTCCCACTGGACCTGCCGGACCACAGGGCGAACAGGGTCCCGCTGGGGAACAGGGCATCCAAGGGATTCAAGGACCCACAGGACCTGTTGGACCTCAGGGATTACAGGGTCCCACCGGACCCCAAGGAGA
>CAZELM010000051.1:23827-28557 GCA_964512995.1 uncultured bacterium
CCACAGGACCTGTTGGACCTCAGGGATTACAGGGTCCCACCGGACCCCAAGGAGATCAGGGACCTGCCGGGGAACAGGGCATACAGGGGATTCAAGGACCCACAGGGCCTGTTGGACCTCAGGGATTACAGGGTCCCACCGGACCCCAAGGAGACCAGGGACCTGCCGGGGAACAGGGCATCCAAGGGATTCAAGGACCCACAGGACCTGTTGGACCTCAGGGATTACAGGGTCCCACCGGACCGGTGGCTGGTGAAAATATGCAGTTTGTTTATAACAACCAAGGTGTTGCAGGTGGAGCGGATGTATTTTATGACAACATCTCCGGATTTGTTGGAATCGGTACAACCGGCCCTCAAACAACACTCCAGGTCAATGGCGGGATACAGATCGCCGACGATTCCACGGAATGTTCCCCATTGAAAGCCGGAGCTATCCGGTATCATGATGGAAATCTGGAGTATTGTGATGGCAGTGAATGGAAAATGCTGGTTTCCCGAGGTACTCTCGGAAGCGAATCCAATCCCGGACAAAGCTGCAAACAGATTCTGGACTCCGGAAGTTCCACCGGGAGCGGTGTCTACTGGATCGATCCGGACGGTACCGGCACCATCGCAGCGTTTCAAGCTTACTGTGATATGGTGACGGATAGTGGCGGATGGACTTTTGTCGGTAACTGGGGAACAATGAGTGGTTACAATATGTATTCCTATTCCGGCAACGGAAGACTGGCATCCGAAGTCAAAGACTGGCCTTCGACCAAACGTCCGGCTGGTTCCGGATCCGGTCAGGGTCCCTGCCACTACAGCTCTGCAGTGATCAACGCCCTGTTCCACAATGGCCAGAGGCAATATCTGTCACTCTCCGGTAGAGATGGCGGCGGTGCTGGTGGAAACATTCTTACGAAGCATACCAAAACCAATCCGGATCTGAACTTCAACGCATATCAGGGAGTTTATTGGACGCAATACACCGCATCGAGTGGATTCACCGCTGTGATGTATCAGACCACATTCAATGGAAATCCACTGCCGATGGCATCACCATCCTGGAGTTCGGTGAGTGTCACGGGACGAACCTGCAGTGCACCTCCCAGTGGCATCGACTGCTATCATTACCTGCCAGACGATATTACGGGCGGAGGACAATGGCTATTCCGTGAAAACATGGATAACACACCTTTCGATTCATATTCCCAGTGCAGCAATGTTCCCAGTCTGCTTTTCATACGATAACCGAAATTAACACAGGGAATTGGTCGTTTGATTGTTCTGAGAAACAGGAGGTTCGGGAGATACAATGTCTGGGCTCACCGGACCTCCGACCATTTTCCGTGAACGAGTTCAATTATCGAATACTGACACAACGCATACCGGAAGGCGGTTGCATAGTTACGATAACTTCCACGTTCCGGATCCTTCATAATCATCCGAATAGCCTCAGGTGTAAGTTCTGGCAAAGACTGGCTGAATTGCCCTGCTGCAAAGATTGCAAATCCCTCATAAAACCATATCGGACCCATCGCATCTTCATCGCCTCCAAGTATCCGGATGTGCAGGCGATGAGCCATTTCATGTGCCATCAACCGGGAATATCCGTGCGGTTCAACTCCTTCGGGATAAATATCAGCATATACGGAAGGCGAAACGACGACCAAAATGTTTTTTTCGAGAACCGCGCACGCCGTTGGGGGAAGCTCTTTTTCCTCTGGAATGTTCATCAGTCGACAGACCATGTGGCCAAAATCTGGTTTGGAGTCGGCAATTATCACAGCGTGTGCAAACGGCGGATTCAAATGGTCTTCCCAACCGTAACACCTTGAAAATACTTGAAGAATAAGGTTCGCTTCCCGTAGGGTTTTCCTCAATTCATCCCGAATAGGTTCCAGCGTTGAAGGCAGATATATCGGGACACAATCCTGAATAAACATGATGCGACTCCTTCCGAATACCCAACAAAATTAAAACGGACTTATCGAATAGTTCCAGTCCCCGTAAAACTCATGGGGGTGAATCTCGGAAAGATCATCCGGTACAGGCAATAACTCAAGCTTCGGATCATCCAGGTGACGTTCCATCATCATCATATTCAGAGCGTGTGCAGGCGTTTCATCACTGAGAATCAAATCGAATGAGATCTCATGCCTGGTTTTTAACTCATTGCTTCCCCCGCTCATTTCAATGACAATATCCATGCAATGTTTTGCACTGCTCCATCGGGTTGTACCGTGAGGAAAATGACAGATCATGATCTTTCGTCCGATCATCTTTGCACAGGATTGTAGTTCAGATTTCCAAAATCGTACCCGATATGAATCAGTTCCATCCCCATGAACACAAACGAGCAAGGTTTCGGTTTTCGGGAACAGAACAATACCCCATCTCTGCCACCATGTTGCCAACCCGTTGACCGCAAATCGCATCGTATGATGATCATACTCGGCATTCATCCAACGAATACTCTTTTCATTCCACCTATCCGGGGGTTGCATCTCAATGACTGGATTTTCTTTTATTTTATTCCAATGGATGAATACAACCGGAATACGATCGGTGAGACATTTCTTCACGGATCGATTCAGAAATTCAAACTGCGCCTGACGGTCCGGGTGATCTTTACCCTCGGACAATCTCGCATTTGAGTGAATCCGATACCCGATGGATTTCAGAATCTGTCCGACAATCGGATAGCTTACAGAATATCCTCTCGCTTTTAATTCATTCGACAATTGCCGAAGACCTTTGCACGTCCATCGGAGTGGGGAGCGGGGATCGTCATGTAAATCCGGTTCAAGCAGAACCTCCAGTTCAAAAAGGATGGATGCATTCTGATCCATCGCCCTTTTTCGACCCCCACCGGAACGCCGAATCTGAGACCAATCAATGATATCGCTCTTCAGATCTTTCATTCCCTGATAAATTGTCGGTCGGGAAATCCCGGTGGCTTTGGAAACTATGGAAATCCCGCCTCTTCCAATCACCCGAGCTTCTGCTGCTGCCAGAACCCTCACCTGCTTTTCATTAAAAAACTGTCGAATTAACTGGAACCTGTTCTTAATCTGATCTTCATAGTTCATCAAACATCATTCCGAATATCACTGCCGATCGACAGCGGTGATTCAATTTTGAAATTATCATTATTTTCCCGATAATAAGTTTATATAATCTGAGGACCATCGTCCACTAAAAATAAAAAAAGCATAAAAAAATCGATCAACCGAATCGATACCCTCTCATTGATTGGGTTTCAATTACAATATCACATGTCTCATTACACTATTTGACATTGCAGCTAATAAATAAAACATCGAACCGCAGTCCCCCCAAAATGTAGGTCGGCTGCGGTTCAAATTGATTATCACGATGCGGAAAACAAATCGTTGTTTTTCATATCCGTTTCAATCGCAGACGTATAAATGTCACCTGACGAAGACGGCATAATCCACCTGGCGGTCAGTATAAGCCAATCCTTCATTATGACAACCGCTCGAATGGGGCTGGCTGCTGCCACAATCCTCGATATGATTCGTGCCATAATAGTCGGTCATGCTACAGTAAGGAGCAATCGGCGAAGCCTCGTATTTTGTGCACCACTCACCGATTCCGTTTTCATGCCTGCCACCCATACCTGCAAATGTATGACTATAATCAGTGTTGGACAGCGTTGTAGCAACCCGGTTCCAGTTTCGTGCAGCACCCCATCCTGACGTTTTATTGATCACTATTGGATGGTTGAAATTGATAAAAATATCACCATGGAGAGACTGCGATCTGTTTGTATTGTGCACCCATGAGATCGCGTTGGAGATCACCGGAGTTCCATTTCCGGAGATCGTCCGGTCGTTGCCGCCATTGATCATCTGATGGAATGTATTCCCGATGAAACCCGAAAGCAAATTGTAGGTTGTATATCCGAAAAAATTGGTCGCACCATCATAGTGCGCTCGAATCATGACCGCTCCAGTGGCTGCGAGCTGGGAGTAAGCCGTTGATTTGAAATCATCGGTGAAGTGACTCCCCACGGAACCGACCGTGTTGGTGGATGTCCAGAAACTGGTTTCTTCATAATGCCGAGTCGAACCATCATTGGAATCCAGATTGAAGATCAACGTCCAGCCACCACCCGCTGTCGTCATATCACAGTAGCATTGAAATGGATCATTGGCTCCCTCATCATCGGGATCGATCCAATAGATACCGTTTCCTGCCGAAAAGCCATCATCCATGATCTGTTTACAACTTATACCGGCGCGAGCCATACTCGATCCATCCCGAGGAGGCGAATAGATTGGTTCCCAGCTCGATCCATCACACACTTCAACGATCCCATTGTGAAAGCGCAGTGTTCCCATCTTCTCGGGAATGCAATCCGAACCATCATCGGCGATCTGAACACCACCCAGAACATGCAGTGTGGAATAGGGTGTCGACGTGCCGATTCCGACATGGCCAGTGGTGTCGTTAAAATAAATGTCAGCTCCAGCCGCACTGCCATTGTCGTTGTAGATCACTTGCATATCCGAGCCGGCGATCGGGCCGGTTGGACCTACCAGTCCCGCTTCACCCTGCGGACCCATCGGGCCTGTTGGACCCTGGATACCAGCCGGGCCTTGTGGACCCACTGCGCCCGTTGCCCCTTGTGGTCCCACTTCACCCTGCGGACCCATCGGGCCTGCTGGACCCTGGATACCAGCCGGGCCTTGTGGACCCACTGCGCCCGTTGCCCCTTGT
>CAZELM010000052.1:0-28470 GCA_964512995.1 uncultured bacterium
CCTCTATTGCCAATTAATTAGAAAATTTCATCCCAAATAATCTGAGAATCAACAGTGTTTGTGGCTGTAATAAGAATCCACAAAAGATTGATACAGATCATTTACTTCGATTGATTATTACAGGAAAAGTGCTAGCTGATAACGAACCAGTATCTGGAGTGGAAATATATTTTATAGATACAGGTCTAGATTATTATCAATCAAAGATGTCGATGCCAAATCAAATTGCCGTAAGCGCTGAAGATGGAACATTTATCAAGCACTTTCAATATTATTGGGGGCAAGAATTCACTGGTTCGATTGATGAATATAGGATGTTTCGAGAATATAATGAACTGAAAGGAAACTTTGAACTATCTTTGAGGTCACCCGATTATTTAGAAACAAATTATAAGTTTGAATTACAAGATTTACATTTTTCAGAAGAAGGTGTTTGTGAGCTTAGCTTAGGGGAGATTAACTTGAAATATAAAGAAAAATGTACGCCAAAGAGTCAATCGCAATAAAAATTTGATATTGTCCAAAATAACAGACAGCAAGGACGGCAAAGAGATCAGTTATACGTATGACACCTTGCGCCGTGTGAATCAGATCAGCACCACGCGGCACGGGTATGCGGTTCAATACACCTACACCAGCCTGGATCAGGTATCGGTGGCGCAATCCGGGAGTTTGTTTAATTACAGTTACGAGTATTATGATGATGGTTCGATGAAGCGGATTCATGACAACATCAACAACAATGATTATGACATCAGTTATTACCGGAGTGGATTACGATCACAGATGAATCGGCCGTATAGTTTGAAGACAGACTACACGTATGACATTTTAGGTCGGTTGCAGAGTGTGGAACACAGCCGGAATCAGGTGAGGTTGCAGAAGTTTGAGTATACGTATGATGTGGATATGATCGACGGGAGCGGGAGTCCGCTCTACAAAGGGTATCGGACGGAGCGGAGCATGATCACGTCTGGCGGTACGGTTGATCAGCAGTATGCATATAATGAGAGGGGCTGGCTGACCCGGTCGAAGTATGTTGGGAGTTATGAAGATGAGTTTGTGTATGATGCGACGGGAAACCGGACGCAGAAGCTCTACAAGGTGGGAGGTAATCCGCCGGTGACGACGAATTATGGAGTGGATGCCAAATCGGATCGGATCGTGTCGGTGAATGGGAGTTATGGTCTGGAATGGAGCAAAGGCGGTCGGCTGCTGAGTGATGCGTATGCAGGCCGGGAGTATGTGTATGGGGATCGTGGGAATCTGGATCGAGTGAATGTGACAGGGACATCATATTACACGGAGTTTCGGTATGATGGATCGGGAGACCGGTGGTATCAGTATCGGACAGTGTCTGGGCAGACGATCACGCGGTCGTTTTTATATGACCGTGAGGATGTGGCAGTTGATTTCAATGGTGAATACGGCACAGTGAAGACGGTGTATGTGAATGGACCTGGTATTGATGAGGTGTTGAGTGTGCGGGTAGGCGGCGTGCTGTATCCGGTGTTGCACGATGGATTGGGAAGCGTGACGGGATTGATGAACAGTGCGGGGAGTCTGGTGAACACGTATAACTACAAGGCATACGGAGAGTCATTGAGTGCCACGGGGAGTCTGGAGAACCGGTATCGGTATACGAATCGTGAATATGTGGAATCCGGAAGCAACGGAACCGAGCTGTATTACTACCGAGCCAGATATTACCGACCCGATCTGGGCAGATTCATCAGCAAAGACCCGCTGGGCATGATTGATGGCACGAATATGTTCATTTATGTGCAGAATGATCCTGTGAAAAGCGGAGATCCACTTGGTTTGACAATATGGATTTGCAATAGAAAAAAGGGCAAGGATCGTAATTCAAGATGGAATCATCCCTATTTCTGGGATAGTATAAGTGGAGAATGTTGTGGCTACATTAGTCCCAAAGACAGTTGTATTGAGAATGGACCCAAAACTTCCATCAATCCAGGCGGTGATGATTGCCGACCTGTTTCCGGTAGTGAAGGGCATGAACAGGGTATATTGGACTGTTGCAACAGAACACAACGATCTACAAAGGAACAATACTTTCCAGGTTTTTATGATTGTCATACACATTTAAAAAATTGCGTGGAGGATATATTTAACTTGGATTATTCTGGATCACCTGGTGATAGGAGTGATTCCCCATGTGATGATCCCAATTGTGATCCCACTGTTGACTAACGAGGATGATATGATGTTCATCGCGCTAGAAAAAAGTCACAAAAAAAAATGGTGGATTTTATTAACTTTTCTGTGCTATCCGATTTTGACAGGAATATTCTACGACTGTAATGCTCAAACATCGAATCGCATTTTAACGAATGAAGGAATCGTACCACATTTATTTGTGTATAGTCGTGAACAAATGATGACTTTTTTAAAGACCCAAAATCTTACTAATAGCTTCACCGTAAGGAGGAATACCGCAGGGGATAAACTCATATTTTTCTCGAGTAGTAATGATGGGAATAAAAAAGTTGTAATCCTATCTGTAAAAAATGGTGTAAAAGTATTAATCCCTCCGGCTCGCGTTTCATATCTGGGTGAAGATGAAAAATTTATAGCTTGGACAAATGATCTTGAAAAGGGTGTGCACTTTACAGATGGAAGTCATCTGGAATTAAGTCGTTTTGCGCCGTTTCAGATGGATAGTAGTGGTGCCTTTTTTTTCAAAACAACACCGAACGGAACTGAAGTGAGGAGCACAAATGCACCCAGTAAAATGTTACTAAATTCACAATATTTTGCAGATAACATTTTTTATAAAGGCGATCAAATTTATCTGATGTCAAGTAATATTATCAAGAAATCATTCTCGATACAGTTTGAAATTGTATGTCAAATCTATAGGAGAGAAGAATCACAATTTAAAATATTCGAAGAAATTCATATTACACGACCAACTCCGGGAGCAAGCCCCTTTTGGGTTGAAGATATGGATCCGTGGTCTGACAATCTCTTAATTCGAGATGTCTGTGATTGTGGGAACGATGATTGGTTTCTCTTCAATATAACAACAAATGAATTAAAGAAAATAGGACAAGCCAAAACTTGTCGCGGTTTTTTTTTAAAGGAAGATATTTTGGGACAAATAAATTGTGAGTGATGAATGTTCGGATAATAAAAGGTTTTTTCTGATCAAATTGGGTAAAAAATAACCCAAATGGAAAATCTCCCATAGAAAATATTCCAGCCTCTCATGTGAGGATAATGATCGGACAACTTTTCATTTTTTGCACGATGGATTGGAAAGCGTGACGGGATTGATGAACAGTGCGGGGAGCCTGGTGAACACGTATAACTACAAGGCATACGGAGAGTCTCTGAGCACCACGGGGAACCTGGAGAACCGGTATCGGTATACTGGGAGAGAATATGTTGAGGCCGGGAGCAACGGGACGGAGCTGTATTACTACCGGGCCAGATATTACCGCCCTGATCTGGGCAGATTCATCAGCAAAGACCCGCTGGGCATGATCGATGGCGCGAATATGTTTATCTACGTGAAAAATAATCCGGTGAGTTTGGCAGATCCAACCGGCCAATTTTTGAAATGCCAGTGCTTAGGTTCACCTGATAATCTACACGATATGTCAAATATGTACAAGAAATGGGATTTTGAGAAAGAATCTCATTGGTACTGGTTTGAGTTCAAGTGTCCTGAAAAAACTTCAGAAACACCATGTCTTAACATCGCTCAACCTTGTCTTTGCATATATAAATGTATATTTTTTGAGGTTCACGAACACCATCATCAGCCAATAAGAGATGAATTTGGAAATGTAGTCGAAGGATCAACTGGTGGCAAAGGAGAAAGGTCATTACCGTCACCTGGAATCTGTGGATGCGAATAAAGTGAAAAACTTTTTAATATCAATTTTCATCACTGTCGTTTTCCTATTACAAGCTCATTCTGAAGAGTTACATAAACCACCTGTATTAGAAAAATCGAAAGAGTTCCATAAAAATGGAGAGTTGGCATCATCTGGTTATAGGCTGGATGGAAAGAAAACCGGGTTATGGAAAAACTGGTCTGAATATGGCAAATTATTATCAGAGGTTACATACCATGATGACAAGCGTTGTGGTTTCTCAATAACATATTATTCTTCAGGTATTACAAGTCAAATTACTATTTTTAAGGATGATATTCCCAATGGCTATTTCTGCACTTATTACGAGAATGGGCAACTTGAATATTCTGGAATTCTTAAAGATGGCAATAAAGTAGGAATTTGGCATCACTGGTATGAAAACGGGCAAATAGCTTCAATAGGTAACTATTCGTACGATTCTCCCGGAAATGTGGAAGGTGAATGGGTTGAGTGGTTTTCTGATGGCAAGTTAAAATTGGAGGCACATTATAAGGTATACAAAGAAATGTGGCGAACTGGTCCATACAAAAAATATTTTAATAATGGTCCAATAGCTGTTCAAGGTACATTTTCAGCGGAGGTTCCTGAGATCGAAGAAGGTCTATGGCAAATATTCTATCCCAGTGGACAAATACGGAGAGAAGGTAATTTTAAACAGGGTAAAGAATTCGGACGCTGGTATGAGTGGTATGAGAATGGTCAAATCGCTGCCGAAGGGAATTTTGTTTCAGGTCAAAAAGAAGGAGAGTGGAGCTATTACAATAAAGAAGGAAGATTGATAAGCGATTACGGCTACTTAGGTTTTTGGGAATTGGTTGATAAATTGACTGATTAACTGGTATTCACTGAAAAAAACTTATGATGGATGGATTTTTTAAGTTTTTGAAACGAGAAAGAGTTACTATTCTTTGGATTGCTTAGGGATGGGGAAAATTGAGCAAACAGGGGAAATCTTCC
The DNA here is from genome assembly GCA_964512995.1 of uncultured bacterium. Classification (GTDB taxonomy): domain Bacteria; phylum CSSED10-310; class CSSED10-310; order CSSED10-310; family CSSED10-310; genus CAZELM01. The sequence continues at coordinate 4,866 of CAZELM010000052.1, forward strand.
ATAGGAAATTTTCCGGTCTCTCATGTGTGCGTGTTGGTCGAGTAAAAGTTCACTAAAAATGGAGTTATGCTCTGGAATGGAGCAAAGGCGGTCGGCTGCTGAGTGATGCGTATGCAGGCCGGGAGTATGTGTATGGGGATCGTGGGAATCTGGATCGAGTGAATGTGACAGGGACATCATATTACACGGAGTTTCGGTATGATGGATCGGGAGACCGGTGGTATCAGTATCGGACAGTGTCTGGGCAGACGATCACGCGGTCGTTTTTATATGACCGTGAGGATGTGGCGGTTGATTTCAATGGGGAATACGGCACGGTGAAGACGGTATATGTGAATGGACCGGGTATTGATGAGGTGTTGAGTGTGCGGGTAGGCGGCGTGCTGTATCCGGTGTTGTACGATGGATTGGGAAGCGTGACGGGATTAATGAACAGTGCGGGTAGTCTGGTGAACACGTATAACTACAAGGCATTTGGAGAGTCATTGAGTGCCACGGGGAGTCTGGAGAACCGGTATCGGTATACGAATCGTGAATATGTGGAATCCGGAAGCAACGGGACGGAGCTGTATTACTACCGAGCGAGGTATTACCGACCCGATCTGGGCAGATTCATCAGCAAAGACCCGCTGGACATGATCGATGGCACGAATATGTTTATCTATGTGAAAAATAACCCTACTATGGGAATAGATCCAGATGGTGGATTTATCTGGAGTATTGCCGGAGGAGTTATTGCATGAAGTCTTGATTTAGGTTTTCAACTATGGGAAAATGATGGAAATTGGGAATGTATTGATTGGATAGATGTTGGAACTTCATTTGCTATGGGAGCCTTACCCACCTTCGCATTTCGACCATTTACTTTTTCAAGTCAAGTTGTAACATCTTGGGGCACATCTTCTCTTCGTTATGGTTCTTGGGTAATGACTGGAGGGAAAAATTTCAGAAATTATATAATGTCTGGAATCATTGGCAAATATTCATACAGAACTTCTGTTACAACAGTTGTTCCAAGATCAGCATTAAAATGGCCACCTGGTTGGGAAGTAATTAAAGGATTTCTGGGTCAGAGAATTTATATTCCTTAAAATGATGACAATACCTTCGCCAAACGGTAAATAGAGATGAAAATGAACTTCTGGCAAATTTGCAACCTATTGATTTCAATATATTTCAAAAATCATATTGAGGACAAGATTTGAGAAAAATCTAAATTAGCGAATGTAATAATGATGAAATATCTTCTCATAATTTTTGGACTTCTGATAGATTTTTTCTCTTTAGGTTTATACTTAAGAGTAAATAGAAAGGCTTGTGGATCATCAGGGATTCCTATTATATCATTAATATTTTATGTGTCTGCGATCTATTTTAGTGACACACAGATTATATTTGGCAAAGGCATTGATCTTTTGATGTTTCTAATATTTCATATATTAATTCAATTTTTCGTTCCCTACTTGGACAGACGACTCTTTGTAAAAAAACAAAATTTTTGATGAATAGGGATCAAATAAACTTTCGTGCATATTCGGGCGGTATGGACTGTTTCAGATTCATGCGTTGGTGTAGGTTAAAATCGGATAACAAGCGCAATACAAATGATGTGGATATGATCGACGGGAGCGGGAATCCGCTCTACAAAGGGTATCGGACGGAGCGGAGCATGATCACGTCTGGCGGTACGGTTGATCAGCAGTATGCATATAATGAGAGGGGCTGGCTGACCCGGTCGAAGTATGTTGGGAGTTATGAAGATGAGTTTGTGTATGATGCGACGGGAAACCGGACGCAGAAGCTCTACAAGGTGGGAGGTAATCCGCCGGTGACGACGAATTATGGAGTGGATGCCAAATCGGATCGGATCGTGTCGGTGAATGGGAGTTATGGTCTGGAATGGAGCAAAGGCGGTCGGCTGCTGAGTGATGCGTATGCAGGCCGGGAGTATGTGTATGGGGATCGTGGGAATCTGGATCGAGTGAATGTGACAGGGACATCATATTACACGGAGTTTCGGTATGATGGATCGGGAGACCGGTGGTATCAGTATCGGACAGTGTCTGGGCAGACGATCACGCGGTCGTTTTTATATGACCGTGAGGATGTGGCAGTTGATTTCAATGGTGAATACGGCACAGTGAAGACGGTGTATGTGAATGGACCTGGTATTGATGAGGTGTTGAGTGTGCGGGTAGGCGGCGTGCTGTATCCGGTGTTGCACGATGGATTGGGAAGCGTGACGGGATTGATGAACAGTGCGGGGAGTCTGGTGAACACATATAACTACAAGGCATATGGAGAGTCATTGAGTGCTACGGGGAGTCTGGAGAACCGGTATCGGTATACTGGGAGAGAATATGTGGAATCCGGAAGCAACGGAACCGAGCTGTATTACTACCGAGCGAGATATTACCGACCCGATCTGGGCAGATTCATCAGCAAAGACCCGCTGGACATGATCGATGGCACGAACATGTTTGTTTATGTGCAGAATGATTCGGTAATGAACGTGGATCCTTTCGGTTTGGCTATTTGGGTATGTAATAGAAAAATTGCAAATGATCCAAATGAGTTCCTCAATCATTCATATTTTTGGGATGATTCTAAAGTACCTGAACGATGTTGTGGATATGGAGCTCCGACAAAAGACTGTGATGAACGAGGTCCTCGTAGTCCTACAAATCCTCGTGGACATGATTGTATAAAAATTCCTGGTAGTGATGGGTATGAACAACATTTATTGGATTGTTGTGATCGAACCCAAAAGCAAACAAAGGCTCGATACGGGGCAACGTATAACTGTCATGATCATCTAGAAAATTGTGTAGATAATATTTTGAATTTGAAGTGGCCAGGTGTTCCTGGTGGTCCGACTGGTTTTCCATGTAATGATCCCGATTGCAGTCCTAATGTAGATTGATTGATATCTAAATGTCATGGAAAGAATATTATATGAAGTAAAAGGAGATACAATGTATTCGTTAGAGAGCTTAAAATGTAACAATTTTTTGAAATTTGGTTTTTATCAATCATTTGTAGCTATTACTGTTATCATGATGTTTCTTGTTGTTTATTCGGTTCAGAGCGATAATCAAAGCTATATAAATGGCAAAGTAATTCCTAACTTATATCAATATAGCGGTGATTATCTAGAAATATTTTACAGAAACCATAATATGACTGATCCTTTTAGAATTACTAGAAACTCTAATGGAACAAAGCTCATTTTTTCTCCAATTTATCATGAGAGCAGGATAACGATAGTTTCATTGAAAGATGGAATCAAAACTCTAATTCCATCAGCTAAAACTTCTTATCTTGATGATAATGAAGAATTTGTTGCCTGGATAGATGATCCACAAAAAGGAATTAGATTTAGAGGTGGTGAGCAAAAAGATTTAGATCCATTTCAAAAGATTGGCTTTGATCAAGGTAGCGTCTTTTTTTTCGTAAGAACTGAAAAGGGTTGCGAAATTTATAAAACTATTGATCCCCAAAAAGTAATTGCATCGAGTTCATTCTTTCCCGATAGTATTTTTTATAATAAAGGGGAAATTTATCTATTTTCAGGTGAAATTCGAGATCCTCATAGCATTCAAGTTGGGATTATTTGTCAAATTTTTTTAGTAAATGATCAACGGTTAGAATTACATGATGAAATTCATATACCTCGCCCAAAAGCATCAGCAAGCATGTATTACGTTGAAGATGTTGATCCATGGTCTGATAACATTTTACTAGTAGACGTTATAGATTATAAAGCTGATATTTTATACCTTTTTAATCTGAAAAATAAAGAATTGATAAAAATAGGGCAAGCTAAAGGCAGAGCTTTTTTTTTAAAGCACGATATTTTAGGTCAATGGTTAAACAAAAATGGTGAATTTAGTCCTAATATCATGAAAAATAATGCTAAAGACTGACAGTTTGATCGCCGCGATCAGTGTTTTGTAGAAATTCTTTGGCTTTGAGCCGTGTTGCTGTATTGACGCGAAATGACGGCTGAAGCCTGTTAGCTTATCGACTTCCATTAGCAGTTGCTCGATACGTATGGACGGCATACTGGCATCGATGGGTAAAATTAAACAAATAGGGGAAAATCCCCATAGGAAATATTCCGGTCTCTCATGTGTGTGTCGGTCGAGTAGAAGTTCACTAAAAAGGAACATTAATTGATCACGTAAAATAAAACCGAATACGGTTGATTTCTGGATATTCATTTTTTAAACTAAAAATACGTTTTTCAGGTTTATAGGAAAATGACATTTTAAACAGTCGGATTCGGATGAAAAAATGAGCGAAAAAAACAGTCAGGTGAGTTCGGAACGCAAACCCAAAACCGTCGCATATTTGAGAGTCTCCTCCGGCCAGCAAGATATCGGCAGCCAGAAGCTGGCATTGCATGACTACGCGCATCGGAATGATTTGAAGATAGACGAATTCATCGAGATCGAAGTATCATCCCGGAAATCACAAAAGGCCAGAAAAATAGATGAACTGATCGAGTGTCTCCATTCAGGAGATTTGCTATTGGTTAGCGAGCTGTCCCGGCTCGGCCGGAGTGTGGGGCAGGTGATCCAGATCGTGGACGCGCTGATCAAAAATGAAATCCGGTTTGTGTCAGTGAAAGAATCAATCCGGATCAATGGCCGACAGGATATCCAGACGAAAACGATGATCACGATGTTTGGGTTGTTTGCCGAGATCGAACGGGATTTGATTTCCGAGCGAACCAAACAGGGGCTTGCAGCGGCAAGGCAAAAAGGGAAGATGCTTGGCCGGCCAAAGGGTAGTGGTAAGTCGATGCTGGATCAGCATAAGCCGGAAATTGAAGCCTTACTGAAAAACGGGAGCCCAAAAACGTTTATTGCGAAACGGTATGGAACTTCCGTGACGAATCTGTATAAGTGGATGAGGAAACATGGGATTCCGAAGAAATAATAGAGTTCTGGAATGAAGATCGCGGAACTGAAGAAATTGCTCAAGGCGGGTGAATGGAACGATGTCGAGTTCAAAGAGGCTCGATCAGCGGTTCCAAAATCCGCATTTGAAACTGTTTCTGCGTTTGCAAATACTCATGGGGGTTGGCTGGTGTTCGGCGTATCTCAGCATGATGAAGGCTTCGATATCTCCGGGGTTGAAAAAGCGGATAAAGTTCAGAACGATTTTCTCTCAGTCCTTCATGCCGACGCCAAGATCAATCATGATGTGCAGGTAACCGAGCAAAAACTGGACATCGACGGCAAATCGATTTTAATCTTTCAAATCTCCGAAAATCCACGCACACGGAAACCGGTTTACCTGGATGGCGATATCCGACGCACTTTTCTGCGGAAAGGCAGCGGCGACTACAAGGCACAGATGCAGGATATCGAACGGATGTTGCGCGACGCCGGCGTAGACCGATGGGACAGTCAGCCGTTCGATCGAGTTCCGTTTAAGGACGCATTCCATTCCGGCAGTCTGCGTTGGTATCGAGACCGCTTCCATCAAGTCAATTCCGGCTTCGATCCCAATCAATCGGATCGAGACTTTCTTTATCACTGGGGTTTCCTTTTGAGACATGGAAAAGGATATCTTCCGACACGGGCGGCTATTCTGCTCAATGATCGGTCAGGAAAGGCTTTTGAATTTTTTATCCCTGAACTGGACAAAGAGGTGGACATGGCTTCCGACCTCATGAAATCCATGTTTGGCGAAGCTATGGAAGTATCCGACAAGTATCCGACAAGTTACCCCGGAAGAAGCCTCTGTCTTGCGATCCGCTGTGAATCCAGCTTCAAGAGCCGCGCTTCAAAAGAACTGTGGTTTTCGAAATCGAGAGCATTTTATGGATGCGGTTTTGAAGCCTCTTCTCAATAGAGGTTTATTGGAGATGACCATCCCTGATAAACCTCGTAGCAGCAAGCAACGGTATCGGATAACCGGCGAAGGACTGAAAATAATTTCAAATTCATGAGTGCAGGAGACGACAATCTCGTCAGGTATTCGAAGTGATTTTTATTCTGTTGTCGGCATGTTTTTTTGATAGTGAAGGCTCTTTCAATAAACCGTTCGCCCTTTTCGGATTTGCTTCCGAAGCTTATTTTTCTGGTGATGACTGCGTGGCGGAGCGCTCGTTCTGCTGCATTATTTGTCGGTTCAATGTTCGGCTCTCGGACAAATGTAAACAGCATATTCAGCTTTTTGATCGTTTTTCGCGCTCGTGTCCGGAGTGTCTTGTTCGATGAATCTTCATTCTCGATGCATAGCTGTTTTATCTCCGATTGGATCGCAGCCGCCCGATTCTGCCATAACTCTTTTTCGATGCTTTCTTCTCGATAAATGTGCCGTTCAATTTCACATGCCTGATAGCATGTCCCTTGAAACCGCTCCCTGACGGTCGCAGCAATGAGGGAATTGACATTATGATTCCTTTAAACTACGTTAGCCGATTGGTGATAGAATTGAACATCAGAACCAGGAACGGAGGTTTTTTCATGAAAAATCTATATTTACTGCTTATGTTATGCCTGACATTCAGTGCGTTCACTTCTACAGCAGATGCCCAATGGTGGAGTGACAAGGAATTAGCTGGAAAAATGACACTTACGGAAGCTCAGGCCAAGGAATTCGATACATTGCTGACGGATTTCCAGGCGAAGCGGAAAGAACTGCATGTTCAGGCGCAAAAGGCTGATGAGAAGATCCGGGAAATGTTAGGAGCGGAAACATTGGATGAAAAGGGGATCACCGATGCCGTAAAAGAATCCGGTAATCTGCGTGCACAGATCATGCAGGAAGAGGTCACCATGAAATTGGCCATTCGAAAAGCATTGAAACCTGAGCAGTTGAAGACATTAGTCACGGAACGGCCGGGAGTATTCTCCAAACAAGCCAACTGGATGAAGACATCCACTCCAAAAGGTTCCGGCGGTAAACCCGGAGAAATGAACACCTGGCGGATGAAAGAAAAATCAGACGGGAAGTCCAGTCCGACTGAAAATCAAAAAACGAATACAAAGAGCAATATCAAACCGACCGATTCCGACAAAAAACCAGAATAATCGGTATCTGAATATTTTCTGCCGTGTCATTCCTGGGGGAACACAGAACATTTTGCTAATCCATATTATTCCGTTGCTGGTGTATCAGCAGGCTCCGGGCTGCGCTCTGAAGGTTCATTTTTTAAAGCATATTTCTCCAGCAGTTGGGTAATATTGCGAAAACCTGATTCTCTGGCCATATCGAGTGCTGTTCTGCCCGTATCATCCACAATAGACAGATCAGCTCCTTTTCGCATCAACATTCCCCCTATTTCGTCATATCCACTTTGAGCGGCCAGGTGAAGCGGTGTGACGCCGCCCGTCGCTTTGATATTGATGTTGGCTCCCTTTGAAATCAATAATCGTGCGACCGCTGTAAAATTTCCTTTCACCGCATAGTGGAGTGGCGCCCATCCTTCTTTTGTCTGAACATTGGGATCCGCCTGATGTTCCAGAAGTTTTTGCACAATATTTTTATATCCACGCTCAGAAGCCGCCTGAAGTGGCGTGAACTCCTCCTTAATTTTCAGATTCGGATCAGCCCCTTTATCCAACAGCAATACCGCGATATCTTCCCGGCCTTTTGCCGATGCATTGTACAGGAGTGTAAATCCATTCTGGTCCATCAAGTTTGGATCTCCGCCATTTTCCAAAAATGCAGCAACCTGCTCGGTCAGCCCATCCGTCACCGCCTTAATAACGGGATCATTTGTTTTATTGTTTCCACACGCCCATAACACGAGCAGCATACTGAGTGCGATCGCAACTGGACCTAATCTTCTCATCCTCACCGCCTCCCTTTACATATCTGTCTTGTTCAAGCTCGACTTTCGCTATATCAGTGAACATTACCATCATGATTACGATAGGCAAAGCAAATTCAGTCTACCAAAAATTTTCCATCCATCTCAAGAACACCTGTTCCGATGACTATGATACAATCTCGATAAATGAAAATCGGGTCATGCGATGCACCATAAAGTGACCTGCGCACGAAGAATTTTCCGGGGTTATATTGACCGGACACACGGTTTCCGCTAGATCTTAGAAACGTGTCGGATGGAAATTCGGTCATTCCGAACAATAATGACTGAGTCTGGCTTTAAACGACGGACAGTAGTTCTCGGTAATGAATGGATGGATTTCATTTCTATGACAGTTATCAACTGACCACCCGCATACCATGAGGAATATCCAGAACGCCCAATCTGGTAATGCGCTGGAGAAGATATGAAGCGATCGATATTTGAAATGATCATCCTGATAACAATCTCAATTTTTGCTGGACTGATTGTGAATGCCTTCTCATCGAACGGCATTCCGTTATTTGGTAACTGGAATCCCAATCTCGGATCTGTCAATGCCGGTGGTCCTTGCAAACCGTCCACAATCGAGATTACGGAAGATCAAATCACCAGTTTATATTTAAGTCTTTCAACATTATTTGTCGATGCACGAACACCGGACGATTATGAGGAGGGGCATATCCCGGGAGCGATTTCATTTCCAGTCGGTGCTTTTAATGAACGGATTCCCCAATTTTTGGAGGAATATCCGAGAGACAGACAGATTATTGTGTACTGCTCGGGTATTGATTGCCATGATTCCCATGATCTCGCCAGCCTCCTCAAGGAGCAAGGGTATCACGATGTATTGGTGTATACTCGGGGTTTTTCCGGCTGGATTGCAGAACAACGATCGGTACAGATAGGACCCACACCATGACTTTTCAGCGAATCATGTCTTTCGTTTTTCGGCTATTTGCAGGTGGCATTTTTATCTGGGCCGCAATCCAAAAAATACAAGTTCCCTGCGAATTGGCAATGGATATCTATCATTACCAGTTAGCACCTGCCTATGTTATCAATCTTGTGGCAATCGTATTGCCCTATATTGAATTCATTCTCGGCATCGCCCTCATCCTTGGAATCGCTCCGCGAGGCGCTGCTCTTGGTATCAGCGTCATACTGATCTTCTTCATCGTACTGCTCAGCATCAACCTCGTGCGGGGATTAAATTTTGACTGTGGTTGTTTTGGCTCCGCCGAAACAGATTGGTGCCAGATATTCGGGAAATGGTTCCAACGCAATCATCCGGATCTCGCTCCCACAACATTGGCACGTGTCCGCATCGGGTGTGACGTCGTTCGGGATATTATTTTCCTGTTTTTCAGTGTCGGTGCTTATGTGTTATCCAATCCGCGCAACAAATCAAGATAAATCCCACCCAACAGAAAAATTCATGCTGTTTATGCTCTGTTAACCCAATTCGCTGCGTTCCCATAATCGAAGCATCGCACCCACGACAATGGGATCAAACTGTGTACCAGCATTGTTCCGAATCCGGTTCACGGCGTCTGCCATCGGTACGGCTTTCTGGTAGGGTCGGTCCATCGTCATGGCGTCCAGTGTATCAGCAACCGCAATGATCCGGGCATTTAGAACGATATCCTCTCCGCGAAGACCTGCCGGGTATCCTTTCCCGTCAAACCGTTCGTGGTGTTGTTTGACGGCTAACCATACATCTCCAAATGATTTGATTTGGGAGAGGATGTTTCCCCCGATCTCAGCGTGGTGTTGCATCGTCTCCCATTCCGCAGTGTCCAGTTCATTGACACTGTCGAGGATATGCTGGGAAATCACGAGTTTGCCGATATCGTGAAGTATGGCGGACAGTTCCAGGTTACGGAGTTCTTTCGGAGAGAGCACCAGTTCCGTCCCGATTTTTATGGCATAAGATGCCACACGATCGGAATGTCCCCGAGTATCCGGGTCTTTTGCATCCATTGCCGCAACAAACGCACGCACCATCCCCATAAAATTCTGTTCCAATTCAGAATACAATCGAGCATTTTCAATCGAAATTCCTGAATCATCCACCAAATCCTGTATCAGATGTGCACTTTCTTCCAGATAACTCGCAGTCCCCAACCGACTGTCAATGTAAAGGATGCCGATCATTCGATCCTGAACAAACATCGGCACACATAAAAAAGCACGCAAACCGAACTCTTTCATTGCCACACAAAACCGTTCGTCCGTCTGGATGTTTTCACAGTAAACCATTTTCCGCGTTTGCAGCATCAATGAAAACAAGCCTGCGTCCTGAAACGATTCCAATTTATGGATTCTGGAGATCCCGATGATTTGTGTTGCAATCAGTTTAAAATGCTCCTGTTCATCGGTGAGAAAAAGAAATGCCCGGTCTGCGCGGCTGAGTTTCAGCACCACCGGCATTAATTGAGCAAAAATTTTATCCAGCTTGAGAGATTGTCTGATTTTCTGAATCGCTCGCCGATACAATCTGTTTTTTTCCGAAACATGCTGAGTCCTGAACATATCCGTTCGTGAGAACCGTGGGCTGATTTCCGGAAAATGGCTCAGATTGTGATCGGTGTTGGCATGGGACTCACGGAGATCTTCCAGGGATGATCGGATGGCCATAATATCCGCCCGGGCTAAAAAACACCGTTGCAGTCTGGGATGCGGAATGGATGACAGAACATATTGAATCAGATTCCAGGCGGTTTCCAATGATTCCAATGCGGCAGAATGAAGTTTTTCATTCTCTTCCATACGGCTTCGGATACGCAAAGCCCTCCAATGATACTCCACGGCTCGTTCTTCTTTTGCTGCCCGGATCAGCGTATCCAGTAAGTGTCTGGTTGTTGAATAATCATTTCGTCGCAAGGATAGCTTTACCATCACCAGAGCCGCTTCCATTTTCAGCTCCCAGATATTGACATGACGAATCTCTTCCCAGAGATTCAGTGCTTCATTCCAGACATCGGCAGAGATATCTTGATCCATCATCTCGCGAATGCGAATCAACCGTATGATCAGAAGGCCAACGGGACATGACACCATTGCGAAAAATCCCGCCGCGATATCCACATTCTGGTCCGCTTCCTCATGGATTCGTTCGTATCGTAAAATCTGTGATTTCAACAGATGGATTTTTCCCATGATATACCCATGAATGCTCGCGTTTCCCTGTTCCTGAGCACAAGCAATACAATGTTTCGCACGCTTTCGAGCATTTAGTATCCAGTACAGCAAAGCAAGACCATAATAAAGATGAATCGTATTCAGAGTTCGACTCATACTCCGATTGAGAGTCAGACTCGTCTGAAAATGTTGTATTGCTTCTGAAAACTCCGATGTTTCAATACACACATACCCCAGCTTTTCATGGAGATCGGATTCCAATATCCATGCTCCAATCGCGAGTGATTTTTCCAAAGCGGTTTTCATGTGATGGGAAGCTGATCCAATGTCACCCTGGAGATAATCCAGTTCTCCCATTGCCCGATAGAGTTCCAGAAGTTCCAATTGCCGATCCGTTCTTCGAGCGATACTGAAGGCTTTCCTGAAAAAGTCCTGTGCTTGGGTGAATTCGAACTTCTTCATCGCCATTTCACCATATAACCGATAACCCCACGCCATCTCTGAATACATGCCGGATCGTTTGAATAGTTTCATAGATTGTTCCAGGAGTTTAGCGGCAGCATCAAATTCATATTTTTGAATATGTACGCTCGCAGATTTTATCCAGCAGACCGCAGTGTAAAATTTCAAATTATGCCGCAGGCACACCGAAATGGCAGACTGATAGCAGTCACCGGCTTTCATGAGATCGTTTTGTTGGAAAGCCAGATCACCACTTAAAATACAACACATCACGCCAACCTCGTCTGTTTCGACGGTGTTGTTCAATTGACGTATCACATTATTCGCTTCATCCAGACACTGTGATGAAACGCCAAAATGACCCTTATGGAAATAGATCACTCCGGTCATAATATGGAGCGTTGCGGTAAGATGCGATGCCGGACTGTGCACGAGTTCCAGACGGCTCTTTTCAAACTCCCCCAAAGCATTTTCGAATTGGCCCATCCGGAAATACGCCTGACCGGAATACTGATAGAGTCTGGCACGCTGATTTGCCATACTGGTGTCGCCGGGTAACAATGCCAGTGCTTGGTAAACCTTGTCCAGCACTTCATGATTTCGATGCTGGGTATATGAAATAATTGCGTGTTGTGATTTGATCTCCGCCACTACCAACGGCGACAACTCCTTATAATCCATGTCAATCTGATGAATCCACTGTTCCGCATTCAAAAATGCTCCCCGATCCAGACAAAATGCCACGGCTCGCAAAACGGCCTTCACCGTATTACCCTGATCGCCTGTCCGGAGCCAATGATATGCAATGACCAGGGGATTCGACCCCGGTTTCTCTTCCAGTTGGATCGCAACTGTTGCATGCAATTTCTGTAATTTTGTCAGCGGAATAGAATGGTAAATCGCAGTACGCATACTGGGGGAGACAAATTTATACCGAGCGATCGGTCCGGATTGAACGCGCAAGAGAATGCCGCGATGAATCAGGATATCCAAATACCGTTGCAGATCATCAACAGAAATGAATTGACCAATCGTCTCCGACGTCGCCATCCGGTTCAGAACCGCCATCATTTCCATTACTACGCGAGGTTCATTGGGTAAACTCCGCGAACGCGCCATCAGAATCTTTTTAATTCGGGGGATTACACTCTGTTTCGAGAGTTTTTCGGATTCAAAATGCCATTCATTGTCTTTTCGCTGGAGATCGCCTGTTCGCAAGCTCGCTCTTAAAAATTCTTCGATAAAATACGGAACACCACTGCAGATGAAGTCCAGCATACTGATGAATTTATTCGGGAGAAAATCCTGCATCAGGATTGATGACAGTAATTCATAGGAATGGTTATGTTCCAATGGTTTCAATGCGATCGATCGTGATGTGTCACTGATAATTGAATGATGATTCCACGATTGATCCTCTGGAGTCCGGCATATACACAACAGGCACGGGAATTCGTGAATTCGCGACGCAAGCAATCGGATAAATTCTTTAAGCGATTCACTCAGGGATTTGAATTGTGTCACGATCAGGATTACCGGTTTGCGTTTCAAACAATCCCAATCAAAAAAACTTGCTGCCCCATTCCTGGAAGAAGCTGGAGACATTTCTGTCAAGGGCATCCACTGCCTGTCGATATTATTATCAAATGATTGTTCCAGACCTAGATACGCATGCTTCGTGAGAAACCGATGCAGAACGGAGAAGCTCCGGATTTCTCCGTTTCCAGAACCCATCTCCAACACCGGAATATCCAGGGATTTGGGTATTGCAGACCATTCCCTTAGAAATCGCCGTTTTCCAATCCCGAAGTGACCCTCAACCACAGCAATAGATCCGGTCCGACGCACCAGAATTTCCTCCCAGAGGTGGTTCATTTGGGTCATTTCTTCTTTGCGATCGACAAATAAGCCTTCACCCATCGTTCGTCTGGTTCGAAAATGTTTCGATTCGCGGTATCTGGCAAACTTATCCTGTATCTCTACAATAACATCCTCACCGTAAAAAAATCGTTCATCCGGATTTTTGGCGAGCAATCGTAAGAGGATCGCGTCAAACTGGGGATCAATACCCGCCGGGGGAGGCGGTGCATCGCGATGCTGTTTCAGTATACTTTTAATATCACCTTGAAAGAGTTTTTGCCGTGTCGCAAGTTCGTAAAGCAGAACTCCCAATTCATAAAGATCGACTCGATGATCCGGATACCTTCCCTCGATCAGTTCCGGAGCCAGATAATGAATATTTCTGTCCCGGGTTATTTCGGTTGTGCTTCTTCCGGTAATGACAAAAGAATAATTGATCATTTTTATTCTGACATTCTCAGTGGATGTGTCGAGTAATATATGGGATGGGATCAGATTGGAGAAGAGATAACCCTGCCGATGAATATAGGACAATCCATGACATAACTGGATGGTCAGTTGGAGCAACGCTGTCAGATCCCAGCACCGGGATTCCAATGGACAATGGTCCATCCATTCCATCGAATAGAATAACAATTGGGTCATCGGATCGAGGTGGAGTTCATAAACGGGAATCAGGTTAGGGTGCCTACACCGGACCATAAACTGATATTTTCTACGAAAGCCTCCAAGGCCCTTTGATTCTGTCGATGGCAGTATTTTTAATACAACCTTCCTTTCGAACCATGTGTCATAAGCCAGATAAATGATGGCGTTCACTGACGCAGATAAGCATTGAATCATGTCATACCGATTGTATAACCGGCTCGGTATTCTAGTAAGATCGAATATATTCGAATCCATACCTGCAGTTTTACTTTCTTTGTCTCAGGCAATTGGAGAATTTTTCCCATCGACCAGGTGCAAATCGTACCAAGAAAGCCTATCATATAATGGAGTAATTGGGGAGGGAATTCAAAGCTGTTATCGGTAATTGATCGACATAAACACTCACACTCCAGCCGGTCCTTCTTTCTGAAGCACAATAAGTCCGGGATTTGCACATGGGGAAGCATACTGGTATTTATCGTCATCCCAGCACTTCCACATACTCCGGTGGTCACACCGATGCCTGAAACGATCTGGCAGGAAGTCGCTCCGGGTCTCGACTTTTGTATGCTTCAAACACCTCAATACTGCAAATCCGGATCTCCGGAAAATATTGTTCTGCGTATCCATCCGGAAAAATGGTCTTTTAAAACCTACCATTTTGGCACACTGCCCGTGAAAGAACGTATTCCATGCTACCAATGGAGGGAAGTATTGGGTGTACCGCTGGTGATCAATGCCGGTCAGTATACGGAAGACTACACGCATCTGGGATGGTTGATTTCGAACGGCAAAAATCTTGGCACTCGCCAGCATCCGATATGGAAGGGGCTGTTTGCCAGCGAACCGTTGGATAAAGGTCTCCCGTATGCTCAGATCATCGACCTGAACGACTCGCCCACTTCGCTCGTAACATTTCGCTACTCCGAAGCGATTCAGTCATTGATGCTTTTCGATATCAAACACGAAATCCGGGTGAATCGGACACCCAATCAAGCCCGGCGATCGATCATTGCAGAGGACTATTCCGGAAATATCCTGCTCTTCGTCAGCAAAGGCGAATATACACTCTGGGATTATGCCACGATGCTGCTGCAATCACGCCTGGACTTGAAACAAGCGATGTCCCTGGACGGAGGTTCTCAGGCTCAGATCGCTTTTTCATTCACCAATAACGAAATGTATTATCCTCTCCTGCAAATACCACTCCCCGCAATCCTGGCCATCTCTCCCCGCTAATTGCATTATTTTTCTGAAAATAAATTCGTCACATCAAACTTACACGCTCGCGTATTGATCGACAAAGTCAGCTCTTTCCAGCAGGCCACAGGTTTATCATCGATTGTGCCGGGAATCCATTCCGTCGAAATCAAATTGGGGAGTATCCAATGATCGAGTGCGTCATTCCCGGAACTTCGAACGATTTCAGCTTCTTTCACTTTTCCGTCAACTCCGATCAAGATGCGGTAACCGGCTTCCCTTTTAATATTCAAATTTTGGATATCCAGCGGAATGGCTCCAAATTTGGGAGGCTGTAAAATTTCCGGATGTTTCTGCAATTTCGATACATCCAGATAATCCGGATTTGCTGACATGGGAGATGGTTTCTGCGACGCTGTTGATTCGTCTGAATCAGCTTGCTTTGTCGGCGTGTCGGTCTGTTTGGGAGTATGGACTGCTGCGGTGGGTTGTTGATCAGATGTTTTTTTCGGAATAGTCGGCAAAGGGGTGGGGGATGGAGTGCTACTGGTCTGGGGTTTCGGTTCGGTCGATCGAGCAATGGAATGTGGTCTGGAGAATTGGTACTGCCATTCTGGTATTTCCAATGTATTTGAAGCGGGATCTAATGTCACGGTGAACTGGACATCTACAGATAACGGAAATCCATTGACGCGGGCAGGCTCCAGTTGCCACTGCTGAACCCATTCCTGAACAATCTGATCCACCGCCGCCGGGATACGATCCAGCGTCGGAAGGCATGATATTATTTCTCCGCGGTTATTGACTTTCATCTTGAATGACACATTGTATGAATTCATTGAAAATAATGCGTCCGGTGGAACTGGAATTTCTTTGATCGTCGGATTAGGAATGCCGGATTCACTCCCCTTGCCAGAACGAGATGAAGCGTCATCCTCGGTTCCCTCAGTTCCGGTCGATCCGGAGGATGAATGAGATCCTGCCGATTTCGGTGACTGTTCTTTATAAGTGATATAGTCACTTTCCTCGAGACGGATTCCTTTGCCGAGATCCAACACAAACTTTTCGCTCTTCTTCACCGTATAATCCAGATCCAACGCCAGGTAACCACTCTTTTTTATCAACAGATGAATCGTGCTCCCGGGTTTCACCTGCACCGTGATCGGTGTAACTCCCGCCAGATGGTCATCCATGTAAACGTCAGCACCATCTGGAATAGACAGAATCGACAGTTGAAGATCGTCGGCCATCACCGGCCATGCGAATAACAGAATCAAAAGGTTCAATATTCTGAATAATTTTTTCATAAAATCTTTGTCTCTTCCCTATTGTCTATTGTATCATAACTCACAATTGTAGTCATTCGCAAGACTACATCGCACCAACTCACACACGAAACATTCGATCTCGATTGGGAAATATTGCTGAATCAGAATGTCGATGACGGAGAAAAAAACCACCTCAATCCCTCTTTTTCGGGAGAGAGCAGCTATAGGCATGACTGACGAGGCATTGCCCCAATTGTCCATGCGGATAAAAATGATCGACCGGTTGGGAGCACTCCTCACACTGTTCACTCGTTCTCCTCCATTACACGCATCGTCTCTCCAGACCGTTCTTCTGATCTGTATGGATGACATTGCGGAAGTCGTTCGATCACTCCCAACCATCGAATTACTGAAAAGCAACTTCAAGCAGGCCCATCTTGATATCCTTACGGGAGAATGGAGCCGTTCCATACTCGAAGCCCATCCGGCAATAAAGCATCTGATCATCTATAATGCACCGTGGATTCATTCCGATCTCGGTTCGATGGAAGCTCCATCGGAGCAATCGATCATTTCACTCGCGTGGGAGCTTCGAAAAAAAAATTACATGGCTGTCATTTGCTTCAGGCCTGATTTCTGGCTTAATCTGATGGCTTTTCTCATCCGAGCACCAATAAGGATTGGTTATGGATCCCATGGCGGAGGTTTTTTCCTTACCCATGACCTCGATCAAATTCACCCTCCAGCAGACAACCCAACGTATTCAGAAATTCTTTCTGCGTTCAATATCAAAGCGTCCTACAGACCGCCCAGGATTGTACCACTGCCAGCGGATGTTGCAACAACACAAGCGATTTTAAATGGCCTGATCGCTTCAAAACCTTTTGCTGTCGTTTATCCTGGAGGAGTCCAGACTCCACATCGCTGGCCCGAGAGACACTTTCGATCGCTGATCCACGAATTGCTCCATGACGACTTCCAGGTGTTGTTGCTCGGAGGCCCTCAGGAACGTGGTTTAATTGATGTTATTTCTCAAGGATTGCCATCGGAATTTGTCCAAATATGGAACTTTCCTACGTTTGGAGAAGTCGCCGCCCTGGCACAAAAAACAGACATCTACCTCGGACTCAACTCCGGCATTTCTCAGATCATGGCCGCAGTCGGTGCGCCTTCTGTGATTCTGAAGGCAAACTCCAATGAAAAATTACCGGGATATATTGGCATCCGAACACGAGTTCTCAATCCTGCGGCTTCCTGTATGTCTTGTTCTGATGCCATCGTAACCGCTCCCAGACCAGAAACCTGCACGTGCATGGAAAATATCGGTGTCCGGGATGTCATCGATGCCTATCGTCAGCTCACCAGCCGATAACCCAGTCGTACCGGATCAGTCAGCAATCAAGTTGATCATAACCGGTGGGACGAGGGGACACCTGAATGGATTCATCAACGTATTCCCAAATCCATCCTCATCCTCAATCCTTCTCCGGGGGGGAGAAGGACATAGAGGCAGGATGTTTATTGTGTGCGTCTACACTGTTTTCTTGAGTGGACTTCGTGGCTTCGTGTGAGGCTTTCTTTTCAGCATCACGGAATACATTCCCCGGACAGATCTCCCGAATATCGATGCTCTTTTTCCAGGTACCACCGGAAATCACGCCCAAGTTTGAGATACGTGGATTGTGCTTCACAGTGTAAATGCGTGTATTCTGGATCGTCATAGGCGTACAGATCATGGAATCCATCGGGAATTCCATCCCACATCGTCCGGGCGATATCATCGTTCTTGATCGGTCCCCGTTTTGATCCGTCAATCAATATATAAAGTGTTGTTTCCGCTGCGTTTCGGATGATGATATCATTGTTTTTATCAATGGCGTTCTCGCTTTCCTGGCATCCAGCGAAACAAACAAACAGACTCACCAGCAGCACAAATGTAAACTTTTGGAGCATCCCGCACCTCCTTGTACCAACCATCTCCAATTCCCGATTATAGTTATGTTTGACACAATCTGCACGGATAATATCGTGAATCCGGTTACATACCTCGTGCCGTTCACATCGAACAAAAATCACAACACCCGGATTCTGATCTCCGGAGAGATCTGATCGACGAATGGCAATCGAATCTGAAATGTATGCTCTCCGGATGTCAGAACCCAACGCGTCGTATATGGATAGTCGACCACTTTCCACGGTTTCCCATCAACCATCCACACCACCTGTTCGGACGGCGGATCGACTTCCGCCCGAAGCGAAATACTATTCATCTCCTCCGGCGTTTCCGGATCCCGGATCATCTCACTCATATCCTGCGGCGACGTAATGGTCATGCGAAACGCCTCCCTGGAATGACCTTGTACCTTTTTCGTGAAATCGCCGTTATCCCCTCGACGGTCAGAATGGAACCTATCCCATGACATGCTGCCCGTCATCGTTTCGGATCTCGGCGCATGATTGTGAATCGGATCCGTCATCAGCCATGTTGTATATCGGGGAGCCAGATTTAAAAACGATCGGATATCGGTATACTCCACAGGCGTATCCGGCGAAGCGGGTTTTCCGGTCCGGGTATCCACCGCTTTCAGAATGTATGCATCGGAATATTCTTGGGGAGCCTGCCCCGGCGGGAACCATTCCACAAATTCCCACTGTGTTTCCGGACCGGATCGTTTCCCCGTCAACCCGCAGATCCGAACAGGCATATAATGCTCCGGAGGAGGAAACCCCAGTGATTCCAGACCGTCAATCTGATCCGGATGGAGGTGATTCATGATTTCCTGAGCCAGCCGCGCAGCCGACACATATCCGCTCAGATGATTCATCGGCCGAAAATCCGGATTCCCCACCCAGACACCAGTCAGATACTGCTTGGAGTATGCCACTGTCCAGGCGTTCCTGTAATTGGATGAGGTGCCTGTCTTCACGGCGACCGGAAATGAATACTCCAAAGCACCCATCCGGGGAAACGTGGGCAGACGAGCCATTGGATCCGACAAAAACAAGGTGATCAGACGAGCGATTTCCGGTTTGAATATGCGACGGGGCGGTGCAGCCGGCAGATCAATATACCAGTGGAGATCGCTCAGTCTGCCATCCCCCGACAGAGCCGTATACGCTCTCACCAGATGCTCCAGCGACACCGGCAATCCCCCGATCGCGAGACCCAATCCATAATACTGAGCCGGCAGCGGCTGGGAGTGCAGCCCCAACTCCTTCAGAAAATCATATCCCTCATCCAATCCAATCCGGTTGAGCAGTTCCGCAGCGGGGACATTCCGGGAGTTAGCCAGCGCTACCCGAGGCAGCAAGGGTCCCAGAAATGCATCGTCGGCATTGGAAATGTCACCCGCTCCCCGATATATGTCATCCAGAATGGTATCCGGCCGGATCACTCCCCGATCCAATCCCAATGCATAGATAAATGGTTTCAATGTACTGCCGCTGGATCGTGAAATCTGGTTGTAATCTATGGAACCATTCCGCGCGGCATCAAAATATCCGGTTGATCCGACCCAGGCAAGCACATCATTGGAGCCGGTTTCGGTTACGATCACCGCCGCATTCCGCGCTCCCCGATACTCCCATTTCTGAATGAACGCATCGGTCATGGATTCGATTTCCTTTTGGAGATTCAGATCCAGCGTGCTGCGGATGATCGTTCGGGAGCCCAATCCGCGACGGATCTCAGGCCGTTTCAGATCATCCTGAAGCTTCAGGATGGCATGAAGCGCGACAACGGGCCGCCGACTCCGTTCCGGTATCTCAATGGTCCGGATCTGATTCCGGGCCAGCTCATATTCGGCGTCATTCAGATGATTCTGCTGATGCAGAATGTCAAGAATCCGCAATCCCCGCGCAATGGCGCGCATCTTTCCGATGGGAGTATAGGGATTCATCCGTGCCGGAGCCTGCGGGATGGCGGACAAAAAGGCAATCTCCGCCCAGGAGAGATCCTCGACCGGTTTATTGAAATAACGCCGCGCCGCATACGCGATCCCCCGGATACCGTTACCGTATGGAGCGATCCGGAGGAAATGCCGAAGCACCGCTTCGCGGCCATGCCGCATGGTCATGGTCAGAGCAATGACGGATTCGCGAATCTTGTTGAAATAGCCGCGATGGGCAGGCTGCTGAAGACGGGCGGTCTGCATCGCAATGGTGGAAGCTCCGGAGATGCGGGTTCTGGATGTGATGTTCTGCTGAATCGCACGCAGAACGGCCAGGAGATCAACTCCCGGATGATGGTAAAACCGGCGGTCTTCGATTCCCAGGATGGCGGCCGCGATCCGGGGCGGGATGGAATCCAATGGCCAGTATCCCACCTCCACCGAAGATGGATCCGGCACTTCCCCGAGAAACTGACCCGACCGGTCCAGAATCAGTCGCGTGGGTTCCGGTGAATCCAGAGAACTGCGAATACCCAGCCAACTCCCCAGAAACAGAAGAAAAAAACAGGCGGAGATGATCTGGAGGCGTTTCGACCTGAAATATGTCACGTGTTTCAATGGACATCGAATCATCATCGATCCATGATACGGGAGTTCACGATGGCGGATCAAGGGACGACGAGTGATCCCTTTTCGCAATCATTACGCGTCAGAACCCGTAACATGGGACCACTGATCATGGAAGTGACCAGAGCCATAATCACAAGACTGACAAAAATGGACTCATCGATCAGATGGGATTCCAATGCAATGGATGCCATGATGATTTCAATAGCGCCCCGGGCGTTCATTCCAAATCCAACTGCCCATGCATGCCTGGATGTCATTCCTCCCAGCCATGCGCCCAGGCTGGCTCCGGCGATTTTCCCTGCACAAGCGATCAGAAGGACCATCACAGTCAGGAGCAGATTGAAATGGGCGGTGTAATTGATGGTCAGTCCGATGGATACAAAGTAGAGTGGAGCAAAAAAACTGACAGCGAACTGTGAGATGATTTCCTTGGGATGATGGCATCCGTCATCTTCAAGACTGCTGCGAAGTGCGATTCCCAGCAGAAATGCTCCGAAAATGGCATGAAGACCGATATACTCCGCAGTCGAGGCGGTCGCCAGAATGCCGATGGTGATCACGCCAATAAATCCGTTTGGCCACGCCAGAGCGGATTGGGTGCATCGCAGAACAGACCGACCCGGCCATCTCCCAAGAAGGATGACAAAAATTGAAAATCCGGCAACGATTGCCAGGGTTTTCAAAATGTTCATCATGGAGATACCGGTGGCTACTGAGCTGAGCAAAATGGCAAAGATCGACCAGCCGAACAGATCGTTCAACGTGGCCGCGGTCATGATCACCAGACCCAGATCGGTCTGAATGAGATTCAGGTCGATCAGGATTCGAGCAATCACGGGCAGAGCGGAAATCGACAATGCGGTTCCCATGAACAAAGCCAGAACAACGCGATTATCATGGGCATCGGAGTTCCACAGGGAGGGGAACGCCAGAACCGAAATAAAGCCGAATCCAAAGGGAACGAGGATTCCCATGAAACTGGTCATGCTGATCATCCTTCCCTTTTGACGAAGTTGATTGAGGTTGACTTCGAGGCCGGCGATGAACATGAAAAACAGCATACCGATCCGGATAATGATATCCCGGGCGAAAAACAGGGTATTCCGATCGGGAAAAAGGTAAGAATGGGCGGCAGGGAAGAGCGTTCCGAAAATGGTCGGGCCGAGGATAATCCCGACAATCAACTCACCGAGCACCGTGGGTTGGTTGAGCCGTCGCATGAGATGGCCACCCAACAGAGCTGCGACCAGCATCAGACACACTTGCAGAAGGAACTGGGCGAAATCGTGGTGGGTGATGGTATTCAATTGAAAACCTCCCGGACAAGAATAATAGTGTGGAGCATGTTCATGGTGGAATCAATCATTTTTATCAAGGTGTCTGGGGAGTTGCGCGATAAACGCCTTCAGTTCGTCATCGGATTCCAGGATCAGGTCGGGTATGGCGGCCAAAGCGCGGCGGATACCCGCCCCGATGCCACGGTATGGTAATTCTTTCGTTGCGAAAGAAGCGATGTTTGGTTCGGTTTTTTTACTGGACACTAAGCGTAGGCAAGGCGGCGGCCTTTGGGCACAGGGATTGGATCATTGAATTCTTTTGCAGTTTCAATCCAGAGAGAAATTGCCTGCTTTGCATTGGATAATGCTGATTCATACGTGTCACCATGCGCAGAACACCCTGGCAGTTCAGGCACTTCTGTTACATACGCATGGTCTTCATCGCTCCAATAAATAATTAACTCATATCTGTCCATTACTTCTCTCCACCGAGCTTGTATTTAAGAATAACGGCCCGGACTTGTTTGACTTGATAAGGAATGACGAAACGCCCACTCTGACGTGTTGATCGAAATGATCTTCACATCAGAGCGGATGGTTTAACAGTAACAGAAAAATGTCCTGACTTCATGTTTCACGAGGACACTTATTTGGAGTTAATTGATTCTCCTGTATTTTCTTAAGCGCTGATCCGGACTATTGATATCGGGAAGCGGTTGGGCAATCACGGGAGCGGTTCCTGTCCCCGGTGCAATGGTTTTATTCGCTCCGAACCACTCGTAAATCGCATTGGAACCTTCATTGCCCGGATAGGAGATTTTTGTTGGAGCATTCGTAAAATCGGTCATTTTCCGGAACTGGTTCACGATATCATCAGAAAATCCAATCTTCTGGACGAAATTAGTGTCTCGAGCTGCATCGCGCGTGCTGTTGTCAATGGGTGTCGCATAGACAATGGTTGTATCTGAGAGATGGATTTCCCGAATGTGAACGTTTTCCACTGTTATCCGGACACTTCCCAGTCCGACCGGTTTTCCCATTCCGAGTTTATGGGCATGGTTTTTCGAACCGCCGATTTCCAGTACCCAGATCAGTTTCTGTAACTCCTCATCGGTAAGATCGTTGAAAAACACCTTGAACGTGAACGTGTTTCCTTTTTTAAGCGGCCGGATGGCGATATTTCGTTTGGATGGAGTCCCAGTGGCGGCGGGTGCTTGCGGAATGTTTTGATGCCAGTAATATTTCCGGCCGCGTATCTGGGGACGATAGCCGCTCACATCTTGTGGCTGTCGGTTGTTCCATGTGATCGCATAATCGTAATTCCAGATCGCTCCCTTTTGTCAATGGTTCGGACAAAATAAATAATAGTTGAATAAAAAGTGCCGAAACCCGAAA
>CAZELM010000053.1:0-4339 GCA_964512995.1 uncultured bacterium
CCCGTCGGGCCGGTCAAGCCCTGCGGCCCGGTCGGGCCACGCTCCCCGGCCGGCCCCACTGGACCCGCCGGACCAACGGCTCCCTGCGCTCCCGTCGGACCCGCTAATCCGCGCTCGCCCTGCGCTCCCGCGTCACCTTGCGGTCCCGTCGGGCCGGTCAGACCCTGCGGCCCAGTCGGGCCACGCTCCCCGGCCGGCCCCACTGGACCCGCCGGACCAACGGCTCCCTGCGCTCCCGTCGGACCCGCTAATCCGCGCTCGCCCTGCGCTCCCGCGTCACCTTGCGGTCCCGTCGGGCCGGTCAGACCCTGCGGCCCAGTCGGGCCACGCTCTCCGGCCGGACCCGCTGGACCCGCCGGACCGGTTGGTCCCACCAGGCCGCTGGGCAATCCAACCCATTCCCCGGCCGCATTGATCACTTCGCCAAATCCATCAATCCCGACACTCCGGGGATGGATATCTTCTCCCAGGACATCCCGAGCCTGATAGGCCTGGCCGATACTGGTCAGCATCTGACGCGGTGTCATCAGCTCCCCATCGATCGTCATATCCAGCCATAACGACGTATCGAACGGAATATTCAGCGGATTGACTGCTCCCAGTTTAACCTGGAACAGTCCATCGGCAACGGTGACACTCTGGGTTTCCGTCCATACCATGCTCCCCCCCAGTACCGCATCATATACCCGGAATACAAATGAAAAATTCCCGTTCACCGGATTGCCCAGATCATCCGTCAGATGCCCCTGATAATTGATCTGATCCGGAATGGCCGCGATTCCAACTCCCACGAAAACCAAAACAGATAACCATATAAACCCAGTTGTCTTCATATTGAACACTCCTTGTTTCGAATGATCGATCATTTTTTTTTTAACGCAGAACCTATCTATTAAAATACAGCGTTTTATGTCACACGTAAATATCATATCACATCAGATTCAGTCTTTATCAGATACCGCCATGATCATACCAATCATGATACTGAACGAGATCATGGCAGAGCCTCCCAGACTGATGAACGGCATGGGTACACCCGTCATCGGGATCACATTGGTCACTCCGCCCACATGTAGCAGCACCTGAATCCAGATGACCGTTCCACATCCAGCAGCCACCCACGATTCAAATGGCATGCCCGCTTCAATGGCATAAAAATATCCTTTCCGAGCCAGTTCCATGATGCAGACCACCACCAGGAAACTCCCCGCCAAACCCATTTCCTCAGCCAGCGCAGAGTAGACAAAATCGGAGGTCTGCATCGGTATCTTCTCCGGAAACCCGCCTCCAATTCCTCGTCCCGCAAACGCGCCATTGAACAAAGCAAACAGTGATTGAATGATCTGAAATCCGGTGGTATCCGGATGTTCGAACGGAGCCAGCCATGCTTCAAATCGTGCGATCCCGATCGGCAGCCAGGTTCTCATCACGACACCCAACACACTCGCCCCAATAATCCCTCCCAACAGGTAAATCAGCCGACCCGTCCCCATCGCGATCAGAACGATCAGGAGCAGACCGGTCGCTCCAATCATCCCGAAATCATGCAGTTTTCCGAATATCACCTGCGGTATCATCCAAAACATGACCATCATCCCAAGGTTATTCAACCTCCCACGTTTCTTTTTCGATTTCTCCGGAGCGGGTCGAATCCCGCTTCCAGCCAGACATGCACTCCACAGCAGCACAAACATCGGTTTGACACATTCGGTTGGCGTTGTTTTACCCGGCCCGAACCGAGCTCCCCGATAATCAACCCCCATCAGCATCACCCATAGCGGAACCAGGATCGTTCCCAGAAGCCAAATCCATTTCAGATCCTCCAATCGGTTCAATCGGCCATTACGAAAAGTCGTATCTGTCAGCGCGATGATCAATGGAACTGCTGCATAGATCCAGACTGAGACATCTCCCCACTTCATTCCGGAAATGCTGCCCAGACGATATTGAAATGCCATCCCCACGCTTGTCAGGAAGGACACGATGGGCAGAATCGATTCATCCGCCCCGGATCCGATAAGGACCAATATGCCATGAGCCAGAATCATCGCTCCGAACCAGATCACCGGAAGCATCAGGTCAGAAACCGAAAAAGTTCCCTGACCAAATCGACTCATTGCGCTCAATCCGAAAATCCAGACCATCAACAGGGTGACCCATATCATCAGCCGCAATTCCAATGATCGAAATATGAAATACGAGGATGTCTCAGGGGGAGTGATGGGGGATGGTTTCTTGTGTGCCATCTGCCGCCTCCTCCTTCAATAAATCCATATCGCGAGCGGTTTGAAATATCCGGGCAGCGATCGGAGCTGCCACCGTTCCACCCGAACCTCCCTGTTCCACAACGACCGCCAATGCCACTGTCGGCATCGGCCAAGGCGCAAATCCGATAAAAAGTGCATGACTTTCGGATGCAGCATTCTCTGAAGTTCCCGTCTTACCACCAATCACAACACCGGATACCCGGGCATCCCTGCCGGTTCCCTCCTCTACCACCCGGATCATGCTCCGAGCGATCTGAGTACAAATCCGAGCGGATGTGATCTGTTTCCATCGATCCGGTTTGGTTCCAGTAACAAATCGAGGTCGATACATGATGCCATCATTACCCAATGCTCCGGCGATCAGTGCCAGGTGGAATGGCGTCACGAGTAACTCGTCCTGCCCGATCCCAAAACGAGCCAATCGAGCTTTGGGAAGCGGCACTCGAGGCAGCACACCAGCCATAGCGGTCAATCCTGGCCCGACCGGCGTTATGGGTTCATCCATCCCCATGCGATGAGCAATCTCCCACACGGTATCACTTCCCAACGCAACGCCCAGATGAGCAAAATAGCCATTACAGGATTTGACCATAGCGGTGTTCAGGTCTATATCACCATGCCCTTTGAACTGCCTCTCCTGGTTCTTCATCACATAATATTGATAATCCCGGACCGGACGATCATACGGTCCACAATCGAATCCTTGTACTGTGCAGGTATATGCCGGCTGAATCTTTTTTTCCAAAGCTGACAATCCGATCAGTGTTTTAAACGTTGAACCCGGTGGATACAACCCCTGCATCGCACGGTTGAGAAACGGTGAATCCTCCCGATTTCGCAACTGGTGAAACATCTGCTCATTCAGAGTATCCGGATCAAATCCAGGAGACGATACCATGGCCAGCATCGAGCCATTTTGAGGGTTCAATACAACAACCGCTCCGGATCTGCCGCTCAACGCGTCCGATGCGGCTTCCTGAAGTTCTTTATAAACCGTCAACACAACGGGATTGCCATAGAGATTCCGATGCACAAAACCATTCGCCAGCAATCGAAAAAAATCTGCCGGAGTGGTTATCGCACGTCCCATGAGAGGAGCATCCAGTACCAATTCCATTCCTGTTGATCCGTACACCGGGTGATGATATCCGGTCAGATGGACCGAGGCAGAGCCGGATGGATATTTCCGGATCCGCCGATTATCGCTATCTTCCTCGCACGCCAGCGGCAGATGTCGGGCATCCAATATGCTGCCCCGATAAAAACGATATCCGATGATATCATCTCTTGCATCAAATCCGCGTTGAACCCGCAGGAATCCCTCATTGAAAAAGCCGAACAACTGCCATCTCGCCTGACCGATCAACAGACTGACCAACAAAATGCCCGGTATCCAAGCCCACCATCCCGTCTTTTTAGCACTCGACGAACGAGTGATCCAACGATGGTACCGAAGGACTCTCACCAGAAACAGGATCGATAACAACAGGTAAACCAGCGTCCCGATCATTCCGATCACAGGCTGATACCTAAGCAAACCGCTATGGATGAAGGATTCGATCGAATTCAATCCAATCTGCTTTCTTTAAATCACGTTTCGAGGTGAGGGAGACATGTCCAATGCTCTCGTTCTGTGCCGGTGAATTTGCGTCACCATCCAGCCCAGACAACATCGTTTCCGTTTTTTTTGAACACATGAAATAGTGACAACACCGTCTGAACGCCTGCTGATACTGTTTTATTCCCTTATCTGACACTGGCATCAATCACCTCCAACACCCCGTAGATCATCTCTGACACTCTGACAATCACATCTGACACGGGTGTCAATCACCTCCGACACCCCGTAAATCATCTCTGACGCTCTGACAATCACATCTGACACAGGCGTCAATCACCTCCGACACCCCGTAAATCATCTCTGACGCTCTGACAATCACATCTGACACGGGCGTCAATCACCTCCGACACTCCGTAAATCATCTCTGACACTCTGTCAATCACATCTGACACGGGCGTCAATCACCTCCGACACTCCGTAAATCATCTCTGACACTCTGTCAATCACATCT